>JAYFPO010000031.1:0-138450 GCA_034927685.1 Oscillospiraceae bacterium | reverse complement strand
TCATTTGTCATGGAATCATCTCCTTAAAAGTGATGGTTCCATTGTAAAGGATAAAGAGAAAACCTGCCGCATACGCAGCAGGTTCAGTAGAAGAAAAGGCTTTCAGTCACGTTGCCACCGCGCCAGCGGTTTAGTGCTATGTTTATTATATAAAATCCCAAACGGATTGCAAAACAAGGAAGTGACATTAATGAAACCCTCAGAAGCCGCCAATCATTACGCATATATGCTCCGCTGCGCCGACGGCACCATTTATAGCGGCTACACAACCGATCCAACCCGCCGCGCTGCTGTGCATAACAGCGGACGGGGTGCAAAATATACCCGTTCTCGTCTGCCGGTTGAACTGGTTTTCTCTGAGTGCTTTCCCACGAAAAGTGAGGCGCTGAAGCGTGAGGCGGCGCTGAAAAAGCTCGCCCATGCCGAAAAGCTCTCACTGATTTCACTGACCATATGATAAAATATTTACGTAGTAGCACAGAAGGCAAATAAGGTCTGAAGGGAACGAACAGCTCATGAAAATCGGAATGATCGGCGGAGTCGGGCCGGAATCGACGGTAGATTACTATCAGCGCCTGATAAAGCTCTATCAGAAAAATATTAGCGGTGACGATTATCCTGAAATAATTATAAACAGCATCAACATGACCGCCATGCTAAAGTTCGTTTCGGGTAAGGATTGGGACGGTTTGACCGGTATGCTGGCGGACGCCGTTCGTGCGCTTCAAAACGCCGGCGCGGATCTCGCGTTTATAGCTTCCAATACGCCGCATATCGTTTTTGAGCAGGTCCGGCGGGTGTCGCCGATTCCGCTAATCAGCATTGTGGAAGCGGCGCGGATAGAAGCTGAAAAGCAGGCTCTGAAAAAAGTCGGCCTGCTGGGAACTCTGTTCACCATGCAGAGCAGCTATTATCAGGCCGAATTTGATAAGAGCGGGATTGCGATGGTTGTTCCGAACGAGGAAGAACAGCGCTATATTCAGCAGAAGCTGCTTTCGGAGATCGAGCACGGCGTATTTCTTGAAGAGACGCGAAACGGCCTTTTGAAAATCGTAAAGAGACTGGTAACCGACGAGTCGATAGACGGCGTGGTGTTGGGCTGTACGGAACTTCCTCTGATCCTGACCAAGAGTGAATACGGGATACCATTTCTCAATACGACGGAAATCCACGCGCAGCGGATTTTTGAAAAATACGTTGAATTGAGCGGGATTTAATCACAGCAATTGCCAATTAAGGCTCGAGGTGTGACATGTTCAGTGACTTATATATCCAAGGGTTAAAAATACATAAAGATGCCGGGGATAACGACAGCTATATTTTTGGCCTGCCGGTCGTGAAAAACCAGATCCGAAAGGAACAACTGCCTTTCAAGAATAAGGTGACCTTCTTCGTCGGCGAAAACGGCACAGGGAAATCCATACTGCTTGAGGCGATTGCCGTTTCTTTTGGCTTTAACGCCGAAGGCGGGACGAGAAATTTCAATTTTGCCACAGAGGAGACCCATTCGGATTTGTGTCAATATCTGACCGTCTGTAAAGGCGTCAAAAGGCCAAAGGACGGCTTTTTCCTGCGCGCCGAAAGCTTTTATAATGTGGCATCCAATATAGATAAAATGGATAGTGAGCCTTCCTTCGAACCAAAAGTAATTGAAAGCTATGGCGGTGTATCGCTGCACAAGCAGTCACACGGAGAGAGCTTCATGTCGCTTGTCTTAAACCGGTTCGGGGGAAACGGCGTTTACATTCTGGATGAGCCGGAGGCCGCGCTGTCTCCATCACGGCAGATGACGCTGCTGGCCGCCATTGATTCTTTGGTCAAAAACAATTCGCAGTTTATCATAGCGACCCACTCGCCCATCCTTATGGCCTATCCTGACGCTGACATATTTGTGCTGACAGACGACGATATCAGCCTGACGCCTTATGAGGAAACGGAGCACTATACCCTGACGAAGCAATTTTTGAATAATCCTCAAAAGATGCTGAAGTACCTACTAGAGGACAAGCTGGAACAGTGAATTTTCTTATCGTATTAGGAGCCTAGTTATGAAAATAGAACATTTTTACATAACAAATAATGAAATTAGGATTCCCGCCGTTTTATGGGGAGAGCAAAGTTTGAAATTGCTGATTGAAGTTCACGGCAATCTTTCCAATAAAGAGGATACCGTGATTTCAATGATGGCTCAAAGAGCCGTGCAGCACGGATATCAGGCGTTGAGCTTTGATCTGCCGAAGCACGGCGAGCGCGCAAACGAGGCCTATGAATGCAACCCTTGGAACTGTATCAGTGATCTGACAGCTGTCCTTGAATTTGCCCGGTCACTGTCACCCGATATCAGCCTTTTTGCGTGTAGCATGGGCGCTTATTTCAGCCTGCTTGCCTACCAAGACTTCAATATAAAGCAAAGCTTATTCCTCTCTCCGGTCGTAAACATGGAACGCATCATACAGAATATGATGACAGGCTTTCAGGTGAGCGAAGAGCGGCTGGAGAAAGAGCGTCAGATCCCCTTGCTGATTGGGCAGACTTTGGATTGGGATTATTACAGCTATGTCAGGAAAAACCCTGTCAATGAATGGAACATACCGACAGCCATCCTGTATGGTTCGGACGACAATGTGTCCGAATGGGATGAAATCGCTGCATTTTCAGACAAATACAAGGCCAACGTTCAGATACTTGAGCATGGAGAGCATTATTTCCACACGGAGGAACAATTGCGGGTATTTGACACCTGGGCGGACGAAAACCTGCTGTAAACATAAACGAATTACTGTCAAAAGAGCAATCGCTTCGGCGGTTGTTCTTTTTTCATGGCGAAGGGAGGCGGCCTTTTGAAAGAGATCAAAACCAGAGATACGGTAAAAGATATCCGGGCGCTGGACAGAGCGGCGAATGTTGCCGACAAAATGAAAAGCACATATGTCCGCACGAAAGAGCAGACCGAGCAGACGCAGCAGACTGGCGCTGATTCTCCTGTCAGCTATGCCGAGGACCGAACAACTGAGAGCGCACGGAATGTGACCCATGAGGCGAGATATAAGCTGAATCATCAGGGAAAGCGCCTTGCGGAGAAAACGCGGCAGAAGATCAAGAAGCGAAATGCGCGTGAAGACGCCCCGGGGCCGGAACAGCCTGAAGCGAAGGGAGCATCCCCAAAGGCGCAGCAGCAGAATGCCGCTGCTTCAAAAGCATCCACATCCTCACATGAACCGCACGTCTCTCGGAGTAACCCTCCCGATTATACCGCGCATGGGCGCGACTTCGCACGGGACAGCGTTCGTTGGCGCACGGAGCGCCCTGTTTCCGACTATGCCGGGAAAAAAGCAAGGCAGGGTGTCCGAACGGTGGAACGAGGCATCAAGCAAAATGTCCGTTCCTCTGAAAAAGTAATCAAAACAAGTGCACAAGGTTCTGTTAAGACGGCAGAGCGAAGTGTCAAAACAGCCGAACAGTCGTCGAAAGTTGCCGTCAAGACCTCGCAAACAGAAACTACGGCAGCCCGGAAAACGACACAGGCGACTGTAAAAGCTTCGCAAAAGGCCGCGCAGGCAACACGCGCTGCGGCAAAGGCAGCGGCCGTCACAGCTAAAAGCGTAGCAAAAGCAACTGCTGCAACCGTAAAGACCGTCATCACCACGGTCAAAGGACTTGTGACCGCAATTGCGGCTGGCGGATGGATTGCCATTGCCGTCATCGTGGTCATAGCTGCCGTGGGATTTGTTTTTTGTTCTCCACTTGGCATTTTTGCTTCCGAACAGGGCTATGAAGATAACCCCTCTATGCCGGAAGTCGTGGCTCAGATCAACAGCGAATTCTCGGAAAAGATCGACGATATCATAGCAGACACGCCGCATGATACGCTCATCATCAATAACGAAGGAACGGCAAGCCTGGTCGCCAATTGGAGCGAGGTGCTTGCCGTTTATGCTGTCAAGGCTACATCCGATCCGGAGAACCCCGTGGAAGTGGCGACGCTTGACCAGATCAAAACAGATATACTGCGGACTGTCTTCTGGGATATGAACAGCATCACCTTTGATACCGATATCGTTGAACACGAGGAGACGACCACGGAAATTGTAAACGGAGAGAGTGTGGAAACAACGACAATCACGCATGAAACTATCCTGACGATCTCCGTCAGCTATAAGACCTGCACCGACATGATCGCGGAGTATGGTTTCGGTGCCCAGCAGGCGGAACAGCTCAACGAACTGATGAAGCCTGAATACCAGGAGCTGTTCATGCGGTTGACCGGCAGCTATACGGATATTACCTTATCGGTTGATGAGATAGCTGAAATCATGGATACGCTGCCCGACGATTTGAGCGAGGAGCGCACCGACGTCGTGCTGACGGCCTATTCGCTGGTTGGCAAGGTGAGTTACTTCTGGGGTGGCAAGTCTCTCGTGCTCGGCTGGGACAGCCGATGGGGAACCCCGATGAAAGTCACGGCTGACGACAGCCCTACTACCGGAACGGTTCGCCCGTTCGGATTAGATTGCAGTGGGTTTGTGGACTGGACTTTCTACAACGCCTACGATGGTGAATACATCATCGGACACGGCGGCGGCGCGGCCGATCAGTACGGCTATTGCGATGCCATTGCCTGGAGCGACGCACTGCCCGGCGATCTGGTGTTTTATCCAGGCTGCGAGCATGTCGGCATCGTCGTTAAGAATGACGCCGGAACTCTGACAGTCATCCACTGTGCCTCCGGCTACAACAATGTAGTAGTGACTCAACACTCCGCGCCAAGCTCTTCCGGCTTCCTGTTTGCCGGAAGACCGGTAATATACCAAGATAGGAATCTTTGAAGGCCCTCGGACTTCCGGTAATTAACCTGCATGTTATGGACAATAGTGTTTAGATGCTATAAACTTATGAAAGAGTATGTGGGTCAATTTAAACCCTGTTTAAATACATGCTTTATCATAGTGTAAAAAAGCAGCTTCAAAGGAGGCATCCCAGTGAATAAAATCATGGTCGTTGATGACGATCCCAATATACGCGAACTGATCAGGTTGATTCTGAAAAAAGAGGGCTTTGAAGCGCTGGAGTCCGGTGACGGCGTGGATGCGCTGGAAAAGCTGGAGAATAGCAAGGTGGATTTAATCGTATTGGACATTATGATGCCGAATATGGATGGCTGGGAATTTTGCAAAGAGGTCAGAAAATTTTGTGAGGTTCCCATACTCATGCTGACAGCCAAGGGAGAAACGAGTCAGAAAGTAAAGGGTTTTGAGCTTGGAGCGGATGACTATCTTACAAAACCGTTTGATCCTACGGAGCTGACTGCACGTGTGAAAGCGCTCCTGAAGCGCTGCAATATAGCGGCTTCCAAAACCATAGAAATCGGGAAAATTGTGATTGACCAAAATCAGTACATGGTGAAGACAGAAACCGAGGAAAACACACTCCCGCTGAAAGAATTTGAGTTGCTGTTTATGCTCGCAGGCTCTCCTGGAAGAACATTTTCACGCGACAGGCTGATTGAAGATATCTGGGGATACGACTTTGATGGAAACGAACGCACGCTGGATGTCCATATTGGGCGGCTCAGAGACAAATTCCCACAGGAGCTTTACGGTTTTAAAATTACAACGATCAGAGGCGTTGGCTACAGATTGGAGGTAATGAAATGAAACATCACGCAAAGCATCTGTGCCTGTTTTTCCTTTTTGTAGCACTGATTTTTGCATGTTTTCTATTATCGGCTTATGCGATCGGTTTTCTTTTCGGGAACGGAATCACCTTCAGGGAAGCAGCCATTCAATCCATAGGCTCACTTGCAGGTATTATTATACTGATGCTGTTGGCTCTTATCTATAAAACAGCCTATCATTTGGGCGGCAATCGAAGACATAAATCGTATAATGAGTCCTACCACGCGTTTCTTAATGAGATTGAGGAGGCCTTGGACCGAATATCCAAGGGCGATTTTGAAATACGGATTGACAAGGAAAAATGTGAAGACGCCAGATACCATAACGAACACATTTCAGATCTTGCAGATAAGATCAACAATATGGCACAGGAATTAAGCGGAATGGAAACCATGCGTCAGGACTTCGTCTCAAACGTTTCCCATGAAATACAGTCTCCGCTGACCTCCATCAGAGGTTTTGTTTCCCTGCTGAAGGATGAGACTCTTTCCAGGGACGAGCAGCTTCATTATATCGAGGTCATTGAGTCGGAAAGCCTGCGCCTGTCAAAGCTCGGTGAAAACCTGCTGAGGCTTTCGACGCTGGAATCCGAGTCTTCCGAAATCAATCCGAAGACCTATTCACTCAGCAGGCAGCTCAAAGACGTGATCCTGTGTCTGGAACCCCAGTGGTCGGAGAAAAACATGGATATCTCGCTGAATGAGGGCGCGGTTGACATTACTGCCGACGAATATCTGCTTAGCCAGGTTTGGATTAATCTTCTGAACAACAGCATCAAATTTTCTTCTGACGGCGGAAAAATTGCAATCGTTGTGTCCGGCGACGATACGCAAATTCAGGTCTCGATATCGGACAGCGGTATCGGGATGACAGAAAAAACGATGACGCATATTTTCGAGCGCTTTTACATGGCGGATAAGTCCCGCGGCAGAAACGCAGGGGGCAGCGGGCTCGGTTTGTCGATTGTTAAAAGGATTGTCCAGCTGCATCACGGCAATATAGATGTGAATAGTAATCCGGGCGAAGGAACGACCTTCATAATTTCGATTCCTAAAAATCAGTCCGTTTAAACTGTGTTTATATTCACGATAAATTGAATTTAAAAAGAGGTGGTAGCATGTAAACAGAAACAGAAACGGGAGGCAAATATAAGTATGAAGACATCTTACAATAAAAAACCGGGTATTACCGCATCGCGGCAAGTGGCAGATAATCTGCCGGAGGTTTTGATCAATTATTTGTGCAGTCTTGTGAAAACAGACCGGGAGGTCGTCGGCAGCCGGCATGTTTTTAAACTGTGTAAGGCTTGGCTGAGCGGCCGAGAAATTCAAGATATTTTTCACATTGGCGATAACGCAACGCATACATCGCACAGAGTGTTTGGCTACAAACCTGTCGAGGCGGAAATAACAATCATCTGCGATGAAACAGGTTATCAGCTAACCGCAGACGGCATGCCAATTCCAGCTCCCATGACCGCAGCCTGACCGTGTGATAAAGCATGAAAAAACTCAATGAGTCGATGGGCAATTACCTGAAAGCGATCTATCAGCTTCAGCAATGTCGGGGTGAAGTTCGTTCTGTTGACCTTGCCGTTCTGTTCGGATATTCAAAGGCGAGCGTCTGCGTTGCGGTCAAAAAGCTCAGAGGACTGAACCTGATAGAAATGGATTCGAAGAAAAGGATTTACCTTACTGCTTATGGTGAGAGATTGGCGGCGGATCTTGAAAAGAAATATACACTCTTAAAATGCTTGCTCACATCAGTGCTGAATGTGGATGAACAAACAGCAGCCCAAGATGCCTGTCGGATTGAGCATGTAATCAGCAGCGAGTCCTTGAATCGACTCGAATTAGTTTGTGATTCACAATTAAAAAAGGCTGGTATTGACAAATGCGTTTAGCTGCTATATACTATGATCATGACAAATATGAAATCAAAAAACAGAACAAAGATAAGCTACACTTTTTTAAGGGTAGTCACCAAGTTTTCTGAGATTGACAAGAAGACACGGTATTACGGCACAGACCAACCCTTATACGAGGCGGAAGTCCATATGATCAAATCCATCAAAGAGAACGAGGGAATCCACGTGACGGGTTTGGCCGATATGTTGGGCGTGACGAAAGGCGCGGTTTCCCAAATTATCGGCAAGCTGGAACGCAAGGGTATGATCATCAAGGATACCGACCCCCGTAATCTGTCAAGGCTCTCATTAAGATTAACTCCAAAGGGTGAAACAGCCTATCAATACCATGAAGAGCTGCATCAGGAATTTGATGGGCTTTTCAAAGCCACGCTTGAAAACGCCACTGAGCAAAATAAGGAGTTTTTGAAAGACTTCCTTAATTCGCTTGATGTAAAACTTGACGCCTATGAAAAAGAAGTGCATCCAGACCGTTGGCAAAAATAATCATCCGGCCCCGGCCGGATGGTTTTTAGGCTAAAGCGTATAGCAGCTACACTGGTTTGCTGGATTTCATAATAAAAGCGCTATTTATTTTTTGTTAAAGCGTATAGCAGCTAAACAATATTTGAAAGGAAAATACTTTATGAACGAAAAAGATCAGAAACTTGAAATGATGCGGAGCGGAAAAGTATCCACCGCATTGCTAAAAATGGGACTTCCCACCATGATTGGAATGCTCGTCTCAGCGCTGTACAGCATTGTGGACGCCTACTTCGCCGGATGGCTCGGGACTTCGCAGCAGGCGGCAATCGCGGTTGTGTTCCCCATTATACAAATTATCATCGGGTTAGGTATGACCTTCGGCACCGGCGCAGGGTCTTTCATCGCGAGACTTCTCGGAAAAGAAGATATGGAGGGTGCAAACCGGACTGCGTCCACCGCAATGTTCACCAGCCTCTTTGTGGGTATTTTAGCCAGTATTGGTTGCCTGTGTTTCCTGAATCCGATTCTCAGCGGCCTTGGGGCGACGGACACGATCCTTCCCTTCGCAACCGATTATGCCGTTGTCTATATCGGCCTCGCGTTTTTCGACATTTTCAATGTTACCATGAACAACATTGTAATCGCAGAGGGCCGCGCCAAACTGGCGATGATTTCCATGCTTCTCGGAGGCGGTTTAAATGTGATACTGGACCCGGTGTGTATGTTCAGCTTACATATGGGGATCCGAGGCGCAGCCGTAGCGACTGTGTTCTCTCAGGCGGTTGTGTCGGTAATGTTCCTGCTGCATATTTTGGGCAAAAAAGGGACTCTTCGTTTCTCTCTGCGGCTGTATACCGGAAAATGGTATATCTTCCGGGAAATTTTCAAGGTGGGCGTTCCCATCCTTGTTTATCAGCTTTTGTCCAGCGTTTCCATGGGCATGACAAGCTCCGCGGCGAAGGCATACGGCGATTCCGCCGTGGCGGCGTTCGGCGACGCAATTCGTCTGATGACACTTGGAACGTATGTTGTGTTCGGTTTTTTGAAGGGCTTCCAGCCGATTGTTGGCTACAATTATGGCGCAAAGAACTATGACCGCGTCAGAAAACTTGTCAATACGACGCTGAAATGGTCAACCATCTTCTGCGTCATTGTCGCGGCGATTATGCTGCTTTTTCCAAGTCAACTCATGTCTATCTTTACGAAGAGCGACACAGAACTGATTCGAATCGGCGCGCTGTCTCTGCGTGCCAATGGAGTGATTTTCGCTCTCTTCGGTTTCGAGCAGGTCGCGATGGCTGTTTTTCTGGCAATGGGAAAAGGAACACAGGGTGGCCTTCTAAGTGTCAGCCGTCAGGGTTTGTTCTTCATTCCGGCAATGTTGCTTTTGCCAAGAATATTCGGTCTGAACGGTATTGCGTGGGTACAGCCTGTTGCTGATGCGCTTGCGATCCTCCTGGCCGCAGTATTTATGGTTCAGTTCTACCGGGATTTGCGTCGGCTGAGCGCAGCTAGCGTGCCGGAAGCGGGAGAATAATCGTTTTTACTATAAGCGATTATTTAATGCATCCATGTATTCATTATTGTGATTCACGGTCGAAGCTACCGTAAGCTAAAAGAAACAATGGAAAAGCCAATCAAGGCCATCTTATAAATAAAGGAGCATGAGCAAAGTGGAAAAAAGGATTATCACAATCAGCAGGGAGTTTGGCAGCGGTGGAAGAACTATCGCAAAGACGCTGGCTGAACGCCTTGGCCTTACTTATTATGACAAGGAGCTGGTCAAACAGATGGCGATTGAAACTTGGCTGGATCAGCAATTTGTTTCAGACGAAAGCGAATATGCACCAAGCAAGAGTGCTTTTGCTTACAATTTTCAAGAAGGTATGTTGGGTGGGCTGTGTGCGGCAGATATTCTCTGGGATGTGCAGAGAAAAGTGATTCTGCAACTGGCGGATAAGGAGCCCTGTGTCATCGTCGGAAGAAACGCGGATTATATTCTGAAAGACAGAGCCGATTGCCTGCGCGTTTTTATCCATGCCGACACCTCATTTCGAGCGGAACGTATTGTAAGTCTTTACGGCACAACAGAAAAGACGCCTGAAGAGCGCTTAAAAGATAAAGACACCAAACGTCGGATTAATTACAAGCATTTCACCGAAAAGGAATGGGGCATGTCACAAAATTACCATATCTCGCTGAACAGCGGCGCCATCGGTATTGATAAATGCGTGGATATTATCGCTGATCTTTTTACCGGACAAAGCAATCCGGCAAAATAAAGAAAGATGTGTCCTGAGTCTGCCCATTTGCAGAATCAGGACACATCTTTTATTTACGTTCCAATAGAGCATCTACTGTCGCTGATATTACCTCTATCTCACGCTCATCACATTGATTTATTAAACGAACAAGCTTTTCGACCTTTGAATTAATTGCTTTGCTTTCAGGATAAAAGATTGTATCAGCAGATATCTGTAAAGAGCGGATTAATTTATATAGAACTTTCATGCTGGGATGTTTATTTTCATTTTCGATGGCCATTATGTACCGGGTAGTTACACCCGCTTTTTCGGCAAGAGCTTCCTGCGTTAATCCGGCAACTTTTCTCGCGCCTTTTATCGTCTGGCCGAATGTATTTAGTAATTCATTCACTATCAGTTCACCTCTAACAAGATTCTACAGTGGTTATATGAAATTAGGAACGTACTGACAGTGGTGGTTAGATTACGAACTGATACATATCTGTAAACACAGCAAGGCGGCACCCGCCAAATAAAAAAAACGTAAGTTTGGCGGGAGTATTATCATGCCTGAATCTTGATTCATTAAAACTCTCCAGACTTGCGGGTTTGGAGGGTTTTCTATGCGTGTTCGATATGCTCTGAGCTTTAGGCGGCCGCTGCTCCGCAGCGGCCGGGCGTGATGAAGCGGACATCAAGCGTCCATGTATCCTCTTAGTTGGTAACCTCTCAAAAAAAGCTCCTTCTATAAGAAGGAACAATGTAGCTACAAACACGAACTATTAGTACATATTCAATACGAATTATATGTGAGCATACTGCGGGACAACATCGTCCGCGAGTATGCTCTGTTTTTATTCTATAAACTTAATTTAAGATGCCGCTCACCGCCCTCTCCGTTTCGATTTTTCTTATCAAAAAAACGAAACGGAGGAAAACCGCATGCCAAAGATTAATCTGCGGGATTATTACCCGCATTACAATTCAGATCTTTTTATTGATATTCCCGATGAAGTTGCGGCCGTATTGCTGGAAGCAGAACTGCAAGACAAAGCATACACGCGGCGGATGTATCGGCATCATGCACAGTATTCTCTTGACTGCTGTGACGGCATTGAGCACGACATTCTGTTCGTCTCCCTCTCACCCTGGGAGATATACGAGCGCAAGTGTACATACGAACAGCTCCATGCCGCAATCGCAAAGCTTCCGGACAAGCAGGCAAAACGCATCTACGCTTACTACTTCATGGATATGAGTCAATCGTCAATTGCCAAGGCTGAGGGCGTAAGCCGAAAAGCTGTTTGTTCCTCAATAATCCGTGGGTTGCTAAATCTGGAGCGGATACTAAAAAATATTTTCCGCGAGGGGTAACAAACGGTCCAAAAATGTCATGGTTATTGAGAGGATGTTTTATAGCTCTCAATTGTAGCTTGAAAAGAGAATAAAGGATATCCCGGATACGTTGGGCGCGTGAACCGATGGGAAAAGCCACGCGGCAGGTACGCCATGACCCCCATTAAGGGCGAGCGAGCAATACCGATGCCGCAGGCGGGCCGTAGCTGGCCCACTGGCGATGATCTCATGCGTCCGATCATGATACTTCCGTTCAGTCACAGTCCGAGCGTTAAAAGCGTCGCAGGCAATGAGGACGGCCCGCCATAAGCATGGAGGGAGGTGTGATTCCTATGAGGGCGGTAGCTGCCGCCCGTCCCGGATATTTGTGAACGTATTTTAAATCGAAACGGAGAAGGACAGCCGCGCCGGAAATGGACCGAAAAATTCTCATGGCCATTTGGTAAAATAATCGGCGCGGCTGTCTTTTCTACTACGCATTTACAGCTGAAAGGATGGACAGTACTGCAATCCGGTTCTGTCCATCCTTTTTGCCGTAAAGCTAATACGAAATTCAGGGGGGTGGTTTTGGTGAACAACACAACAGTAATTACGCAGAAGGACGCTTATAAGCTGATGCTCAAGGACTATCCAGATGTATTGAGCATTGATCAGATGTGTGAGATTTTAGGTGTCAGTATGAAAATGGGATATCGTCTGCTACGGGATGGAAAGATTGCCTGCCTGAAGGTCGGGCGCGTTTATCGGATTCCCAAAGCGCATCTCTTCACCTATCTCAAGATCTTCGGTGAAGCCAGTGCAAACAACTGAAAAAATTCGAATTGCAGCAACTGTTCTGATATAATAGTCCCGTCAACGGTAGGTGTATGCTGCTGCAATACAAAGGAGGATAAAAAATTGGTAGCAGGACATCTTCAAGAAAAGTACGGATACTATTATGTCGTATTAAGTTATATCGATGAAACCGGTAAGCGCAGGACAAAATGGATTACAACCGGCCTAGAAGTCAAAGGGAATAAGAAGCGTGCAGAAGCAGTGCTGGCAGAAGCCAGGAGGTCGTTCGAGGCAACTGCACCGGAAGTGAAGAAGGATGACATACTCTTTGCCGATTACATGCTAAAATGGCTGAGTATTGTCAGAACTTCCATTGCGGTTCCTACATACTCTTCGTATTCAGAGATGGTCAACTCCGTCATTGTGCCGTATTTCAGGGAACATAAGATAACGCTCACGAAGCTGAAGGCAAGTGATATTCAGGATTTTTATCTGAAGCAGTTGGAACGTGTCAGCGCGTTTTCCGTCATTCACTATCATTCCAATATTCACAAGGCTCTGAAGTATGCGGTCAAAACCGATCTTATCCCGGTTAACCCGGCAGATAAGGTTGAACGCCCCAGAAAGGAAAAGTTTATTGGAAGCTTCTATGATGCAGAGGAAATCAAAAAGCTGTTCGAAGCATCCAAGGGAACGGTGCTTGAAATTCCGATTCTGCTTGGCGCATTCTACGGCCTTCGCAGAAGTGAAGCTATTGGCCTGAAATGGAGCGCTGTAGATTTTGAGCGAAACACCATAACGATCCGGCACACTGTCACAAGCTGCACGATAGACGGAAAGCAGTCGCTATATGCCTCGGATACAACCAAGACGAAATCCAGCCGGCGTACTCTTCCGCTTGTTCCTTTTGTCCACGATCGGCTTCTGAAGCTTCAGGAAGAGCAGAAGGAAAATAAAAAGCTCTGCGGACGATCCTATAACAAGGATTATTTTGAGTATATCTGCGTCAATGAAATCGGTGAGCTGATCAAGCCGGATTACGTAACGGATGGCTTTAATACCTTTCTAAGAAAAAACGGTTTCCGGCATATCCGTTTTCACGATCTCAGGCACAGCTGTGCGAGCCTGATGCTTGCAAACAATGTTCCAATGAAGCAGATTCAGGAATGGCTGGGACACAGTGACTTTTCGACCACGGCAAATATTTACGCTCATCTCGATTATAGCTCGAAAATTTCGTCTGCCGACGCACTGATTTCGGGACTTGATTTGGGCGAAGCCTTTGTTACAACAGATAAATACAGCAAAAAAATGATCTCTCCTGATTTAGGGGAGATCGGAAACAAAAAGCCGTAATTATGAAGTAGCTCGCCGACTCCGAAAAGGAAAAAGCCAGCAAACCCTTGAGTTTACTGGCTTTTTTGGCGGAAGAGGTGGGATTCGAACCCACGTACCCTTGCGGGTAACCTGATTTCGAGTCAGGGCCGTTATGACCACTTCGATACTCTTCCATATTATATTTTTATACGCTGCACTCAGTAGAAATCAAGCGCAAAGCGTAGAAAAAACGTAGAAAACACTAATTACTAAAAATCAAGGTAAGCCCGGAAGCCCCGGTATATCAATGGCTTCTGGCATTTACATACTCAGCGACCGACACGATTTCGAGTCAGGGCCGTTATGACCACTTCGATACTTCTCCATCTATGTTCGCCTGGTTTTTACCCAAAATGTCAAATTTCAAAAAAAAATTAAAAAGGTAGAACTCCAGGGTAGAACTGCAAAATATTTAGTTTTTGAACCCGCCCAAAACCCTTGTAAACAAAGGATTCTTGTGAAACGAAAAGGCCAAAGGCACAAGGAATTTCGAGTCAGCCCCGTTATGACCACTTCGATACGCTTCCATTTTCAATTTGTTGCATAAGCGGCGGCTCCCGATTCATTACCACATGATTTCGGGTCTGCCGGTCATGCCCACACTGGTAATTCTCCGCATTCATTTTTCATCGCCCCAACGTTCCTACAAAAAACGGGCCGTGTTAGCAATACAATGTCCATTCCCCGGAAAGCTGAAAATCGAAGCCAATAAGCCTTATTTTAAGCCGTTTACCGTTGCACAGGACTACTACTTTGTTGCGTCTTCAATTATTTGCTTGGGCACACAGTGCGGAAACTGCGGCGCGATTATTGTAACATCTGCAAGATGAAAAATCAATCCCAATATCGCGCCAGCCTTGCACAATGCGGATCTGCTTGCCCACAGCAGCGAAACGTGGTATCATAGTCAAAAATGAAAGAGGAATTGAAGCATGGAATATCCAAAAGTATGCCTTCGGCGCGGCGAGGAACGGGATATCCGCGGTGGGAAATGCTGGATTTTTGATAACGAACTTGACTGGGCAGATGATATTTGCGTGGACGGCGGCGTGGTGGACGTGCTGGATAGTCGGGAACGCTTTGTAGCCCGCGGCTACCTGAACCGGCGCTCCAAAATTACCGTCCGCGTCCTGACGCTGGACCGCAACGAAATGATTGACCGGGCTTTTTTCCGAAATCGTATTGCCGCCGCCTGGGCACGCAGGCAGGCACTTGGCTTTGACAATTCCTGCCGGGTCGTTTTTGGCGAGGCGGACGGTCTTCCCGGACTCACTGTGGACAAGTTTTCGGATTATCTCTCCTTTCAGACTGTGGCGCTTGGCATTGACTGCTGGAAGGCCGATTTGATTGCTATTCTCGCCGAACTTTTTGACCCAAAGGGTATTATGGAACGCAACGACGTAGCAGTACGGGAAAAAGAAGGCCTGCCCCAGCAAAAGGGCTGTGTCTACGGCGAGGTTCCACCGCTCATTGAAATTCGGGAGCACGACGCGCGGATGCTCTGCGACCTTCTGAACGGCCAGAAAACCGGCCATTTCCTGGATCAGCAGGAAAATCGCGGAAGGATTCGGCCCTATGTTGGCAACCGCACAGTCCTGGACCTCTGCTGCTGCACCGGCGGCTTTTCCATTCATGCCTCACTCTATGGCGCCTCTTCCGTGGAGGCGGTGGACTCCTCCGCGGATGCGCTGCGCATGGTGCGGGAGAACGCCGCACGCAACGGCTGCGGCAACATCGAGACCACCGCGGGCGATGTTTTCGATGTCGTAAAGCGTTATTCGGAAGAGGGCAGACGCTTTGGCGCTGTAATTCTGGACCCGCCGGCCTTTGCAAAAAGCAGACAGGCGGTGGAGGGCGCGTATCGGGGTTATAAGGAGCTGAACCTGCGGGCCATGCGGCTGGTGGAACGCGGCGGTTACCTGATCACCTGCTCTTGCAGCCAATTTGTGACGCCTGAGCTGTTTCTCAAAATGCTGCGGGAGGCCGCAGCGGATTCCGGCCGGTCGGTCAGCCTTTTGGAGCTGCTGATGCAGTCCCGGGATCATCCCGCAGCTCTGAGCGCGGAGCAGTCTCTCTACCTGAAGGGATATATTTTACAGGTCCAGTAAACCGCACCGCCGGGTTCCGCCTCTTCCGCCGTAAAAAGCGGGTCCCGCACGGCGTGTTCCTGCCTTCTCTCAAAAACTGAGGCGTGCCGCAAAATGTCAATTTTGCGGCACGCCCCATTAGCGTCTTGGAATTCTCAGTATGCCACGCCCCAGTAAACCATCGTTTTTGCGGGCTTGCCGCAGATGGGGCAGACGTCGGAAAGATGCTCCTGCCGCAGCGGCATACAGCGGGAGGACATCCCTGCCTGCTCCTTCATCTGGAGCTCGCAGGCCTCGTCACCGCACCACATGGTCTTGATGAAACCGCCCTTCTCCTGCTGGAGCTGCTTCGCCTCCTCCAGTGAATAGGCCGCGTAGATATGTTCCTCCAGGTTCTGCTTCGCCTTTTGATAGAGCGCAGCGTGCACTGCCTCCAGCTGTACTCTAGCGGCGGTCTCGGCCTCTTCCAGCTTCACGACCGTTTTTTCTCCGTCGTTACGGCGAACCAGCACGCACTGGCCGTTCTCGAGGTCCCGGGGACCGATCTCCACGCGGAGCGGCACGCCCTTCATCTCATACTGTGCGCACTTCCAGCCGAGGCTGTTGTCGGACTGATCGAGCTTCGCACGCAGGCCGGCCTTCTGCAGCCGGTCGCAAAGGTCCTGCGCGCCCTCCAGGACGCCGGGCTTGTGCTGCGCCACGGGGACGACAATCACCTGGATCGGGGCGATCTGCGGCGGCAATACCAGGCCATTATTATCGCCGTGGGTCATGATGACCGCGCCGATCAGGCGGGTCGTGCTGCCCCAGGAGGTCTGGAACGGATACTGCAAAGAATTGTCTCGCCCTGCGAAAGTCACGCCATAGGCGCGGCTGAATTTATCGCCGAAATAGTGCGACGTGGCAGACTGCAGGGCCTTGTGGTCCTTCATCATACACTCGATGGCATAGGTCGCTTCCGCGCCGGCAAATTTTTCCTTCTCGGTCTTCTGCCCCTTCACCACAGGCATGGCCAGCACGTTTTCGCAGAAGTCCGCATAACAGTTGAGCTGCTGTTCCGTCTCCTTCTGCGCCTCCTCTGCGGTCTCATGGATGGTATGACCCTCCTGCCACCAGAATTCCCGCGAACGCAGGAAGGGTCGGGTGGTCTTTTCCCAGCGAACGACGGAACACCACTGGTTATAGAGCATCGGCAGTTCCCGCCAGGAGTGGAGAACACGGGACCAGTGGTCGCAGAACATGGTCTCCGACGTAGGCCGGAAGGCCAACCGCTCTTCCAGTTTTTCGCCGCCGCCCATCGTGACCCAGGCCACCTCTGGGGCAAAGCCCTGTACCAGCTCGCCCTCTTTTTTCAGCAGGCTCTCCGGAATCAGCACCGGCATCGCGACATTTTCATGGCCGGTCTTTTTGAATTCGCCGTCCATGATTCGCTGGATATGCTCCCAGATCGCATAGCCGTACGGGCGCAGGATCGTGAAGCCCTTGACGCTGGAATACTCCACCAACTCTGCCTTCAGGCAGATGTCCGTATACCACTGGGCAAAATCCTGCTCCATATCGGTGATCTGTTCCACCTTTTTCTCTTTCGCCATTTCTTTCATCCTCTCCGGAAAACTTCGGTGCTTCTATTTTATCACAGTTGTCAATCCCCTGCATAGGATGGGTTGCATGATTTTAATGTTAGTTAGGAGACAGCTATGGAGTTGATTTCTCTTTATCTGGACTCTGCGACGCTGTGCTTTTACCGCCGCGTCGCAGAGTCCGCCGGTCTCCCGGTTGAGACCGTTCTCTCCGACGCCCTGTTCAAATTGGCCGGTGAGCTTTCTCTGGAAGCCATACATCACTCTTGCGAAGAAGAAAAATTTTTGCTATAATGTTGGTTTAGGAAGTTAATGCTAAAAATAAAGAGGTCTGATTATGAGATCAATTCTTGACGTCTATAAGATCGGCAAGGGTCCCTCCAGCTCGCACACGATGGGTCCAACCACCGCTGCCGTACAATTCCGACAGGAGACTCCCGAAGCCGACGCTTATCATATCACGCTATATGGCTCCCTTGCCAAAACCGGCAAGGGCCACGGCACCGACCGCGCACTGCGGGATGTTCTCGCTCCGCTGCCGGTGGAAATCTGCTTCTCTCAGGAGATGCCGGAGGAGATACACCACCCCAACACGTTGGACCTGGTCGCCCTGAAGGACGGAAAGGAACTGTCCCGCATCCGTGTGCGCAGCGTTGGCGGCGGCGACATCGTCATAGAAGGCCGTCCGGTGCCGGAGGAAGCTCAGGACGTCTATATGGAAAACTCCTTCGCGGAGATCAAGCAGTTCTGCGAGTACCGCAATGTCTCTTTGCCTGATTATATCGAGCTGAACGAGGGCCCGGACATCTGGGAGCACCTGGCCCACTGCTGGCAGGTCATGCAGGAGACCATCCACGAGGGTCTCTCCGCCACCGGTACGCTCCCCGGCGGTCTGAACATCAATCGAAAAGCCAAGTTCCTCTACGATCACATTCTCATCAATAAGCATCCGGAAATCCTGGAATGTCAGCTGGTCTGTTCCTATGCCTACGCGGTCAGCGAGCAGAACGCCGATAACGGCACCGTGGTCACCGCCCCGACCTGCGGTGCCAGCGGCGTTCTGCCCGCGGTTCTCTATTATATGAGAGAAAAACGCAGCCTCACTGATGATGATATCGTCCACGCGCTGGGTGTGGCGGGGCTCTTCGGTGAGCTTGCCAAGCGCAATGCCTCCGTATCCGGCGCGGAATGCGGCTGTCAGGCAGAGGTCGGCGTGGCGTGCTCCATGGCCGCCGCTGCGCTCGGGCAGCTCTTCGGCTACACGCTCAAGCAGATTGAGTATGCCGCTGAAATTGCGCTGGAACACCATTTGGGCCTGACCTGCGATCCCATCTGCGGGCTCGTGCAGATCCCCTGCATCGAACGCAATGCCGTTGCCGCCATGCGGGCGATCAATTCCGCTAATCTGGCCTTTTTTCTGGCCGATACCCGCAGCATCAGCTACGACATGGTGGTAAAAACCATGTATGAGACTGGCATCAACATGAATCGCCGATTCCGGGAAACCTCGGAGGGCGGCCTCGCGAAAATGTACTCCCGCCGCGGATAAATCCGGCAGGCGGTTGCTTTTCCCGCCGCGCGCCATTATAATAGATCGCAGTCCAAATACCACCGAAAGGATGTTTTGCCGATGAAGCTCGGTATTGTGGGACTGCCCAATGTGGGCAAGTCCACCCTATTTAACGCCATTACCAACGCGGGAGTTCCCGCTGACAACTACGCCTTCTGCACCATTGACCCCAATGTGGGCGTTGTCTCCGTGCCGGACGAGCGTCTTGCCTGGCTTCGGGACCAACATAACCCGAAAAAGTACACCCCCGCCGTCATTGAATTCGTCGACATTGCCGGACTGGTCAAGGGCGCGTCCCGCGGCGAGGGTCTCGGCAATAAATTTCTGTCCAACATCCGCACCACCGACGCCATTGTCCAGGTCGTCCGCTGTTTTGACGATCCGAACATCACCCATGTTGAGGGATGCACCGATCCGCTCCGGGACATCGATATCATCAACCTGGAACTGATTATGGCAGACATTGAGATGGTGGAGCGGCGGATCGACAAGGCCCAGAAAGCCGCCAAGGGCGGGGACAAGCGTTTCGGCCGCGAGGCCGAGATATTTCAGGCGCTGCTGCAGCATCTAAACGCGGGCAAGCCGGCCCGCACCTTTGAAGCCGCGCCCGACGAACTGGCGCTCATCGCCACCTCGGACCTACTGACGCTGAAAAAGACCATTTACGCCGCCAACCTGGACGAAAACAGTATGCAAAACCCCGACGGCGTATCCTACTATCGACAGGTACGGGAGCTTGCGGACGCCGAGGGGAGTTTGGCCCTCCCCATCTGTGCCAAACTGGAGGCGGACATCGCCGAGCTGGACGACCCTGAGGAAAAGGCCATGTTCATGGAAGAACTGGGCATGGAGGAATCCGGTCTGGACCGGCTGGTGCAGGCTTCCTATTCCCTGCTGGGTCTCCTCTCCTTTTTGACCGCGGGCGCCGACGAATGCCGCGCCTGGACCATCAAGAAAGGCACGAAGGCCCCCCAGGCCGCCGGAAAAATCCACACCGACTTTGAGCGCGGCTTTATCCGGGCCGAGGTCGTCGCCTTTGAGGACCTGCGCGCCTGCGGCACGCTCGCCGCGGCCAGAACGAAAGGCCTGCTCCGCAGCGAAGGCAAGGAGTACGTCATGCAGGATGGCGACGTCGTCAACTTTCTCTTTAACGTGTAGCACATGGGTCCGCCGCAGGGTTTCCCCTTTGCGGCGGACTTATGATTTTGAAAGGACTTTCCCATGATTGCCAACTATCACACCCACACGCCCCGCTGCCACCATGCCACCGGCGCGGAGCGGGAATACATTGAGACGGCCATCGCCGCCGGAATTCAGACGCTCGGCTTTTCCGACCACACGCCGATGCTCTTTTCGGGCGGCTATTACTCTACGATGCGCATGTACCCGGACGAGACAGCCGGATACTTTGAGACGCTGCTGGCACTGCGGGAGGAATATCGCCGCGATATTCAGATTTTGATCGGTTTCGAGACCGAGTACTACCCCGCCCTGTTTGCGGATTATTTGCACTTTCTATCCCAGTTTCCCGTCCAATATCTGATTCTCGGGCAGCATTTTCTCGGAAATGAAATTGGATATCCCTATGTGGCCCAGGAGACCGATCGGGAGGAGGATCTGCGTCTGTATGTGCGCCAATGCAGTCAGGCGCTGGACACCGGCCGCTTCACCTACTTCGCCCACCCGGACGTGCTGAATTTTGTGGGCAGCGAAGCGCTGTACCACGAGCAGATGACACGGCTGTGTCGGAAGGCGCTGGAGACCGAAACCCCGCTGGAGCTGAACATGCTGGGCTTCTCCGCCGACCGCCACTATCCAAATCCCAGGTTCTGGCAAATCGCAGGCGAGGTCGGCTGCAAGGCCGTCATCGGCTGCGATGCACACACACCCGCGGCACTGGTGGATGCGGCGGCAGAGGAAGCGTGTCGCGCGCTGGCCGCCCGTTCCGGCGTTTCTATTCTGGATACGGTTCCTTTGCGTAATCCAGTTTTCGCTTCGTGACTTCCTTTGGTAAAATCATCAAAACTGTTTCAGTTGCCGCTCCGTTATGCCAAGCCGAGCTGGATAAACTGCACTGCGCGGCGGTCTCCATGCGCAAGGCGGCGATTGCGCCGCCCGATCGGCAAGAACGCCATCTGCACAACCAATAGAAACGCTGCCAGTTCGAGGAGTTCCCCTCGAACTGGCAGCGTTTTTAATCAATTCGGCGTCTTGCCGATCATACCCGGATGATTCGGCCCTCTCTGCGAGCTGCAGCCACCGGTTCCGGGCCGTCCCGATACCCCAGAATGCAGTGGCCAACGCCAATATAGTCGCCCTCGACGCCCCACTTTTTCAGCATTTCCTTTCCTTCCTCGGAAGCAAACACCGGGCCGGCGCGGTGAATCCAGCAGGACCCAAGCCCCAGTGCGTGGGCCGCGTTCATCAGATTGCAGAGCGCAACGCTGCCGTCCTCCACACAGGTGCCGACAGATCGATCCGCCAGCACCACGATCACCGTCGGCGCGCCAAAGAAGGGGTCTCCTCCGCCGCCCAGAACAGCGGCGTTCATCCGGGAGAGCTTTTCCACGGTCTCCCGGTCCTGCACCACCACAAATGCGGTGCTTTGCTTGCCCTTCCCGGCCGGGGCGTAGAGTCCCGCCTCCAGAATCTGCTGTAGGGCATCCTCCTCCACCTGACGGTGCTGGAAGCTGCGGCAGCTCCGCCGTGTATTCAAACAGTTCAGTACCTCGTTCATGAAAAGCGCTCCTTTCTTTATTGCGAGAGGCAGCCCAATATGCATTGGGCTGCCTTGGCCTCACCATGGAATTATTTCTTCTTTTCGGCAATCTCCCGCAGGCATCTGGACAAGAACTCGTCCACGGACATCACGCCCTCGTCGCCGCCCTGCCGGGTCCGAACCGACACACTCCCGTCCTCGGCCTCTTTATCGCCGACCACCAGCATATAGGGTACTTTCTCCTTCTGGGCTTCCCGGATCTTATAGCCCAGCTTCTCGGAGCGAAGATCGGCCTTCACGCGGACGCCGGCGGCAGTCAGACGGTCCGTCACCTGCTGCGCAAAGTCATGGACCCGGTCTGTGATCGGCAGGACCCGGACCTGCTCCGCCATCATCCACATGGGCAGCGCACCGGCGTACTTCTCAATCAGGTAGGCCAGCGTCCGCTCGTAGCAGCCCAGAGAGGTGCGGTGGATGATATAGGGCAGCTTCTTCTCCCCATTTTCGTCAATATAATACATGCCGAACTTCTGTGCCAGCAGCATATCGATCTGAATGGTGGCCAGCGTGTCCTCCTTGCCGAATACGTTCTTATACTGCACATCCAGCTTGGGGCCGTAGAAGGCGGCCTCGTCGATGCCAACCCTGTAGTCCACCTGCAAATCTTTCAAAATGCGCTCCATGGAGCTCTGTGCGTGGTCCCACTGCTCGGCGGTCCCCTCATATTTGTCCTTGCGGTTTGGGTCCCATTGGGAGAAGCGGAACGAACAGTCATCCAGCAGGCCGACGGTACCCAGGAAGAGCTTGCACAGCGCCAGGCAGTCCTTGAACTCGTCCTCCAGCTGATCGGGGCGCAGAATCAGGTGTCCCTCGGAAATCGTAAACTGGCGGACGCGGATCAGCCCGTGCATCTCGCCGGAATCCTCGTTGCGGAACAGTGTGGAAGTCTCGCCCAGACGCATCGGCAGGTCCCGGTAGGAGCGCTGGCGGTTCAGAAACACCTGATACTGGAAGGGGCAGGTCATGGGCCGCAGCGCAAAGCACTCCTTCGTCTCATCCTGCGGGTCGCCCATGACGAACATGCCGTCCAGATAGTGGTCCCAGTGGCCGGAAATTTGATAGAGTTCCCGCTTTGCCATGAGCGGCGTCTTGGTCAGCAAATAACCATGCTGCTCCTCCACGTCCTCCACCCAGCGCTGCATCTGCTGAATGGCGCGCGCGCCCTTGGGCAGCAGGACCGGCAGGCCCTGACCGATGACGTCCACCGTGGTGAAGTACTCCAGCTCGCGGCCCAGCTTATTATGGTCCCGCTTCAGCGCCTCGGCCTGCTTCGCCAGATATTCGTCCAGCTCTTCCTTCTTCGGGAAGGCAACCGCGTAAATCCGCTGGAGCATCTTCCGCTTGGAGTCGCCGCGCCAATAGGCGCCGCAGCACTGGGTCAGCTTGATGGCGTTGCCCTTGATCCGGCCCGTGGAGTCCAGATGCGGACCGGCGCAAAGATCGGTGAATTCGCCCTGCGTATAAAAGGAAATGACAGCGTCCTTCGGCAGGTCGTGAATCAGCTCCACCTTATAGGGCTCACCCTTCTGCTCCATATATTGGATTGCCTCTTCCCGAGGCAGCTCAAACCGCTCCAGTTTCAGCTTTTCCTTGCAGATTTTCCGCATCTCCGCCTCGATGGCATCCAAATGCTCCTGCGTAAAGGTGAAGTCGCAGTCGAAATCATAGTAGAAACCGCCGTCGATGGAGGGGCCGATGGCCAGTTTCACGTCCGGGTAGAGACGCTTGACCGCCTGCGCCATCACATGGGAACAGGTGTGCCAATAGGTTCTGCGATACTGCTCATTTTCAAAGGTATACTGGTTTTCTTCGGACATCATTGTTGCTCCTTTCATCCGGGGCAAAGAAAAACATCCCGCCCCTGAAAAATCAGGGGTGAGATGACATAGCATTCCACGGTTCCACCCTGCTTGCGGTCCGCAGACCGCCGCTCGTTGCCGCTGTAACGGGCGAATCCCGTCCCCGCCTACTTGTGTTTTCAGCGGGGCTGCTCGGAAGTGGTTAAGCCGCGGCGTTCAGGATCGGTGCTCGCAGCTGATGCGCCGACTCTCTGGCCCGGGTTTCGCGGCCTGTTTCTTCGTCAAAGCCTCTTTTATCACCTAATAATATAGCACCGTTTTTCTTTCTTGTCAACCGGTCGGCTTTCTGATAAAATGAAGTGAAAAGAAAGGCAGGAAATGCGATGGATGTATGTGATATCCGGGAAATCCGGGCGCTTTTGGAGCGCCATGGCTTCCATTTTTCCAAGGCCAAGGGCCAGAATTTTCTGATTGACAGCCAGATTCCGCGCGAAATCGCCGAAGAGGCGGGAATCTCCCGGGATTGCGGCGTGCTGGAAATCGGTCCCGGCATCGGACCGCTGACACGCGAGCTCTGCGCGCACGCAGGAAAGGTGGTCGCGGTGGAGGTCGACGCCTCTCTCCGGCCCATTCTGGCCGAGACCATGGCGGGCTTCGACAATCTGAAAATCCTGTTCCGTGACATTCTCAAAACAGACATCCCCGCCCTGGTGCGGGAGTGCTTTCCCGATCTTCGGCCGGTGGCCTGCGCCAACCTCCCCTACTATATCACCTCCCCCATTCTGGCCGCCCTGCTGGAGAGCCGCAGCTTTGAGGCGGTGACGGTCATGGTGCAAAAAGAGGTTGCAGCGCGTATCTGCGCCCCGGCAGGCTCCCCGGACTACAGCGCCTTCACAGTATTCTGCCAGTATTATGCGCAGCCGGCGCTGCTGTTTGAGGTGCCGCCCACCTGCTTCGTTCCCCAGCCCAAGGTCACCTCTGCGGTCCTGAAGCTGACCGTGCGGCAGGCTCCTGTCTGCGAAATTCTCGACGAGACGCTGTTTTTCCGCGTGGTCAAGGCCTCCTTCGCCGTCCGGCGCAAGACTCTGCTCAACGGCCTTTCCATCGGCTTTCCGCAGCTCTCCAGGCAAGCGCTTGCGGACGTTCTCGAAGCCTGCGGCCTCCCGCCCGCGGTCCGCGGCGAGACGCTGGATATTCCCGGCTTTGCCTCCGTTTCGAACGCGCTCTTCGGAAGACTGTGCCATGATTGAGTTCGTCTTTTTCGACGTGGACGACACGCTGCTGGACTTCGGCTGGTCGGAGCACACTGCGCTGCATCGCACCTATCGCGAGCTTGGCGTTCCGCTGACCGAGGATATGTACGCGCGGTATCACTGCCTGAACCGGCTCTGCTGGCAGGCCTGCGAGCGGGGAGAGATCACGCGGGAAATCATGCTGACCGCCCGGCACCGCCAGATGTTTCAGGAATACGGAATCGACCGGGACCCAGGGGAGTGCGAGCGGCGCTACCGGAAGAACCTGGGCATCGGCCACTGTCTTACGCCGCACGCGCTGGAAATTCTTGACTATTTACATCCGCGCTACCGACTGTTTCTGGCCTCCAACGGCGTCGCGGAGACGCAGTATTCCCGGCTGGACAGCGCCGGCCTCACCCCATACTTCGAGCAGATTTTCATTTCCGAGGATGCCGGTGCGCTGAAACCGACGCCGGAATACTTCGACTACTGCTTTGCCAGAATCCCGGGGGTTTGCCGGGAACGCGCCGTCCTGATCGGCGACAGCCTGTCCTCCGATATCATGGGCGGCAGACAGGCCGGGATCCGAACCATATGGTACAATCCGAACGGAAAAGCCGGCAGGGACGACCTCCTCCCCGACTGGGAAATCTGCGATCTGCTGGAGCTAACGTCCATCCTCTGAGCCGCCGCGACGGAATTATTTTGCGAAAAAGATTGACAAAAGGAGCTTATTGAGTATAATAATAATGCGTCTGGCGCAGCTGTACAGGGGATTTGTGTAACGGTAGCACACCGGACTCTGACTCCGTTTGCGGGGGTTCGAATCCCTCATCCCCTGCCAAAACATGCACCGTACTTTGTTGAAAAGTACGGTGTTTTTCTATGTCTTTGTGACTTTTCGAACTTCCTTGGACCATGTCATTGTCATTTTGCAGATCAATTATTGCATGATGCACTGTAAATCGCACATGCAAGCGGTTCATAACTTGTCTCTTTCCGGGTAAAATATCCTCCATCCCCGTTATGGAACCTTCCTCCTCGTCTGATCTGGATTAGTCACTTGCGGCAGCAGGAATCCAAGCGGAGCCGCGGTTGACTTGGTGGTCCAGAATCAGTCGCCAGGAAACCGTTTCCATGCGGAGGCAATTCATCGCGACTGCTGAGCAGAATTTGGGGGCGTATCGTACGTTTCCTTTTTCAGAATTTTACTTCTGGAGTGAGAGAAATGCACACCGATCAAAGACTATGGGATGCTTACAGGAACGCCAAAGTTGAGTATTTCGATGCAAATTCGAGGTATATCATTTTCAGTGACTCGCACCGGGGCGACGACAGCGCATCCGACGAATTCACCAGGAACCAAACCGTTCTCCTGCAAGCGCTGAATTATTATTATAGGAACGGCTATCAATACGTCGAGGCCGGCGACGGAGACGAGCTTTGGGAGTATTCCGATTTTAAAAACATCCGGCTGGCGCACTCCGACATATTTTTAGCCATCAAAAGATTCTTCGATGAAGACAGGCTCGTTTTGCTGTATGGCAATCACAATATCTTTTTGCGGTCCAAAAACTATGTCAAAAATAACTTATATTGTTATTATGATGAATTCAGCCAGGAAACGCAGGCGCTCCTGGACGGTATTACTCCTTATGAGGCACTGGTCCTGAAATACCGGGCTACGGGGCAGGAAATTCTTGTCGTTCATGGCCATCAGGGCGACACAATGAACGACCAGCTTTGGAGAATATCGATGTTCCTGGCCAGATATTTATGGAGATATGCGCACGTGATCGGATTTCAAAATCCGGCCAGTCCAGCGAGGAACTTATATAAGCGGACAAAACTCGAGCGGAACTATAAAAAATGGATTCAGCAAAACCAGAAATTCATCATTTGCGGCCACACGCACAGGCCGAAATTCTCCGAAAGCAGCGACCTGCCGTATTTCAATTCGGGGTGCTGCATCCATACCAAAGGCATCACGGGAATTGAGATCGCGGACGGCAGCATCATGCTGGTGAACTGGCGGGTGAAAGCCGAAGCGAACGGTAATCTGCGGATTGAGAGAACCGTCACGCGAGGCCCGGTACCGATCCAAGATTATCAATTCAAATCGTAGCAAACGAAAGCGTGCCGGAATGATCCAAGGTTTCATTGGCGTTATGCGGAACCCCTCACACCGAACATGCACAAATGTGCACGTCCGGTGTGAGGGGCCTCTTTGACTGCAACCGGGTATCACACTTCCCAAAATATTACGACAAGAATTTTTGAATCGAGTAACTCCTCAAGGAGCGTTAAAGGACCAAAGTAGGCGCAGTATAAACACGCGCCGCCAATTCATTGTCGAGCATATAGAGGCCTTTTGGATCGTTTCCGAATAAGTCGTATTTTTTGACAATGGATTCCGTGTTCTTTTCCTCTTCACTCTGTTCCTTGACGAACCAATCCAAAAGCTGCATGGTGCGGAAATCCTTCAGTTCGTAAGCCGTCGCATAGATGTCATTGATGGAAGCCGTGACCTTCTGTTCGTGCTCGTATGCGGCGACAGTGGGCTCTCTGAAATTTGCAAACTGAATATCCGGAGCTTTGACATCGTACAGCTGAATCTTTTCGCTGTTATTCTGGAGATATTTGACGAACAGCATGGCGTGGTCACGTTCTTCCTGTGTCTGAACAAGAAACCAGTTTCCAAATCCATTCAGCTCCTGATCCACATAATAGCTGTGAATGCTTAAATAAAGATAAGCAGAATACCACTCCATATTGATTTGCCGGTTGATTAAGGCTGTGATCTTTCCGTTCAACATATGCGATCCCTCCTGATTTCTCTGTCCGTATTGGTTCATCAAGTGCACGCGGCTGGAGCCGTGCGGCTCCAGCCGTGTTCATTGAATGACTTAGGCCTATGCTGAAGTTAGAGCATTTGCTCAGCTTTTCCATAATCCATGCAAATTGCAGTATGCACGGGCCTGAACGACATCCTCTGCAATCAAGAATTCCGCTTCAGGCTTATCTCCCGGATTCAGTTCTTTTCTGTATACTTTTTCGACAGTTTCGATTTCAATCCATTGAATATAATGATTTTCAAGCATCGGATGCTCAACAGAACCGACCTTCACTTTTACGCCGCCCGGAATCATCTCTATAACAGGGACATGCTTTTCCTTGGCCGCGTCAACCGTGTTTTCTGATTGCAAGATCATATCTTTGCCACAGCACACCAGCGTCCCGCCGCCCACTGACAGCACTTCTACAACATTCCCGCACACGCTGCATTTGTAAACCTGTCTTTTTTGGATCATTTTATATGCCTCCTATTGTAAAAATATAATATTCAGCCGTTGCATTCACCAGGAATCAGGAAAACGCAGGGCAAATATTTCTCGGTTTTTTTGCCTTCCGAATCGAATGAAAAAGCTTTTCTGCTTTTATAAGATATGGCGAATTCTCGTTTCACAGCGGAACGTTCAACGTCGTATCCTGTGTTCTATCTCAAAACAGCGCACCTTTTGACATTCCCCTGATACTTCAATACTAGTACGATAGGGTCGAATTGTAAAGCAAATATTTTTTGACCAAAAAAATCGCCCCGCCGTAATTTTCCACGGCGGGGTGATTGACGCGAATACACCATCCTACAACCATGTGACACGCACCTGCCGGATCACGCGGGCTGCTCCGCGCCCCATTGAGCAGACGCCTGAAATAGCAAAAATTCAGGACTGTAAAAGGGGATATTTATTCTGCTTCCCGTTTCAGCATATTGAGCAGCACATAGATGCCAATCAGCAAGACAACCGTCCCGCCGAGGATCAGATACATAGTGCTGACCTCCACTTTGTCCCCAAAAAAGTAAAGATTGCAGTCAATAGAATCGCGGATGCCTTCCACAACGGAAGCAGGGAATCCCTGATTCCCCATTTCCGTGAACACCCCCTGCATGGCGTGATTGCGGATCAGCGCCGTGCCGTAGGTTCCGGGCAGGAAGGACAGCACCTTTTGAAGTCCTTCTCCGAACGAGGAAATCGGCATATAGGCGCCGCAGACGAAGCCGTAGCCGGCACTGACGATTGTGCCCACTGCGGAGATCTGACCTTGAGAAGTGAGAAAAAAGTTGATGATCGACGACAGTGCGGTACCGAACATGACCAGCAGGAACACATCAAGCAAAACCAGAAGCACATCCGTTACGGACAGATACCAGCCCACATTGGCAAGATAAAGGAAGCACGCTCCGGTAGCGCAGAGGCAGACAATCAGGGTAACAAGCACCGTGGAAAGATAATAGCTCAGCGCCAGCGTGGAACGCTTCACCGGCGTAATGGTCAGATCGGCACGCGCACCGCTTACTTTATCCTGCACCATAATCATATTGGAACAAAACGCCACCGTAATGCAGGATACTGCAAGCAGCGAGGAAAACAGCTGGCTGCCGACACAACCGCCGATCAGTTTGCCGGACACGTTCAGGAAACCGGATATACTAGAAGAAAAACTGTCTCGATAGACTTTCGCCAGAAAGGTTGCATACAGCACCAGCAGGATAAGCGGCGTAATCAGCGAAGTAAAGAACATGCCCTTATCCTTGAAAAACAATTTGGTATTTCGTTTGATTAAACTTGTCAGCTGTTTCATTTCTCTAAACCTTCCAAAAACTTTTTACCGGTTACAGTGAGAAAAACATCATCCATTTTTCCCTTTGTAATTTCATAATCCTTAAAAATCTCCGGATGCTTCACAATCAGTTCGGTTGCCGCTGCGGTATTTGGTACCGCCACACGATGCGCGTCGCGTATTGTCTCATACGGCAGTCCCAATTCATCAATCTGGCACTGCGGCGTGTTGTAAAGCGTGATGAAATCACCGGTGTAGGTGTTTTTTAGTTGCAGCGGCGTGCCTTCGGCGGCAATTTTTCCGCTGTCGAGGATCACGACATAATCGGCATCCGCCGCCTCTTCCATATAGTGTGTGGTCAAAAATACCGTCATCCCCTCCGTTTTCCGCAGGTGATCGATGGCAGTCCAGACCGCTTTTCTTGTCTGCGGGTCAAGGCCGGTGGTGGGCTCATCCAAAATCAGAAGCTTCGGTTTATGTAACAGCGCTCTTGCAATGTCAATGCGCCGCCGCTGGCCGCCGGAAAGTTTGCCGACGGTACGCTTCAGAAGATCCGAAAGCTCCAGCAGCTCCGAAAGCTCTGCCAACCTTACGTCGAACGCATTGCCGGTGATGCCATACATCGCAGCGCGGCATTCCAGATTATCCCGAACGCTAAGCGCCTTATCCAGCACGGAATTCTGAAAGACAACGCCGATTTCCATTTTGACTTTATCCGCATTGCGGTCAATCGCGGTGCCGTCAATGACGACGTCGCCGCTATCCTTTTGCAGCTGCCCGCACATGATGACGATCGTTGTGCTCTTTCCGGCGCCGTTGACGCCCAAAAAGGCAAACAGCTCGCCTTCTTTGACGCGGAAGCTGAGATCCTGCACCGCCTTCACATCACCGAAGCTCTTGTTCAGGTGCGTAATTTCGATCATATTCCCCATGAATCGTTCCTCCTGTAAGCTTTTCTGCGTTTACCGGCGCCCGATGAACGATGCTCTCTTATCTGGTTTCTTCTTTGAAGGTTCCTGTCTGACTGCAAATACTGCGGAAGGTGTGTATCGGAGCTGTCATCTTGAACTCCCACATCGGAGCGCGGGTAAGAACTTTATTTTTATCAAAAAGCAAAAAAACAGGCCGGGTTCACTTCCGACCTTCTTCCGAATCATGCAGACCGACGTCCTGTCGTAACCGTTCGGGTCCGTACTTCCCTTTCCGGTGTTTCCTGCGCCTTTAGTGTACACCATCCGGCTGTCCGTGTCCAGTATTTTGAGGAAAGCGTTATCGTCAACGTCCCCGACATCCCGAAAACCCTTCCCTTGCGGCGCTCGGCGTTGCTTCTCCGGTTTCCCGTTTGCAAACGCATTCTCGCGTGATTTTCAGATAGCGGGCGGCATCCTCCTGTGATAACTTTGCTTTGGTACGAAAGCACAAAAGATTCCATGCAAACCCTCCTTTCCTGATGAAACCTTGTAGATGAAGTGATTTCCCGTTGACAATCCGGGAAAAAAAAGATATCGTGGGCTGTGGTGCAGCAAGATATCCCGATATTGTCGCTTTTTGAAATCGAAGAACAGCGGCCTTATCCCCGCATGAGAGAAATGAGATGGTGCAATATGTATTTTGAGGAGATCCCTCTGAACGCTTCCGCAGACACAAAAAAAGTCCGCATTTCCAAGTCGGATATGCAGAATTTTGCAAAGCAATACGATCCGCTGCCGCTGCACACAGACGAAAACTATGCCCGCCAGACGCGGTTTGGTACAATTATCGCGCCCGGCGTCATGGCGTTTATGTCGGTCTGGGCGAAATACATCGAGGATATTGACTTCTGCGGGAGCCAGCTGATCGCCGGGAAGTCAACGCATATTGAATGGTTTCTTCCTGTTTTCGAAAACGACGTCCTATATGGCAGAGCTACCGTGACCGCGATCACACCGCGCAATGAGTATAACGGCATCGTTGAAATTACAATCGACGTTTACAATCAAAACGGCGCTCTCGTTCTGCGTGATGTCACGGAGGCGGTCGTCGAAAGAAAGCCTGCTGACAGATAGCCCCCCATCCGCACCCGGCCTCGGTCCCCTCTGGGTGGGGATTTTTTTCATCGTTTTCCCGCAACGAGAAAGGACGCGTATGAAACAGAATCAAATTTTGATGATCCATGGCTCTGAATACAAGCAGATGACAATGCGGCTGCTGGAGGCGGCGGATCTGGCCGGTCAAATCGGCGATCCGGCCAAACGGATCGCCCTGAAGCCGAACCTGGTGCTCGCCTCCACGCCGGAGCTGGGCGCCGTGACCCACCCGGAAATTGTCGCGGGCGTGCTGGAATACCTGCAGACGCATGGCTTCCGGAACCTGCGCGTCATGGAGGGCTCCTGGGTCGGCGCAAAAACGATGCCTGCCGCCAGAGAATCCGGCCTGCTTTCTGTGTGCGAGGAGTACGCGGTTCCGTTTGTCGACCTACAAGCGGACAGCAGTATTTCCGTTGACGGCAAGGGCATGTCGATCAAGATCTGCAACCAGGCGCAAGAAACGGATTTTCTAATCAATCTGCCCGTCCTGAAAGGGCATTGCCAGACGATGCTGACCTGTGCGCTCAAAAACCTGAAGGGCTTGCTTCCCAACTCAGAAAAGCGGAGATTTCACACGCTGGGACTTCACAAGCCGATCGCACACCTGAACGCCGCGATTCGGCAGGACTTTATTGTGGTGGACAACATCTGCGGCGACCTGGACTTTGAAGAGGGCGGAACCCCAGTCTCCATGGATCGGATCTTCTGCTGCCTGGACCCGGTGCTCTGCGACGCGTTTGCCTGCGAGACGCTGGGCCTGCAAACGCAGGACGTTCCCTATATCGCCCTGGCGGAGTCGCTCGGGATTGGATGCGCGGACGTCGAACGCGCCGAGCTGATACCGCTCAACGGCGGAACCGTAGCGCCGGAGCAGCGCCGCAGCGGAAGGATCCGGGAGCTGGCGGCCTATACGGAGCCAATCGACGCCTGCAGCGCCTGTTACGGCATGCTGATCCACGCGCTCGACAAGCTGGAGCGGCAGGGAACGCTGCGGGGACACCGGCAAAAAATCTGCATCGGTCAGGGCTATCGCGGACAGACCGGCCAGATCGGCGTCGGCAGCTGCACCAGCGGCTGCGCCTGTCACCTAAACGGATGTCCCCCGACGGCAAAAGACATTCTGGCGTTTCTGGAGAAGAACTGGCGATAATCCCAGCTCCTCCGGCGAGTCACCGGCGCCGTCCAGTCAAACCGTGCAAAAAAAGCTGCCACTCTCCTCCCGCGCGGGCCATGCCCGGCAATCGGTTGGAAAATGGCAGCTTCTTTTGTCAAATTCTTGCGGCGCTGCGCGCATCGGTCAAGCCCCGGGCATCCTTGCTGGCGACGGGAACCGTGGCGTCGATTTTCATCTTGTCCTTCCACTGTGCGGGAAACTTTCGGAATTTTTTCGCGTAATTCGCAGCTTGCCTTTTCTTTTTCAGGCCTCAAACGGGAACTGGTAGGGCAGCTTCAGCGTGTCGCGGACCGCGAGGATTTCCTTTTGGACCGCCTCGCCGACGGGAACGCCCTTGTCCTTGCGCTCGCACCAGGTCAGCCATTCCTTCTCGCCCGCAGTGTAAATCCGGTCTTCGCCGGGAGCCTTTTTGGAGGCGCGCAGGGCGCGGCAGATATCGCCGGCGGTCTTTTTGAAGGTGTCAAGCCCCAGGAAGAACTCGGGATTCACGACAAAGAAGAAGTGGCCCAGGTGGTACATCTGGGGCTTGCCGTCCTCATCGGCGCCGGTCAATGCCTTCATGAAGCAGCTGCCGGCCAGCGCCGCGGACAGGATTTCCACCACGGCCGCGTAGCCGTAGCCCTTGTAGCCGCACATGGTATCGCCGATGCCGCCAAGGGGCGCGAGCGCCGCGGTGCCGTCGACCAGCGCCTTGAGAATTTCATTCGAGTCGGTCATGGCAGAGCCGTCCTCGGCGACGACCATACCGGCTGGGGTGTCCTTCCCCTCGCGCGCGTAGTACTCAATCTTGCCGCGCTGCACGATAGAGGTCGCGCAGTCGATGCAGAACGGGAACTCCTCGTCCGTCGGCAGCGCAAAAGTCAGTGGGTTGGTGCCCATCATGTTTTCCACGCCGAAGGTGGGCGCGATGGAGGGGCGGGCATTGGTGCCGGTAATCCCGATGAGCCCCTGTTTGCTGGCCATCGTGGCCCAGTAACCCGCAATGCCGTAGTGGGTGGAGTTTTTGATTGCGCCGCCAGCCATGCCGTATTTCTTGGCCTTCTCGATCAGCATTTCCATCATCTTGTGGCTGGCAACCATGCCCATACCGTCATGGGCGTCCATGACCACCGTGGTAGGCGTGTCTTTGAGAATTTCGATCTCGGTCACCGGCTTCAGCGTGCCGTTGATGATCCGATTGATATAGATGGGCTTGAAACGGTTGCAGCCGTGGCTTTCAATGCCTCTGCGGTCGGACTCCAGCAGAACGTCGGCGCAGATTTTCGCGTCCTTCTCCGGGACGCCGTAGCCCTTGAAGGCGTCGATCAGAAAGTGATTCATCAGGTCCCAGGATACATAAGGTCTTGTTTCCATGGTTTGGTTCTCCCTTCCATTGTCGCACTCATGTTTGATATGATCCAGCGCGTCAGAGTAAAAAAAGTGCGCAACAAACACAGCTCACACTGTAGTTGTTACACCCAGAAACTCATCGGCAACTAATATCCAGCAAAGCCTATTTTAGCATAAGAGTTTCCGAAAAGCAAGCCAAATATGCAAATTCCGGGCGTGATCCGGAACAGTGTTTTCCTTGTGTTTTGTCGGAAACTATGATATAAAGAGGGAAAAAGCGAATGGAGCGATGGGGATGGATTATCAGTTTCGAAGCGCGCTGAACGGCTTTCACCGGGGCGACGTGGTCGCCTGTCTGCAAAATCAGGCGGAGCAGCATAGGTCAGAGCTGCTGAAGCAGCAGACGGAGTTGCAGCGCCTCCGCGAGGAAAACGCACAGCTGAAGGAAAATAGCGATCGGCTACAGGCGGAGAACGATCAGCTACAGGCCGCGCGTGAGCAGCTTCAGGCAGTGCCCAATCGCGTCGGCGCTGAGACGTCTGCGCCGTCGGAACCGTCCCCACAAGTGTCCGCCATGCCCATGCAGCAGCAAGAACTGGACGCCTATCGCCGTGCGGAGGCCGCCGAGCGGGTCGCCTCGCAGCGGGCGGCGCAGCTGGAGCATGAGGCCGCCGAACGGGTCGCTGCCATGCAGCAGACGATGGAGTCGCTGCTGCGCGCCGCAGCCGGGAAAGCCAATCAGGCCGACGCGGCGGTGAAGGATTTGACTGCCGCCGCCTCCGGCAGCCTCAACGCCATTGGGCGGCAACTCTCCGACATGGAGACTTTTTTGGACGAGACCGCAAAATCTCTCCGAAAGCTGCGAAAATGAATGCGCGCTTCCTCAGTCAACTTTGCTGACAGTTCCCCCAAAGAGGAAACCTTTGCGCCGCATCCCCGATCAAGCTTCTCTGAGGAGGGCACATTTCGCTGCGCTGCTACTGTCTCTCGGGAGAGGTGCTTCCCGGTGGCGCATCTGGATTGCATAAGCGCGGTCATTCTCAGGCCTGCCGCCTCTGAGTGACCGCGCTTTTGCATGTCCTTGTCGTTTGATTGCGCCGCGCCAGAACCCACAAGCAGGTCGGAACCGTCACAGAAATCGGGAGATTGGAGGAGGAATCTTATTCGGGATACAGCCGCTCCGGGTATACCCCCGCGGCGATCAGCTCCAGAATCCTTTGCTGCACATACGCCCGGTCCGCCTGGTAGGTCACGCCAAACCAACTTTCCGCTGTCTTCAGACACTCCACGCGGATTTTCCCACTTTCCAGCCGCTCGCCGACCAGCGTCGGGAGTAAAAATTCCCCGCTTAGTGCATTCCCGGACTCGAGAAAACGACGGAAATCCACCTCCAGCTCCTCCAGAAAGTCCGGAGTAAAGCCCCACATATTCATGGAGACCGTGGAATCCGGATCCAGCGGCACGCCATTTGCCACCGCACCGTCGGGAGTTTTTTCAATGCCGCGCGTCTCGGTAATCTCAGTCAGACAGCCGGCTTCCTCCACCCTGCAAAGCCCCCGCGTCACGGCGCCATATTCCGACAAGGTGTTGCCCAGGGTAAAGCCCGCCATGCAGTAGTGCCCGCGCTCGGTACCGTGGGCCAGCAAAAAGGCATGGATGTCCCGGAACGCCTGCTTGCCGTAGTAATCGTCCGCATTGATGACCGCGAAGGGTACTTGGACCGCCCCCCGGCAGGCCAGAATCGCCTGCCCGGTCCCCCACGGCTTAAGCCGCTCGTTCGCCAGATAACCAAATCCTTCCGGCAGATCGGTCAGCTCCTGATAAACGTAGGAAACACGCTCCAGCGCGCGGTAACGCCCGACCAGACCGGTAAGCCTGTCGCCGATCATCTCGTCGAACTCCCGCCGCAGATCCGGACGGATGATGAATACAACCTCGTTAAAGCCCGCTTCCAGCGCGTCATGGATGGAATAGTCGATGATCAATTTTCCGCCCGGTCCCACTGGCGTCAGCTGCTTCACGCCGATGCCAAAACGGCTGCCAATTCCGGCAGCCAGAATCACGATTGCTGTTTTCATGCCGTTCCCCTATTCTCTGTCTGTTTGTCGCGATTGTAAAAAAGCACCCCATTGTGCGGCGGAAGTTTCTTTCCGGCAGATGGGGTGCCTTTCTGTTTGACGATCACGCTTCTGTTTTGGGTGTCTCCTCCGGCTCCGCGGGCGTTTCCGGCTCTGCGGGCGTTTCCGGCTCTACAGGCACTTCCTCGCCCACCACAAAATCGGCGTCTGTGACCTCGTCGTCGCCAACTGGCTCGCTCTCGCCGCTCTCCGACTTCAGGTTGGCGATGGTCTCCTTCAGGGACGCAATGACGTTTTTGGATTCGGTGATCCGCTCACAGAGCGGGCGATACGCCTCGGGGTCGGCGCTGTTACCGGACACATAGTCGTTATAGTACAGCTTGCCCAGCTCCGCTTCCGCTTTCCTGACCTTATCCTCCTCTGCATAGATAGAGACGTTGGCCTTGGCAATTCCGGCCAATACGACCGCTTTCTTTTTGGCCGCGCAGGCGGCGTTCGCCGCCATACCCTTGAAGCTCTCAAAATTTTCGCTAAAATTCATCGTCTGTTGCTCCTTTCAGCAGCTTTTTCTGCATTATAGCATACTTTATTTTCAAATTCAAACCCAGCTTGTTTCCGGCTCGTAAACTTATTGTGAACATTCTTCCGCTGCATCCTTCTGTTCCTCCCCTGCAGCCTGCTTCTCAGCGGCTAGTCGATTAACATAAAGTTTTTCGCCGCTTGGCTTCCGAACAAGCAGAACGTACGCCACAAGACCGCCGGCTGCCACCACACAGATTGCCGCCAGCAACTGGCTGACGCGAATGCCCGTGGAAAACAGATACAGGCTGTCTGTCCGCATTCCCTCAATCCAGACACGGCCAAGGCCGTACCAGAAGAGGTAAAGCAGGAACATCTGGCCGTCAAACTTCCGCTTTTTGGAGATCAAGTGCAGCCCGATCAGTCCCACCAGATTCCAGACCGACTCATAGAGGAAAGTCGGGTGGTAGTAGCGCACCACGCCGTCCGAATCCAGCAGGCCCATCCGCAGGAAGGAGGTTGTCTCGCCGCCGTGAGCCTCCTGATTGAAGAAGTTGCCCCACCGGCCAAAAATCTGGCCGATCAGCACGCCAAAGGAGGCCAGATCCAGCAGAACCGGAATCGGCAGCTTTCTGATTTTTCCGCAGAGCGCAACACCGATCACGCCGCCAATGACGGCGCCGTAGATGGCCAGACCGCCCTCCCAGATATACAGGCAGGAAATGGGGTCTGCGCGGTACAGGTCCCAGTAAAACACGCAGTAATAGATGCGCGCGCCGATGATCCCGAATGGCACCGCCCACAGTACCATATCCAGCAGGTTGTCCTGCGTCAGCCCGAACCGGGGCGCCCGGGCATTCATATAGAGGTAAGCAGCCACAAAGCCACAGGCGATGATGATCCCGTACCAGAAGATGTCCTTCCCGAACAGATTCAAGGCCACCGACGGCAGATTCAGCGACAGCCCAAGGCCCGGGAACGTGATTGCAGAGAGCATGGTGTTATCCCCTTTCTTTTGGCTCGATCACAGAGAGGACCATTCGATTCTCCCGCACCGTGCTTTGCAGAAATGCCCGGACATCCTCGAGCGTAATCTCTTCATAGACATCCGGAAATTCAAAATAGCTGGCTCCGTCGAAAAACGAGGCGCACATCCGGTAGCAGATGCTTTCGAAGCTGTCCAGATCCCGAATGCGCCTGCCCACGGCAGACTTTTTCAGGCGGCGGAACGCATCCGCATCCAGGCCCTCCGCGAGCTGCCGGCGACACTCCTCCAGGAGCTCCCGCTGCACCGTCTCCGGCTCCAGGCTGTCGCCGCCGAAGGAGATCAGCGCCGCGCCCTTGACGCGCTCGAAGCCGGAAGAGAAGTCGGAATCGATGAGGTTTCCGTCATAGAGCCGCTGATAGAGCGGGGATGCCTCGCCGGCCAGCAGCTCACACGCAAGGTCGCCGACGATCTCCTGCTTCATGCCCGCACGCCCAGCCGCCGGTGGCTCGCAGCGGAAGCCGACGGAAAACATGGGCATGGCGATTTCCATGGTCTGCCGCACCGTCTGCGGCCCGCAGTCCGGCGCTTCCGCCGCGCCGTAGTCCCGGGCGGGCAGCCCCCGCCGCTCCCGCGGCAGCATGGCCTCGGCCGCAGAGAATACCACGTCCGGTTCGACGTCCCCCACCACGCAGAGCATCATATTGGATGGAGCATAAAAGGTCTCATAGCAGCCGTACAGCGTCTTTGCCGTGATTTTCGCGATGCTCTGCGCCGTGCCGGCGATGGGTACCCGGATGGGATGATTCCGGAACATGGCCGAAAACAAATTCTCATAGAGCCGCGAATCGGCGCTGTCTTCGTACATCCGAATCTCCTGCCCGATGATCTCCCGTTCCTTCTCCACGCTCTCCTCCGTGAAGTAGGGCGTCAGGACAAAGCGCAGTAAAATGCGGAGATTATCCTCAAAACGATCGGTGCAGATGAAATAGTAGGCAGTCATATCGTAGCTGGTAAAGGCGTTGGGGCTGCCGCCGGCGGCGGCAAACAGTTGCATGGCGTTGCCGTCCTCCAGATCGAACATCTTGTGCTCCAGATAGTGGGCGACGCCGTCCGGCGACTGGATTTTCTCGCCGTTCCGCGTAAACGCGGTATCGATGGAGCCATAGTCGGCGGCCAGAAACGCATATTTTTTGGCAAAGCCCGGCTTTGGTATGACCCGGACTGTCAATCCGCCGGGAAACTCCCGCTCGACATAGCTTTCCCCCAGCCGGGGCGCTTTCACTTGCAGCATTACTTCGCCCCCTTCAGAAAATAGACTGTGTCCAACTGGACGTCCTGCGCGGCGGCAGTCACGTCCTCCCGCGTCACGGCGCGTAAGGCGTCCATCCGCGCCTCCATCGTGCCGTTCAACCCGGCGATGGCCTGCCCAAGAAAAAAGTCGTCGATGTGACCGGGGCTGTCCAATGCCGTCTGGAAGGTGGAAATCAGATAGGTTCTGGCGTTTTCCAGTTCCTCCTCCGTGATCTTTCCCTGACGGCAGTCCTCCAATTGCCGCAGGATTTCCTCCCGCGCCATGGCCTCCTGCTCAAATTCGATGCCGGAAGAGACCACCATCAGTCCCTTGTGTGCTTCCAGTGACGAGGAGGCATAATAGCAGAGGGACAGCTTCTCCCGCACATTCAGAAACAGCTTACTGGTCACGCTGCCGCCGTAGACGGCGTTCAGCATTTGAAGCGCCGCAAAGCCGGGATCGTGCAGCGTACGACCGGTGCGGAACCCCATGGCCAGCTTGCCCTGCGTCACGTCCATGCGCTCTTCCTCGTATCGGACCGTCCCGGCGGTCCGAACCACCTCGGTCCCGACACTGCAGATGGTCTCCCGAGGCAGACCCATCAGCATGCCGCGCATTGTCTCGGCGGCCTCCGCCGGAGATTTTCGGCCCATATAGAACAACTCCACGCGGGACGCGGCAAGCGTCTGCCTGTAGTGCGCATAGAGGCTCTCCGCCGTGATAGCCTCCACCTCCTGCCGTCTGCCGAGGCGCGGCACCGCGCTGCGCTCTTCCCGGCACATGACGCGCAGCAGCCGCGTCATGGCATAGGTCCGCTTGTCGTTGATCTCCGCCGCGATGGCATTGCAGAGGTTGACCTTTTCGCCCTCCACGAAATCCTGCTGGAACGCGCCCTGCTCCGTCAGCGGCTCCAGCAGCAGCTCTCGCAGGAATGCGCATACCGCACGGAATATATTTTCCCCAGCCAGAGTATATTCATCCTCAATAAAGTCGGCATAGAAGCCCCAGGTCTGCACCTCGCCCTTTTTCCGCACCAGCGTGCCGACGCCGGCACCATAGAGCTCGTCCAACAACACGGAAATGCTCTGGATATCCGGGTGCTTTTTGGTACCGCGCAGCAACACGCTTGGCAGCAGGGCGTTCAACGCGGCCTCCTCCCGGCACAGCGGCCGCAGGAAGTTGACGCTGAGACAGCCGGTTTTAAATTTGTCGGTCTGCACCGCGCGCAAATACACGCCGGGCAGCAGCTCGGTTTTCTGATTCATTCCCGATTCCTTTCCACAGGGAAAACAACCCCAATTTTTATGATTATACTACATCTTTCCCCAAAGGAAAAGATTATAAGAAAGATTTACTTGTCTTTACACCGAAATTCATGTAAAATATGCGTAATTGAATGGAGGCATTCTGATATGAAATGGCTGGAAGTAACGATTCAGGCCGCGTCCGGCGGCGTCGAGCTGGTCTCCGCCGCGCTGACGCTCTGGGGCTATGACAGCTTTGTCGTCGATGACGAGGCCGAATTTGAAGAGTTTCTGGCGCATAACCGGGACTATTGGGACTATGTGGATGAGGATCTGCGCCGCCGCATGGCAGGGCTCTCCCAGTTCCGCCTCTATCTGGAGTACGGCCCGGACGCCATGGAGCAGGTAGCCCAGCTCCGGTCCCAGCTCGCGGCCCTGCGGACCGGCTACCCCGATTTTGACCTCGGCCCCCTGACCGTAACACTGGAAAGCGTCCGCGCGGAGGACTGGGAAAACAACTGGAAGCAGTATTATCAGCCCATCTCCGTCGGAGACCGGCTTCTGATCGTCCCGCAGTGGCTCCACCCGGACAATCCGGAGGAACGGATTTTTGTGATCCTGGACCCGGGAATGATCTTTGGGACCGGCAGCCACGCCTCGACAAAGATGTGCCTGCGGGAGCTGGAGCGGCTGGTGCGCGGCGGCGAAGCCGTGCTGGATCTCGGCAGCGGCAGCGGCATTCTCTCGATTGCCGCCCTGCTGCTCGGCGCAAAAACCGCAGTCGGCGTGGACATCGACCCCATGGCAGAGGATATTGCCCGGGAAAATGCCGCGTTTAATCGGCTCGGCGGCGACCACTTCACCGCCCTGACCGGCAACGTCGTCGGCGACCCGGCCTTTCTTGCCCGGTTGCGCGGCGACGGCTATGATCTGGTGCTCGCCAATATCGTGGCCGACGTCATCATTCCGCTCGCATCGGTGGTCCCAAGCCTGCTGCGCGCGCGCGGCGTATTTCTGTGCTCCGGCGTGCTTTGTACCCGGCTGCCGGAGGTGCGGGAAGCGCTTGACGCCGCCGGGCTTGCGGTACTTGCCGTCCATCAGGAGGACGACTGGTGCCAGCTGACGGCGGTGCGGAAGGAGGAATAAGCTTTGCGACTGTTTTCTTATCGAAACCGAACCCGGTTCTCGAAAATTTTTCTGATTGTTCTTTTCTCGGTTCTTGCGCTGCTGGTGCTGAGCGTCGGCGTCGTCGCCTATCTGGATCGCTATATCGTCTACGACCACGACGGCGCGCATCTGGACCGCGCCTGGAACCAGGAGAGCGGCGCGGAAACCCAGGCGCAGACCTCTGCGGTCAACGCCGAAATCCAATATGTCTCCGACGAGGACGATGTGGCCATCGGCTCTACCCGGAAAATCACCGGCTACTATATCACGCAGTCCATGCTGGAAGACCTTGACACGGTGCAGCAGACACTGGATGCAGGGAATTACTACGCTGTGATGCTGGATCTCAAGGACGCCTATGGCAATTTCTACTATTCCTCCGGCCTGTCCGGTGCGCAGATTGCTTCCTCCGTGGATACGTCCGCAGTTAAGGACCTGATTTCCACGCTCAAAGCATCGAATACCTATTTGATCGCGCGGATTCCCGCCTTTGCTGACCAGCAGGTCTGTCTGCGCGACACAACACTGGGTCTGCCGCTCTCCAGCGGCGCGCTTTGGGCGGACCAGAACAACTGCTACTGGATGGACCCGGGAAACTCCGATGTGATCGACTATCTGGAGGGTATTTTGACCGAGCTCCAAGGCATGGGCTTCCGCGAGGTGGTGCTGGACGGCTTCCGCTTTCCGGACACGGACTCCATCGTCTATGACGAGACAGAAAAGAGCAAGGACGAGGTACTGGCCGCCGCAGCGCAGCAGCTTCAGAGCGATATGGCCACGCTGGAGCTGAAGGTCTCCTTCGGCATGGAGGCGGACACCGCTTTCCCGACCCAGCTCACAGACGGACGGCTCTACGTCTCGCTCGAAGACGGCGCGGCAGTGGACGCGGCCGCGGAAGCACTCAGCGGCTCCGTGGTCACGCCGGCGACCCAGATCGTCTTTGTCTCCGAGTCCCGCGACACGCGCTTCGACGACTACGGCCATCTGCGCCCGGTCATTGAATCCACCGTATCAACAGAGGAATAAAAGGCCTGCCGCAAAGTCGGCTCATACAAGAGAATCCCCTGTGGGGCGGTGAATGGCCGCTCCCACAGGGGATTTTTGATGTGTCGTTTGGGCTTTTTCCGTTTACTCCATCAGACCACAGACCATATCCGCGAAGGCAGTGGGGTCGCCCAGCGGCATATCGGCGATCAGCAGCGCCTGGCTGTAGAGCAGCAGGGCGTAACGTTTCGCCTTCTCGGGATCCTCCTCCTTTGCCTTGCGCAGCGCGGCAAAGGCCGCATGATCCGGGTTCAGCTCCAGCACCTGATCGGCTTTCATGCCCATTCCCGGATTCACCTTCTGGAAGTATTTTTCCATTTCAAAGCTGATGCCGCCGTCCGGTTTCAGCGCCACGGCATGGCTGCCCAGCGTGGCGGAGAGTGTCACCTTTTTGACCTTGCCGTCCAGTGCAGACTGTACGAAGTCCAGCAGCGCTTTGTCGCTCTCCTGCTTCTCCTCGACGGCCTTCTTTTCCTCCTCGGACAGAAGACCCAGGTCCTCCGTGGCAATGTTCCGGAATTCTTTCTCCTTGAACTCCCGCATGGTCTGCTGCAGGAACTCGTCCACGGGGTCGGTAAAGAGCAGCACATCATAGCCACGGCCCTGCGTCTGCTCCATCTGCGGCAGCTTTGCGATGCGCTCGCGGTTTTCGCCGGAGGCGAAATAGAGGTACTTCTGCTCCGTGCCCATGGCATCCGCATACTCCTGGAGCGTCACAAGCTTGTTTTCCTTCGCGGAATAGAAGAGAAGCAGGTCCTGCAGCTCTTCCTTCCGCACACCGTAGTTCTCGACAATGCCGTATTTGAGTGGCCGACCGAAGGCGTTCCACAGCGTCTCGTATTTTTCCCGTTCGTTTTTCAGCATCCGTGACAGCTCCGCGCGCACCTTCTTGTCCAGATTGGAAGCAATCATCTTGAGCTGGCGGTCATGCTGCAGCAGCTCCCGGGAAATATTCAGACTCAGGTCCTGGGAGTCGACCACGCCCTTGACGAACGCCAGGTGGTTCGGCAGCAGTTCCTCGCAGTTCTCCATAATCATCACGCCGGAGGAATAAAGCTGCAGCTCCTTTTTAAACTCCTTGGCGTTGTAGTCAAAGGGCAGCCGGGCCGGGATGAACAGCAGCGCCTTGTAGGTCACTGCGCCCTCCACGCTGACGTGGATCGTGGCAAGCGGCGCCTCATAGTCGTGGAATTTTTCCTGATAAAACCGCGCGTATTCCTCATCGGTCACGTCGGCCTTATTCCGCTGCCAAATGGGGATCCTGGAATTGAGTACCGTATTCTCCGTATAGGTCTCGTATTCCGGCTTTTCCGCGTCCTCTGTCCCTGCCTTTTTGCGGCTCTTCTCCAGTTCCAGCTTGACCGGATAGCGGATGTAGTCCGAGTATTTTTTGACCAGCTGCTGCAGCTCGTAGGTCTCCAGGTACTTCGAGTAGTGCTCGTCGTCCGTGTCCTCTTTGAGCTTCAGCGTCACGACGGTGCCGGCGGCGTCCTTCTCGCAGGCCTCCACGGTATACCCGTCCACACCGGCGGACTCCCAGTGCCAGGCTTCCTCCGCGCCGTACTTTTTCGAGACCACAGTGACGGTGTCCGCCACCATGAAGGCCGAATAGAAGCCGACTCCGAACTGGCCGATGATGTCGATGTCCGCCTGCTTTTCCATCTGCTCTTTGAATTGCAGCGAACCGCTGCGGGCGATGGTGCCCAGATTGTTCTCCAGTTCCTCCTTCGACATCCCAATGCCGTTGTCGGAGACGGTCAGCGTGCGCGCGTCCTTGTCGATCGCGAGCTGAATTGCAAACTGGTCCCGATCCACGCCGACATTCTGATCCGTCAGGGCCTGATAGGCCAGCTTATCGATTGCATCCGAGGCGTTGGAAATGAGCTCTCGGAGAAAAATCTCCTGATGCGTATAAATCGAGTGAATCATCATATCCAGCAGCCGCTTGGATTCCGCCTTAAACTGTTTCTTTGCCATTGCGCCGTCACGTCCTTTTGTCTATTCACGAAATTTTAGCACTCGTTCTATTTGAGTGCTAATCCTATTATATCGTACCGCGCGCATTTTGCAAGAGGCAAATCAGAATTTTTCAAAATTTTTGGAAGACTTTTCTTTTTGCGGCCGATGTGATAAACTATCAAAAAAGAAGGAAAGGAAGCTGCAACATGGTTATTTTTTCAAAAACCGCCCCTGCCGCCGTCGGTCCCTACTCGCAGGCCATCGACGTGGGCGACTTTGTATTTCTCTCGGGTCAGATTCCCATTGATCCCACAACGGGCGCCATCGTGGAGGGCGGCGTTCCGGCCCAGACCAGACAGATTTTTTCCAACATCGAAGCGGTCCTGACCGCCGCCAGTCTGACGCTGCAAAACGTGGTCAAGACTACGGTCTTTATGACCGATCTCGGCGAATTTGGAACGCTGAACAGTGTCTATGCGCAGTATTTCCCTGAAAATCCCCCAGCCCGTTCCTGCGTGGAGGTCTCCGCCCTGCCGAAGGGCGCGCAGGTAGAGGTTGAGGTCATTGCAAAGCGGTGAGCATGGCGCCGCTTCCACCAAAAAAAGGAGGAATCGGCGATGTCTGACTGTGAAACCTGCTGGTACTACGACTACGACGAGGAAAATGATGTGAATTTCTGTCGCCAGTTCCTGGACGAGGACGAGGTGGCGCGTCTGCTCCAGCGCCCAGACGCCCGCTGCCCCTACTATCGCTCCGGCGATGAGTACGAGGTTGCGAAAAAGCAGTAACAAACACGCGCTGCGAAGCCATGGCTTCGCAGCGCGTGTTTACGTCTTTAAACCTCGAAATCAGCAAAGGCGCGGTCCACGTCGTAGGTGTGGACGATTTTCTTGCAGGCAATGTGAAGCGGATTGACCTGATAGGCGCCCTGCGCCTCGGCGGACTCGAACTCCGCCTCCAGCACCAGATCGTAGCTTCCCTGGTAGGCCGGCGAAACCCGGCAGGCCAACAGGCCGGGAATCTTTCCCGTCAGACCCTCGAGCGCGGTCTTGATCTCCGCGCCGGCGGCCTGCTTGTCGCACGCCTCGCTTAGTTTCCACATGACAATATGCTTGACCATTTTGCTTCTCCTTCCAACAAAACAGCCGGGGCTTTCGCCCCGGCCTATGTGTAAATTTAACCTTCCTCGTTCTCTTCGTCCTGCGGCTCCAGAAGCGCGCGGATGGAGAGGGAGATTCTCTTGCCGGTCTCGTCGATGTCGATGATCTTGGCGTCGACCACCTGGCCCTCCGAGAGAACGTCGTCCGGCTTGGCAATGCGGCGATCCGCGATCTGAGAAATGTGAATCAGCCCGTCCACGCCCGGAATGATCTCGGCAAAAGCGCCGAAGGTCATCAGCTTGACCACCTTGACACTGACCACGTCGCCGACCTTGTAGGCGCTCAGGAACACGTTCCAGGGGTTGGTCTCGGCGGTCTTGTAGCCCAGAGAGATCTTCTTTTTATCGGGATCGTAGGAAATCACATAGACGTCGATCTCATCGCCAACCTTAACCACGTCGGCCGGGGTCTTGATGCGGTTCCAGCTCAGCTCGGAAACATGGACCATACCGTCCACGCCGCCGATATCGACAAACGCGCCGTAGGAGGTCAGACTCTTGACCGCGCCGTGGTACTGTTTTCCGACCTCGATCTCGTTCCAGATCTTCTCGACGGCAGCCTTGCGGCTCTCTCTCGTGACCTCACGGATGGAGCCGACAACTCTGCGGCGAGCACGGTTGACTTCGGTGATCTTCATCTGAACCGTCTGCCTCACCAGCGTGCCCAGATCGCCGCCCTTGGCAATTCCAGTCTGGGAAGCGGGAATAAAGACACGGATGCCCTTAACGTTGGCCACAACGCCGCCCTTGTTCTCCTCGGTCACGACGCCCTCGACCACGGTCTTGTCTTCCATGGCGCGCTCCACGTCGTCCCATACCTTCACGGCGTCCAAACGCTTCTTGGACAACATGGCGGTGCCTTCCACGTCGTTGACGCGGACCACGATGACTTCGGTCTCGTCGCCGATTTTGAACATGTCCTCTGGTTTGGCGTTAGGGTCATTGCTCAGCTCAGCCATGGGTATGTACCCGGCGTGCTTCGTCCCCAAATCAACGCCCACTTCGTTTCCAGAAATGGACGTGACGATACCGACAACCTTATCTCCTGTATTTAAAGTCTTGATGGACTGTTCCAGAAGCTCCGCAAAGGATTCCTCTGGGGCGCATTCCATTTTCAGTTCTTCACTCATAGTATTGTTGACCTCCTTTATTATCCACGCCGGTGTCGACGCACCTGCCGTGATGCCGATCAGGCTTGCATCAGAATAAAGACTGAAGTTCAGTTCCTCGGCGTTGTCCACCAGAGAAACGTTCCCGCAGTTCTGCCTGCAGATCATCGCCAGCCGGTTCGTATTGGAACTGGCCGCGTCTCCGACCACTACCATTGCATCACATCGTCTGGATAATACGATGGCCTCTTCTTGCCTTTTTTCTGTTGCCCCGCATATTGTATCAAAGATTTCGGAATTTGTACACACCTTTTTTATGGTATCCGTACTATTTTCCCATAATTCTTTTGTGCTCGTTGTCTGGGAAACCATGGTGATGGGAATGTTTGGATGGTCCGGCGCGGCCGCAAGCCAGCCCTGCAATTCCGCCGCCGATTCGAATACCAGCGGATGCCTGCACCAGCCCGCGATGGCCGTCACCTCCGGATGGTTCTTCTGCCCGATAATGATCGGTTGCCGCCCGGCCGCCTCCGCCTCGGAGACGATTTTGTGAATGCGCCCCACGAAGGGGCAGGTTGCGTCGATGACCGTTCCCTCCCGTGCCCGCAGTGCCTCGTGGATCTCCCGCGACACGCCGTGGGATCGGATCACCACAGTCTCGCCATCCTTGATCTCCGATACCTCGTCGACAGTCCGCACGCCCAGGTCTGCAAAATGGCGCACCACATGGCGATTGTGAATGATCGGCCCGAGCGTCACCACCCGCGAATTTTCCCGGACGGCCTGCTCTACCAGCTCCACTGCACGATTGACGCCGAAGCAGAATCCGGCGGTCTCTGCCAAAATTACGCGCATACCGGTTCTCCCATTCTGAAAATCTGTTCCATCCGTACCGCTTTTCTTCCCTCCCGGGGTCCTACTGTCGCCGCGAAAGTCGGGCCATGGGGCTTAGGCAAACTCCATTTAAAGTTTGAATCCTTTTTTTATCGCACAACACCCGTTGAATTCCTATGAGACAGGTTTTGTGCTTCAAAAAGCGCAAAACCGATCGCGGCGCAGCCGAAAAGAAGTATTACTGCCCCAGCTTCTCCCGAATCACGGCGAGAATCCGCCGGATGCTCTCTTCCACGCCGCAGTCGGATGTGTCGATTATCACCGCGTCGTCGGCGGGACGGAGGGGCGCAATCTCCCTGGTGGAGTCCTGCAGATCCCGCTGCTTCATTTCTTCGAGCACATGGTCGTAGGTCTCTTTCTTATGGCCCTTTTCCCGGAGCTCCAAAAAGCGCCGTCTTGCCCGGATCTCCGGCGAAGCGGTCAGGAAAATCTTCACATCGGCGTCCGGCAGCACCACCGTGCCGATATCCCGCCCGTCCATAATGACGCTGTGCTGTTTCGCGATATCGCGCTGCACCTCCAGCAGGTAGGCGCGCACCGTGGGCTGCGCCGATACCAGGGACGCCTTCCTGGAAATCTCCGGCGTGCGCAGCTCGCCGGTCATATCGCGGCCGTTCAGGATCATGTGCTGCACGCCGTCGCCCGGAAAGCGAATTTCGATGTTCACATCGTCCAGGAGACGGCGGACGCCGTCCCCATCCCTTGGGCTGATGCCCATCAGGGCCATATGACATGCCACGGTCCGGTAAATGGCGCCGGTATCGAGATAGACGCAGCCGAGGGCGGCGGCGACCGCCTGGGCCATGGTGCTCTTCCCCGCGCCGGAGGGTCCGTCTATGGCAATGGAATAGTGCTCTTTCATGGAATAAACCTCTTTCTTTATTCGGTCAAACCGGCGACCGCGCTGGCCGCCGCATAGGCGGTTGCCCAGGCGATCTGCAGATTAAAACCGCCGGTGTAGGCATCCGCGTCCAGGATCTCTCCCGCCAGGTACAGGCCCTGTACCAGCTTGGACTCCATGGTCCTGGGGTTGACCTCCGAGAGCCTGACGCCGCCGGAGGTGACGATGGCCTCCGCAACGGGCCTTGGGCCGCGGATCTCCACCGTAAAACGCTTGGTCAGCAGCAACAGCGCCCGGCGCTGTTCTTTTGTCACGGAATTGACCCTGGTTTCGCCGGGGATCCCGGAGCGGGCCACAATCACGGGGATCATCGTTCTCGGAAACAGGTCGCCCAGTGCGTTTTCAAAGGTCCGGTTCTGGTATTTTTCAAAGTCCCGCAAAAACCGCTGATCCAGCTTTTGCTCGTCTAATGCGGGCTTCAGGTCGATCTCAATTCGGCAGATCTCACCCACCCGGCGGTGGGCGCTGGCAGAGAGAATCGTGGGGCCGGACAGGCCAAAATGGGTAAAGAGCAGCTCTCCGAAGTCGGAAAACAGCGGTTTCCCCTTCTGACTCACCAGCTTGACGCCCACATTCCGCAGGGAAAGTCCCTGCATCTGTGCGCACCAGTCTCCCTCCTCCTCCAACGGCACCAGCGAGCCGGCCGGTTCCGCAATGGTATGGCCGAGCTGCCGCAGAAGCGCGTAGCCGGACCCGTCGGAACCGGTCAGAGGATAGGAGCAGCCGCCGGGGCAGAAGATAACCCCGGGCGCGGCAAATGCGCCCAGGTCCGTCTGTACGCCGGTCGCGCGCCCATCCTCCGTCAGAATTGCCGTTACGTTTGCGCGCTCCACGCGGACGCCGCCCCGCCGCAGGCGGGACTGCAGCGCGTCGATGACGCTCTGTGCGCGGTCACTGACCGGGAACACCCGGTTGCCGCGCTCCGTTTTCAGCGGGCAGCCAAGCCGTTCCAGCAGCGCCATCATTTTGGCGGGCGGGAAGGCGGTGATGGCGCTGTAGAGAAATTTGCCGCCCCGCGGCACGTTTTGCAGCACCTCTTCCGATGTGCAGTCATTCGTCACGTTGCAGCGGCCCTTGCCGGTGATATAGAGCTTCTTTCCGAGCCGCTCATTTTTTTCCAGCAGCAAGACCCGCTTTCCGGCCTCCGCCGCCTCGCCGGCGGCAAACAGGCCGGCCGCACCGCCGCCTACCACAATCACGTCAGTTGTCAATCTTTTCGTATACCTCATATTCGTCCCAGATCCGCTCCAGATTGGAGAAGGTTCTGGCGAGTTCCGTTTCCCGCTTCCGGCCGATGGCGACGATCAGCGCGTTGACCAGGCTGAGCGGCGCGACCAGCGAGTCCACCAGGGACACCATGTCCATCTTTGCCAGGAGCAGATAGTCGGCATACTCCGCGACCGGTGACCGGCTGCTATCCGTAATGGCAACAATTTTTGCGCCGGATTCCTTGCAGAATTTCGTCGCCTGCACGGCGCTGCGGGAATAGCGCGGGTAGCTGATGGTAATGACCACGTCGTCCTTTTTTACCCGGGCAAACTGCTCAAACACCTCGCTTGGCGAGGTCGTGTTGACCATGAGAACGTTGTCAAACATATAATTGAAGTAAAAATGCAGAAAAAACGCGATGGTAGCCGAGGAGCGAACGCCCAAAATGTAGATCCGGCGCGCGGCCAAAATGGCGTCCACCGCGGCGTCGAACACCTGCCGGTCCACAACCTCGAGCGTCTCGCGAATCTCCTCCATGTCCTGCTGCAGCACCATGGAAAGGATATTCTGATCGCCGAATCGGTCGTTGGCCACCTCAATCCGCTGCACCGCGGTCAGCTTGTTCAGGATCATCTCCTGGAGTGCCTTCTGCATGGCCGGGTATCCGTCGTAGCCGAGCTCCACCGCAAAACGTACTACGGTGGACTCGCTGACGCCGACGGTTTTCCCCATCCTGCTGGCAGTCAGGAAAGCCGCCTTGTCGTAATATTCCAGTATGTAATTCGCAATCATCTTCTGGCCCTTGGAAAAATCCGCCATTCTGTTCTGAATTGCCGCCAAAATATCAGTATGCATCAAAGCAGCCTCCTGCAAATCGTATCGTTTTCCGATACGCCTATCATACGCATTTTCTCCGTTATTTGCAAGAAGCCACGCAAAAAAATGCAAATTAACCTTCGAGAAGGAGCATGGAACGCTCCTCATCCGTCAAATATCGCCATGTTCCCGACTTGAGCGTGCCGAGCTGCAGGGGTCCCTCCGCCACGCGGCGCAGCCAAGTCACCCGCAGGGAGGCCGCCTCGCACATCCGCCGGATCTGCCGGTTTCGTCCCTCCCGGATCGTAACCTCCAGCCTGGCCGTGTCCTCCCGCTGCCACAGCAGGCGCACCTCCGGCGGCAGAATCGGTCGCCCGTCCAGCTCGATGGGCCGCCGCAGCAGCGCGTCGGCGCCCTCCCGGTAGCCGGAGACGTCGACCTCATAGCGTTTTTTGATCTCGTGCCGCGGGTGCATCATCCGGTTGGCCAGTGCGCCGTCGTTGGTCAGAAGCAACAGCCCTTCCGAGTTGAGATCCAGCCGCCCCACGGGGTAAACCCGCGCGCCGCAGCCCTCCACCAGCTCCCGCACCGTCCGCCGGCCCTGCTCGTCCGAGAGCGTCGTCACATAGCCCCGGGGCTTATAGAGCATCAGGTAGAGCTTCTGCGGCTCCGCCGGCAGCGGCACACCGTCCACCTCGATGCGGTCCTCCGATCGGTCAGCCGTATCGCCCAGCTGTACCGGACTTCCGTTGACCCGGACGCGTCCGGCGCGGATCATTTCCTCCGCCGCCCGTCTGGAAGCCACGCCCGTCTCGGACAGCAGCTTTTGTAACCTTTCTTTCAATCCGAACCTCCGAAAATCCGCCCAAACAGACTTTTTTTCGCGCCGCTTTGGGCAACCGACGTTTCAAAATACAGGGGTATCGTCCCTACCGAGGTCTCCCCGACGCGGATGGACGCGGTCCCCGCGTCCTGCCCGGCCGTCACCGGCGCGTAGAGGAATTCAGGAACTTGAAAATCCACAAAGCAGGTCTCCGTATCGGCCATGGGAAAGGAAAAGCTCTCCGCCGCCGCGATACCGACCGTCTGCGCCGTCCCGCCGACCACGGAAACCGAGCCGAGGTGCTGGCCTTTTTCCACCAGGTGCGTCGTCTGGTAGCAGGAAAAGCCGTAATCCAGCAGCGCCGTGTGGTCATTCCAGTCGTCCGGGGCGTTGATGGTCACGGCGATGAGCTGGCGGCCGCTGCGCTCCGCCGCGCTGACCAGAATCCGCCCGGCCGCCTTGGTGTAGCCGGTCTTGACGCCGATGGCGCCTTCATACCGGAACAGCAGCTTGTTGTGGTTCCGCAGGCTGCGGCTGCCGATGGTCACGGTCTTGCAGGAGACCGTACAGCGAAAGTCTGAATTTTTCATGGCATACGCCGCCAGACGTGCAAGATCCAGCGCCGTGGAAAAGTTGCCGTCGTTGTCCAATCCGTTCGGGTTGGCAAAGTGCGTCTGACTAAGCCCCAGCAGTCCGGCCTTATCGTTCATCAGGGCCACGAAATCCCCCTCGGTGCCGCCGCAGTAGATGGCCAGCGCCATCGCCGCGTCGTTGCCGGAATGCAGCATCATGCCATAGAGCAAGTCCTGCACCGTCAGAATTTCGCCCTCCCGCAGGTAGATGGAGGAGCCCTCGATGCCGACCGCCGCCTTTGGAATTCTGACGCGGTCCGCCAGATTGCATTGCTCGCAAACCAGCAGTGCGGTCATGATCTTGGTGGTGCTGGCGATCAGCGCCCGCTCCTCCGCGTTCTTCTCATAGAGTACCCGACCCGAATCCGCGTCCAGCAGGACGGCATGGACCGCCGAGACCTCCGGCGCAGCCAGCGCACAGGAGGCCAGTAAAAGGGCGGCTGCAACCGTGGCCGCTGCCGCCCGCATTCCCCGTTTCAACATTTTTCATCACCGACTTCAGTATTGCCTGTCGGTTTTGAAATATTCATCCGAGGATCAGTTGGCTTTTCTCTCGTTCAAAAAAGCCATAATCTTGTCGACGAATTCCGGAACCTTTTCAATCAGGCGATCCATCGTCGTGCTTACGGGCTCCGTCACCGGCACCATGCGCGTGATGCCGTCCCGGATAATCAAAAACGCAATCGGCGTGACCGTGACCGCCGCGCCTGCGCCGCCGCCGAACGGATTCGCAGCCTCGGCCTTCTGGGATTTCGTCGTGAAGTCGGAACCGCCGCCCGCAATTCCGTAGTTGACCTTTACCACGGGAATGACCGTGGTGCCGTCCGCGGTCACCACCGGGTCGCCGATCACCGTGTTGGTGTCCACCAGTGTCTGCAGCTTTTCCATGGTTGCACCGATCATATCAGAGAGAGGATGATTCATTTCGTTACGCCGCCTTTTCTTTTTTGTGTTTTCCAGACGCGCAGGGCCTCCAGCCCATAATGCACCGCAAAGCCAAGAATCCGCGCCAGTGTCACAGTGACGCAGGCGTCCGCCGTCACGCGCACCTCCCGGCAGTTATAGTCCAGCTCTGCCTGCACGTCCTGTTCTTTAATCCGAAAGGTACCGGTCAAAAGTGCCATGGCCGCGCTGACAACGCTCCAGGCGATGCCATAGTTCATGGCCACGGCCGCGGCGTCCCCGCCGCCGTAGGTCACGCGAACCGTCAGCTTCTGCACGGTGAACACCCCTCGAAGGTCGCCCAGCGCCCGAATGCCCACCTTGACCAGCGGAAGAAATTCCCGCAGCAGCGCGCCCGTCGATTTTTTTGGCTTTTCCTTTTTTATCTTCTTTTCCAGATTCTTTTTCGCTTTTCCCGCCTTTTTTTCTTCCTTTTTTTGCTTTTTCTTTTCCGCTTTGGCGACCGCTTCCTCCGTCTTTGGCTTAGGCGGGTAGACTCGCACCTGCACGAGGCCGGCCACCGCCCAGACAAGCACGCCCTGCTCGTCATACAGAATGTGCGCGCCCAGCGGCAGAAAACTGAGCAGTACCAGCACCGCCAGCACGATGAGGATCACATAGAGGGCCGTCATGGCGCTTCCTCCCGCGGCAGCTCGTCCATGGCGATCTGCTCCTCTCCCCGCGGCGGCTCGTCCGGCGTCTGCGTCTTGCCAAACTGCATTTTGTTGATCTCCGGGAGCTCGGCGAGTGAGGTCAGGCCAAAGGTCCGCAGGAAGTCCGGGGTGGTCCTGTACTGGATCGGGCGGCCCGGCACATTCAGGCGGCCGCACTCCTCAATCAGCTTCTTGCTGAGCAGCGCGTTTGCCGTATAGGCGCTGTCCACGCCGCGAATCTGCTCCACATAGGCCCGGGTAGCCGGCTGATAATAGGCCACGATGGTCAGCGTCTCCAGTTGGGAGGCCGACAGCTTCGGCGGCTTTCTGGTTTCCAGCGCCGCGGTGATATAGGAGATCATCTCCGCGGCGGAGCACATCTGATAGGTGTTTTCCAGCCGCAGCACCCGGACGCCGCGGCGCTCAAAGGAGAGCCTGTCCATCAGGCTCCGGGCGGCCCCATGGACCTCGTCCTCGCCGCACTGGGCAGCCAGCGCGACACGGTCCGCACCCACCGGCTCGCCCGCCGCGAAAAGGATCGCCTCGAGAATCCGTTCCAGCTCGCTTTGTTCCATCACTCCACCTCCTCCGGCACTTCTTCCTTTTCCTCCGGCAGCTTCAGAAAGCTGACGGACTGCTCGTCTCCCGCGCCGTCCTCCAGCGCAATGGAGCTCTGACGGCAAAGCTCCAGGAGCGCCAGAAACGTCGCCACCACCTCAGAACGGCTGCGGTTGCCTTGAAAGAGCTGGCGAAGCCGGGTAACGCCGCCGAGCAGCAGCCGCTTCAGAATTTCCGCGGCCTTTTTCGTCACAGGGTAGGGCTCCGCGCCTACAATGCCCTGGAAGCTGGAGACCGGCGGCGGCAGAAGCCGCTCCGACCGCTCGGCCAGCAGGGTAAGCGCGTCCAGCAGGTCCTGACGGTCGTGCTGGTAGCGGTAGGTCTGATCCCGCTTCACCGGTTCCGGCTGCTTCGGCAGGCAGCAGACGCCAAGCTCATTCCGTCCCGCCAGAAACGAAACGGCAAAGCCGATCTGGTCCCGGGCCTCCTTCCGCTGCCGCTCCTCCAGGGAGCGGATCAGCAGCTCCATCTCCGACATGGCCTCCTGTTGCTCGGAAATCGACAGGAGCATCTTGGTCTTAATGAGCATCAGATAGGAGGCCATGGCGATAAACTCGCTGGCAATCTCCATGTCCAGCCGCTCCCGCTCGTCGAGGTACGCGAGATACTGCTCCAGGATGGAGGAAATGGAGATGTCCTGGATTTCAATTTTATTCTTGCTCAGGAGCAGCAGGATCACATCCAACGAGCCGTTGAAATCCTCCAACGTCTCCGCTTTGGACCGCACCACGCCCTCCAGATGGTACCGCGGCTCTTCCATCATGACTCCCTCAGCCGTACAACTTCACAAGTAAGTCAAAAGGAAACGCCGAGAGCTGCTGCAGCCCGCTCAGCAGGCCGTTTCGCAGGAAGAGGAGCGGTGTGTCCAGTACGCCGGTCAGCAGCAGCGCCATCATGACCAGCATCCCGTACCGCTCATAGCGCATCAGCACACGGTAGGCCCGCTGGGGCAGAAAGGCAAAGAGCACCTTTGAGCCGTCCAGCGGCGGCACGGGAAACAGGTTGAATACCGCCAGGCCGGCACTGATCACGGCTAGATAGGCCGTCAGATCGATGAAAAAGGACAACGGCGCGGACGCGCTGTTCCGCGCGGCAAAGAATACCAGCACACTGCGCACAAGCAGCGCGGCGTAAGCCAGCAGCACGTTGGAAACCGGGCCTGCCAGTGCCGTTACGGCCATACCGGCCTTTGGATTCTTGAAATTCCGCATGTCGATGGGCACCGGCTTGGCCCAGCCGAACTTGACCACAGCCAGCAGCACGAGCCCCACGAGATCGATATGCTTCAGGGGATTCAGCGTCAGCCGCCCGGCATTCTTTGCCGTCGGGTCTCCGAGCCACCAGGCGACAAGGCCATGACAGGTCTCGTGGACCGTGATGGAAAGCACGGCCGCCACGATCACCGCGAGCCCGTCCAGCAGCGAGGAAAAATTCAATTGTGCAAACCATGCAAGTATTCTATCCACATCCGGCCTCCGAATCCTAATATTTTAAAAGTATACCATGTCTTGCGCACCTTTTCAAGGAAAAGGAGCCCGCCAGGGCTACGCGTCATTTTCTTCAGCAGAATCCCGCCCAATGCGCGCCATGATCCTCCTCCGTAACAACAGCGCGGCGACTACGATCACCACGGCGGCGCCGGCCACGATCATAGCAAGCGTATAGTTACCTTTTGACAGCCGCTCTCCCAAATACGTGCAGAGGAAGGTGGACGGGACGCTCCCCAGAACAATCGCTGCGATATATCTCGGCAGCGTAATTTTCGTTTTTGCAAATAAATAGGGCAAAATCCCATTCGGAATCCCGGGAATCAGAAACAGCGCCAGCGCCGCAACCTCCGGCTTTTTAAACTGTGCGAGCTTCTCCGCGCTGATCCAGCCCTTTTTCCGGTTCATTTTCTCCACCGCTGGCGCCAAAATGGCATGCAACTGGCGTACCGCCGCAAACACGATGGCGTTGCCCAGCACGCTGCCGGCGATATTGATGAGCGTGCCCCACCAGGCGCCGTAGCAGAGTCCGGTCAGCATCTGAATCGCGGCGGACGGGATCACGGCCGTAATGATCTGCAGCGCCTGCAGTCCCATCAGAATGGGAACGCCCTTGAGTCCGTAGGAATCAATATATCCGGCAAGCACTGTCTCGTTTCCCGCGCTGGCAGCCACCTTCTTCAGCAGCGGGAGCAAATCGACCAACAGCAGCGCCGTCAGCGCCAACACGGCCGCGGCGATCAAAACCCAAACAACGCCGTTTTTTCTCATGTTCTCTCTCCGCTCTGTCGCCGGATTTTCGCAGCAGACCGCTTCCTGTCCGTCTGCCGGACCTACCCATTTTTAACATTTTATCATGTTTTATCGGGAGAAGCAACGCGGAATTCCGCGTGGCCGGTTTCCGCAGAGCGCATTGCACCCGGCGATGGGCTGCTTCAGTGGTAAAATGCCGGGCAGCTGCATATAAATAGAGTATGCCGCATATTCTGCAGCGCCGCGCGGCAGCCATAACGGGAAAGGAAGGAAACCGCTGATGAAAAACATGTATCCTGCTTCGGATTCTCAAAAGCTGGTATTAAAGTATGCACCGCATCCGACGCACTGTCTGCTGCGGACCGACCTGTACACCATTCAGAATCTTTCCGACTGTGTGGTGTATCTCTGGCTGAACAGTGGCCGGAGCTTTTGGTACCATCTGCGGTATGTGCGGGGCCGCACTCTGATCGGCTATATGCTGGCGGACGGTTGGTGGCGCTATATGCCGCTCCACAGCGCACAAATTCACCGGTATTTCTGAAGGAGGAGGGAATCGTCACGCAACATGATCACCGCAGTTACCGAAAAGGCAGCCTGATGGCCGCAAGGATAGAGGCCGACGCAGACGAGCTTCCGCCGATTCCAGAGTCCTCGCAATTTGAGGTCATCGCCAAATTCAGCGGGGATATTTCGCGGATTGCCTCGGATTTGCAGGCAGAGGTGGAAATTCTTTCCCAGGGATATGCCATCATCACCCTCGACCGGTCAAAAATCCCGGAGCTCTATGCCTACCCGCAAATTGAAAGTCTGGAACTTCCGAAAAATCTGTACATAGCATCCGCCTATAATCTGATCTCCTCCTGCATCAACTCTCTTCAGGAGCGACAGCGCTACAATCTGACCGGCAAGGACGTAATCATTGCGATCATCGACTCCGGGATCGACTACACCCATCCGGATTTTCGGAACGCGGACGGAACCACCCGACTCCTCTCCCTCTGGGATCAGACAGAAACCGGGACGCCTCCCGCCGGCTTTTCTTCCGGCGCCGAGTACAGCCGGGAGCAGCTCGACGAGGCGCTGCGCAGCGATGATCCGTTTTCGGTGGTGCCCAGCCGGGACACCGCTGGCCACGGCACCGCCATTGCCGGCATTGCGGCGGGAAACGGCCGCTCCAGTAATTTAGAAACAACCGGCGTCGCGCCGGACGCAAATTTGCTTGTTGTCAAAATTGGAACGAAGGGCTACCAATCCTTTGCCAAAACGACCGAGCTGATGCGCGCCGTCCACTATGTGATTACGCGGTCGCGCCTTCTCGGACAGCCGGTCGCGATCAACATCAGTTTCGGCATGAACGAAGGCTCGCACCAGGGCGATTCCCTGTTTGAAACCTATCTCTCCCAGATCAGCACCGAATGGAAAACCTCCGTTGTCATTCCAACGGGGAACGAGGGCGCTGCCGGACATCACTACGCCGACCAGATTGCCTCCTTCCAAACAAAAGAAATCGAATTCTTTACAGCCTCCGGCATTGAACAGTTCTATCTCTCCTTCTGGAAGAACTTCGCGGACAGCTTTTCCGTGGAACTGATTTTTCCGAGCGGCGCGTCCTCCGGCGTGATCGGTATTGAGAACCAGATCAAGGTCGTCCACCTAGACAACTACACGCTCACGGTAATCTACGGCCAGCCGAGCCATTATTCCGTCCAGCAGGAAATCTATTTCAGTGTCAAGGCGGAACAGGGCGCCATTTTGCCCGGCGTCTGGAGACTGCGCGTGATCGCGATGAACGTGGTGGATGGCGCGTTCAACATCTGGCTGCCCACACTGGAAGAAGTCACCGACAAGACGTACTTTTCCAATCCCACCGTCAGCAACACGATGACGATTCCTTCCACGGCACAGAAGGTCATCAAGGTGGCCGGCTACAACGATCTTATCGGCAGTATCGCGGCATTCTCCGGCGTCGGCGCCTTGAATCCCGTGCTTCCAAACCCGGACCTTGCAGCGCCCGCCGTCGGTGTGCTGACGACGAAAGCGGGAGGAGGCTATGACGCTTACACCGGCACCAGTCTGGCAGCGCCGTTTGTGACCGGCTCCGCCGCGCTGATGATGCAGTGGGGTATCGTCAATCAATATGACCCGTTCCTATATGGGGAGCGCCTCAAAGCGTTTCTCCGGTTGGGTGCCAAGCGAAACGACTCCACTGTGTATCCCAATCCGACCTTCGGGTATGGCACGCTGTGCCTAAATAACACCTTATCCTATATGCAGCGATATCGCTGGGGAGGGTTCAGCATATGGCTACAGAGATGATCGACGAGGATTCCCTGTCCCTGGCGGAGTTTGTCAAGCTGTCGACGACGGTGGATTTCCAGGTCCTCAATACAGACCGATTGAAAGCTTTCGTCAGAGATAAACCGTATCTGCACTTTGGAACTGAACTTGCCAATAATTATATTGTTGGCTATGTCAATCAGAATCGCATCCGGGACCTTCTCGAGGAGCTCGGCAGCGACATTATCTCCTTTTATCCGAAAATTCTTTCCCCGCTGGGGAGCAAAAGCAACGACGACAGCGGCATCACCCAGGTTTTGAACCAGCCGTTTCTGAATCTCTCCGGCCGAGGCGTGATCATAGGAATTGTGGATACGGGGATCGACTACACCCAAGGTGCCTTTCAGTTTGAGGATGGCTCTTCCAAAATCTTGAATATCTGGGACCAAACCATCGACGGACCTCGGCCGGATTACCTGTATTTCGGCTCGGCCTACAACAGCGAACAGATCAATCAGGCGCTGCGGTCCGAAAACCCCCATACACTGGTGCCGACCACCGACGAGGACGGACACGGCACCTTCCTGGCCTCGGTCGCGGCCAGTAATGAGGACGGCACTTACCTCGGCGCCGCACCCAAAGCCAATCTGATGGTCGTCAAGCTGCGGCGTGCCCGGCCATACTACATCAACCGCTACCTGCTTCCGCCGGATAATCCCAATTTATACGAATCCACGGACTACCTGCTCGGCATCCAATATATCCTGGCCCGCACCGAGGAACTCAACATGCCCGCGGTCATCTGCATTGGCATGGGCTCCAACGGCAGCGCCCATGACGGAAACACGCTGTTTGAAGACTACGTCTCCTTTGTCTCCCAGCGGGTTGGCTATGCCTTTGTCACCGCGGCGGGGAACGAAGCCAACGCCCGGCACCACACCCAGGGAAAACTTCTGCAGACCGGCAATACCGACACGATCAGCGTCAAGGTGGGTCCGCCCAGCACCTCTTTCTCGGTCATCATTTTCGGCCCGGCCTTCGACAAGCTCTCCGTCGGCGTCATCTCACCGACGGGCGAGGTTGTGCCGCGCGTTCCGTTCCGCTCCGGGCTGGCATTCTCGCAAAAGCTGGCACTGGAAAATACGACAGTATATGTTGATTATTACAGAGACGTCAGCAATAACCTGATCGTCGGCTTCCGCGACGCCACGGAGGGAATCTGGGACATTGTGCTGTTCGGTGATTCCATCGTCGACGGCGAATACTGGGCCTGGCTGCCAATCACCGGGCAGGTCAGCGGCTTTGTCGAATTTTTGAAACCGATCCCGGAATATACCATTGTGTATCCCGCCACGGCGCTGCGCGCAATCACCTGCGGCGCTTATAACAGCAGTGACAACAGTCTGTACGTCGCCTCCTCCTGGGGGCCAACCCGGCTGCCGCGGTTAGCGCCGGATTTTGTCGCGCCCGGAGTCAACATCCGGGGTATCTACCCAACCGGCTATGGAACCATGACCGGTACCAGCGTCTCCGCGGCGGTCGCAGCCGGGGCGTCGGCGCTTCTCATGGAGTGGGGTATTGTGCAGGGAAATCTTTCCTCCATGGACGGAGATCTGATCCGCAGCCTGCTGATCAGCGGATGTACCCGGGATGAAAATCAGAAATATCCCAACAACAAATGGGGCTACGGAAAGCTGAATCTGTACGGGACCTTCCTCTCCATCCGGGAAAACATCGTCAATTACAACACCGTTATGCTACAGGAAGGAGAATTGCTGCATGAGTGATCTCAATACCGCGCCCGTGGCGAATATACCTGGAGGGTTCGGCAATCTACGGGTGAGCGCGTTTCTGAGCAACGTCGGCATACCGGCGGCGAACGCAGTCGTCCGTATCGTCGACCCGAACTCCGAAGCGGTTCTGGAGGAGGCCGCGACGGACGCGCAGGGGCAAATTCCCCCGCTGACACTTCCGGCGCCGCCGCTGGATTTCTCCATGTTCAGCGATCAGCCGCGCCCCTTTAACCAGTATAACCTGACCGTCACCTTCCCGGAATATCAGACGGCGTCTGTCACCAACGTACAGATTTATCCGTCCTGCACCGCCGTGCAGAACGTCTCGCTGACGCCCGCCTATGAGGAGGTGCTGATTCCGTATCCGACGCTTTGGGGAGATTTTCCGCCGAAAATACCGGAAGCCGAGGTCAAAAAGCTGCCGTTTCCGAGCAACCTGGTGGTCCTGCCGGAGCCGGTCGTGCCGGGGTTGATCGTGGTCCATGCCGGCCTCCCCACAGATGCGACCGCGCCGAACTACACGGTAGGATTCCGGGACTACATCAAAAACGTCGCCAGCAGCGAGATTTACGCCACCTGGCCCAAGGAAACGCTGAGCGCCAATATTCTTGCCATTCTCTCTTTCACGATGAGCAGGGTCTTTACGGAGTGGTATCGCGGCAAAGGTTACGATTTCACCATCACCAATTCAACCGCTTACGATCAGGCCTTTACCTATGGGCGGAACGTTTTTCAGGAGATTTCCGACGTGGTGGATGAGCTCTTCACCACCTATATCTCCAGGGAGGATATTCTCCAGCCGCTCTTCACGCAGTACTGCGACGGCAAAAGGGTCCAGCGGGACAATTGGCTGAGTCAGTGGGGGTCCAAGACGCTGGGCGACCAGGGTTATTCGGCAATTCAAATTCTAAAGAATTATTACGGGTATGATATTATTCTCAAAGAGGCGAAGAAGGTGGAGGGTATCCCGCTGTCCTTCCCCGGTGTGCTGAAGCCTGGCTCCACCGGCGACGCGGTGCGCACCATTCAGAATCAGCTCAACGCCATCTCCAACAATTATCCGCTGATTCCCAAGCAGGTCGAGGACGGCGTCTATGGGGATAAGACCGTGGAAGCGGTCAAGGTCTTCCAGGGTATTTTCGGTCTGCCGGTGACGGGCGAGGTCAATTTTCCCACCTGGTACAGCATTTCGGACGTCTACGTCGCCGTCAGCAAGCTCGCATAGCCACGCGCGGCAAAAAGCTGTCATTCCAAGGCAAGCCCGCCTCGGAATGACAGCTTTTTGTGTGGGAATGTCGCCTGTACGGCGGATACTGTCCGCCCCAACCGGTGTGTTGCTCCCTCCGGGTGTTTTTTTCGCTTAACCCTTTTGCGCGTAAGGGCTCCGGTAGGGCTCTTCTTCTGAATGGCTGCCAGGGTAGGCAATGGCCTTGAAGAGATAAGCGTTCGTCATCTGATTGTAGGGGTTCACCACAAAGACGCCGACAATGCCCACGGTCACTGCGGAGAGCAGATACCACCCGAGAAAGGACAAGTCCAGCCAGAATGCATGGCCCTTATGCCCCTGCATGAGCTGGGCGCTGGTTTCCAGCACCTCTCTGGTATCCATCTCCGGGTGCTCCGACAGAATGTAGGGCACAAGCCGGTATGAATAGGCCTTGACAATACCGGGAACCACAAACAGCAGCGACCAGAGGAAAATATAGAGATTGCGGAGAAACAGGGTCTTGACCTTGCCGAGATAATTGCCCTGGAAGCCAAAGCCCAACTCGCTCAGGCTCGCCGGGCCTTCCGTGTGGAGCAGCATATACCGCTGCGTGCCAAGCAAAAGCGGGTTCAGCGCGAAAATCTTCACGGCAATGGAAAACAGCCCCGAAAACGCCGTGACGCCCGCCAGGAAGCCGAACAGAGACTCCCACCGCGCCATCAGCGCATGGGCCTGATAGTAGAACGAGCCGCCAAAGTTGTTCCAATCGATGTCGCGGGGCAGCGACAGGGTAGCTTTCATGGCGCTGCCACCAAAACACACCACCGCCAGCAGTGCCATCAGCAGGGTTTTCCAGTAGTCCCTTTGATAGGCACGATTGCCGAGCGCTTTTACGCCGGAAATAGACCACATAACGATCCCTCCTTACTAGATTTCATTTGATTTTATGAATTCGTAATACCGCGCCACCGTAAGTCTTATTCCAGATTCAGCTTGTGCTGCAAGATTGCCTGCGCCGGAAAGTAGAAGATGGCGATTTGAATTGCCGCGATGACGAACAGAACGCCGAAGGCAAACCAGATCATTCCTGCGGTCGGCATTTCCGAAAAATTCAGCACCTTGGCCATCTCCGCAAACCAGGCGTTATTTTCCGCAAGGGTCATTGCGGTGGTGAACACCGCGGAAAGGACGATGGTGATACCCACATAAGCGAGGACGGAGAAGCCCGCTTTGTGCTTGCTGGCCAGTTGGCCGATGCACATGGCCAGGTAGGCCTGCAGGATCGATTTCACGGTAGAAACCACGAGCAGAACCAGCCCGAGGATCAGCGTCAGCGTCATCAGACCGCCGAAATTGTCCACGCGGCGGCTCAGTTCCTGAATGCCCTCATGCACGCTGCGCAGCGTGTCTCCGTCCAGCGCCATGACGAGCGCGGACGCGACGCTGACCAAAGTGGTAGCCAGAATCAGAATGGTGGCACTGAGGCACTTGGCCCAGAGCAGCGCGGAGGTTTTGACCGGCAGTGTGAACATCAGATAGCCCTCGTCCTTGAGAAGGCCGACGTAGAACCGCTGAATCAGAAACGCCAGCGCCACAACGATCATTGCCAGTATGCCGACAACATAGAGGATCATCAGCACAATGGCCGGAATACCATGCAGCAAAGTGGACAGGGCTTCCACCCGGACTGTAAAGTGATTTAAAATGGAAAGTGCCAGAATCGCCGCCCACAGGGGCGCAAACAGCCGCAGCATCGAGCGCAGCTCATATTTCATCAGTTTCCCCATTATGCCTGCTCCTCTCCGTCCGTCTCAACCCCATAGGGGTTTTTGTGCATGGGCCGCGCCCCATAGGGCGCTGTCTTGAAGATGTCGCGGAACAGGGCGTCCACAGACTTCCCTTCCGTCTCACGGATGCGGTCGACCGTGTCCTGTAGGACAATCTCACCGTTTTTCAGGAAGATCACCTCGTCCAGCACCTTTTCCACGTCGGAAATCAGGTGGGTCGAGATCAGCACCGTGCCGCTCTCGTTGTAGTTGCTGAGAATGGTGTCCAGAATGTAATCCCGAGCCGCGGGGTCCACGCCCGCAATGGGCTCATCCAGCAGATAGAGCTGCGCGTTCCGGCTCATAACCAGCACGAGCTGCAGCTTCTCTTTCGTGCCCTTGGACATCGTCTTGATGCGGTCGCCGGAACGAATGCCCAGCTCGCGGCACATGGCCTCGGCCTTCGCCCGGACGAAATCCGGATAGAAGTCCACGAACAGGTCCATCAGGTCGCTCGCCGTCATCCAGTCGGCAAAGTACATCCGGTCCGGCAGATAGCTGACGATGGACTTCGTATAGGGGCTTGGCTCTTCCCCGTCGATCAGAATTTCGCCCTCGCTGGGCTGCAGCAGGCCACAGAGCAGTTTGATCAGCGTCGTCTTTCCGCTGCCGTTGGGACCCAGCAGGCCGATGATCCGGCCGCGCCCCACCGTCAGGTTGAGATTCCGCAGCGCCGCAAAACTGCCGTATTTCTTGGTCAGCCCGGTGCAGCGAATCAGATTTTCTTCCATTTTCTATTCCTCCAACAAAAGTTTTCTGGCCTCTTCCTCTGAATAGCCCAGAATTTTCATTCCCTTCAGGTATTCCTGAATCCGACTTTTCGCCAATCCCCTGCGGATTTCATCCAGCCGCTCCCGGTCCTGTGTGACAGTCCGGCCCGCCGTTCGGTTGGTGACGATCAGGCCGCTTCCCTCCATGGTGCTGAGTGCGCGCTGCATAGTGTTCGGATTGACGCCGGCCTCCGCCGCCAGGTCTCGCACAGACGGCAGTCGGCTGCCCAGCGGGTATTCCCCCGCGATAATCCGCAGCGTGAGCTGCTCCTGGAGCTGCGCCCAGATCGGCCGGTTATCCTGAATCAACCACTCCATTTCTTTGCCTCCATTTTTTGTATTGCTGTATCAACTAATTGATACAGCAATACAATCGTACAGATTTGTCAATAGCATTTTAAAAATAAATTTCCCGCGTGCAGGAGTCTGCACGCGGGAACAAAAGCGCTGTCAAGATCGACCGAACCAGATCACAAAGTCGTAATTAGAACATCATCAGCGCGCCGCTGATCATCATGCCAATGTAAATGACGCGCCGCAGCAACGCTTGATTCATGCGGTGGAAAATTTTCTTTCCGAGGAAGTTGCCGAAAAAGCAGCCGACGGCGCTGACCGCGAAGAGCAGGAGCACCTCGCGCGTCACAAGGCCGCTCAGCGCGCGGGCGGTGCCGGAAAAGCAGTTTGTCAGAAAAAAGTAGGCCTGAATGGTCGCGAAATAGCTCTGATTGTCCTCGGTGGCGTTGACCAGATAGAGCACCATCGGCGGGCCGCCCGTCGAGAACAGGCCGTTCAGCGTGCCGCCCAGCGCGCCCGCCAGCAATCCGCCCGGCACCGTCGGCCGAATGTGGATGCGGCTGCTGAAGAAAAGAAAATACAGGCTGAACAGGATCAGCACCGCGCCCAGCAGCAGCTTCATGAGTCCGACCGGCGCCGCCGCGGCGAAATGCACCGACACCGGAATCGCGACGGCCGCCGCGCAGAGAGAGGGCGCCATAGTCCGAAAGCGAATGTCCCGCCGATAGCGCACCGCGTTGTACCCGGATGCAACGCAGGAGACCAGAACGGAGACCGTGGCCGCAGCCACCGGCGTGGGCAGAAAGTACGGCAAAAACAGCATCACGAAAATGCTGTAGCCAAAGCCGCTGACCCGCTGGATCAAGCCGCCGCAGGCACTGATCAGCAGCATCAGCAAAACGATCATGGAAACCGGCATGTGTGCTCCTCCCGGCCGCCGTCAGCGGCCGCTGAGAAGCGCGGCGGCTTTTCTCGCCACCACGATCTCCTCGTTGGTATCGATGACGTAGACGCGCACCGGCGCGCCGTCCCGGGAAATGTCGTCACCGCCCACGGCGCGGCGGTTCTTCTCCTCATCCACGCGGACGCCCAGAAATTCAAGTCCGGAGAGAGACCGGCGGCGCACCTCGGCGCTGCCGCGGCCGATGCCGCCGCCGAAGGCGATGGCGTCCAGCCCGCCCAGCGCCGCGGCGTAGCTGCCGATATATTTTTTTATGGAATAGCAGTAGGCGTCTACGGTGTTTCTGGCACGGAGATTTCCGGCGGCGGCCGCCGCCTCCACATCCCGCAGGTCGCCGGATACGCCGCTCATGCCGAGCAGACCGCTTTTCGTCTGAAGTATGGTCTTGACCTCGCCGAGCGTCATACCGCATTCCTCGCAGAGATAAAAAATGATGTACGGATCGATGTCGCCGATGCGGTTGTTGTGCATGACGCCGCATTGCAGCGATAATCCCAGATTGGTGTCAATGCTCCGGCCGTCCCGGACCGCGCAGAGGGAACTGCTTCCGCCCAGATGGCAGGAGACCAGCCGAAACTCCCGCCTGCCCAGCTTTTCCGCCGCGAAGTCCGTCATGTACGCGTGGGACGCGCCGTGGAAGCCGTAGCGGCGGATTTCGTATCGCTCCGTCAGCTCCCAGGGAATCGAATAGAGGCTGGCCTCCGGCGGCATTTGCGCGTGAAAGGCTGTTTCAAAGGCGCCGATCAGCGGCATGCCGGGCATCAGCGCCCGAAACTGCCGGATGGCCGCGAGATACGGCGGATTGTGGGCCGGCGCCACGGCGTTGAACGCCTCCATGGCGGCCAGCACGTCGTCTGTCAGGTACTGCGTTCCGGTAACGCCCTTTGCCAGCACCACCTTGAAGCCGACGCAGTTAACGGGCGTCTCCGGCAGAGCCTCCAGCATCCTCTGGATGGCCTCCCGGTGCGTCGGCAGACTGCATCGCGTCTCGCTCCTGCCATCCGCGGTACGGCGGTAGAACAGGCTGTGTTCCGTGCCGACCCGCTCCGCACCGCCGGCGGCGATGACCGTCTCCCCGCGGTCCATATCGAAGAGTTGGTATTTGAGTGATGTGCTGCCGACGTTGCAGATCAGAATATGCAAGGCGGTTCCTCCCCCATGTCGATTTCCTACATTGTACCAGAGAAATCCATGCCCCGCAATTCCCTTTTGCAGCACTGTGTGCTATAATTTTACGACGTTACATACTCCATGGAAATCCAGCCGCCTGTCGAGAGCTTTCCCCACAGGCTGTCGCCCGACTGACTGGTCGCCGTCACCGTGACCCGGCTTCCCTCCGTCAGCACGTCCTGAATTTCGTAGCCGGTTCCCGGTCCCCCGCGGACGTTCAGCAGTTCCGCTTTCACCGTCACGGTGCGCGAGACAGACGATGACGCCGTTCTGTCCCGATAGGTCCCCTGCATTTTGGAGTACACATCCTGCCGGAAGGTATCCATGGTCAACGGCAGCCCCAGCCCGCTCCAGAGGTGTTCCGGGTCCACATGGTCGGAGGCAATGCCAAGTGTCTCCCCCTCCTGGTGGGAATAGATGTCGCTGAGCGGATTCAGATTGTATTGAAAGCAAAGGTTGGCAAAGAGCGCCACGGCCGTGTTGTAATTGTCCACGACCTTTCTGGGCGCGTCGCCGCTCCAGGTGAATTCCGCGCCGGTGCCGGAATACTGCAGCTCGTTCGGCTCCGTCATTTCCACGCCGATCAGGAAGTTGTTGCCGCTGCCGCCGCAGTGCCAGCAGCGTGTGTTCCAGTCCGCGAGCTGGTAAACGTTGCCTCCCGGTTCCACCACCGCGTGGACCAGTACATCGGCGGTGGGCTGATTCCAGAGCGATGCGAATACCGCGCCCTTCTCCTGCGCGCAGCCGACGCTGTGCAGCATCAGGCCGGACACCTGGATGGTTTTTCCCTGCTGATAGCAGGGGTTCTGCGTGGCCATGGCGGACACCAGCGCCACGCAGCACCGGCCGGCCACGGCGGAAAACGCCCCGGTACTCTCACCGGACTCCGCGCATGGCCTTACTTTATAAAAATAAATGCTGTTTTGCGTCAGCCCCGTATCTGTGTATGTAGGCTCTTTTGTTTCGGCGACTTTCACATAGACGCCGCTGCGCCGGACCGCCCGGCAGACCTCATAAAGCGGCGCTTCCGCTCCATCCCAGCAAATCGTGATGCTGTGCGCGGACGGCGTGATCTCCGTAATCCGTACCGTCCCGCCCGCGGCGCTGGCCACCGGCAGCAGCGCGGCCAAAATTCCCAAAAGGCCAAGCAAGGCCAAACCTTTTCGTTTCATTGTCATGCATTCCTTTCCTCGGTTCTGTTCCTATTCTTTCCAGTTCTGGAAAAATTAACCAAGAAAAGTGGTCCGGTCTTATGAAAATACACACGCCGTCCTATGGCGATGCCTTTGTCTGTGCCGCCGGAACCTGCGCGGATACCTGCTGCAACGCCTGGGAGGTCGTGGTGGACGACGAGACGCGGGCACGCTATGAGGCAATGCCCGGACCGCTGGGTAAGCGTGTACGCGCGGCACTGCGCCGGGACAGCGACGGGGACAGCTATCTGGCCTTTTCCGGCCGCGGCTGCCCGATGCTGACAGAGGACGGCCTTTGCAGCCTCCAGCAGGCCTTCGGTGAGGAGGCGCTCAGCCGCGTCTGCCGCCGCTATCCACGGTTCACCTGCGAATTCGGCGCGCTCACGGAGGAAGGGCTCTCCCTCTCCTGCCCCGCAGCCTGCCGTCTGATTCTGGAAACGCCCTTCTCCATCACGGAGCGGATTACAGACGCCCCGCCGGCCCTCAACGATCTCGACCCCGGCCGCTTCTACGCGGTGCTGCGCGGCAGGGCGCTGGCGTTCCGAATCGCCGGAAACCGGGCTTTCCCCGTACGGCAGCGGGCGGCTCTGCTGCTCTCCCTCGGCGGCGAGCTGGAGAAGGCGTTCGATGCGCCGGATGCGGTTTTGTCGGCCTGGCCCGACGAGTCCCTGCCGGCGCGGCTTACCGCGCTGCTTCCACAGAAGGCGGCGGATTTTTCCACGCTGACACGGTGCTTTCAGGGTATGGAGCACCTGACCGCGCGCTTTCCGAAGCTGCTGCCTCAGCTCTCCTACGGCCCGCCCGCGCTGGATGAGGCTTCCGCCGAGCGGCTGCTGCAATATTTTCTCTATAAATACGCGTTGCAAGCAGCCTGCGACGGAAAGCTGCTCCGAAAGCTGGAGTTCTGCGCCGCCTCCCTGCTGATGTGTGACCGGCTCTGCGCCACAGACCCGGCCAACCCCGTCGGTCTCATCACGCTGTATGCCAGGGAAACGGAGCACTCCGAGGAAAATCTCCGCCGCTTTGCCCGCTGGGCCTCCCACACCCGCAGCTACCTTCCGGCCCTGCTTCTCACCGTCTGACCGCAAACCAAGCCCAGAACGCAGAACCCCGCCCCTGCCGGTATGTTCCGGAGGGACGGGGTTCTGCCGCGCAAAATCGTAGCGGCGGCGCTCAGCGCGCCTGCTCTCTGACAGACAGCGTGTTGTAGACAAGCAGCGTCACGATCACAACACCGCACCCCAACAGAGAAGGGACGCTCATGGTCTCATGGAGCAGCAAAAACGTCCAGATCGGCGCCATAATCGGCTCCGTCATGGTGATAAAATTCGCCCGGAGCGGCGGCACATACCGGATCCCCCGCGCAAAGCAGAGCCACGCGACGGCGCCGCTGCAAACGCCGAAGAGGATCGCATAGCCCCAGTCCGCCGCGTCGGCGGCGAGAACCGTCCGGCTGGTCAGCAGCAGCGGCAGCAGCAGCACATAGAGACCGTTGCCCAGAATGACCGACTCCACGGGGTCTGCCCCGGGCAGGCGGCTGCAATAGTAGACGCCCGCGTAAAACAGCGCGGAGGCCAGCGCCAGCATGTTGCCAAGCGCTCCGCCGCCGCCCAGATTTCCCACAAACGCGAGAAAAATGCCGAAAAGCAGCACGAGGCAGGTCACCACATCCCGGCGGCGCGGCAGAGTTTTTGTTGCGATGGCTGTAAAGAGCAGAATGTACACGGGCGAGGTGTTCTGCAGTACCGTGGCGTTGGCCGCCGTCGTATCCTTGTTGGCGCAGATGAACAGCAGCCCCTGCCCGAAAAAGCAGACTGCCGTCAAAACCTTTGCCTTGTTCAAATGTCTGGGAATCCGGCGGGTGACGGCAGCCACGACCACGCAGGCCGTCAGCCCCCGGATCACCGCAAGCTCCACCCCGCTGAAGGAGACCGACTTGGTCAGAATTCCGCTGAGGCTCCAGAAAAACGCAGCAAGAAACAGAAATAACGCCGCGCCGCGGCCTTCTTGTCTGCTTTTTTTCATTCCGCCGCATTCCCCATTCTGGTCTGCGTCTCATAGAGCGCCGCGTACATCCCGCCCTGCGCGAGAAGCCGCTCATGCGTCCCCTCCTCGGCGATGACGCCGTCCGCGATGACCACGATCCTTCCGGCATTGCGGATCGTGGAAAGCCGGTGGGCAATGACCAGCGTTGTCCGTCCACGGGCCAGCTCGTCGAAGGCGCGCTGAATCCGTGCCTCCGTCACGCTGTCCAGGGCCGAGGTTGCTTCATCCAGAATCAGGATAGGCGGATTCTTCAGGAAAATCCGCGCGATGGAGACCCTCTGCTTCTGCCCGCCGGAGAGCAGGGTGCCCCGCTCGCCGACATAAGTCTCGAATCCGTCCGGCATCGCCATGATATCCTCGTAGATCTCCGCCCGGTGTGCCGCCTCTACCACCTCGTCGTCGGTCGCGCCCGGCCTGCCGTAGCGGATGTTCTCCAGAATGCTGTCGGCAAAGAGAAACACATCCTGCTGCACAATCCCGATGTTTTCATGGAGGGAATGCTGCGTCACGCGCCGCACATCCCGTCCGTCGACCGAAACGGAGCCGGACGAAACGTCGTAAAACCGCGGCAGCAGCTGGCAGAGCGTCGTTTTTCCGCCGCCGGAAGGTCCCACCACGGCAATCGTTTCTCCGGGCTTTACATGGAGGCTCACATCCCGCAGTACCGCGAGGTCGCCGTCGTAGGCAAAGCTCACATGGTCCACATCCACCTGTCCCCGCACGTTTTGCAGCGTCTCCGCGTCCTGCGCGTCCTGCACGGACGGCTGCATCTCCATCACATCCCGGAACCGCCGCAGCCCGGCGAAGCCGGAGGCAAACAGCTCGGAGAAGTTGGCCAGCTTTCGGATCGGGTTCACAAAGGTCGTGACGTACAGGCTGAACGTGATGAGATCGATGTAATTCAGTTCTCCGCGCATAATCAGGTAGCCGCCCGCGGTGATGACCGCCGCGGAGAGAATGCACAGGAAAAACTCCATGGTGGAAAGGAAGCGTGCCATCGCCTTATGGAAGGTGCGCTTGGCGGTCTTGAACTGCTCATTGGAGCAGTCGAACTTTTCCCGCTCCATCTCCTCATTGGCAAAGGCTTTTGCGGTCCGAATGCCGGAGAGGCCGGACTCGATGTCCGTATTAATCATGGCCACTTTCTGCTTGACGCCCTGTGATGTCTCCCGCATCGCCCTGCGCTGGCGCATCAGCACCAGAAAAAACACCGGCAGGATGACCGCCACCACCAGCGCCAGCCGCCATTCGATGGAGAACATCACGATCAGCGCGCCCAGCACCGTGGCGGCGGAAGTCACAAGATCCTCCGGTCCGTGATGGGCCAGCTCCGTCAGGTCGAAGAGGTCGCTGGTCAGGCGGCTCATCAGTTGACCGGTGCGGTTTTGGTCGAAGTAGTCGAAGCCCAGCGTCTGGATGTGGAGATAGAGGTCGCGCCGGATGTCCGCCTCCACGCGGATACCGAAGGTGTGACCCCAGTAGCAGATCACATAATACAGCAGCGTCCGCAGGACATACGCCAGCAGCACCACACCCATGACCAGAAAAAATGTCCGATACTGGTTGTCCGGCAGCAGGTCGTACATGGCACTGCGGGACACCAGCGGGTAGCACAGGTCGATGGCGGAAACCGCCACCGCGCAGGTCATATCCAGCGCGAACAGCCGCAAATGCGGCCGAAAGTACCTGAGAAACATCCGCAAGAGCCCTTTTGATTCCCGATTCATAACTATCCCTCTTGTTCCTTTTTTTCACCCACCATGATACCGTATTCTCCGCTAAAATGCAACCGATACGCCGACGCTTCCCGGCTGTACTCTGTCTCTATTTTGTCATATTTTTTGGAGGGCAGTCGACCGCGTTTCCGAAAAAGCCGGAGGATTTGACAAAATGTGCAGAGAAAGAAAAAACTGTGCCGCGCCGTCTTCCCTTTTCTGGAAAAGTGTGATACAATTTTGTTACCGTTATGTAAAGGTTCTGTCGCTGCGGAACGGCAGAACCGGTCCTACAAACTGTAAAACAAAGGAGTCTACCATGAAAAAGCGCATTCTGAGTTTCATATTGGCTGTTTGTCTGGTATTCGGTCTCTGCGCCACGCTGAAAACCGGCGCAAGCGCCTATTCCACCGATTATCCGAACACCTATGTAAACACCGGCAACCAACGGACCGACGTGGTCCAGATTGCGCAGACACAGGTCGGCTATACATATGATGAGGGCACCAAATACGGCGCCTGGTGGAGCACCGTCATCGGCTCCGACTTCAGCACGATGCCGTGGTGCGCCATGTTCCTCACCTGGTGCCTCAACCAGGCCGGGAGCACCACCGCCTATTTCAGTTCCTCCGCTCTTTGCTCCTCCTGGCTCAGCAACCTGAAAAGCGGACAAAACGGCAACGCGGCTTATGCCTTCGGCAGCGGCTACGTTCCCCGCCCGGGCGATCTGATCTTCGTCGGTTATAAGAACGGTACCACCGATCACGTCGGTTTGGTTACCGCCGTGGACGCCACCACCATCTACACCGTGGAGGGCAACTATAGCAGTAAAGTCAGCAACGTTACCTATGACCGTTCCACAGGCATACGGAGCGGCGGCTGGCGCGTCATTCTCTATTACGGCGTGCCTTCCTACACAAACGATACGACAACCGCGGATTTCAGCGATCCTGTGACGACGCCCACCGGCTCGGACAGCGATGCCCAAGTGGTCAGCTATGACGTCAAAATCACCGCGTCCCTGCTGAATGTCCGCGCCAACGCCAGCACCTCTTCCTCCGCGCAGTACACCCTGAGTCAGGGCACTGTTGTCAGCATTGTCGCGGAAATCACAGGCTCCAACGGTCAGACGTGGGGCCAGCTCTCCACCGGCGGCTGGATCTGCCTGACCGGCTATGCAGAAAAAGTGACCGCGTCCGACGGCAGCGACCCCGAACCCAACGACGGCGGCACCGTGACCGCCTACGACGTTACCGTCAGCTGCGACATTCTGACCGTCCGTTCCGGCGCTGGCACCTCCAACGCGCAGACCGGCACCCTGCATACCGGTGATACCGTCACCATCGTGGATAAGACCACGTCCGGCGGTCTCGAATGGGGCCAGCTCTCCACAGGCGGCTGGATCGCGCTGAAATATACAGCGGAAGCCGCGCAGACACCGGACAGCGGAAGCACCGATCCCGGTTTTACCTCCTATGAGGTAAAGATCACCGCTTCCCTGCTAAACGTCCGCGCAACGCCCGACACGGGCGCCGTCACCGGCACACTGTCCAGCGGCGCAACAGCCACTGTCACCGCCGAACAGACCGTCAGCGGCCGTACCTGGGGTCAGCTCTCCACCGGCGGCTGGATCTGCCTGGAGTATGCCTCGAAGGTCACGGCGGACACCGGCACCACGACCGATCCTGTGGAAACGCCCTCCACCGGCACAACGGTCACCGTCACCGGCACCGTCGTCAACGTCCGGTCCGGCGCAGGTACCTCCAACGGCGTCGTCTCCACCCTGACCAAGGGCGCGAGCTGCATCATTACGCAAACTGTCTCCGCAGACGGCGCAACCTGGGGCGAGCTCTCCTCCGGCGGCTGGATCTGCCTGACCTACACGACTTACAGCGGCGACGCCGCGACTTCGACCCCGACGGAGACGACGCCAACCACCGGCACCGCAACCTCCCAGTCCGGCACCGTAACCGCCAGCGTGCTCAATGTCCGGTCCACACCGGGCACCGGCAGTGTCGTATCCTATCTCTACAAGGGCAATACCGTCGAGATTACGGAGCTTACCACCGCGGACGGCGCGTCCTGGGGCAAGACCTCCGCAGGCTGGATCAGCATGGCCTACGTCAGCACCTCCTCCGGCGGCGGGAGTACGACCGGTTCCTCCGGGCGAACCGCCACCATCACCGGCAGCGTGGTCAACGTCCGTTCCGGGCCAGGCACCGGCAATTCCATCCTCTCTTCCCTGACCAAGGGTGCCTCCTGCGTCATCGTTGCCGAGCAGAGCGTGGACGGCAGGAGCTGGGGGCAGCTCTCCTCCGGCGGTTGGATCTGTTTGGATTACGCAAGTTAAATCAGAAAAATCTTGAACTCCCCCGGGTATCGGCCCGGGGGAGTTCAATTTTGTTTCGCGGAATTTCTATTCCCATTAACATAATTTTAACACCGCAGCTCTTTTTCGAACGGCACCCTGACGTCGCGGGCATTAAAATACGGTTATCAAAAGCGAGGAGGCTTTTCCATGGAGAAGGACCTGGTGTCCACCATCGTGCAGGCAAAAGAGCTGATATCCGAAAAAAAATACCCGGAATGCGAAGCTCTGATCTGTGCCGCAATGTTAGAATATCCGCACGACGCTGTTCCGCATAATCTGATGGGGCTTATGCTGGAAAGCGAAAATTCTCACGTTGAAGCAATGAAACATTTTCGCGCGGCGTATTCGCTTGATCCGACCTATCAACCGTCCTTATGGAATATGGAGTGTTACGGAAGTTACACAATGCCGCATCCATGCGCATATTTCCAGCACGACTGCGAGACCGGCAAAGTTCATTTCCTACATAAGCGAGAGGCGGAATAATCAAATGTACATAATTATAGCCGGATGCAGTAAGGTTGGAGCAATCCTTGTAAAAGAGTTCTCAGAAGAGGGCCATGACGTTGTTGTCATCGACCGTGACCCAGACAACTTTTCCCGGTTGGGCAGCGGATGCAATTGTATGATGGTGACCGGCGTCCCGATCGACGAGGATGTTCTGAAGGAAGCCGGCATCGAAAAAGCAGATGCGTTGGCGGCAGTTACCGCCGATGACAACACCAATATTATGATTGCGCAGATCGCACGGCAACTTTATCGCGTTCCCAGCGTTCTCGTGGAAACAGATGATCCGGAGCGGCAGCGTGTATTATCCGTCATGGGGCTTCAGACGATCTGTCCCACGACCCTCACAGTGGAGCGATTCTTTACCGAACTGTTGCAGGGGGCGGCTGTGAAATGAGAATATTGATCGTCGGCGGCGGAAACGTCGGGTATTACCTGGCAAAAGCGCTGCTCGAAGAGAAACACCACATCATGATGATTGAAGCAGACCAGTCCCGCTGCAAACAGATCGCCACGGATTTCAATTCCGGCGTGGTTGAAGTCACTTATGGCGACGGTACGGACGTCGATTGCCTGCGCGACGCAGGGATTTTTCATGTGGACGCGCTGATTGCCGTAACGGGGCACGATCAAAACAATTTGGTTGCCTGCCAGCTTGCAAAAGACTATTTCGGAGTAAAGCGGACCATCGCCAGGGTTAAAAATCCCAAAAACATCCGCGTTTTTGAAAAGCTCGGGGTCGATTCTGTCATCAGCAGTACCGCGCGAATCGCCGCCGCGATCGACCAGGAACTCGACTGGACCGACGTGAATGAACTGCTCAAAGGAAAATCTCTGAACGTACGAATACGGAAGGCAACGGTTGCGCCGGGCTCCTTTTTTGCGGGAAAGCGTCTTGCAGAACTGGGTCTTCCCAAAGGGATGATTCTCATATCCGTCCTGCATAAGGATCAGGTGATCATACCGAGCGGAGATACGCTTCTGGAAGCAGGCGATATGGTGATCATCATGGGCAGCGAAACCGATATCGAGCATGTTTTTTGGCAGTGCTCAAGTTTTTAATGGAGAGACGAACATGAAACGACTGAATCTAACCATTGCAGGGGTCCTTGCGGAAATACTGTTCGCAGTCGGGTTAATCGCCATGGGTTTTCTTGCGGCAGTTCTGATAACAGGAGTATAGTGCAGCCATGATTGAACGGCCTATGAATAAATTTTATCCCATTTGTTATTTTATTGGTAACATCGTCATTATTTTGGGAACGCTTCAGCTTCTTCCGGTCGCTGTCTCCGCGCTGTATTCTGAATGGAAAATATCTGCGGTGTTTTTGCTGACCGCTTCGATTACCGTTTTGATCGGAGCGGGCATGATTTTGATCGGATACCGTCACAGAGGCGTTAAGCTCAGCTTTGGCGAGGGCACAATCGTTGCCTCCGGCGCCTGGCTTTTGGGAACGCTGCTGTGTGCATTGCCATATTCCCTTTCGGGCAACTACCTGTCCTATCTGGATTGCTGTTTCGACGTGATGAGCGGGCTTACCACGACAGGCCTTACCTTGGTGCAGGATATGGATCATCTGTCAGTGGGCATCAATATGTGGAGGCACATGCTCACATTCCTTGGAGGCCAGGGTATGGTTGTGCTGGCGCTGACCTTCCTCACCAAATTTCAAAGCGGCGCTTACAAGATGTATGTTGGCGAAGGGAAAGATGAGAAACTCTTCCCCAACGCGGTCAGCACCGCAAGGCAAATCTGGTATATCAGCCTTGTTTACCTTGCGGTTGGGACGGTCGCATTGACGATATGCGCCATGGCGGCGGGACTTGCTCCGGACAGAGCATTTTTCCATGGCATGTGGATCTTTATGTCCGCATGGAGCACCGGCGGCTTTGCCCCAATGAGCCAGAATATTCTGTATTATCACAGTACTCTTTTTGAGCTGATGACCATGGTATTCTTTATTATCGGCTCGTTTAATTTTGCCCTGCATTATGCTGTGATGTCGGGAAGACGTAAGGAACTTCGCAAAAACATCGAGACGGTAACCTTCACGATCACAGTGACTCTTCTCACGCTGCTCACGACGCTCGGACTCATGAAAAACAATGTCTACCCCAGCGCAATGGCGGTATTCCGCAAGGGCTTTTACCAGCTGATCTCCGGTCATACGACCACAGGTTTTATGACGGTGTACGCAAAGCAGTTTTACTATGAGTGGGGCGACATTGCACTGTTTGCCATCTTTCTCTCCATGCTGCTGGGTGGGAGCGCCTGTTCCACAGCAGGCGGTTTCAAATGCCTGCGCATCGGCATTATCTTTTCGACCTTCAAAACGGAAGTCAGTCGCATGCTGCTTCCAGAATCACGGGTAAGCGAGCAGAAGATTCATCACATCAGGGATGTCGTTTTATCCGACACAACGATAAAAAATGCTTTCCTCATTGTGACGGCCTATCTCGTCACCTTTGTCATCGGTACGGTGGCAGGCATGTTCGCGGGTTATTCTTTTGGAGAGGCTGCATTTGAATGCGCATCGGCAACCGGCAACGTCGGCCTCTCTATTGGAGTCACGACGGCGGCAATGCCTGCATTCCTGAAAGTCACATATCTCCTCATCATGTGGCTTGGAAGGCTTGAATTCATGTCCGTACTGACTTTGGGCGCATACGTCATCAGAAAGGTCGGAAAAAAATGCGCATCATGAAAACCACCGCCATTCTGATGCTGATACTCCTGCTTTTGCCGTGGAAGGCAAACGCGCAGAGTAACAATATCAGCAGCACGGATCTCATTGAAAAAGCTTCCTTGTACGACGGCACAACCGTGTCTTTCGGTGGAGAGGTCGTCGGAGATATTCTGTACCGCGGCAGCTATGCTTGGATCGGCGTTGATGACGGAGCGAATACAATCAGCATATCGATACCGGCTTCCGAAGCGAAAAAGATTGCATACGTAGGCAGATACCGCACCGTTGGAGATACCGTCCAGCTTACCGGCACGTTCCACCGGGCTTGTGCCGAGCATGGCGGAGACCTGGATCTTCACGCCGATGCAATCACCGTTGTCGAAAAAGGCCACACCGTGCAGGACGATCCGTCAATCGGACTGCTCCTTGCGGCAGGCGCGTGTTTCCTGTGTGCTCTGACGGTAACAATATTCGTAATCAGGAGGCGATTGTGCTATAATCGCGTCAGTCATACAAATCGCTAATTTGGAGGTAGTACCGGTGAGTGAGGAAAGAAAAGATCGCATTCTCATTTGTCTTTCTCCGTCTCCATCAAGCAGCAGCGTCATAAGCGCGGCCGCAAAAATGGCTCGCGCGTTCGGGGCCGAACTGACGGCGCTCTATGTTGAAACGTCGGTACATGAAAAAATGAGCGCGCAAAGCAGAATCCGGCTCAAAAGCAACCGAAAGCTGGCGGAACAAAGCGGCGCCAGATTCGCATCCTCCTACGGAAACGACGTGGCCCTTCAGATTGCCGAATATGCCAAAGCCTGCGGTGCGACCAAAATCGTGATTGGGCGGCCCAATAACAGGAAAAAGTCCAAAAGCGACATTCCGCAGCGTCTGATGCAGCTCGTTCCAGAGCTCGAAATCTATATCATCCCGCACAATGCCTCGTCCCATCCCGAAAAGCTGAAAAAACGGCGGGCCATGTTTTCGGGCAGATCCATGCTGGTTGCGCTCGGGATTCTCTGCGCTGCAACCCTGCTGGGGCTGCTTCTGCAAAGAACAGGCTTTGCTGAAACAAATATCATTCTGGTCTATATCCTCTCCGTTTTACTGATTTCTTATCTGACCGAAGGCTATCTGTACGGAATCGCTGCTTCGATCCTCAGCGTGTTCGTTTTCAATTTTCTTTTCACGGAACCCCGGTTTACGTTTATGGCGTATGACGCCGGATACCCGCTGACCTTTTTCGTGATGTTTACGGCGTCGATCCTGACCAGTTCCCTTACCGTAAAGGTGAGAGAGGAATCAAAATCAAACGCGCAAAAAGCGTACAGAACAGAGGTTCTCCTGACTGCCAGCCGCAATTTGCAGCATGCGGAAAGTGAAGATGAGATTCTCAGCGAAACTGCGACTCAGATTATGAAGCTGCTGGGACGGCCGGTCATCCTCTATCCGGTTCGCGGCGGGGCGCTTCAGAAGCCATTTCTGCTTTGCCCGAACAATTTTGACATCGGAGAAATTGACGGGACAGTCTGCGAAGCGGAACGCTCCATCGCCGAATCCGTATATCAAAACAACGAGCAGGCCGGGGCTACCACAAGGACCGAGCCAACTGCAAAATTTTGGTATCTTGCGGTGCGCGGCAACGACGAAGTACACGCTGTGGCCGGCATCTTTATCCAGCAAGGGGAGCGCCTCAGCGAATTTGAAAGGGATCTTCTGCTCACGCTTCTCGGAGAATGCGGTGTGGCAATGGAAAAGCAGCGGCTTCGGGAAAGCCAGACGGCCCTCGCCGTTGCGGCACAGCGTGAAAAGCTGCGGGCCGATCTTCTCCGCGCCATCTCGCATGACCTCAGAACGCCGCTGACCACGATTTCCGGCAATGCGGAAATTTTGATGGGCGACCGGGTCCCGCTGGACGACAGGCAGAAGCATATGCTGTATACCGACATCTATGAGGATTCCACGTGGCTCATCAGCCTCGTGGAGAATCTTCTTTCCATCACGCGGATTGATAACAAAACGCTGGCGCTCAGCCTGAAACCAGAGCTGATTTCCGATTTGATCGACGAGGCGGTTACGTACACGGAGCATCGCGCCAAGCATCACCATCTTTGCATATCGCTGGAAAACGAACTGCTGATGGTCAAGGTCGACGCGACGCTGATCATACACGTGCTGGTGAACCTGATCGACAACGCCGTAAAGTATACTCCCGAGGGGTCCAACATTGCGATCTCGGCCATGCGAAAGGGCGACAATGTGCTTGTCTCCATTGCAGACGACGGTCCCGGTATTCCTGACGACATCCAGCCAAAGCTGTTCGAAATGTTCTATACCTACGGTAGTCCGAGGAGCGATGCACGGCGCGGGCTCGGGATTGGCCTCGCGCTCTGCCGATCGATCATCGCGGCGCACGGCGGCGAGATCTGGGTATCCGATCATGTCCCGCAAGGCGCGGTGTTTACCTTTTCACTTCCCGGAGAGGAGGGAGTTTCCAATGCCTAAGCCTTTGATTCTGGTGGTTGAGGACGACAGACCTGTCCGAAACCTGATTGCACTTACGCTTGAGACACAGGGCTATCGCTATAAAACTGCGGAAAAAGCCAGCGAGGCAATCATGGCCTCCGTGTCCTATCAGCCGGATCTTATCATTCTGGATCTTGGCCTGCCGGATATGGACGGCGTAGAAATTATCAAAAAGACACGCACCTGGTCCAACATGCCGATCATTGTTGTCAGCGCCAGGGGCGAAGATTCGGATAAAATTGCGGCGCTCGATGCCGGGGCGGACGATTATCTGACAAAGCCCTTCAGCGTTGACGAGTTGCTCGCGCGCCTGCGCGTCGCGCTGCGGCGACTTCAGTTCATGCAGGGCGCAGACAGCACAGTATTCGTGAACGGAGGGCTGACCATCGACTATGCTGCCGGCTGCGCATCGATTGACGGCGCCGAAATACACCTCTCGCCCATTGAATACAAGCTTCTTTGCCTGATGTCCCACAATGTAGGCAAGGTCCTGACCCACAACAGCTTTCTCAGAGAGATTTGGCAGAATACACTGCCGAACGATAGCCCCTCGCTCCGCGTCTACATGGCTACTCTCCGGAAAAAGATTGAGCTGCCTCTGGGGCAAAAGCTGATCCAGACACACGCCGGAATAGGCTACCGCATGCTGAGACTTCCTGCGGATGAAAAAATCGAATCGTGAATTTGGCATCCGTCATGAAATCGCTGCAACGAAGTACTGCTCCGGCGGATGGATCTGTCCGGACTGCGCAAGGTAGATAACAAAAGTCGTGAACGCCCCCGGGCCGATGCCCGGGGGCGTTCTTTTTGCAATTACCTGCTTGCAGATCGACTCTATCCTGGGGCGATCTCCATTCTCCGCGGCGCACGCCGGACCCCCGGGCTTTCCCTGCTCCTGATGATGCTCCCGACGGCAAAGTCCCGGGAAGGCAGGAGAAACCAGCTGCCGGTTTACAGGGGTATCAAAAGCGGCTCCGCTCTGTCATATGTTGCATTCTGTAAGAAAAGACGAATTTGGACTTGCCGGTTCGGAATAGACTCTACCAGGAGGTGGTAGTCTGCTTTCCGCTGCCGTACTGATGATACTGAGCAGCATGCTCTATTCGCTGCGGCTGTCCGGAGGCTCGTTCCCAAAACCGCTGACGGCGAAGGAGGAACGAGAGTATCTGGAAAAGGCCGCGGGCGGTGATCTCGCCGCCCGCAACGTCCTGATCGAACGGAATCTGCGGCTTGTGGCGCACATCATGAAAAAGTACTATACGCCGGAGGCGGACCAGGAGGATCTGATTTCCATTGGGACCATTGGACTCATCAAGGGAATCTCAACCTTCGACGCGGCCAAAGGCGCGCGCCTTGCGACTTACGCCGCCCGGTGCGTGGAAAATGAGATTCTGATGTACTTCCGTAGTCAGCGGAAAACGGCCTGCGACGTCTCCCTGTCGGATTACATTGAAACTGGGAAGGACGGCAACGCGCTGTCGCTGATGGAGGTCCTCAGCTCAGACGACGATCTGTTCGACAATCTCAGTACCAAGGAACTGTACAGAAAACTGTATGCGGCCATGGAGAAGGCATTGACGCCGCGGGAACGAAACATCCTGATCTTACGCTACGGGCTTGGAGAACGCACGCCCCAGACGCAGCGGGAAATCGCCGCAGCCAGCGGCATCAGTCGGTCCTATGTGTCGCGGCTGGAAAAAAAGGCGCTGGAAAAACTGAAGGAGGAATTTGAAAAGGCGGGCGGGACACCGCTGGGTTGACGGCAACTCGGCACAGGAGCGCTTGCATCGGGAACCGGACTCTCGCCACCCTCCTGCAGGACACGGCTCCTGCGCGAGACGCTCGTATGTTGTTTGTTGGAATGCGGATACGCTCCCGGCAGCAGGCAGCGTTTTTGTGCAGGATGCGTTCCGAAAAAGATCGGGGGCAGCCAGTGCCCCCGTACTGCCGCGGATTCCATCCGCCTTATTCAGAAGCTTCCCTTCAAAATTTGCTAACCTGCAATGGGCGAAGGGCAAACATGATAAACCGCAGGGCGGCTTGCTCACAAGCCGCCCTGCGGTGTTTGGCCGCGCGCTTCGCGTTCAGATGTCGCAGTTGCCGACGGTGCGGGGAAACGGGATGACGTCGCGGATGTTGCCAATGCCCGTCAGGTACATGACCATCCGCTCAAATCCGAGGCCGAATCCGGCGTGGCGCGTGGAGCCGTACTTCCGCAGATCGAGATAGAAGCGGTAATCCGCCTCGCACAGGTCGAGCTCCCGCATCCGCGCGACCAGCGTGTCGTAATTGTCCTCGCGCTGGGAACCGCCGATGATCTCGCCGATGCCGGGCACCAGACAGTCCATGGCGGCGACCGTTTTGCCGTCCCCATTGAGCTTCATATAGAACGCCTTGATCTCCTTGGGGTAGTCGGTGACGAACACCGGGCGCTTGAACAAAACCTCAGTCAGGTAGCGCTCGTGCTCTGTCTGCAAATCGGTACCCCAGTGAACCTTGTAGTCGAACTTGTCGTTGTGCTGCTCCAGCAGCGCGACGGCCTCCGTGTAGGTGATATGACCGAAATCGGAGGAAAGCACATGCCGCAGCCGTTCCAGCAGGCCGGGATCCACAAACTTGTTGAAGAACTCCATCTCCTCCGGCGCATGCTCCAGAACATAGTCAATGATATATTTAATCATTGCCTCCGCCAGCTTCATATTGTCTCCAAGGTCCGCAAAGGCGATTTCCGGCTCGATCATCCAGAATTCCGCCGCATGGCGGGTGGTGTTGGAGTTTTCCGCGCGGAAGGTTGGGCCAAAGGTATAAATATTGCGGAAGGCCATGGCATAGGCCTCGCCGTTTAGCTGGCCGGAGACGGTCAGGCTGGTGCGCTTTCCGAAAAAGTCCTTGCTGTAGTCCACCTTGCCGTCGTCGGTTCTCGGCGGGTTTTCCGGGTCCAGCGTGGTAACCTGAAACATTTCACCGGCGCCCTCGCAGTCGGATGCGGTAATCAGGGGCGTGTGAACATAGACGAAGTCCCGCTCCTGGAAGAATTTGTGAATGGCATAGGCGGCTAGACTGCGGATGCGGAACACCGCCTGGAAGGTGTTGGTCCGGGGACGCAGATGGGTGATGGTGCGCAGGTACTCCATGGAGTGGCGCTTGGGCTGCACCGGGAAATCCGGCGTAGACGGGCCCTCCACGGCGACTGTCTCCGCCTGAATCTCAAACGGCTGCCTGGCGTCCGGCGTCTCAACCAGCACGCCGGTGACCAGAACCGCTGCGCCGATGTTCTGCCGGGAAATTTCCTGGAAGTTTGTCATCTTGTCGTTGATGACGACCTGCACCGGCTCAAAGAAGGTGCCGTCTCCCAGGACGAGGAAGCCAAAATTTTTCGAGGCGCGCAGGTTTTTAATCCAGCCGCCGAGCGTCACGGTCTTGCCCGCCCAGGCGGCAGTATTCTTGTGAAGCTCTCGCACAGAAATCAGGTCCATATCTCTCTCCCTTGTTATAGCAGCATGACGCCCGCCTGCTGGCAGGCTTCCCGCGTAGTCTGGTCCCAGATGGAGCACTGCACCTCGCCGATGTGGGCGCAGCCCATCATCAGCATGCAAAGCCGGGACTGGCCGATGCCGCCGCCAATGGACAGCGGCAGCTCGCCGGCGAGCAGCGCCCTGTGGAACGGCAGCTCTTTCCGTTCCTCGCAGCCGCGGATCTTGAGCTGGCGGAGAAGGGATTCCTCGTCCACACGGATTCCCATGGAGGAAACTTCGAAGGAGCGCTGCAAAACCTCATTCCAGAAGAGAATGTCTCCGTTGAGGTCCCAGTCGTCATAGTCCGGCGCACGGCCGTCGTGCGGCTTACCGGAGCGCAGAGCTCCGCCGATCTGCATCAGGAACACAGCTTTGTCGGGGTTCTCCCGGAGGAATGCGGTCTCGCGCTGGGAGCCGGTCCCGAGTTCCGGATAGCGGTCCTCGAGCTCTTGCGTTGTAACGATCAGCAGGTCCCGCGGCACGTCCGCGTGCAGCTGCGGGAACTGAATTTTCAGCATTTCATTGGTGACATAGGCGCAGTTGACGATGCGCTGCACCGTATCAATCAGGTATTCTCTGGTGCGGTTCTCCCTAGTGATGACCGTCTCCCAGTCCCACTGGTCCACATAGACCGAGTGGATGTTATCCAGTTCCTCGTCGCGCCGGATGGCGTTCATATCGGTATAGAGTCCGCGGCCGGGGAAAAAGTTATAGCGCTGCAGTGCGTAGCGTTTCCACTTCGCCAGCGAGTGGACCACCTGTCCCTCGGTACCGACATCCGGAATGTCAAAAGAAACGGGGCGCTCGTAGCCGTTCAGGTTGTCGTTGAGACCGGAGCCCTCCTCCACGAAGAGCGGCGCGGAGACGCGCCGGAGATTCAGGGCGTTGCAAAGATTCTCCTGGAAATTTCTCTTAATGAATTCAATCGCGCACTGGGTGTCGTAGATGGGCAGGGGCGTCTTGTAACCTTCGGGGATCACAATCTTTGCCATGCTCGATCCTCCTTTTCTGTCAAAATGATAAAGATCAGTATACGTCATTTGGACGCATTTTACAAGTTTTTTCTGGTGGAAAACCAGCGGTGCAGGAAAAAATCGGAAAGGAAGCGGCATTGGGGCGCACTTTCCCGGCAAGACGCCCGACGCGCCGCAGAAAGCCTTTGCGCACATGGTCAGGGAACGTGCGGAGACGCTTTGCAAAAGCGGCCGCTATCTCGCTGATTCTGTGGAGATGGACCCCGGTCGGAACCCGGACGGCTTCGCGCTGCTCTACGCCTGCAGCCGGGCGCTATCCTGCGGCGTCGCGGAAAAATGACACGGCCATTCCGTCCGGGATACGAAACTGATTGATTTTTGTCGGAAAATGCGGTATCATGGGGGCGACAGAAAGGAGCTGCCCCATATGGATTTTCTCAAACGATATTTTCCGTTTTCGTATCGGCCGGTCGACACCCGCGCATTTGTGATTACGCTGCTGATTTACGTCGTCATCGGCGCTGTCGTTGGCACGCTGATCGCGCTGTTCTCCCATCTGTGGCTCGTCGGCTGGATCTTCAAAATTCTGGGGTCTCTGTTTGACCTCTATATTTTGGTCGGTATCATTGTCACCATCCTCAGCTTTGTCGGAGTCATCAAATAACAAAAATTGGGCCTGTTGCAGCATAGCGGTCGAGTTCTGACCGTTCCGTTTTGCAACAGGCCTTAATTTTGCTTACATCAGTTCGTCCAACCGCACCTGGCTGAGCAGAGGTTCAATCTGGCTCAGCTCCGCCGGCTCTGCGCCGGGGCACATCACATGCGCCGCGCTGACCGCGATGGCATGGGTCACGACCTCCCGCCACGAGAGACCCTCCTGCAGATAATAGGCCACGGCGGCCATCATGGCGTCGCCGGAGCCGACGGTGCTGACCACCGGCACATGCACGCCGTAGGCCCGGATCACCTGATCCTCCGTCACAAACAGCGCGCCCTCCGGCCCCAGTGAAACCGTAACCCGTTCGACGCCCGCAGCGATCAGCTCCTTGGCTGCCGCGATCACATCGATATCGAAATAGAGACGGCGGCCACAGATCTCCTCCAACTCTGTCTTGTTTGGCTTGATGATATTGGGGCCGGCATCCAGCGCCAGCCGCATGGCCTCCCCGGTAGCGTCCAAACATACCGTGATATTCTTTTTGCGGAGGATTCTGGTCCATTCCGCCAGCAGTTCTGGGCGGGTGTCCGGCGGGTATGCGCCGGCAAATACCACGGTATCTCCGCCAGAGGCCGCCGCGCAGACGTTTTCAAAGACCTGCGTAAGCACCGATTCCTCCACCGGCTCGCCGCGCTCGTTGATATCCGTATAAGTGTGCATGGAAGTGTCCACAATCTTGATGTTGGTGCGGGTAGGCGCCTCCACGAAGCAGAATTTGCTGTTAATCCCCTTCTGCGCCATGCTGTGCTGAATGTACATCCCGCTTTCGCCGCCGATAATTCCCATGGCCAGCGTCTCGCCGCCCAGCTTTTTGATCACCTTGGATACGTTTATCCCCTTGCCGCCGGCATCCAGCCTGGTGCCGATGACACGGTTTACCCCGTTGATCATCAGCCTGGAAACACTGACGGTCTTATCCAGCGCGGGGTTCAAGGTTACCGTGATAATCATTCCCATTTTTCCTCCCAGCGGTTCTTGTATTTCATTACCGTATTACTTTAAATTATATCCATTTTTCCCGGAATTGTAAATACTGTCCCCTTTTCCGTACTGCACCAATTTTTTTCGGTTTTTCCCCTGTTTTTTATGTATATTTGCAGATTCCGCCGGGAATGAAATCAGATTGACAACGTTATTCCCGTCCGGTATAATGTTAGTTGGAAATCTAGGGCAACCTCGCGCATTTCCGCGAATTTACCGTTTAAAGGTACGCTTCGTACCTCGATTTCACACGGAAAGGAAAGATACCATGATTTACACGACAGAAGTTCAGCACATGTGTCCCATTGCCAAGGGCGCATACCATGGACCAGCCCCCATTCCCGAAGAGGGTAAATGGGTGCAGGCCAAGCAGCTGGGGGACATTTCCGGCTTTACCCACGGCGTCGGCTGGTGCGCACCGCAGCAGGGCGCCTGCAAGCTGACCCTAAACGTCAAAAACGGCGTGATCGAAGAGGCACTGGTCGAGACCCTGGGCTGCTCCGGCATGACCCACTCCGCCGCCATGGCCTCCGAAATTCTGATTGGCAAGACCATTCTCGAGGCGCTGAACACAGACCTCGTCTGCGACGCGATCAACACCGCCATGCGCGAGCTGTTTTTGCAGATCGTCTATGGCCGTACCCAGTCCGCCTTCTCCGAGGGCGGCCTCGCCGTCGGCGCCTCCCTGGAGGATCTGGGCAAGGGCCTGCGCAGCCAGGTCGGCACCATGTTCGCCACCAGGGAAAAGGGCCCCCGTTATCTGGAAATGGCCGAGGGCTATGTCTCGCGCGTCGCGCTGAACAAGGAAAACGAGATCATCGGCTATGAGTTTATCAACCTCGGCAAGATGATGGACTTCATCAAGAAGGGCGTCGAGCCCGCCGAGGCGCTGAAGAAGGCGCAGGGTCATTATGGCCAGTTCGACGGCGCCGCCAAGTATATCGACCCGCGTCAGGAATAAGAGGAGGACGAAATTATGGCACTGTTTGAAAGCTATGAGAGAAGAATCGATAAGATCAACCGCGTCCTCGCTCAATATGGTATCGCCTCCGTGGAGGAATGCCGGGAGATCTGCCAGGCCAAGGGCTTCGATCCCTATGAGATCACCAAGTCCATCCAGGCCATCTGCTTTGAAAATGCCTGCTGGGCATACACCGTCGGCGCGGCCATCGCGCTGAAATCCGGCGTCAAGACCGCCTCCGAGGCCGCCAAAACCATCGGCATTGGTCTGCAGGCTTTCTGCATTGACGGCTCCGTGGCCGAAGACCGCAAGGTTGGCCTGGGGCACGGGAATCTGGGCGCCATGCTGCTCTCCGACGAGACGAAATGCTTCGCATTTCTGGCCGGCCACGAGTCCTTCGCCGCCGCGGAAGGCGCCATCGGCATCGTCAAGAATGCCAACAAGGCCCGTAAGACGGCGCTGCGCGTGATTCTGAACGGTCTGGGCAAGGACGCTGCGCAAATCATCTCCCGGATCAACGGTTTCACCTATGTGCAGACACAGTTCGACTATTATACCAGCGAACTAAAGATCGTCCGCGAAATCCGCTATTCCGAAAGCGAACGGGCCGATGTCCGCTGCTACGGCGCGGACGATGTCCGTGAAGGCGTTGCCATCATGCACCATGAGGGCGTCGACGTCTCCATCACCGGCAACTCCACCAACCCCACAAGATTCCAGCATCCCGTTGCCGGAACCTACAAGAAGGAATGCATCGAGCAGGGCAAAAAGTTCTTCTCCGTAGCCTCCGGCGGCGGCACGGGCCGCACGCTGCACCCGGATAACATGGCAGCAGGTCCCGCCTCCTACGGCATGACCGATACCATGGGCCGGATGCACTCCGACGCCCAGTTCGCGGGCTCCTCCTCCGTCCCGGCGCACGTTGAGATGATGGGCTTCCTCGGCATGGGCAACAACCCCATGGTCGGCGCCACCGTCGCCGTGGCTGTCGCTGTGGAAGAATCCATGAAGGGCTAAACCCGGAAATAGCCGGATTTTTTCAATGGTTTGAAACGCAAAATTTGAGTCTGTCTCCCATTTGTCGCCGGTTCCTTTTCTTGGCGGCAGCATCGCCCAGGACCAGAACACAAGCTGGTCCTGGGCGATTGCCATACCCGCTCCGCGATTGTTTCGGATGTGATGCGCTTGATTCTGTCGGCATGACATCCCTTCAAAAAAAGCGCATGATTTAGGCCCCTGTCAGCAATGGCAGGGGCCTAAATCATCGGTTGCTTCTCGCCTTAACGTTTGTTTATTTTTCTTTGCAGTAGCATTCAATTGCTTTTTCTACAAACTCTGCGGTACCGGCACCGCCCGCGTGATTGATGTTTTCCGTGAATTCGCCGCCGCCGCCATACATCTTGCCGAGACCCGACAAAATTTCCGGAGTACAGTTGTAGAAATGCTCCGTAATATAACGCTGCAGCTTGCGTACCTGGTTCTGCACTTCCCCGGCGGAAGGTTCCTGCCCGGTGAGCGCTCCGAATTCCACAAACAGTTCCATAAGCTTTTGGCTGGCAGCCTGCCGATCCGCATCGCTCATAGTTTTGCTTTTCTGCTCGAACTCCTGATAGGCCTCTGTTTTCCCCCACTGTTCTTTCGCTTTTTTCGTGTATTCATCAATTTTCTTTGTGTCAAAGACTGTAAAATCCATTGATCTTGCTCCAATCGTATTGATTTCACGAGCAAAGTGAATCAAGTCCTCCAGATGCTCTTTTTTCAAAGTCAGCAATTCAATTTGCTGCTCCAGAGCTTTGTTCCTGTCCAAATTTTTGCTGTCCAGAATGGTCTTGATTTCTTTCAACGGGAATTCCAACTCACGAAACAGCAAAATCTGTTGCAGCCGCTCTAAGGCTGTATCGTCATACAGCCGATAGCCGGATTCCGTAACACCACTCGGATGCAAAAGCCCGATTGTGTCATAATAGTGCAGAGTGCGTATACTCACTCCGGTCAGCTTGCTTACTTCGTTTACTGTTTTCATCGTGATTCCCCCTCGTGTATCTACATCATAAACCATGACGTAACGTCTTGGTCAAGGGTTATTTTAAAATTATTTCAGAAATGATTGCGCCGCGAATAAAAAGCCCCGGCGCATCTCCTCCGGCGTCGCCGATCCGAACGGGGCGCGGCGGCGAAACAGGCTGTGCGTTTCGCGTACTGGAACAGATCGCGTGAAACAGATCGTTCTTTACACGAAATGATTGCCAAAAGGAGAGAATTGAGTTGACAATCCTCTACCGCTGACCTATGATAGATTCGAAGTGAATATTTCGGTAGGTGCGGCTACCACAGGGATACGGATTGCTGCCGCGGAGTAGTGGAGACACTATGAGAAGGTCAGCAGTCTATGTCGATACAAGGCATAGACTAATGCAATTTCAAGGTGAGAAATCACCACGCCCTGTGATGCTAAAGCTTGAACGATGGAATAGCGGCGGTTTTGCCGTCTGGTTTCTGTGCGTCAATTTATGCGTGATTCGCGTATTGATTTGCAGGAATGCCTTGCCATTGTTCAACGCGGTGGCAAGGCTTTTTGTCGCCCGACAGGAAGATTTCCGCCATAATTTTATTTTTCGGAGGTGAGATAAGTGGACATAGGGAGTAGCAGCGGCATAAGTCCGGACGGTCGAAGTTGGAGTCAAACTGTGCTTTGGCAGACGCATATCACAGCGTTATCCTGTGTCTGCTTTTCTGCGCGTCTTTGATAAATCAGGCTGTCCTTCGGTTTATGTCTTACTTCCACTGATTGATCCGGCAATCTGCCGAAAACGAACAGGAGGTATAGACCGATGAAAAACACAGGCAAAAAAATAACCGCATCACAGATTGCGGTGAATATGGCAAAAGCCGACCATACCGGCAGAAGGTTTTACGAAACATCGTTACTCGAAGAAACTGTGGTATTGAAAGAATTAAATACATCTTTTCAGGGCCTTGGAGAAGACCGGATCGAGGAAATGCGCGACCTCTACGGCGCGAATAAGATCTCGCACGGCAAGAAAAAATCCCTTGCAAAACGGCTTTTCGAAGCCTTTGTCAATCCGTTTACGGCAATTCTTTTTATTCTTGCTGTTGTATCCTTTGTGACGGATGTGCTTCTGGCTGAACCGGACAGCAAAAATCCGGTGACCGTTATCATCATTCTGACAATGGTCATGATCAGCGGGCTTCTCCGCTTCGTGCAGGAGCTCCGCAGCGGCAATGCCGCGGAGCGGTTAAGCGCGATGGTGAAAACCACCACTGCCGTCGTGCGGCAGGAAAACGGGCGGGAAGAAATCCTGCTCGAGGATGTTGTTGTCGGAGATATTGTCTATCTGGCGGCTGGGGATATGGTGCCGGCTGATGTACGGATTCTCCAGGCGAAGGACTTGTTTGTCAGTCAGGCCACTCTGACCGGCGAAAGCGAACCGGTCGAGAAAACAGCAAACGTCGTCAAACAGGGCAGCTATGGTTCCGTAACGGAATATCATAATCTTGCCTTTATGGGCAGCAACGTCATCAGCGGCTCGGCCGCCTGCGTTGTTGTCGCCACCGGCGACGAGACATTTTTCGGCGCAATTGCAAAAGGACTGACGACAAAACCTGTTCAGACCAGTTTTGAAAAAGGCGTTAATTCCGTTTCCTGGATCCTGATCCGCTTCATGCTGGTCATGGTCCCCGTGGTACTGTTTATCAACGGCTTCTCCAAAGGGGACTGGCTGGGTGCCTTCCTGTTTGCCATTTCCGTTGCGGTGGGATTGACTCCCGAAATGCTGCCGATGATCGTCACGACCTGCCTGGCAAAAGGCGCGGTGGCGATGTCCAAAAAAAAGACCATTATCAAACATCTCAATGCCATTCAGAATCTTGGCTCCATGGATGTGCTGTGCACGGACAAAACAGGCACCTTGACGCTCGATAAAGTCGTACTGGAATATCATCTGGATGTGCATGGAAACACGGACGTTCGGGTACTTCGCCACGCTTTTCTAAACAGCTTTTATCAGACCGGGCTGAAAAACCTGATGGATATTTCGATCATTGACCGAACAGAACTGGAAAGCAAAGGCGATGTCGGTCTCCGGGGCCTTTCCACCAACTATGTCAAGGTAGATGAAATACCTTTTGACTTTGAACGCCGCCGCATGAGCGTCGTGGTCGCGGACAAAAGCGGAAAAACGCAGTTGATCGCAAAGGGCGCCGTGGAGGAAATGCTCTCGATCAGCAGTTATGCGGAATACAGGGGTAAAGTCGAGCCGCTGACCGATTCCATCAAAGACGAGATCCGATCAACCGTCGACCGCCTCAACGACGAGGGCATGCGCGTGATCGCCGTGGCGCAGAAAACCAATCCGTCGCCGGTTGGCGCATTCTCCGTGGCGGACGAGGCGGATATGGTTCTGATGGGATACCTTGCCTTTCTTGATCCGCCAAAAGAAACCACAGCCGCAGCAATCAGGACGTTGAACGAACACGGTGTTGCGGTCAAAATCCTGACCGGCGACAACGACCGCGTCACGCGCTGCATTTGCAGGCAAGTCGGCTTACAGGTCGATAATCTGCTGCTCGGTTCGGATATCGAACGCATGTCACAGGAGGATCTGAACAAGGCCGTTGAGGTTACGAACGTGTTTGCGAAGCTGTCACCGCAGCAAAAGGCAGATATCGTTTCAATTCTTCGGGAAAACGGTCATATCGTTGGATATATGGGCGACGGTATTAACGACGCCACCGCCATGAAAGCGTCCGACGTGGGCATTTCCGTGGATACGGCCGTCGATATTGCGAAGGAATCGGCGCATGTGATCCTGCTGGAAAAAGATTTGATGGTGCTGGAAAATGGCATCATGGAAGGCAGAAAAACCTACGCCAACATGATCAAATATATTAAGATGACGGCCAGCTCGAACTTCGGGAACATGTTTTCTGTTCTCACCGCGAGCGCTTTCCTGCCGTTTCTTCCGATGGCGTCCATCCACTTGATTTTGCTGAACCTGATCTATGACATCTCCTGCACCGCAATCCCGTGGGATAACGTCGATCGGGAGTTTCTCAAGGTCCCGAGAAGGTGGAACTCTTCTTCCATCAGCAGATTTATGGTCTGGATTGGGCCGACAAGTTCGGTTTTTGACATCACAACCTACCTGCTCATGTACTTTATCATCTGCCCGATGATGACCGGGGGACAGCTCTTTCACGACATCACAGACATCGCGAAGCAGACTTATTATATTTCCCTGTTCCAAACAGGGTGGTTTGTCGAGTCCATGTGGAGCCAGACCCTGGTGATTCATATGATTCGCACGCCGAAAATTCCCTTTATCCAGAGCAGGGCGTCCCTCCCCGTGATTGGTCTTACCTTTACGGGCATTGCTGTACTGACCATTATCCCGTTCACGCCGTTCGGCGCGGCAATCGGGCTTACAGCGCTTCCGGCAACGTACTTTGCCTGGCTGGTTTTGACAATTTCGTGCTATATGGTGCTCGCAACTTTACTAAAGACAATTTATATCAAAAAATATGGGGAGTGGCTGTAACCTGATCTCGCTTTGCCGAAGCAGTACAGCGGCTTGTAGGGCAGGCGGCAAACAAACCGTCTGCCCTTTCTTATGCGGAGAAATCAGAAGCCGCCGCGGAAAAGTGGCCGCGATCCCCGATCCACGCGACGATCTTCGCCCCGACGGCTCTCCGGTAAGGCGTTCCTGGCCACGCCGGCCGCTGCAAGGCATCCGCGCGCGACCCGGTTTTCGGGCTCCTGCTCCATGAAACGCGGTGCGCGGACTATATCGAACAGCCGCCTGCCGATTCTCCCAACAGCATCTTTTTCAGCGCGGCCCCGTCCAGTTGGCGGGGCTGCTTTCTTTCGCGAATGCAGCAAGCCGCCGCCGTACCGGCCGCCTCGCCCTGAGACAGGCAGCAGCCCATAATCCGCGCCGTGCCGTGGGCTACCTGGTCTGCGCTGAGGCAGCGGCCCGCCACAATCACATTATCCAGTCCCACTGGAAGCAGCGATCGGAACGGGATCTCATAGCTGCCGCCGCCACGGATGAACCGGAACTGGGTGGGGCCGCCCATTGGGTCGTGGACATCGCTGGGATAGGCGCCCCGCGCCACTCCATCCGGGAAGGCCGCGCCGCCCAGTACGTCTTCGCCCCGCAGCACATAGTCGCCCTCGATGTTCCGGCTCTCCCGGATGCCCAGCGGCGAGGTCTGCAGCAGCGCCGCGTTCTGAAAGCCAGGCATGTTCCTTTTCAGCGCGCGGCAGAGCTCCATGACGTTCCGCCGTTCCTCCAGTTCAGCCAGGGAAACCTGCCAGGTATCGGTTCCGTCCACCCCCGCCACCCTGGTCGCGTTCAGATAGACCTCACCCTCCCGAAGGGACACTGCCGTAAAGGTCACCAGCTGCCCGTCATCAAAGGGCTGCAAATGTCCCGCCATATGGACGAGACCTGGCCCCGCGCCCGGGGTCTTTTCCGCGTACAGTACACGGGTGTGCCATGTCCCACTGCCCTTGATCCGACCGCCGCGATCCAACTCCCGACGGAATGCCTCCAGGTCCACCCCGCCCAGATGGAACAGGATGGAGCTGTTCTGCGCCTGCCGTTTCGGCAGGAACCGGCCGCCCGCCTGAAAGGTCAGATTCGCGTCGCCGCTGCAATCCAAAAATATCCGGGCCGCCAACGTCTCCCGGCCGCTCGGGTGGCAGACGTCGACCTCCCTGACGCAGCCTCCTTCCATGCGTGCGCCGGAGAGCATCGCGCCATAGAGCACTTCCGCGCCTACCTCACAGACCATCTCCTGCAGCACATATTTGAGCCCCTCCGGGTCAAAGGGAAACAGGCTGAATTCGTAGGAATCCGGGCGCTCCGGCGTGTTCCAGTGCGCGCCGCGGGCGTAGCCGAAAGCAAAGCCCTCCCTCCGGAGCCGATCCAGCAGTTCCAGGGTCATGGGGCTGCCGACGGGCTCGCCGCAGCCGGAAACCAGTCCCAGAAACGGAATGCCGTAAACCGCCGTTCCTCCCAGATGGCTCTTCCGCTCCACCACCAGCGTTTTAGCGCCGCCCCGTGCCGCCGAAACCGCCGCCAGTGCACCCGCCGTACCGCCTCCCAAAATGACCACGTCATAGTTTTTCATTCCCTTAAGCTCCTTTTCTCTCAATGGCCCTACTCTAGCAGATGTATCCCCAATATTTCTTGCGATTTTTATTAAAAAACTTGCAAATCGCGCCATACTGTCCTATGGTGGTAAGAGAAAGGAGGTGGCGGCGATGCTGCCAGGCGGTAGCTATCTCTCCATGGAATACGGCCCGACTCGGCGGCTTCCCTGCAACGTCCACAGGTCCGCCGGGACACCGGGGGCCATGCGCCTCCACTATCACGATTTCTACCAGATCTATTTTTTGTTGCGGGGCGAACTGATCCACAGTACAGAAACTGCCTCCGTCACCCTGTACCGGGGCGATTGCTTCATTGTGCCACCCTTTTTCAGCCACCGGATTGACCGCGGAAAAGCCGCACCACAATTTTTCTCTTTCTCCTTCCGGCCTGATTTCTTGCCGGACGTGCTGGCCGACGATGACACGGTTCGGCAGCTGTTTGCTTCTCTGACGCCGGGAACGCTGCTGCCAAAAATCACGCCCGGCCCGGCCGTCCTGCGGCGGCTGGAGGAACTGATGACCCTAGCCCTGCGGGAATTTGAAGTGCAGGAACCTGGGTTTCTCTGCGCGTTGCAAGGGCTTCTGGCTCCCATTCTGGTTTTGCTCTCCCGGGCCTATCTGCCGCGGCAGGATGCTGGTAGCTGCGCCTCGTTTCACAGCTGCCTCAGCTACCTGGACACGCATTTCCGCGAGGATCTGACTCTGCCGCAGGCGGCTGCCATGGCCTATCTCTCCCCAGCCGCCTTTTGTCGGACCTTCCGGGCCGCCACTGGCCGGACCTTTCACCAATATCTGGCCTTTCGCCGCATTGATTATGCCTGCGGCCTGCTGCGCCAGACAGAAACCTCCGTAGCAGCCATTGCTGCGCTGTGCGGCTACCGCGATTTTTCCGCCTTTTCCCGCGCATTTAAAAAGGAAACCGGCGTGACGCCGCTCCGATACCGCCGCGCAAAAAAACTGTAAAAGCCCTGTCAGGTATTAACCTCCGGCGTATCGATCCATAGAGAGGTGGTTCCATGACCCAGCAGGAATTCGAGGCGTTCTATCTGTCCAACTTCCGGGAGGTCCACGGCAATTTGCTGCGATTAATCGGCAGCGCACAGCTGACAGAGCCGACCTGCCACGCGTTTTCCAAAAAATTGATTACCGTAACAACACAATCGGCCGGCAGGCTGGCAGCTTTCTTTGATCCCGGATCCTTCTGGTGTCCGCTCTGTCCAGGCTCTTCTATCTCACCGGCCTGCCGCTGCTTGAGCAGCGTCTGCGCGATGCACGATAAATGAGAAAGGAAATCGGCTGCTATCGCTGTGGCTGGGTCAAGAACGTTCCCTGTCTTTTGCGGAGAACGGCAGCCCCCATCCCGCCGTTGCAACGTCTCCCGCAAGGCTCCCTCTGTGAGCGAGCTGACGCGCATCAATAACACGGAGGGAGAGAGCACTTCCGGCGCACCGGCATTACCGCGTCATGTGTTATGTCCTCTGCACTCCCCCTCCGTCGCGGCACCGCCGCTGTACACGGATTTGTTTTGCTGCGCCTTAACGCAGAATCCTTGACGCAGGTATATTGTTGGTTTATACTAAAATAGTAAGGCTTATTGAGATAAACATATTTATTTTATCTGTGCAGCGCCCAGCTCTGCGGAAAGGAAAAGGTGGAAAATGCGCTTCAGGAAAATTCTTGTTTGGATGGAAGGCTTTTTTGCGCTGCTTGCGACCTTGGGAAAGCTTTATTTTGTCGTCATTCTCCGGAATGCAGACCCGTTTGAAATTTTTTCCGTGCGGCTGCTTTGGGAGCAGCTGGTGATCAATCCCATGCTGCTGTTTCTGTATCCGGCGCTGTTATGCCAATGGATCACAAAGTCTTGGAAACAGCCGGCAAGCAAGCTTGGGGAGATTCTTAGTGCCTGCTGTCTGTTCATTTTCCTTCTGTATTTTTTACTCATGATCCTGCTTCGAAGCGGGGCTCTCCCCAGCTTCTACTCTGTCCTGATGCTGTTTCTCAATCATCTCTGGATCTTTGTGGCGCTTGGCTTCCTGCACACGCTGTTTCCGCTCCTGCAAGTCCGTCATTCCAAGTGAGGCTCAACGCAATGAACCATGTTATGGACAAACGGAGTGATATTGAAATAAACTCATTTCCGGTTTTCTATGGAATGATACCGACACGGAAAGCAAAAATCGCCCCCGGAGCACCGGAGGCGATTTTTTCATCTCTATATATGCCAGATTTCGGTCGCATATTGGCGAATGGTGCGGTCGGAGGAGAATTTTCCTGCCGAGGCCACGTTCATCAGGCACATGCGGGCAAACGCCTCGCGGTCTTTGGCCGTGTAGATTGCGCGGAGCTTCGTGTCGAGGTAGTTCCGGAAATCCAGCAGCAGGAAATAGTTGTCGGCTCTGTGCCAGCTCGCGCCGTCCAGCAGCGCGTGATACAGCTCGGCAAATTCACCGTCGGTACGGACCGTGCCGTCCACTAACGTGTCCACCACGCGGTGAATGCGGGAATCTCCCTCATAGAAGTCCCTTGCCCGGTAGGTGTCACGAACCATCCGCAGATCCTCCACCGAGGCGCCGAAGGGGAAGTTGTTCTCCTGCCCTGCCTGCTCCATGATCTCCACATTGGCGCCGTCCATGGTACCCAGTGTCACGGCACCGTTCAGCATGAGCTTCATATTGCCGGTGCCGGAGGCCTCCGTGCCGGCTGGGGAAATCTGCTCGGAAATATCGGCCGCCGGGATGATCTTCTCCGCATAGGAGCAGTTGTAGTTCTGCACAAAGACCACCTGAATCTTCTGATTGACCGCCGGATCACCGTTGATCAGAAGCGCGATTTCATTGATATAGCGGATGATCGCCTTGGCCCGCACATACCCGGGCGCGGACTTCGCGCCGAACAGGAACACAGTCCTCGGGAAATCCGGCATCTTGCCCTCCTTCAGGGCGAAGTAGATGTCCATGATCGCGAAGGCGTTCAGGAGCTGCCGTTTATACTCATGCATCCGCTTAACCTGCACGTCGAACACACTGTCCGGAGACAGCTCCACGCCCTCCTTTTCCAGGATCTCCCGGCAGAGCTGCACCTTCTTTTTGCGCTTGACCTCATTAAACTCCCGGATCATCCCATCGTCGATCATTCCCTTCAACCGGGAGATCTGATCGAGGTCCTTGAGAAACCGCGAGCCGATCCGCTTTTCAATCAGTTCTGTCAGCTCGGGATTGCAGAGCCCCAGCCAGCGCCGCGGCGTGATGCCGTTGGTCTTGTTCTGGAACCGCTCCGGGTACGCCGCGTACCAGTCGCGAAACAGGTCGTGCTTCAGAATTTCTGTGTGAATGGCGGCGACGCCGTTGACGCAGCCGGACATATACACGGACAGATTGGCCATGTGTACCGTGTTGTCCCGAATCAGATACAGGTTCTGATTGGGCCGCTCTTCCTGAAGCCGCGACTCGATCCGCAGCAGGATGTCGCAGATCTCCGGCACCACGGAGCGCAGCAAATCCAGATCCCACTTTTCCAGCGCCTCACACATGACCGTGTGGTTCGTATAGGAGAAGGTCTTCCTGGCGATTTCAAAGGCCATGTCGAAGGAGAGCCCCTCGCGCATCAGCAGCCGGATCAACTCCGGGATGGACATGGCCGGGTGGGTATCGTTGAGCTGGACGGCGCAAAGCAGACTGAACCGGTCAAAATTGCGGCCGTTCACCTTGATGAAGTCTTCCAGAATGTCCTGCAGGGAGGCTGATGAGAGCAAATACTGCTGCTTGATGCGCAGCCGCTTTCCCTCCACCGTGGAGTCGTTGGGATAGAGCACCCGGGTGATGTCCTCGGCACGGTTTTTCGCCTGGAGGGCGCGCTCGTAGTCCTGCGCGTTGAAGGCGTCGAAATCGAGTTCCTCCACCGCCTCGCACTGCCAAAGGCGCAGCGTGCCAATATTGTCTGTGCCATAGCCGATCACCGGCATGTCATAGGGTACGGCCAGCACAGTCTGATCGGCAAACGTGATGGTTCTCGTGTGCGAGTAGCGACGGAAGCTCCAGGGGTCGCCGTACTTGCTCCAGTCGTCCGCCAACTCCTTCTGGTTGCAGTCCAAAAGCTTCTGCTTGAACAGGCCGAAGCGGTACCGCAGGCCGTAACCGCAGAGTGGAATGTCCAGAGACGCCGCGCTCTCCAGGAAGCAGGCCGCCAGACGGCCGAGGCCGCCGTTGCCCAGCGCCGCGTCCTCGATGTCCTCCAGCATGGCAAGGTCCACACCCTTTTCCGCAAAGAGCCGCCGCATCTCGTCCAGGATCCCCAGGTTGTACAGATTGCTGTAGACCTGACGGCCGATCAGGTACTCGGCGGAAAAATAACAGGCCTTTCGGTGTGCCTGAAATTGGCTCTTGCTCTTGCGCCAGCCGTCAGAAATTGCCAGCATCACCGCCTGCCCCAGGCAGTCGTGAAGCTGTTGCGCGTTGGCGCTTTGCAGCGTTGCGTCGCGGGTGTATCGGAGTAACGCCTCCGTCTGCTGTAGCAGTTCAAAACAGTTCATGCAATTCTCCTCGGATTTTGACTTAATTTAGCAGGCCGGCCACGGCTGTGCCGGCCAGGGTAGTATCCTCCCGCTCCAGCAGGGCGATATGAACGCCCTGCTCGCGGCATAGATATTCTGTTTCATAGCGGAAAAAATACTCCCGCAGCGCGGCGGATTTGCGGAAGGTTGTGCCCTCGATGGATACGCAGACCGGCCGCGCGGGGTCTCTACCGACCCCGGTCCAGGTAAGGACGCAGCCGATGGTAACGGCCACCAGCTTGGCCGCCCGCTCGTAGAGCCGGTCCATGATCTGCCGCAGCGCCTGCCGGTCCTCCTCTTCCAGAGCAGCCAACGCGGGCGGCGTTTCACCGGACCAGAATTCTCCGGTTTCTTTCAGATCAAAGGCGGAAATCCCGCCGATCAGGGCCGCGCCCGGCCCGGAAAACGCACCTTTTTCCGCGCAGAGCCGCGCGGTCAGCGCCATCAGGCGGCCCAGGTAGGCCCCGGACATCATCTTTTCAAAAAGATGGTCGCCGGGAAATTCCGACCTGAGGTCCAGCAGCCGGTCGGCCTCGCCGCGCGGGAAGCCGACGTGGATGCCGCTCTCCATGTTGACAATCATCCGTGCGCCGCGGTACCCCTCCGCGCCCTGGATATTTTCTGTTCTCTCCACATAGCAGCAATTGGTCCCTGTGCCATAGACGTAGCCCAGATAGGAGTCGTAGTCGCGATCCGCCGACGCCTTGCCGCCCAGCAGGGCCGCGACGGAATCGTTCAGCAGCACACAGCGTTTTCCCTCCCGGACGCCCTTGCGGCGCAGCGCCTTTTGGAGCTCCGCGCAGATCTCGATGCCCGCGCTGTCCCGGACCCGGACCTCCTTACAAAAGTGGTGCAGGCGGCCGTCTCCGTTCGGCAGCGCCGTGGTGGCATAGGAAAAGCAGAAGCTGATCCGGTCGCTCTCGTGCAGCACCGGCAGCAAGAACTCCGCGACCTCGTCAAAAAACTCGTCGACGGACACTTCACCCCGGGTGCCCGGCATGGGCCGGTGCGCGAACTGCTCCAGCACAATCGTGCCCCTTTCGTCAAAGGAGGCCACCGCGCGGCGCAGATTGGTGCCACCCGCGTCCAGAACCAGCACCTTTACCCCGCGCGGCACGCTGCCGTCAGCGGAGAGGAAGGTTGGCAGCATCATCATGCCACTGCGATCACCGGCGAGGCCCCGGACCATGCCGGCCCGGAAGTTCTCCGCGCAGGCCGCGAGTCCGCAGCAATCCGGGTGCATTCCCAGCTCTGTTAAGATCCGGTCAATTCCGTTTTGATCCATGTGCGCCCTCCGATCAATACCCCGGTTTTCCCAGGAGCTGAAACATATTCTTTTTATACGCCTCGACGCCCGGCTGGTTAAAGGGGTTAACCCCGGACAAATAGGCGGAAATACCGCAGGCAAACTCGAAAAAATAGATCATTTCGCCGCAGCTCGTCTCGTCCATGCGGTCGAAGTGCAGAATGGTCACCGGCACGCCGCCGTCCACATGGGCCTGCGCCGTGGCCTCCATGGCCTTCTCGTTGATGTAGGGCAGCGACTTCCCGGCAAGGTAGTTGAGTCCCTCGGGGTCGCCCTCCACAAAGGGAACGGTCAGTCCGGTTCTTGGATGGTCGAAGGCCACCACGGTCTCCTGCAGGTTGCGGATCCCGTCCTGAATGTACTGTCCCATGGAGTGGAGATCGGCTGTCAGATCCACAGAAGCCGGGAAAATGCCGCCGCCATCCTTGCCCTCAGACTCGCCGAAGAGCTGCTTCCACCACTCCGCCATAAACCGGAAGGAAGGCTCGAAACAGGCCAGAATCTCCGTCGTCTTTCCTAAACCATAGAGGCCCTGGCGGTTCATGGCATAAAGCAGCGCCGCATTCGTTCCGCCCGGAACCAGACACGCCTCCCGCTGCCGGGCCGCGCCCGCCATCAGCGCCTCGAGATCGATGCCCGCCACGGCGATCGGCAGCAGGCCCACGGCGGTCAATACACTATAGCGTCCGCCCACGTCGTCCGGCACCACAAAGGTCTCATAACCCGCTTTGTCCGCCATTGCTTTAAGCGCACCGTGCGCGCGGTCGGTCGTGGCAAAAATCCGCTCTCTGGCGCCTTCTCTGCCATATTTCTGCTCGATCATCCGCTGAAAGACGCGGAACGCCACCGCCGGCTCGGTGGTGGTGCCGGATTTGGATATGATGTTGATGGAAAAATCCTTGTCGCCGACCAGGGTAATGAGCTCGCTCAGGCTATCGGAGGACAGATTGTTGCCGGCAAAATAGATTTCCGGTGTCTCCTTCGGCAACAGGTTGTACCGATCCGAGCGCAGCAGTTCGATGACCGCCCGCGCGCCCAAATAGGAACCGCCGATCCCGATGACCAGCAGTACCTGGGACTGTCTCTGAATCTTCGCCGCAGCAGACTGAATCCGCACAAACTCCGCGCGGTCATAGTTCACGGGCAAATCCACCCAGCCCAGGAAATCGCTGCCTGCGCCGGTTTTCTCCTGCAGCGTTCTATGCGCCGCCGCCGCCCGTTCCAGATCCCCGGCCTTCAAAAAGCCGGCTGCCCGGCTTGCGTCGATCCGAATCATATGTTTTCCCCTTTCTTCCGCCGGATGGCGGCACTTGTCATTCTCACTATAACACTGTTTAAAAAAAAAGAAAAGTCCCAAATTGTGAACGTTTCCAGAATGAGTTTTTTCTGAAGCCGCCGCGATGGAAAGAACGTGCACGCTTCCTGTTTTCCGGCTTTTTACCGGAATTATGCCTTGCTTTCTCAGTTTACCAGACCGAACGGTAAAATGCAACGACAGCACTCTTGCATTTCATGGAAAAAAGTGATACGCTTTTGCAGAAAACCACGGCAAAGGAAGTACATCATGCGAAACGGATACCACATCATTGACGCCCATTGTCACATTTACCCGGACAGCCTCGCCCACCGGGCCGCGGAAAACATCAGCGAATTCTATGACGGCATCGACTTCTGCGGCGGCGACGTCGGGGCGCTTCTGCAGCTCATGGAGCGGCAGGGCATCGACTTCTCCATTGTGAACTCGGCGGCCATGAAGCCGCATCAGGTGGAATCGGTCAATCAGTTTATCCTGGAGAGCTGCGAGGCGCATCCGGACAAGCTGGCGCCGGTCGGCACGCTCCACCCGGACAGCACGCACATGGAGCACGACCTGCAATTCATTACCGACCACGGCTTCCACGGCATCAAAATGCACCCGGATATGCTGGACATCCCACTGGACGACCCCCGGTTCCTGCGCATTTACGCGCTCTGCCAGGAGGCGGACGTTCCCGTTCTGCTGCACACCGGTGACCGGCGCTACGACAACACGAATCCCAATCGGTTTGGCCCCGTCGTTGCCAAATTTCCGGCGCTGACCTTCATCGGCGGCCACTTTGCCGGGCGCGATTTTTTCTGTGAGGCCGCGGACACGCTGCACCAATATCAGAATCTTTACGCCGACTGCTCTTCGGCCTTCAACCAACTCACTCCGGAGCAGGCGCTCTACTGTATTCGCACCTATACGGCCGACCACATTCTGTTCGGCACCGACCACCCGGTATTCACGCCTGGCTACGATCTGGATTATCTCTTCTCCCTGCCGCTCACGGCCGAGGAGCTCGGCAAAATCCTCAGTGGAACGGCCCAAACGGTCTATCGGGTTCTGCCACCCTGGGAAACACCGGCTTGCGCAGAATAGCACTTGACCTTCCACCTTCTGGAAGGTGTAGAATTGGAACAATATCAATAAGGGAGGACTCTTTCTATGCTCCGTATTTCCCACCTGACAAAGGTCTACGGCGACAAGAAGGCCGTGGACGATCTCAGCCTTCACATCGCGCCGGGCGAAATCTACGGTTTTATCGGGCACAACGGCGCCGGTAAAACCACCACCATCAAAGCCTGCTGCGGCATTTTGCAGTTCGAACAGGGTGAGATTCTGGTGGACGGTGTCTCCATCCGGAAGGACCCCACGGCCTGCAAGCGGAAGCTCGCCTACATCCCCGACAATCCGGACCTGTATGAATTTCTGTCCGGCATCAAGTATCTGAACTTCATTGCGGACGTGTTTGGCGTTCCTTCTGACGCGCGGGCAGAGAAAATCCGCAAATACTCAGATCTGCTGGAGCTGACCTCTGACCTGGCACAGCCCATCTCGGCCTACTCCCACGGCATGAAGCAGAAGCTTGCCATCATCTCCGCCTGGCTGCACGACCCAAAGCTGATCGTCATGGATGAGCCCTTCGTGGGCCTCGACCCCAAAGCCTCGCACATCCTCAAGGGCATGATGCGGGAGCACTGCGACCGCGGCGGCGCGATTTTCTTCTCCACCCATGTGCTGGAGGTAGCGGAAAAACTCTGCGACAAGGTCGCCATCATCCGGCAGGGCCGGCTGGTGGTCTCCGGGAGCATGGAAGAGGTCCGCGGCGACACGTCGCTCGAGGAAGTGTTTCTGGAATTGGAGGCGGAGCATGCTTAAAGCGCTGATGAAGGTCCAATTTGCGGGCATCGCATACTGGCTCTCCGGCGCGTCACGGGCAGGCCGGAAGCGGCAATCCAAAAAAGGAACCTACGCTGCACTGATGCTGCTGGTCTTTTTGTCTCTGGCCTTCATGTTTTACAACTGGTTTTCCGCCATCGCGGCGCCGTTCTATGAGGCCGGACTGGGCTTTCTCTACTTTGCCCTGTTTCTTCTGATCGACTTTGCTATGATGCTGCTCGGCAGCCTGTTCACCGCCAAGGCGCAGCTCTTCGAGGCCAAGGACAATGAGCTGCTGCTGGCACTGCCGCTGCCGCCGCAGGCCGTTCTCTTCAGCAGGATTTCCATGTTGATTTCAATCAACCTGCTCTTTGAGCTGACGGTCGCCATCCCCGTCGCCGTCTGCTGGCTTCTGGCCGCGCCGGTCACCGCCGTCGGCGTGCTTTCCTTTGTACTCACCTGTCTGCTGCTGCCGCTGACCGTCACGGCCGTCGCCGCTCTGCTTGGCTGGCTGATCTCCCTCGCAACCCGCCGCGTGCGGAATAAGACGCTGCTGACCACGGTATTCTCTCTGGCCTTTTTGGCGCTCTATTTTGTCTACTATACCAAGCTCATGCGAGGCATGAGCGACCTGGCCGTCACCGGCGCGGCGCTGGCGGGTCCGCTCCGCGGCGTCTGGCCCCTGTATATCATGAGTGCCGCTATCTCGGACGGCAGCGCGGTTAACATGCTGCTCAGCGCAGCCATGATGCTGGTGCCCTTCCTGCTGGCGTGGTGGATTCTCTCGGTAACCTTTCTCAAAACGGTGACCACCCATCACGCCGCCGCCAAGGTACAGTACCGTGAAAAACGGGAAAAGGCCGGCAGCGCCGACGGCGCGCTGTACCGCCGGGAACTTTCCCGTCTTCTGGGCAGCGCCCCCTATATCATGAACAGTGGCCTTGGCGTCTTTGCCATGATCGCCGCTGCCGTGGCGCTGCTGTTAAAGTGGGCCGCGCTGCAGAGCGTTTTTATCTCTCTGCATCTGCCCAACGGGCTGCTCGGCGCGCTGCTGACGATCGGGCTCTGCTTCGCCTCCAGCATGACCACGCTGTCCGCGCCCTCCGTCTCGCTGGAGGGAAAAAACATCTGGATCGCCCAGTCCCTACCGGTGGATACCAGACAGATTCTGGACGCAAAGATACGGCTGCATCTGAGTCTGGCCATTCCGGCGGTGCTGCTGCCCATTCTGGTATCGCTGTTCCTGCTGCGGCCCGCTCTGCCGGACGCGGCTCTGCTGCTTGCGGCGCCGCTGCTGTTCAACTGGCTGCTGGCGCTTCTGGGCCTCGCCGCCAATCTGAAATTTCCGAATCTGGACTGGAACACGGAGACCGCCGCCGTCAAAAACGGCCTTTCGGTGCTCATCTGCATCTTCGGCGGCTGGCTGATCGCAGCCGTCCCCGCAGTGCTGCTCTTCACCGTTTCCGGCCTCAGCCCCCGCCTTTGTCTGCTCGCCTTCTGCCTGCTGCTTCTGCTGTTTTGCGCGCTGCTCCGCGCCTGGCTGCAAAAAACCGGCTGCCGGCTGTACCAGGCGCTTTGAGGCGCTCCGGGTCTGCCGAACGAAACGGCAAAAGGAGCTTCTGCAATTCACATTGCAGAAGCTCCTAAACTATGCCATTTTACTTCCGGCACTTACCTTATACTTCCCCGGCAAGCAAATCCGCCAGGGTAATGCGTTCCAGATAGCCGTCGATGATCTCGTCCAGATGCTGCCACATTTTAAAGGTGATGCAGCTTCCCGCCTGCTCACAGACCGGATCGCCGGGCGACGCGCTGCCAAATTCCGAGCAGGAAATCGGCGCCAGGCTGCCCTCGGTCAGCTTGAGAATTGAGCCGATCGAATACGCCGTGGGCGCACGCTTCAGACGGTAACCGCCGTCCTTGCCGCGCTGGCTTTCCACAAAGCCGGCCTTATTCAATACGGAGACGATGGCCTCCATATACTTCAGCGAGACATACTGCCGCCGTGCGATATCGGAAAGCGAAACATATCCGCCGTCATAGTGCTGCGCCAGATCAATCATAATGCGCAGGGCGTAACGCCCCTTTGTGGACACCATCATTTTGTTTCCGCCTCCCTCTCTCGGCTAGTATACCACAGCCCTCCCGCGAATTCAACGGAAGTTTCCGGCGCTGTTTCGAGCGCTTTTCCGTTTTTCAGGCAAGGCCCAGCCGGAATTGCTCGATCATCTCGCCGGTCAGGCTCACATGTCCTATGTCCTCCGGCAGTTCCTCCCGCGGCACCCAAACGCCGACGGCAAGCTCACTCTCCTGCAGGGTGATCGTATCCGGCCCGTCCAGATCGCAGTAAAAACCCATCAGAAGCGTGTCGGTGAATACCCAGGGCTGGGATTTATAGAATTGCAGATTTTTAACGCGAACGCCGACCTCCTCCAGCACCTCCCGGTGAACCGTCTCCTCGATAGACTCGCCGATCTCGCTGAAGCCCGCGATCAGCGCGTAGTTCTTGAACGTGCGCCCGGCATATTTGGTCAACAGCAGCCGCTCACCATTCCGTACGGCTACGATGACCGCAGGACAAATCTTTGGATACAGGATTTCCCCGCAGCGGGGGCAGACCAGCGCCCGCTCCGCCTCGCTGTCCGCCAGCGGTTCGCCGCAGCGGCCGCAGAAACGGTTATCCCGGTACCAGCGGTACAGACTCCCGGCAATTGCGCAGGGAAACAGGCGGTCCATGGGGCGGAAATCCCGGTACTGCCGGGCCGCAAAATAGGCATACCCCTCCGGCGCTTCCGGGCCGTCCTCCCGCGGCATGGAAAAATACTCCCCATCCACGGAAAACAGCGAGCGGCACGCCTCCGGTGTGACGCCCGATATCTCTCCCAACTTTGGCAGCGTCAGCACGCCGTTTTCCACGCGCAGCAGCGCCTTTTCTTCCCGGAAGGCCAGCAATGTGTCCCCCGTCTGCGCCGCCCGCTGCTCAAACTCGTTGTGATAGCAGCGCGGACCGATCTCCTGTATCATGATAACACACTTCCCGTTTTTTTTGCAGTTTATCACATTTCCGCCGGGCAGTCAATGAAAAGGGGCGGCCAACGCCGCCCCTTTCGATCTTTTTGATTATGGCCTTGTACCGCCCTGGCCGCCCAAGTTACCCTGGCCGCCGAAGCTGCCCACACCACCCTGGCCGCCCATGCCACCGGTCGTGGTACCGACCGTCACGGAAGCCGAATCCAGCGTGATTTCCTCCGAGGTATCCCCGACCGTCAGGGTATAGGTTTCGCCCTGTGTCAGGTCGGGACAGCTCACGACCACGGAATTGAAGGTCTTTGCCGACGTAAACTGGACGAGCACCGTCCCGCTGGCATCCGTCAGCGTGACGTTCGTCCCCGCTGCCTCGGATGTGTCGAGGTTATCGAGAATGCTGCACTGGGAGGAATCGCTGCTGAAGCCCTCCGCCATGCCGGAGGCACCCACTGCCACGACCGTGCCGCCGCGGATTTCCGCCGTGAGGCCGGAGTCCAGCGCGCCGTTGGCGCTGTCGCTGGGACCGTCTACCAGCAGGGTACCGCCGGTCATCAGGATATAGCCGTTCGAGTCCACGCCGTCGCCGCCCGCATTGATCGTGATGGTTCCGCCGTCAATCCGAATCAGGTCCTCGCCGGTTGTGTCGTCCGGCACTGTACCACCTGCGGCAGCCGTCATCATCTGGTCGCTGCTGGTCCCGGCTGCGTTCAGACCGTCGTCCGAGGCCGTGATGGAGATATTGCCGGCGGAGATCAGAATGTCCGCGCCCTCCAGGCCCTCGTAGCTCTGCGAAATTGTGATATCGCCGCTTTCAACGGTCAGCGTACCGTCGGCGTGGACCCCGTCGTCGCCGGAGGCGAGCGTCATGGTCCCGCCCGAAATCGTCACGTTTCCGTTGCTATGCAGGCAGTCGTCCCCGGAATTGACCGTGATCTCACCGCCCGATATCGTCAGGCCGGTCAGTCCCTTCAGGCCCTTGGCGCTGATAGAGCCCTTTCCGGATGCCGCGCCGCCGCCTGCCGTGATCTGCAGCGTACCGCCCGTCACCAGAAGCTCTGTCTCTGCCACGATCCCATCGCCCGCGCTGTCGATCGTCAGACTTCCGCCGGACACCAGCACGTTCGCCTTGCTGCTCTGCACGCCATCGCCGCCCGAAGCGATCGAAATCGTTCCGCCGGCCAGCGTCACCGTCTCCTTGCCCTTCAGGCCGTCCCCGGCCGACAGCACAGTGAGACTGCCGCTTGCCACCGTCAGATTGCCCTTGGACTGAATGCCATGGTGATTAAAGCCGTTGACCGACAGGCTGCCGTCGCCCAAAATTGTCAGGTCGCCTTTCGTGAAGATGGCCGCGCCGGTATCATCCTCCGACAGGGTATAACCGGCAGCATCGCTGACGCTGCTCGCGCCCTCCAGGTCCAGGATCACCGTACATTTCGTCTCCGCGTAAATGGCCACAGAGGACGAGTTGGTGATCTCGGCGTCCGACAGCACCAGCGTTACCGTCTGATTTTCCGCTGCCTTAATCAACACCTGCCCCGCAAATGCGCCGGTCAGCCGGTAGGTTCCGCCGGACGTAATGGTAACGGTTCCATCCGCCGCCGATGCGCCGCTGCCGCTTATTTTCGCGGTCGTGCCGTCCATCTGTATCTCCGTCGCGCCGGAGGTATCCACGGCGCTTGCGACTGCCGTGGTGCTTGCCGTGCTTGTCTCCGCCGCCCCGGCGGCGGCTTCCGCCGTGCCGCTGGAAGCCGATGTGTAGAGCACCGCCCACACAATCAGTGCAACGCCCACGGCCAACAGAATCCAAAAACTAGTTTTCTTCATATTACATCAAATCCCGATCGTCCTCGCGGCCGCAGACCACGTTCAGATTCCCATTTCTGGTCCGAATCTCGTCCAGAAACGCCTTATCCATCTTGCCGGACGGCAGGGACACCGCATAGGTAAGCTGGTACAGCGTTCCCAGATTGGTTGTCCGAACGGAGGTCAGCTCCGCGCCCTTTGTGTACTTCTGAAACAGGTCGTCGAACAGCGTATCATAGTTCATATCCTCGGGAATGGTAATTTTCAGGCGCCGCTTTTCCTCACTGCCGCCAAAGTTCAGCCGAGACAGGAGCAGCATTGCCGCCGCCATAATTACGAAGAACAGGAACGCGATGGCGACATAGCCCATGCCGGTAGCAAGACCCAGGGCAACCGACAGAAACAGCGCCGTGATTTCCTGCGCCTTTCCCGGCACGGAACGGAACCGTACCAAACCGAAGGTTCCGGCCACAGCCAGGCCGGCGCCGATGTTGCCGTTGACCAGCATAATGACCAGCTCCACGATGGCCGGCAGCATTGCCAGCGTCAGTGCAAAGCTGCGGGTGCTCTTGTTCTGGTGGAAAAAAATAGCTGCGGACAGCAGCCCCAGAACCAGGGATGAGGCCGTGCAGATCAGGAAGGACACCAGCGTGATGCTGCCTGACAGAACCGAATTAAACATAGTACTTCTCTCCAATCAAATTTTCTTTATAAACCGTGCCATACTTGGAAAAGGAAGCGGGATAAATCCGGTTCCTGCTCAGGCAGCGCGCCAGCCAGAGCGGCACGGCCTGGTCTGTCTTGACCTCCATCAAGACCTGCCCGTCCTGCAGCATGGGTTCTCCGAAGTCACCGTCGGCGAGATCCAGCCTGTCCCGCCGCCAGCGAATGTTCGCATCCAGCGTGATACGTAAGTCTGAATCCTCCACGCCGCAAAACGCCTGCCGGTCGTAGGCCAGAAACGTTTTCGGTTCCAGCTCGTCGGTCCGCAGCACCTGCTGGATCTCCTCCAGCACCTGACGGCTTCCGGCCTCCGGCCAGACGCTCCATCGCAGAAAATCACGGGACGCCTGCAGTGTCATGGGGACACGGCGCTTGAACACCTTGCCGTCGAATTTTTTCTTCAGCTCGACAAACACCGTATCGCCGTCTCCCGGCACGCCGTAGGCGCGAACGCGGAGCTTCTCTTTAAATACAGGCCTTTCGAGGGACGCGCGGATCAGCCGATAATCCACCGTATCGTAGTAGAGGCTGCAGATGGTGTAAACGCCATAGGTGTCCTCCTTGACCTGCGCTGCCAGCGCCTGCCGGACCGCCTTGGCCTGCCTTGCATCCAGCAGATACTTTTTTTCATACCGTTCAAATTCGTTTTGAAATAAGCCCATGGTCTCACCTGCTTTCGAACTTATCCTATCGCGGAATTGTGTCCGGACTTTATCGGTTTGGTGAAGATCTTGTGTAAAATCCAACGAGCGCTTTTTTTTCGGCCGTGCTTGACGCTGCGCCATGGGAATGGTAAAATAGCTTTGCTTTCCTGCCGGTGTGGCGGAATTGGCAGACGCCCGGGACTTAAAATCCCGTATCCCACAAGGATGTACGGGTTCGACCCCCGTCACCGGCACCATCATTCTTGTCGCTGCCGTAGGCATAGCAGTGACAGTAACGCGATAAAATGCAGCCCACCAAAATAGTGGGCTGCATTTTTAAGGCAACACCGCACAATGGTGGAATCTGCTAACGTATGGTAAAATAGGGATATGAACAAACAACAATCATTGTCGGCTCTGACAGATGAACTGGCGCAGGCCAAAACAAGAAAGAGAGAATTTCTGGAGCAGATGGACGCAATCGTCCCGTGGAACGAGTGGGTCGGGATCATTCAGCCGTACTATTATAAAGGAGAGAGCGGCAACAAACCATTTCCGCTTGAAACCATGCTGCGGATTCATATGCTTCAGAATCTATACGACCTATCGGACATGGGTGCCAAATACGAAGTGATTGACAGCCGCGCCTTTTCGGAGTTTTGCGGGGTGGAATCGAGCAACCAGGTGCCGGATGGCGATACGATTGGCCGGTTTCGTGCCTTGCTGGTGGAGCATGGTCTTCAGGAACGGTTATTTGTGCAGGTACTGGAGCTTCTGCAAGCGCGCGGCCTGATTCTCAAAAAAGGCACCATTGTGGATTCCACCATCATAGCAGCGCCACCCTCAACGAAGAACCGGGAAAAGAAACGCGATCCGGATGCTTGCCAGACCAAGAAGGGCAGCACCTGGCATTTTGGCTACAAGGCGCATATCGGTGTGGATCAAGACACAGGGCTGGTACATCATCTGGAAGTGACGGCAGCCAACGTGCACGATGTAATGGTAACGCCAAAGCTGCTCACCGGAGAGGAACAAAGTGTCTACGGCGATTCCGGGTATCTTGGCGCTGAGAAACGCGAAGATGCTGTGACACATAACAACCGAAGCAAGAAGATCCGCTATAAAATTAATCGCAGACCCTCCCAGTGTAAAAACAATTGTATGCGTTCACAGGGGCAGATCAAGAGGCGGGAGCGAGAAAAATCCTCCGTTCGCGCCAAGGTCGAGCATGTTTTCGGCGTGGTAAAGGGACTTTTCGGATATCGTAAGACGCGATACAAAGGCCGACGAAAACAGGCCGCAAAACTTCATATGATGTTCGCACTGGCGAATCTGTATTTGGCTGACAAGCGGGGCTTGCTGGCCTGATTCAGCGCGCCTGTGCAATCAAAAATTTGAGTTTCCATGCGCTATGCCATTTCTTGCGTGCAGCGGCCTTGCGTTTTCGGCGTTATACGGTGTTGCCTTAATACCCTTTCCGAATAAGCGAAGCAGATCTACCCTGCGCCGCTCTTGCGCTTGCCCCGGCTGTCCGCCTCGTCCACGGCGGTGTAAGCCCCGCCATGCTGCAAGGTGAGAGTCCCTGGGAATCCACTGCAAAGCCTCTGCTATCGATTTGGGTAATCGCTCGCGAACCAGCAAAATCCGAACCTTTTCCCGATCGGGGCTTGGTCCGGACATGTTTGCAATTTCAGGAATCTCAGATTTTGGTGAGGGCGTTTAAACACTCGTGTCCTGATCCGGCGGTTCCATCGTCTATCAAAAACAGCCTGTTTCGGGTGGGAATTATCACATACTTTTCCATCGTTCGCTACCGCTTTCGAGCAGTGCGCTTGACCTGTAATCCTGAAATCGGGCGGTTGGGTTTGTTTGCCTGTCTGCGAAAAGCGAATGGAAGCCATTGACTAAACCCGATAAAAAGCGTATGATTAGAATGAAACTTAAATATGGCGGCGATTTGCTCTTATAAATTTAATAATTGATTTTATTGTTTATATTTTGGGTGGAACGCGCTTTCCGCGTATCCACCCTTTTGTTTTTTTTATAATTGCTGATTGGCGCAATTCTATATTCAAACGATCCGAACCGGCTGTACCGCTATGATCCACTGGTACATGATTCTTTTAGCACGATTAAATATACGAAGGAGATATCATATGAACCTTTGCGGAGAATTTATTACACACAAGGTATTTGGCAGAGGTCAAATTGTTGAAATCAGTGACAATTGCGTCATGGTATTATTTGAGACGGTCAAGGAACAGAAAAAATTCATTTACCCGTCTTCTATCGGAACGTTTTTATTGCTGGATAACAAGAAGCTGGCCAAGCAAATGCAGGAATATAAAACAAAGATAACCCAGGCTGAGGACATGGAACAAAAGCTGGCCGAAGACAAACGGCAGGCAGAACGGCTGGCCACGCAAAAGCTGACTAAGCATCCCAGAAAACCGGCGAAAAAAAAGCTGGCGGCAAAATCGCCGCCGAAAAGCAAATAATTTCGTTGAAAACCAGCTCCGCGGCAAAGATTCCGGTTTTGCTTCTTCTGTCACCATGGCAATGAGAAGAAAAAGACAGACTGACACGAACAGCTTATCTGTTTTCGTGCCAGTCTGTCTTTGATGACTAGTTCAGCTCAATTAAGCGATATGAACGTTGACCGCTCTAAATTTACGGCTGTCCTTCGGGTCTCTTTCGGTATCAAACGTAACTTTTTGACCTTCCGTCAGAGATTTGTAGCCATCTGATGCGATCGCGGAAAAGTGTACGAATACATCATCCCCGCCATTATCGTTAGAGATGAAGCCGAAGCCCTTGTCCGCATTGAACCATTTTACTGTACCATTATTCATTTTAAAGGTACCTCCTAAAAATATTATACCCATATATAATAGAAAATTCACAAATTCTGAAGTACATCAACGACTTACAAAATTTGTGAGTTTAAAGCACTTATATTGAATATGTTCTTAGTGTATCACAAAGTTTACAAAAGTCAATTGGTTTTCCGATCAATGAAATCAATTTTTATGCTTTTGCATAATCTATTGACAATGTTGAAATAATATGATAGACTGTTTTATTGATAATAAGTGTGAATGATTGCTTGACGAAAGACGAGGAGTTATGTCCTCGCCTTTTTTCTGGGCTTTGACGCATACGCATGAAGCAAATTTTTTAGAATTGAGGCTATACATGACACAAACCAGTTTCTCTGATATGGGGCTAAATCCCAATATTGAACGGGCTCTCGTTGCAATGGGGTTTGGCACAGCAACAAGCATACAGGCGGAAGCGATCCCGCCGATCAGAGCGGGCCGCGACGTTGCCGCGCGCTCGCAGACCGGTACAGGCAAAACGCTCGCCTTTGCCATACCCGCCGTCGAACTGATCGACGTCGGAGAAAAAACGCCGACCGTCCAGGTGCTCGTCCTGTGCCCGACGAGAGAGCTTGCGCAGCAGACCGGCGCCGAGATCAGAAAGGTTGCCCGCTATATTCCGGCGGTCAGGCCGGTCGAGGTATACGGCGGGGCCGCGATAGACCGGCAGTGCATCCGTCTTCGCCGCGCAAATATCGTCATTGGAACACCGGGACGCGTGATGGACCATATGCGCCGGAAGACCCTGAAGCTGAGCCATTTGAAAATGATTGTTTTAGACGAGTCCGACGAGCTGCTGAACATGGGCTTCCGGGAGGATATTGAAACCATCTTCCGTGATATCCCTGCGGAGCGGCAGACCATACTGTTTTCCGCGACGATGCCGCCTGCCATTCTTGCGCTGACAAAAGATTTCCAGCATTCACCGCAGATTATCGAGATAGACAAGGACCATGCCACACTGGAAGACATCAAGCAAAAATACATTGAAGTCCCTCATCCAGCTAAAATGGCGGTGCTCACGGCATTGATGAAATTTTACAAGCCAAAAAAGGCGATCGTTTTCTGCAACACAAAGAAAATGGTGGATGAAATCACTGAAATGCTGAATTCCAGCGGAGTTTCCGCGGAGAGCATCCACAGTGATATTAAGCAGTCTCAGAGAACGGCTGCCATGGCCGGCTTTAAGCACGGTAACACCTCGATACTGGTCGCCACCGACATTGCATCCCGCGGAATCGATGTCTCCAATGTTGATTTCGTGATCAATTATGATATCCCGCAAAATGCAGAACACTATGTGCACCGGATCGGACGCACCGGGCGGGCGGGAAAATCCGGCTGTTCGATCACGATCTGCGGAGGGCATCGGGAGGCCGCGCTGATTCGCCGTATCGCCGCGGGAATCAACTCAAAAATGACTCGCATACAGTTGCCGGCATCCAACGGCGCTTGTAAACCGCAGAATCAAGAGTTGACTGAATTTTTGGAGATCACGCTGGAGGAAGATTCCACTCGCTCGGGTGAATTGCAGAAGAAGCACATTCCCGCAGGCAAGCCGGTCCACAAATATGCGGCGAACCCGGCAGATATGGGCAAGCCCAGCCGCCGTCCCGCAGGCGGACGCCGGCAAGACGGAAACCACGCTCAAAAATATAAAAAATGGATGCCTGCGCACATGACAAGGGAGAAATAATTTGAATTTCAACGAACTAAATCTAATTCAGCCGCTGCTTGACGCGGTGGCCGGCGCTGGATATGAAACGCCCACGCCGATACAGGAAGCGACCATACCGCTGGTGCTTGCGGGGAAAGACGTCCTCGGCTGTGCCCAGACAGGAACCGGTAAAACGGCGGCGTTTGCGCTGCCGATGCTGCAAGAGCTTTACAGCAGCGCAGATCGCACGCACGGCGCAAGACGTCCGATCCGCGCGCTCATCGTGACGCCGACAAGGGAACTGGCGACGCAGATATCCGAAAACTTCGATACCTATGGCGCGAATCTTCCGCTGAATAACTGCGTCATTTTCGGAGGCGTAAAGCAGTCCGGACAGGTGGAGCGCCTCAAAGCGGGCGTCGACATCCTGGTTGCCACCCCGGGACGGCTGAATGATCTCATCGGGCAGGGGTTTATCAAGCTCAATAAGCTGGAGATCTTCGTTCTGGATGAAGCGGACCGTATGCTGGACATGGGCTTTATCAACGATATCAGGCAGATTCTGCGCTGCATTCCGCAGACACGGCAGACGCTGTTTTTCTCCGCCACCATGCCCCCGGATGTGGAAAGACTGGCGATGACCATTCTGCATAAGCCCGCCACCGTCAAGGTGGACCCGGAAAACAGCACGGTGGAGAGTATATCGCAGTCGCTTTACTATGTGGATAAGGTCAACAAGGGCAAGCTGCTTGCCTCTCTGCTAAAAGGCCCGGATGTACGCAGCGCGCTCGTATTCACCCGCACAAAACACGGTGCGGACAAGGTTGTACGCGAATTGGCAAAGGCGAATATCGAAGCGATGGCGATTCACGGGAACAAGAGCCAGAATGCGCGGCAGGAAGCGCTCCACCGTTTCACAAATGGGGACATCGCTGTTTTGATCGCGACAGACATCGCCGCGCGCGGCATTGACATACCGGAGCTGTCTCATGTTTTCAACTATGATATTCCGGAAGATCCGGAGACGTATATCCACCGAATCGGCCGCACGGGCCGGGCAGGGCTTTCCGGCTGCGCCATCAGCTTCTGCTGCTATGACGAGCGTGATCGGCTGTCCTCGGTTGAAAAGCTGATCAAAAAAAGAATTCCGGTAACAGAAAGCCCATGGCCGATGGAGGTCTGCACCTGCTCCGAAAAGCCTCAGCACGATCCGCGCCCCGCGCGCGGACAAAGGCCCGCATACCGCCGCTCAGCAAGGCGCTAATCAGAATCGCCGCCATTATTTGGCGGCGATTTTCTCTGCAATTTCCGTAAGAAGTAACCATCGCTCGGTTTTTTCATCCAGCTTTGCCTCGAGATTTTCTCGTGTTTCCATCAGTTCCTGAAGCCGAATATAATCGGCGGCAAAGGCTTCTTCCTCGGCCTTGCAGGCTTTTATCTGGGCTTCCAGCGCTGCAATTTCCCCATCAATCGTTTCATATTCAAGCTGCTCTTTATAGGAAAACCTCAGCTTCTGCGGCGCGGCGCTCCGCGGCTTTGCGGATTTTTGAAGCTTGCGCTCCGGCGCTGACGTATCCTGCCGCTTTTCCAGATAATCGGTAAACCCTCCGAGATAGCGTAAGATGTCTCCGCCTGGGCACACCTCGAAGATGGAAGTTGCCACCCGGTCAAGAAAATACCGGTCGTGGGACACGGCGACCACCGCGCCCGGGAATCCGGTCAGGTATTCTTCCAAAACGGACAGCGTCGCGATGTCAAAATCGTTTGTCGGCTCGTCCAGCAACAGAACATTGGGCGCACTCATGAGGATCGTCAGCAGATTGAGCCGCCTGAGCTCTCCGCCGGAGAGGAGTCCGACGAGGGAGTATTGCAGCTCGGGCGGAAAGAGGAAACGCTCCAGCATCTGGGACGCGGTAAACACGCCATCGCCGGTTTTGATTTCATCCGCAACCGCGGCAACGCAGTCGTAGACGCGCATTTCACGGTCAAGCTCCCGGCATTCCTGAGAAAAGTAACCGATTTTGATCGTGGAACCCACGTCCACAGTCCCGGTGTCCGGCGGAAAAACGCCGGCGATGAGATTCATCAGCGTGGATTTTCCCACTCCGTTCGGCCCCACGATGCCGATCCGATCATCCCGAAGAAGGTTGTAAGAAAAATCGCGTATCACAATATGACCGTCAAATGACTTGGATATGCCTTCGAGCTCGATGATCTTTTTGCCCATACGCGCAGATGCCGTTCCCAATTGCGCGGTGGAGTCGCATTCCGGAGCGTCCTTTTCAAGCAGTTCCTCGTAGCGCTCGATGCGGCTGCGGCTCTTTGTACCTCTGGCACGGGCTCCTCGCTGGATCCACTGGTATTCTCTGCGTAGGGTGGCCTGGCGTTTGCGCTCATTTGCCTCGGCAATTTCCTCGCGCTGCAGCTTGAGCTCCAGATATTTGGAATAATTCGCCTCAAATGAGTAGAGCTTTCCGCGCGAAAGCTCCACGATGCGATTCGTGACACGTTCAAGAAAATAGCGGTCGTGGGTAACCATGATCAGGCCCCCGGTAAATCGCATGAGCCACTGCTCAAGCCATATCACCGTGCTGCTGTCCAGATGGTTGGTCGGCTCGTCGAGAATGAGCACATCAGCGGGAGCCAAAAGCGCTGCCGCCAGTGCCACCCGCTTGCGCTGCCCGCCGGAGAGAACGCCTGTTTTGCACGAAAAATCCGGGATGCCAAGCTTATTGAGCATGGTTTTTGCTTCATATTCATGAAGTTTCCTGAATTCCGCGGGGAAGCGGGTAAATACCTGCTCCAAAACGGTCAGTTCATCCTCCATTTCCGGATTTTGCGGCAGAAAAGAAAAGCGGATGCCCGGATCAAAAGAGACCGTCCCTTCATCAGGCTGCTCAATGCCGGCTATTATTTTCAGAAGCGTTGACTTGCCGGTGCCGTTTGCTCCTATAATACCAACCTTGTCGCCCGTATTCAGGAACAGCGAAGTGTCCCGCAACAGCTGCTTCATACCATAATTTTTTGCGATATGCTCAACGGATAAAAGCATGAAGATCTCCTTGTCTGCATAGTTTGCTTTTTTATTGTACCACAAATGCTGTAGCCAGAACATACTAATATTTATATTTCGGTACAGTGATTGCGAACATTTTTTTGTTTGCCCAGCGGGATTTTGTGTGATAAGATAGTAATATGACGTGTGATTGTGACGAACGTAAGTCCATTCGCCAAAACCACGCGCTTCTTTTTTTTGAACGATTAAATTGAAACGTGAAAGGTGTGGTGAACAAGAATGAATCTCATCCATGCGCAGGTACAGCATTGGAAATACGGCGCGGGCTACATCACAGAACAAACCGATACGCAAATTACGGTCGAATTTGCCGCACCGCACGGTGCCAAAAAATTCCTGTATCCCATGGCCTTTGCATCCAATTTGACGCTCAGCGATTTGTCAATGCAAGCGGCGGTCACAGCTGCAGTGCAGGCGCTGCATGAACAGGACGCCGCCAAGCTGAAGCAGCTAGAAGATGAGGCGGAGCTTCTGCGGGTAGAAAAAAGTGCTGCTTTGCTGAAGCAAAAGCATCCTTCCGCAAAGAAACGCACCCCATCCGCAAAGCGGACTGCGTGCAAGAAGGCGACAGCCAAATTGCCGAAGCCGACAGCTTCAAATAAAATAGACAGCGGAACAAAAGAATCAGAAGACTAGAATTGGAATTGAGAAACGCCGATGCAAATGAATCGCGAAGCACACACAATTCCAGAGCGATAACACGTCTGATCTGCGCCACTCTTCTTTCGAATCGTTTCCCATCGTGGATGCGGGCTTTCGCCGGGCAAACCTGGCGTTGGAACAGTGTATCCTGGCCGCAAAGGATCTCACCGAGCGCTGTTTTACCCCGAATGAAACATACAGGCAGAACGTCTGAGCTGGCGGAAAAGGAGTGGTTTTCGGCATAGGAAGAAAACTGGACTACAGGAGGGAAAAATGAACAAAAAAACCATAAAACTTGGGATCGGCTTTGCCACAGGACGGAAAAGCTTCCGAAAGGTGCTCAACTCGTACATTTACAGCTGGAACGAGTCGGGAATCCGGGACAAGCTGCAAACAAATGTCAGCCTCAGTTTGTTTGTCGCTTATGATGTGGATTATTCCAACACGAAGTCCACCGACTATACCAACCTGAATCAGGATATCGTGGATGCGTTTGAAGAAGTTGTATTCCTTGGGGCTAAAAACGCGCAGAACAGCATTCGGCAGTTGGTCGGTGACGGTGGCCTGAGCGATGCTGACGCCAAGCTGCTTTTTGGCGCTGGGTATGCCGGAAAACGCAATGCGATTGTATATGCCGCCCTTGAGCACAACATGGATTATATCCTGTTTCTGGATGACGACGAATACCCGGTTTCCGTCACGAAAACGCACGATACCTGCCTGTGGGGAGGGCAGTATGTACTGCCCGAACATTTGCAAAACATTGAAAAAGCAGACATAACGAACGGCCATCATTGCGGATACATTTCTCCAATTCCGCAGATTCGGTTTAACGATGTGCTGACCGAGCTTGATTTTAGTCGCTTTATCGAAACCATCAGCAATGACATCGTCAACTGGAGTTCCATCAAAAGCATCCAGCAAAACGGAGGCATCACCTATGCGGATATTCCTGTGCTGCTCTCAAAAGAGGCGGTGCCGGTGGAAGAGGTCAACCACTGCAAATTCATCAGCGGGTCGAATCTTTGCATTAACCTGACCAAACCGGAGCGGACATTCCCCTTTTTCAATCCGCCCGGCGCAAGAGGCGAGGACACCTTCCTCAGCACACTGCTCAGCGACCGCGTGGTAACACGGATTCCCTGCTATACCTTCCACGACGGCTTTTCCTCCTATCATCACTTGCTGGATGGCGTTCTCCCCCTGCATCTGGAGCCAATCCTGCCCAACAGCAAGGCGGTGGTGACGCGGTTCTATAACGCCTGTGTGGGATGGATTCGATACAAGCCGTTGCTTTCGTATATTACCGCACCGGATCAGTATGAGAATACCATTGCCGAAATGCAGCTCACTTTACAGGATGTATTGCCAAAGATATGTCTTTACTTCGAGCGAGCCGAATTCATGAATCTGACGGCGGAACTTGTAAAATACAGTAAAGCCGTACCCAAGCATCATCGGCAGTTCCTGGAGACGCAGAAGGCCTGGGCGGCACTGCTGAAAGAGAAAAAATACTGGCATACCTATTAAGGACCGACCCCGATTCCCTGCGGGTAACAAAGCATTTTTGCCGGTTCCTGCCCTGATGGATTCGGATTTGAATCGCCTTTTTGCGCCAAAAAAAGAAAGCCGCTGATCTGCGGCTTTCTTTTTTTGGCGCTAGATTCGTTTCGTGCAAGTCCTCACTCGATTCTCAAATGATAATAGATCACGCCGCCGACGCTGCGGACGCTACGCGTCTTGGGGCGCTTTTTTGCGCCCGCTCCCGATAGTAATAAAATTTTCTAAAATTCTTTTATTTTGCCTGCGTTTTTTTACCGATTCTTTTACCCGACGATGATAGGATGGGTCCGTAAAGAGGAAAGAGGTTGTGTTGTGGAACTGAAAATCAACCGTTCGGCGCCAAATTTAGTTGCGATATGCGTCGATTGGCAACAATCCAATAACTTCGGTGGCCGGTTCTACCACAAATATCAGACGGATGCCATTTTATTTTCCTCGGTGGAAGAGATACAGATCGCGCTCGATCGTTTTTATGACGCCATCTGCTTTCCTCAGGCCGCCACGATGGGGCGGCGATTTATCGCGACGTCACCCACACCAGATTGGAAAGGACGAGAGTTCGTGCAAGAAACCGATAAGTTGCTGGAGCACAAGGGCGATCTGGCCACTTTTGTTGTGCATGTCCAATACCGGCAAAACGCAACATGGCAAGGCAAGATCATTTGGGCCGACAAGAAAAGTGAATGCAGTTTCCGAAGCGCGCTCGAGATGATAAAGCTAATGGATCAGGCGCTGGAAAGTACCGCGCCGGACGCGGAAAACGAAAATTCCGAAAGAACTTTGGGGGGAAACGGCAATGAGAAATAGCGCTGGAAAAACTTACCGTATCGGCACCCGCATCACCAGTCTGATCCTGTGCGTGGCCATGCTGTTTTTGATCCGTGTCCCGGTGGTGCAGGCGGCGGACAGTGACTCCACTGCCGCGGAGACCGCGGCAGTGACCGAAGCGCAGGCCGCGGAAGAGACCACGGCCGCAGAGGAAACCACGGCTTTAGAAGAAACCACCGCCCCTGCGGAAGAGACCACGCCCGCCGAGGAGCCCGCGGCTCCCGCGGAAGTGACTGCGGCCGCAGCGGTAGAAACCGTCTATCAGACACTGAGCGCCAACACCGGCGAGCAGAGCGCGGACGATCGGGCCACGGTCACGGTCACGGGCAATCTGCCTGCGGGCGCGACAGTCACGATCACAAAGGTTGAGAGCAATACCGCCGCACACAGCGAGGTTGCGACGGAACTGGCGAAGAACGCCTTCGAAAGTGAGAACTTTCTGGCCTACGACATCACGCTTCGCGACAAGGACGGCAGCGAGATTGAGCCGGACAGCACCGTCTCCGTCTCCCTGAGCCTCGGCAAAAACCTGCTCCCGCAGGAGGCCGATCCTGAAACTCTTGCCGTGGTACATATGGAAGAGAACGCCGCAGGCCAGATTGAAAACGCCGTGCCCGTCACTGACAATTCCTCCTCCAAGGTAGATGTCGCCGCCGACAATGCGGTGGAAGCGTCCTTCCAGACCAGCGGCTTCTCCACCTTTGCCGTAACATGGGGCGCTACCACAGTGTTTCATGTCCATTATGTGGATGCGACCGGCGCCGAAATTACCGGCACCCAGACTGGCAATGTCAGCATCGGTAACGGTACCACCAGAACGTTTTCCGATTATGCGGGAACCGTTCCCGGATACAGTTATTCGGCAGCCCGCCTGGGCAGCTTCACGGGCAGCGTCGTCACACGGGTAGTCGGCGGATCTTCTTCCGGCTATGGAACGTTGCGCTTTTACAATGGAAGCACATCTGTTTCATATGTATGGTCTGAAGATGCCAGCGACGTCTATCTGATCTACACCTCCATCCCTGCGAGTGTCTCCATCGAAGACCATATTGCCGAAGACGGTACCTTCGTTGCCAGCGCAGTTGGAAGCCTCGATACCACCGGCGCCACCTACCAGTGGTATAAGAGCGGTACAGAAAATGGCACCTATACTGCCATCGAAGGCGCCACGGAGGCAAGTTTCAATGTCGCCGAGGATAGCGGCAGCCGCCAGTTTTACAAGGTCACCGTCACACTGACAAACGCAGCCGAATATACCTCCGATCCCCTGCAGGTTTCCTACTACACCGCCATCCAGAACGGCAGCTTTGAGTCGCCCGTCATGTCTTCGGCCAGCACGCAGCTGCAAAACGGCACCGCAGGTCTCTACTGGCAGACCACCGGCGTCGGCACCGGCGGGATGTTACATCATGACATTGAACTGCTGACGCCGTCGAAAGATCGCGGTTTTACGGAAAATTCCTATCATATTTTGGCAACAGAAACGCTGCCGATTCCGGACGGCAAGCAGGCCGCCGAGCTGAACTGCGAGGCCGCCGGCGCTCTGTATCAGGACGTTCTGACCACCCCCGGCAGCGAGCTGTTTTGGAGTCTCTACCACCGTGCCAGAGGCAATTCCTACGATTCTACCGGCAGCACGAAGGACACCATGTATGTCATCATCATGTCCACGGACGCCGCCGGAACTACCACGCAGGCCGACATTCAAAATATTCTCTCCGCCGGCGGTTACAGCATTACAACCTCCACCGGCAATTCTGAAACGACCATTACTTACCAGGGCAATTCTGTCAGCATCTGGCAGATTACCGATCCCCAGAGCTGGGTCAGCCATTTCGGCAATTATACGGTTCCGGAGGGGCAATACCTGACGCGGTTCTTCTTCGCCAGCGGCAAAACCGCCAGCGGCAACAATACCGTCGGGAACTTCCTGGACGACGTCAGCTTCTCCGCGGAAAAGCCTTACACGATCGAATACTATGTGGACGGCATTCTGTATCAATCCGAGGGCGGTACCTTCGACGTCAGCACAGCGACCAGCGTAAGCGCCTCCTCTCTTTCCAGCTTCAAAGCACATTACTCCCTCGCAAGTGTGGTCCTGAACGGTGGAACTGTCGCTCTCAGCACCACGGGTATGTCGTTGAATAAATACGCGGCGAACCTGCTGCAGTATTACTTTACCACCGACACCACCATGTCGCTCTCTGTGACCAAGGAGTGGGTGACCACATCCGGCGCAGCGGTCGCCTCCGAAAATATTCCCTTTACCAAAGTGGAGCTTGACGTTTCGCAGTATCACAAGGAGACCCAGAGCGGCAGCACCGTCGAGGTGGAAAATAACCGCGATACGCTGGTGCTCACCCCGGGTAGTGGCTGGACCGACAGCTACGGAAACGTCGTTTACGACTACACGCAGTTCCGCGTGGTCGCCGAACGGGTCTACATTGGAGATCAAGAAGTCACTGCAAGCGATTATGATTGGTCCATGGGCAGCTTCTCCTTCCGCAAGGATTACGCTACCGCCTCCGCTTATCTGGACGGCCGCGTGACGAGCTGCGCCAACCAAACCATCACGGTTCCCGGCAACGGCGTGGCCCTGGTCAAATTGACGGGAGGCAGCGGTTATGTCATCTGGATGCCCTACCTTGAAAATCTGGATGAAGCCGCCAGGACCGCCATCAAGGCAGCCGTCGTCGCTGCCAGCCCTGCCGGCGCAGGCAGTCTTACTGTCAGCGCGCTCAAATTCTACGACGAGGTTTCAAACAGCATGACCGGTGTCACCATCACGTACCTCGCGGATGGGCAGGTGCAGCTGGTAATGAACGGCTCTCCCGTTTGGTCACAGGTCTGGTACGGCCCCTTTGGATTTGGCAACGCTTCCATCAGCGCCGATTTGCAAAACGTACTGGATACCAGCAAGACGACGGATATCACCGTTACCAAGATCTGGGAGGATAACGCCGACACCAGTCACCGTCCTGCCTCCATTGCTCTGACGCTGACCAATCAGGCGGACAGCAGCTATACCAATTCGCTGGACACCAGTGACACAAGCGAATCCACCATGACCAGCACATTCACCGTCAGCAAATACAACGCGGATGGCAGCCAGGCAGCGTACACCTTGAGCGAGACACTGCCGGACGCTGCCGCGAGCTTCTATACGGGCAGCATTGAGGATTACACCGTGACGAACGCCCTGGCCACCGGCACGCTGGTCATTCAGAAGACCGTCACCGCCCAGAATGCCGCGCGGCTCAGCGACGTAATCAGCAAGCTAAGCGGCCATCTGGCCTTCACCTATGGAGAAACCACGACGGCAGCCGTGACCGGCAGCAATTACGCGGACGGTGTCTATACCGTGACCATTCAGAACGTCCCGGCAGGAACTTACAACTTTTCGGAAAGCAGCTTTGACGTGACCGGCTACACCTGCACCGCGACGGACGTTCCCGCGACGGTCACGGTGAACCCCGGACAGACCGCCACCGTGGCGTTCTCCAACGACTATGTGCTGCGCACCGGCGCGGTCACGATCACGAAGAATCTGGTTGACGAGCAAGGCAGCCCCGTGGCTGCCAAGAAAGACGCCTCCTACCTCTTCGAGATCAGCGGCACAACGCTTGCGGGCGAGCCCGCGACCTACTATCTGTCCGTCAAGGTGGCAAAGGGCAGCAGCTCCGGCACCGCCACGCTGAACGGCGTGCTGTTCGGCAGCTACACCGTCTCGGAGCTAAACAGCATCAACGCGGAAGAAGGCACCGTGACACCCGGAACGATTACCGTCGCCGACAGTGCAGCGCCTGTTTCGATTGCCGCCACAAACACCTATCACTACCATATGCAGACCTCTACCGACGTGGCGGTCAACGAGTTCACATACACAAGCGAGGCGTGGAGCTGGACGCGAATCCTCACCTCAATCTTCGGATGATCGCGGTAGAGAAAGGAGAACTGCACCATGAAGAAGTTTTTCAGGCACTATAAAATCCTGCTCTCCGCGCTGCTGATCGCGCTGATCTGCGTTGGCGGCACCCTGGCCTACCTGGTGGCCACCGACAGCCCTGTTCTCAATACCTTCTCTCTGGCGGACGTCAAAACGGAGATCGAAGAAGGCCGTACGGAAAGCAGCAAAGACGTCGCGGTCAAAAATACCGGCAGGTCGGACGCCTTTGTCCGCGCCCGCGTGGTCGTCTCCGCCGGCGTCTCCCAGGTTTTGTACCTCTCCGCCGGGCAGAGCGTTCCCAGCGAGGCGGCCCGTGACCCCGACACCATCTATGTGGTCATCGATCCGACCGGCGCTTGGGAACAGGACGGCACAAACGCCAGCGATTACTACTATTACAAGGGCATTCTGGAACCGGGAACCGCAACGGCAAACCTGGTGCAGGGCGTCTACTGCGGCGCGAATCTTGACGCGGGCGACTTTCAGGTCGATGTCTACGCGGAATCCGTTCTGGCCTCCGGTGCCTATGGCCTGAACGCCGCCAAGGCTGCGTTCGCGAATGTAAATGGGTGAGGCAATGAAAAACGTCTGCAATATTCTCTCCACGGTTTTGTTGGTCCTCCTTCTGGTTCTGGCCCTGGCCTTTGTTGCGCCGATGCTCTTCGGCATGAAGGAAATGGCGGTGCTCTCCGGCTCCATGGAGCCGAATATCCCCGTCGGGTCCATCGTCTATGTGGACCCAGGCACGGAGGTTACAGATCTTGTGCCGGGCGACATTGTGACCTACAAACTGGACTCCAGCACCTTCGTCACCCACCGGGTTGTCTCCCTCGATGAGGCGAGTCAAACCATGATCACCAAGGGCGACGCCAACGAAACAGCGGACGGCGAAATCCAGTTCAGCCAGTATTATGGCAAGGTCAAGTTCCACATCCCTTATCTTGGCTTCATCACCGCCAACATCCGCACCCCGGCGGGCATTATGACCGTCACCGGCGTCGTGGTGCTGATTATCCTGCTCAATACCCTCCCCGCCCTTCTTTCCAAAGAGGAGCGCGAGGAAAAAAGAGAGCAGGAGGGCAAAACCCCGTAAGTCGTAGGCCTGCTTTCGCTGCGTTCCGCGAAACGGCACGAGCTTACGGAGTAAAAAAGTTTTTCAAAAAATTTTTTCTGATCCCGTTTTTTAACCGGTCTTTTAACCGGCCCATGCTACAGTAAAACTACAAAGAGAAAGCCCTTCGCGATAAGAATCAAAAACGAAATTAACGTAAAAAGGAGCACACAAACATGAAAAAGAAGAATTTACTGACTGTCATCGTATCTCTCGCCCTTGTCCTGGTCCTAGGCGTTGGCGCCACCCTGGCCTATATCACCGCGACCGATACCAAAGTTACCAACACCTTCACCTTCGGCGATATTGACGTAACCCTGAGCGAGGATACGCCCGCAGCAACCGGCGATGAAACCATTACCGCCAACACGAAGGGCTTTAGTTATGCGAACGTAGTGCCTGGCCAGACCCTGAATAAGGCCCCGGAAGTCTCTGTTACGAACAGCGTCAAGGCCTATGTGTTCGTCCGGGTTTCCGGTTTTGGTCCCGATGTTTCCTGCGACGGTATTACATATGGTTGGACTGCCATCAGCGGCTCCGCCGATGCATACGGCAACGGTACATATTATAAAGTTGTCGAAGCCGGTACGGCTGCACAGAATCTCGGCACGGTTTTTGAGCACGTCACAATCGGCAATGACGAAACCGCCTCGCTTAACGACGTCGTGATCCAGGTCGCCGCGATTCAGTACCTCGGCTTCTACGATGCCGCCGACGCGGTGTCCGCCGCCACGTTTGCAGGCTGATTTCAACATACACCGATCGATCATGAACAGATAAGGAGTTTAAAAATATGAAAAAGAAAAATTTACTTACCATCCTCGTAGCGGTTGCTCTGGTTGCCGCTCTGGCTGTCGGCGCGACCCTGGCCTACTTCACCGACAAGGACTCTGCAAGCAACACCTTTACCATGGGCAAAGTTGCCATTGACCTGCAGGAATCCGATAACGGCGAGACCTGGGTGGAAGACGGCCTGGAATACACCGGCGTGATGCCCGGAAACACCGAAACCAAGATTGCAAAGGTCACGGTGGCGGACGATTCCTCCAACTGCTATCTCCAGATTCAAGCCGTTATTACCTCCGCGGATCTTTCGGCTGAAGATCTCGCCAGCATCACCGATCAGGTTGTTGCCGCCATCGGCAGCGACTGGACGGTTGTCCAGGCTGGCAACACGCTGACCTGCACCTATAACACAGAGCTCGCTGCCAATGATGCGGTCACCCTCTTCAGCTCCATCGAGTTCCCGACCACCTTCGGCAACAGCTTCGCGGGCAAGAGCTTCGGGATTGAGCTGAACGCCTATGCGATCCAGGCTGCAAACATGACGCTAGATACTGCCGCGTGGGATTACACCACCTTCGAGGCCGCATAAGAAATCATATGGGAGGACCGCGGTACATGCGCAAGGTACTGAACCTATCAGGAGCCATAATTCTGATTCTGCTGATTGCCGCGGTTCTCCCTCTGACCCTTCCCAAGCTCTTTGGATTCCAGCTCTTTGAGATTCTCTCCGGCTCTATGGAGCCGACCCTCCCGGTTCACAGCGTCATCTATGTGCAGGAATGTGATCCGGCAACCCTACAGTCCGGCGACATCATCACCTTCCGCCTGGAAAGCGGCAGCGATCTCGTCGAGACACACCGTGTCGTTTCGGTGGATACGGTCTCCCAAAGCATCGTCACCAAGGGCGACGCCAACGAGGCAAACGATCAAACGCAGGTTCTCTTCACCAGTGTGGTGGGCAAGGTTCCATTCCACCTTCCCTGGCTGGGCCTGCTCTCTCAGCTCATTCACAGCTCGCAGGGAATTGCGGTATGCGTCGCGATTTTTGCAGCGGTTCTGCTGCTGTGGCTTCTCGCGGACCGGCTGAAACCGAAGGAGAATAAGAAATGAAGAAAAAACTGATTCTGCTGATTACCGCGGGCCTCCTGGTCGCTGCGGCGATTGTTGGCGGCTCCCTCGCGGCGACCTCCGCTTCCGGTCAGAAGGCGACCAGTGACCTGGCCGCTCCGACGCTCCAGGTGTCCGTCGGGCAGTCCGCTTCCCGGGCGCTCACGCTTGACGCGGAAGACAGCGTCCAGATGCCGGGCGACCAGCTTGCCGGCGCCGGCTTTACCATTGAAAACACCGCGGAGGTTCCGCTCTACGCCCGGGTCACCGTGACCAAGTACTGGACGGACGCCAACGCGAAGAACAATACAACTAAGGATTCTGACCTTATCCATATGTCCGCCCAGACAGGCAGCTGGCTCCAGGCCCAGGCGATCTTCGCGGGCACGACGGACGAGACGGAGGTTTACTATTACGCGCTGCCTCTGCAGCCCGGCCAGACCGCCACGCTGGACCTGGACATTGCGCTGGACGAAACGCTCGGCAACGACTATCAGAGTGCCGGCATTGTGCTGGAAGCTACGGTCGACGCCGTCCAATATGTCGCCGGGCAAAACGAACTGAACGCGGATGGCATTCTCGCCACCTTCGGCGTGGTTGCCACGCTGGGCGGCGATGGCGGCATCCAGAGCGTCACGCAGTAACGGGGGTGCCTGATATGAAACGCTTACTTTCCATTGCCTTGTCGCTTTTGCTGCTTTTGGCCCTGTGCGTCCCCGCCTCCGCCGCCGCGACCCCAGTGGTCACCTACGACGGCAGTGCCCAGCTCAGCTACACCGACGAGAGCGGAAGCGCCCTCAGCGGCAGCGGCGACTTCGGCACCGCGTTCACGAATATGCTCCCGGGCGCTACCTACAGCCAGAGCATTGTCCTCAAAAACACCAGCGCCTCCGACACCGTCCGCTTCTATATGAGCCTTGGCGTTCTGGAAACCCTGAAGGCCGCCAAGTTGGATGGCGCAGGCTACACGGTTACCCTGACTTCCCAGAACCAGACGCTTTACAGCTCGATCAACGGCGAGATCTCCGGCACACTGGTGGGCGGCTCCGGCAGCACCGGCGAACTGAAGGACCTGAATGCCGCGCTTTACAGTACGGACGGCAAGGGAATTCTGGTTTCGACTCTGGCGCCCGGCGCGTCCGACACGCTGACGCTCTCCATCACGGCGGACGCCACGATGTCCGATGCCTACCAAAGCGCAAGCGGCACGCTTGAATTTCAGTTCTTCGCGGAGGTCACGGCCTCCAACGGGAAAATCACCAAGGTCTACGTCCCCGGCAAGACCATTTACAATACCGTCAAGACCGGTGAAAGCGGCCTGATCTTTGCGGCCGCCGGTGTGCTGCTTCTGGCAGTCATCACGTTGCTGATTGTCGGCCGCAAAAAGGACCACAGGAAGAATCCACAAGAAAACGGCTGAGGCCGGTGCCGCCTGCGGCGGTGAAGAACAAAGAGGGTGTAAAGCCAATGAAAAGAAAATTCCAGCGGACCGCCATCTGTTGCATCCTGGTTTGCCTGTGCATGGTGCTGTCCTTGGTTCCCGCCTTCGCGGCGGACGCGACCTATGTCCTGAGCTTCCGGCCCGGCGTCAACGGCTCCTTCTCCTCCGGTGCGGAGAGCTATCTGAGCGGCTTTGGCGAGGTACAAAAAACGGCCGCCGGTAACCTGTTCGTGAAGGTAGAGGACGGTACCGCCTTCCCCTCCAACATTGTCTCCTACCTGCAGACGGAGGATGGCTACTACTACAAGGGCGGCTTGTCCGGCAGCACGGTGAACGGCGACGCTGACTATGTGGCGGAATACGGCGTGCTCAACGGCAGCGGCGTGCTCTACACCGTGCAGTATGTCGACGCGACCACCGGCGCGGCGCTGGCGGAGTCCTACCAGAGCTATGCGAACGCTGGCGACACGATCACCTTCAGTTCCAAGACCGTGCAGGGCTATGCCGCCGACAGTGCCAGCAAATCGGTCACCGTATCCGACGGCGCGGTACTGAGTTTCCTCTATTCGAGTGATGGCTCCAACGACCAGACCACTTACGTCTACGGAGAGAACACCGTCATTACGCAGACGGTTGCCACACAGCCCGCTGAGACCCAGGCGGAAACCGCGCAGGAGACCACTCCCGCCGGAAATGAGACCCAGCCTGCAACCACCGCTGCCGAGGAAATCCCGGAAGAGAGTGTCCCCCTGAACGAAGGGCAAACCACTGCGAGCGCCACCGAGGAAGAGATTACCAGCGAAACGGTACCCCAGTCCTCCGGCACAGAGCACGCCGGTCTGAACGCCGGTATGATCGCGGGAATCTCCGGTGCGGTCATCCTTCTGCTGGCCGCCGCGCTGATTCTTCTTCGGAAGAAGCCGGCCGCGAAGTAATCAGATACGCCAATGAGGGCTGCCGCGGATTGCCCACGGCAGCCTCCAGTTTTTGTTTTGGAGGTCTTGCATGAAGCAAAAGCGTCCCGGCGGCGTGCGCCGCCTGATTTTCGTGGTCGCGTTGCTCACCGCGCTTTTTTGCATTGGCTATATTTTTTGGTGGTTCCTCGGCAGCCGGCAACACCTGGCCGAGAGCCGTGAAGCCGCGGCGCAGTACGTTGCGGAGCCAGAAACCGCTGCGGTCGCCGACGACACCGCAGCGGCCGCATCCGGCGAAACCTCGACGGAAACAGAGGCCGCAGATGGCGTACAGGTGGACTTCCCTGCCCTCCAGGCGGTCTCCAGCGACGTGGTCGGCTGGCTCCGCGTCTCTGGTCTGGACCTGCTCGATGAGCCCGTGGTCCATCGCGACGACAACTTTTTTCTGACCCACGGCTGGGATGGCCAAAGCAGCCAGTATGGTGCGATCTTCATGGAGGAGGCAAACGCGACGGACTTTTCCGACTACCATACGATTCTCTACGGCCACAACATGCGGGACGGTTCCATGTTCGGCGAGCTGGACCGGTACGCCGACGCGGACTTTTTCGCGGAACACGGCGGACTCATTACGCTCTATACGCCGGATGGGACCCGGCAGTACCAGATTTTCGCCGCCGAATATGTGGACCCCGCCGACCCCATCGTCTACACCGTCGGCTTTTCCCCCAGCGAGGAATATTCGGAATTTCTCCGCGGAATGCTGGACCGCGCCCTCTATGACACCGGCGTTGAGCTGCGCAGCGACGACCGCGTGCTGACGCTGTCCACCTGCTCCTACCAGAACCGCGCGCGCTTTGTGGTCCACGCGAAAGAGCTTGCCGAATAGGCAGGCTCTTTCGCGTATTTTGCCAGAATTAGGCGAATTCTCTTGCGCTTTCCTGCCGGACGCATTAAAATAGAACAAAATGCTGGGGGAAAGGAGTATGCCATGGCTGCCAGACTGCGGTTCCTCGCCTTTTTGCTGTTTGCCGCGGTTCTGTTTTCCGCCTGCGGCCAAGCGGCAACCGCCTCCGCACGGTCGGAAACCGCTTCTGTGCCGTCGGAGAGCGTAACTGATGCGGCGGTCTATCTAATCCCCTCCATGGCCCTTTCCGGCTTCGATGCCTCCGCCGCGGAAACGGACGGCGGTGTGCGGGCGGACCTCTCCTCCCTTCCCGACGGCTACATTGCCATGTCTGTCAGCTCGGACACCCGGCTGAAATTTCAGGTGCTCCGCGGCGATGAGAAATACAACTACGATCTGCCGAACGACGGCACACCCACGGTGTACCCCCTCAATCTGGGAAGCGGCGACTACACCTTCCGGGTCATGAAAAACGTAACCGGCTGCAAATATACAGAGCTTTGGAGCCGGACGGAGACTGTTGCGCTCCAAAGTGAGTTTGCGCCCTTTCTGCGGCCCAGCCAACTGATCCCCTATGACGCAAACTCCGCCTGCGTAGCCAAAGCCCGGGAGCTGGCGGCTGCCTGTCAGGACGATGTTGCCGTCGTCTCAGCCGTCTATGACTGGATGGTGGAGGCGGTCTCCTATGACCGCAACAAAGCCGAGCGCGTCCAGAGCGGCTATCTGCCGAACCCGGACGCGACACTGGAGAGCGGCACCGGCATCTGTTTCGATTACGCGGCGCTGGCCGCCGCCATGCTGCGCAGTCTCGGCATCCCCTGTAAGCTGATCACCGGCTATGTGGACCCGGACGAGGTCTACCATGCCTGGAACGAAATCTATCTGGACCATCAGGGGTGGATTACCGTGGAGATCAAGGCAGGCGCCGATACGTGGAAGCGTGTGGACATCACCTTTGCCGCCAGTGGCGTTTCCCCTTCCGAAACCGACGACGACGCGCTCTACACCACGCGCTACATCTATTAGGAGGTGGCCACATATGAAGAATACCATGACGCCCACGGTTCTCAGTGCGCTCTTCGAACAGCTCTCGCTGCTGCTGCATGCCGGCGCGCAGCCGGAGGCGGCCATCCATCTTCTCTGCGAAGCCGGGCAGGACTGCCAGTATGCACCGGCGCTGCTGCCGGTCCGGGACCGGATGCTGCAGGGTGCGGGCTTCGCGGCCGCAGTGTCGGACTGCGGCCTGTTTCCCGCCTACGCCACCGGCCTGCTCGCCGTCGGCGAAGCCTCCGGTCGTCTGGAGGGCTGTCTCTCAACGCTCGCGGGATACTACGCGCGGCAAGTCGAGCTTCGTGAGCGGCTCAAAAACGCGCTGCTCTATCCGACGGCTTTGCTGCTGATGATGAGTGCCGTACTGGCCGTGCTGGTGTTCGCCGTGCTGCCCGTTTTCACGCGGGTCTACGAGAGTCTGGCCGGCAGCCTGGTCGGGTCCTCCTATGCCTATGTGGCCGCCGCAGGCGTCATCGGTCGCGCAGCCCTGGTTCTGACGGTGCTCCTCTGCGCCGCCGCCCTGCTGGCCGCCGCCGGGTCCGGCAGCGCCGCCTTCTCACGCCGGGTCCGCGCCCTGCTGGAGCGGCTTCCCGGTACCGGCAGCGCGCTGCGCCTGCTGGCTGTCTCCCGGCTCTGCGACATCCTCGCCACGCTGCTCGCCAGCGGCATGGACCAGGACTCCGCGCTGGATACCGCCATCTCCATGAACCAAAATATGGCTCTCGCCGCGCAGCTTTCCGCCTGCCGGGACGCGCTGCGGACCGGTACCGGACTCGCCACCGCCCTCTGCGCGCAGTCGGTTTTCTCTCCCCTGCACCGCTGTCTTTTGACCGCAGGCGCGGCCAGCGGCAAGCTGCCGGAGGTCTTTTCCAGGCTTGCGGAGCAGACCGGCCGGGACGGACAGGCGGCGCTCCAGCGCCGCATCGATCTTTCTGAGCCTGTGCTGACCGTCTTTTTGACCGCTACCGTGGGCCTGACCCTTCTGAGCGCGATGCTGCCGCTGGTCGGGATCCTTGGCTCCATCGGATGAGGGCCGCGCCATGAAGAAAATGCGCTTGCTCCTGCTGCTGATTCTGCTGCTGACTGCGGCCGCTGTTCTCTTGCCGCGCGCGGCACAAGACCTCCGGCGACAGAGCACCGGCGCGATCCGGCAGGCAGTCCTCCAGAGCGCGGCACAGTGCTACGCCGTCGAGGGCGTCTACCCGGAAACGCTCTCCTATCTGGAGGAGCACTACGGACTTGTCGTCAATCACCGCCGCTATATTGTCACCTATGACGCCTTTTCCAGCAATCTGCCGCCGGACGTGGCCGTGCTGGTGCGGGGCGAGGAAGGATCGGGCGCGTCATGAGAGAAGAATCCCGGACTGCCTGGGCCCCACCGCTGCTCTATGCCATGATGCTGGTGGCCGCGCTCCTGCTGACCGTATGCGGTGCAAGGCTCTATGGCGCGATTACCGAGCGGCGCGAGGAAACCAATCTCCGCCGGGCCGGGCTTGCCTACGCCCAGAGCAAAATTGCATCCGCCGACGAAAGCGGCTCCGTCGCCGTGGCGGATGGGCCGGAGGGCGATCTGCTGCTGCTCCGCGAGGGAAATTCCGGCTACGAGACGCGGATTTATCTCTACCAGGGCGCGCTGCGGGAGGAGCTTTCCCCCGCAGGCAGCGCGCTTGCGCCGGACACCGCCCAGACCATCTGCGCCGCCTCCAGCTTTTCCGTGACCGGGCAAACCCTCCTGACCATCACGGTGGACGGCGTGCAGGCCCTCTGCTGCCTGCGCAGCGAAGGAGGCGCGTACGGTGAATAAACGCGTTACCCTGCGGAGTAGCCTGCCGCTGCTGCTCCTGCTGTTGATTTTTCTGCTGGCAACGGCGGTCCTATTGCAGGTCTTTGCCGCCGCCTGGAGCATGAGCCGCAGCGCAACCGACACGAATAACGCCGTGCAGCTCTGCCGAAACGCCGCAGAAGCCTTTGCGCAGAGCGGCGACGGCGTCCAAACCGCGGCTGCCCTGGGCGGCAGCGCGTTCCCGCTCTACATGGACAAGTCCCTTGCCTGCGTTCCTGCCGGGCAGGCCGTCTACCGCCTGGATCTGGAAACAGACGACTCCCGCGGACTGCAAACCGCCTGCTTTTCCGTTTATCGCGGAGAGACGTGCCTGTACACGCTGACCACCCAGTTCTATCAGAGGGAGGCGCAGCCATGAGGCGAACACAGCTCGGCAGCATTACCGTTCTCTTTTCCGTCATCCTGCTCTGTGTCGCCGTGCTGGCAGTGCTCTGCCTCTCTACGGCAAAGGCCGATCTGGCCACGGCGCAGAATTATGCCGACCATGTGACGCAGTTTTACAAGGTAGAACAGACGGGCCAGCAGTTTCTCGCTCAGGTGGATAAGGCACTGCAAACCTACGGCACAGCACTGACCGGGGATGAACTGCCGGATGGCGCGGCGTTGGAGGACGGAGAGATCTCCGCTGTGCTCGGAGCGGACGGCATAACCCTCACGGTGCGGCTGAAAGTTGAACACGACGACACATACCAGATTCTGGAGTGGAACCGGCAGGTTACGTGGTCAGAAAACACGGATCTGACGCTTTGGTAGGAGAAAAAATGGAAATATTCGATATTTTAAGCCGCGCGGTCCGGGAAAACGCCTCGGACGTCTTTATCATCGCCGGTCTGCCGCTGACCTTCAAGCAGGAGGGGCGGCAAATACGGCTGACCGAGTTCGGCGTTCTGCCGCCGCAGCAGACTTCCGCGCTGATTATGGAAATCTACCGACACGCCAACCGCGCCCCCGCGCCGCAGGACCGCGCGCCAACGGACGACGACTTTTCCTTTTCCATGGCGGGTGTCGGCCGCTTCCGAATCAATGTGTTCCACCAACGCGGCAGTCTGGCGGCGGTGGTGCGCGTGATCCGTTTCACACTGCCGTCCGCGGAGAAGCTGGGAATTCCCGTCGGCGTCATAGACACCGCGAACTTTAAAAAGGGCGTTGTTCTGATCACCGGTCCCGCCGGCAGCGGCAAAACCACGACGCTGGCCTGCATCCTGGACACCATCAACCACCACAGGAGCGGCCACATTATCACGCTGGAGGACCCGGTGGAGTATATCCACCGGCACGACCATTGTATCGTCAGCCAGCGTGAAATCTTCACCGATTGCCCCGGTTTTCTCCCGGCCCTGCGCAGCGCGCTGCGGGAGAGTCCCGACGTCATTTTGCTCGGCGAAATGCGGGACTGCGAAACCATCGAGGTCGCCATGACCGCCGCGGAGACCGGTCAGCTTCTTTTCTCCAGCCTCCACACCACCGGCGCGGCCAACACGGTGGACCGGATCATCGACGTGTTCCCCGCAAGCCAGCAGGCACAGATCCGCCTGCAACTCTCCACGGTTCTACAGGCCGTCGTCAGCCAGCAGCTCGTGCCCAGCGTCCAGGGGACGCTGGTTCCCGCCTTTGAAATCATGTACGTCAACATGGCCATCCGTAACATGATCCGGGAGAGCAAAACCTTCCAGATTGATGCGGCCATTCAGGCCGGCGCCGCTGCCGGAATGCAGTCCATGGATGCCAGCCTGCTTCATCTTTACCGGCAGGGTGTGATCTCTGCGGAGACCGTGCTCACCTACTGCATCAATCAGGATCTCACGCGCAAAAAAATGGAACTGCCCGGCTTCGCTGCCCCACAAATCGGGCAATAAAACCGTAGGGCGGCCTGTAAGCAAGCCGCCCTACGGTTTTATCTAAATTCTTCCTACCTATTTTGAATGTGTTGAACTTATTGCCACCGAAGCATCCCGTTGGGCGCGCAGCAGGTGAGCTCATTCAGCAGCGCGGAGGAAACCTCGAACTGCAGACAGACGCCGCGGACCGACATGGTGCGAAAGTTGTTTTCGATCCGGTCCTGAACGATCATGCAGTTTTCCCGGTTTGTCCCCACCAAATAGATGAGAAACTGGCTCTTATTATACTGCGTATAAAAATCACTGCTGCGCAGTGACCGCTGTATGGCGTTTCGCAGCTTCTCCGAGGCATCCTGCAGACGTTCCTCGTTTTGCAACGCGTTGCCGCTGCCGTCGCACAGACAGCACAGCATCAAGAAGCAGGAAATTCCGCTGCGCTCCATGCTGCGGGCAGTCACGCGGCAGGAATCGATAAAGCCCGGATATGTACAGAAATATGCGCCGCCGACCTCTTCTTTCTCCCGCACACTGCTCAGCATATCGTGGAAGGTCCCCAGCGCATTGCTGAGTTGGCTGCTGATGACCCGATATTGCTCCAGCAGCTCCTCGCTTGGCTCCAGATCGTACTCCTTGGATAGGACGGTTACCGCGTCCATATAGGCCTGCTTTGCTTCATCCCAACGGCCCAACTGCATCAAGCTCTGCATCTGCAGCACCTGCCATTCGTCAGCCCGCAAATATCTTTTCGCACGCTCCGCCACCGTCAGGACTTGCTCGTATTCGCCGCGGGTCCGGTACAACGCCGCCAGCTTTCGCATGATATTCCCATACAGGTCGCTGAAATATACATTCAGCGGAGAAACCCAGTCGGTGCCGATCAGCTTGGGAAGGAAGTTCCCGGTGTATCGCGCCGCAGCCTCTTCATAGCGCGCGATTTTCGTCTCCAGATCTGTGCATGTCTCCCCCCGCCTTGCCGCCTTCTCGAATTCATGCACATCGATCTGCGTCGGCAGTTGGCAGCGCCAAACATAGCCGCCGCTTTCAAAGCTGATATTTTCCTCACAGGGCAAGCCGGATGCCCGCAGCTGTTTACGCAGGAGGCTGATGGAGGCTTTCAGATTATTGCTTGGGCTCAAAATATCATCATAGGCAAAAATCTGCGAAATCAGGGCGCTGCTGGAAACCTTTTGCGGCGCATGGTAGAGCAGCAGTTGCAGAATCTGCATTGCTTTGGTTGCGCTTCCGGATTTCAGTTGGACTTCCTTTCCCTTCCAGAACATGCGAAAATCGCCGAGCATCTGGACCCGCAGGGCCTCTTCAGATTCGTTCAAGCTACCTCACCCCTTCGCATCCGCGTAAACGGCACACATCAAGTATTTGTATTATACACTGCATTATCATTGTAAATGATATCCTAAGGAAAAAGCAATGTCAATATTTTTTTACGTTGAAAATAAACGCGCAAATATCCATATTGCCCGTTTTTTTTCATTTATCGCTGCCGCGCTGCACCGATTTTGTGGGAAAAATCCGAACTTTTGTAAAAATAGCGCCGTGACTCTGCGCAGTGACAGAGATGCCACCCCGGTTCATCCCCGGGAAGTTTCCCTGTCGCCGCTTAGAATGACGGCGTTTTTTCGCGCGGGCCGCCAGTGCCAGAGGATACCCGCGAGGGCGATCATCAGCGGCATCCTCGCCTCGCCCGACGACCTGACCGGGCGCAGCACTAGCCGATTTACGCGATGCCTGCACCGTTATTTCACCTCGGATTTGCCGCGGCGTCAGGCTTCGCTGCATTTACAAAAAAGTGTAGCGATGTTGTAACGAAATGCGGCGGGAACCCGTCTTTTGTTATGAATCGCGATGGAAACTTCTGCCCGGCCGGCTCCCGTAATCGGAAGCTGCCGGGTCCACAAAAAAAGGAACGAGGCGGCCTCTTTGGAAGATGAACAAATTATCGCACTTTTTTTTCAGCGCACGGAAACAGCAATCACACGGCTACAGGAAAAATACGGCAGGCTGTGTCTGCGCATTGCCCAGCGCATTCTGCCGGATGATCGCGACGCAGAGGAGTGCGTCAGTGACACCTGCCTCCGGGCGTGGAACGCCATTCCGCCGGAGCATCCGCGTTCCCTCAGCGCCTATCTTGCGAGAATCACCCGCAATCTGGCGCTGGACCGCTATACCTACAACGCCGCGGAACGCCGCAGCACCGCGTTGACCTGCGCCTTTGAGGAGCTGGAGTTCTGCCTCCCCGCCGCACGGGGAGACACGGAGCAAGCAGTTGACGCCATGGAATTCCATCAGTTTCTGAATGACTTTTTACGCGGACTATCTTCAAACGCCCGCACCTTCTTTCTCCGCCGCTACTGGTATGGAGAAAGCGTGCGAGAGATTGCAAAAGGGTGTCACGCCAGCGAGGAACAGGTGAAAACATCCCTGTTTCGTACAAGAAACCGCCTGCACGACGCAATGGAAAAGGAGAAGATTGTTCTATGAACTGGAAGCGTTTTAATCGCATCATGCACGCTGTCGACGACAATCTGCTGGAGGAGGCGCAGCAGCCCCGGAAAAACACCGCCGCACGGCAGCTGCGGGCTGTGGGCGCTATTGCCGCCTGCCTGTGCGTCGTTGCAGCAGTTCTGTTGGTCTGGAATTCCAGACACGGCAGTGCGGCACAGGTCGCGAATCCCGTTCAGGATACGGCTTCTGTCCAGGACACGGCATCCGTCCAGGACACGAATCCCGTCCAGGAAACAGCATCCGTCCAGGATACGAATCCTGTCCAGATCGAGAATTCCGTCCAGGAAGTGACCGTGGAGGATTTGTCTCAACTTGGCTATACCATCCCGCTGCCCGCGGACGCGCAGTCGCCCGTGTATTCCCTCCTCGCGCTGGGCACAGATGAGGAAACGCCCATGGCGCAGGCCACGTTTTTGCGCGACGGTCAGGAATACACCTGCCGCGCGCTGAAAACAGAGCAGTCGGAGGATATTTCCGGCATCAGCGCCGACTGGACGGAGAGTTTGGACTGGACAGCAGGTACGCTGGAAATGCAGCTGCGGGAAGCAGACGTCGGCGTCGCATGGGTTGGCTGGTACGACCCGGAGGATGGCACGCAGTGGTGCCTCAGCGCGCAGGAGGGCGCCCTTTCCCTGCTCCACACGGCGCAGGACATCGTAGAAACGTTGGGTTATGACATGGCAGTTGCCCCGGAGGGCGCGGAAGCAGTCATCTATAATGCCTTTGCGCTGGACGGCCTGACCGTTGGCGAGACCACCTTCCAATTGGACGGCGTCTCTTATTCCTACCGCACAGCAGCCACAGGCGTCATCGAGGACAATTTCGCGGATATTTCCGGCACCGAGGGGACGTATGAAGCCACCGCGTCCGCAGAAGTCGGCTGGTGCCCGGCAAGGCTGTACTGGAACGAGAATGGAGCCGGCACGGTTGTCTGGTTCGACGTCGTCCCCGGCCTGCTGTACAGCCTGCATATGGACAGCGGCGCATCCCAGACCGCGTTGCTGGACATGGCGGGACAGCTATATACCCCGGCCCAGGGGGACGTTGGATAAGGAAACCGCCACGCATACAGAATTGGAGCCGCAAAAACCAAAAACA
>JAYFPO010000040.1:0-31134 GCA_034927685.1 Oscillospiraceae bacterium | reverse complement strand
CCGGGCTGCAATATGTGGCGGAGAGCGACGGATATTTCTATTTTAACGTGTCGCCCAGCTGCCGGATGCTGACCGGCTGGCAGACCATCGACGGAAAACAGCATTACTTCCGCGGCGGCGACAGCGGCCGCATGGTCAGCTGACCAAGTGACCAGAAAAATAAGCCCAATAACAGAAATGATTCCCGGCAAGGCAGCCCGGCGCCGTCTTGCCGGGAACTCGTATGGGACGCTCTACAACGTTACCCGCTTTGGCCGTCAGAGCATGCGTTCCTTCTGCGACCCATCGGTGCAATCGTCGCTGCAGCGCTGCGCTGAAACAATTTGACGCCGCACCGAACCGCGACGGCGGCGTCAGATTACAAAAAATCGGAATAAATCTCCTTACCATGCAAACAATAACATGGCAAATCATTCTGAAAAAGGAGATATCAGGCTATGAAAGCAACTGGCATCGTGCGCCGGATCGACGATTTGGGCCGCGTCGTCATTCCGAAGGAGATTCGCCGTACACTTCGTATTCGAGAAGGCGACCCACTGGAAATTTACACCGAGAAGGATGGAGAAGTCATCTTCAAAAAGTATTCCCCCTTGGGCGACCTTTCCGATTTTGCAGGGCAGCTCTGCGATTCCATCGGAAAAAACACCGGGCGGATTACCGCCGTCGCGGACCGTGACAGTATCATTGCCTTGTCGGGCGCGCCGAAACGGGACCTGCTTGACAAGCCTAACTCCCATGACCTGGCGCGGCTGATGGACCTGCGAAAGATTTACCGCTACCTGCCCGGCTCCGCAAAGTACCGCGCCAGCGAAGCCTCAGAGCAGTATTTTCTTGGCGTCGCCTCGCCGATTCTGGCCGACGGAGACATTCTCGGATGTGTCATGATTTTGATGGACGAAACCGGACAGCCCATCGACGAGGCCGACCAGAAAGTCGCGCAGATTGCCGCCGGGTTTCTCGGCAGGCAGATGGAAAGCTAAACAGGCAAAACGCCGGACGGTTGCCGTCCGGCGTTTTGCCTGCCATTTATAAAAAAAGAGTAGCCGAACAGCAAAAAATACGGTATAATGAATTGAATTATAGTCTGGGGTAGTGTGCAATATGGATGAAACCATCGACTTCGACGAGCTGCTTGGCAATGAACAACTGAAAAGCAGACTTTCCGGCGTGCTCCGTCAGGACAAGGCCTCTCACTGTTACCTTCTGAGCGGCCCGGAGGGCTCCGGAAAACGCACGCTGGCGAGACTGCTCTGCGCCGCGCTGGAATGCACCGGCGGCAGCCGGCGGCCGTGCCGCAGGTGCCCCCATTGCCATAAGGTCTTGCAGGGCATCCATCCGGACGTAATCGAAGTGGACGATGAAAGTCGTAAGATGCTGCCGGTGGAGCAAATCCGGGACGTCTGCGCCGATCTGTATCTCCTGCCAAATGAGGGTGCTCGAAAAATCTATCTTTTTCCGCACGCGGAAAAGCTCTCCCCCGCCGGGCAGAACACGTTGCTCAAAAGTCTGGAGGAACCGCCCGCTTACGCGGTGTTTCTGCTGCTGACGCCCAACCCCGGTCTGCTGCTGCCCACCGTCCGCTCCCGCTGCACGGAGCTGCATCTGTCGCCTCTGCCGGAGCGTACGCTGCTGGACGCGCTCCAAAGCCGCTGCCCCGGGCGCGGCGCAGCAGAGTACCGGCAGGCCGCCGCCGCCGGTTACCTGGGCCAAGCCCTGGTTTCTTTGGAGCGGCCCTGCCATACCCCCCGGACCGATGCATTTGCCGCCGCTTTCGCGGACAGAAATTTGCTTGCCCTGTTGGAAACGCTCGTACCCATGGAAAAATGGAAGCGGGAACAGCTTCTCCCCGAGCTGCAGGAATGGGAATCCCTGCTCGTGTGCGCGCTGGCCGCCCGCTGTGGCCGTCCGTGCCCCGACCAAGCGGCCTGCTCGATTCGGAACGGCAGAACCGCCAGAGAAATCCTCGCCGCCACGGAAAAAATTCGGCAGGCAGAGGATTTCTGCAATGCCAATGTCGCGGTCGGCGCCGTCTGCGGTGCGCTGGCTGTCAATCTGTCATAACGCCTGCCTGTAGGGCAGAGAATTGGAGATACTATGGAAGAATTTTCAAATCAGGTTCCCGCGCAGGAACTCGCAGCCGCTGCGGAAGCCGCGGCTGCGGAGGCCGCGTCGGCCGAGGTCGCTGCAGTAACCGTTCCGGAATTGCCCGCTCCCGTCGAACAGGACGGCGCGGTTGTCGTGGACATTCGGTTCCGCTCCGGCGGCAAGAACTATTTTTTCGATCCCGGCAGTTTGTCTGTCAAGTCCGGAGACGATGTCATCATTGATACCGCGCGAGGGCCAGAATTTGGCACCTGTGTCGTCGGAAACCATCGGGCCGCGGCCAGCGAGATTGTCGCGCCATTGCGCGCCGTGCTCCGCATCGCCACCGCGTCCGACCAGAAAATCGCCGCTGAAAACCGGGAAAAGGAAAAGAAGGCCTTCTCGGTCTGCCTGCAAAAAATTGAGGAGCACAAGCTGGATATGCAGCTTGTCTCCGCAGAGTGCGCCTTTGACGGCAGCAAAATTCTCTTCTTTTTTACCGCCGACGGGCGAGTGGACTTCCGGGAACTGGTCAAAAATCTGGCCTCCGTCTTTCGTACGCGCATCGAGCTGCGTCAGATCGGCGTCCGGGACAAGGCCAAGATGGTCGGCGGTTTGGGCGTCTGCGGCAGGCCCTTTTGCTGCAGCCAGTTTCTGGACGATTTTCAGCCTGTTTCCATTAAAATGGCCAAGACGCAAAATCTCAGCCTGAATCCCGCCAAAATTTCCGGCACCTGCGGCCGTCTCATGTGCTGCCTCAAGTACGAACAGGAAGCCTACGAGGATCTGATTAAAACCGCGCCGAAGTCGGAGTCTTTTGTGGATACGCCGGACGGCCGCGGTACTGTCATCGACGTCAGTCTGCTGCGTCAATCGGTCCGGGTCCGCATGGAGAATCAGCCGGACACCATTGGCAGCTATAAAAACTGTGATATCTGCGTTCTGCGCAACGGAAAGGCGAAAAAGGACGACCCCCCGATCCCCCGGGATCTGGCGCCCATTTCCTCGCAGAAAAAGCCCCCCAAGCCAGCGGAGGAAGAGGCGATGCCGCTGCTGGAGCCCATCATCTTCCACTCTGAGGCCGCCGCCACGCCGGTACCTGTGCCTGACTTTGAGGAAACCGAAACCGTCGAAACCGCCGAAGCCGCGCCCAGGGAAAGAAGCCGCCGGAGAAGGAAAAAGAGCGGTGGCGATCCTGCCGCACAGTCGGCGGAAAAGCCCGAACTTCCCGCAATACCCCCAGCCGCCGCTGCGGAAAGCAGCGCGGACCCAAAGCAAAAAAGCAGCAGCACACACCGCCGCTACCGCCGCAGAAAACCGAAGTCTCCCAATTCCACCGCTTCGGAATAATAGAACCGCCGCCGCAAATTGTAATTTTGCGGCGGCGGTTCCTCAATATAGTTCCAGTGTTCGGTTCGGCGAAAGCTCCGTCACAGAGACTGTCACAACAAAATCACCGCCCACATAGATCTGGTATTGCCCCAGTGTCAGGCCGCTGAACCGGCACTCGGCCAGACAGTCGCCGTCCTCCTGCCGAACCGGCTCCAGTTCCTGGCTCTGTATGCCGCCGCCGCCATCGAGACGGCAGGCTGCCGCGGCTTCGTCTTGCGTGTGATAACGAACCACTACGCTGCCGCAGAGGCTGTCCGTCAGCTCCAGAACCTGGCCGTTTCCCCAGCCGTTTCCTCCGCTGACCTCGACAAGCCCCGCCTCATCTACAGAAAACGTCAGTGTGCTGCCATCGTTGCGGATCAGGTGGTAACATCCGGCCACCGCCTTCTCCAGGACGCCCTTCCCGGCGCTGTCCAGCCGGAGCCGTTCTAACTGTCTCCATGCCTCGGAATAGAGGCTGATTGTCTCACCGGCCGTCTCGCTGCGCACCAGAATGCCTGTCTCCGGCAATCCCTCTGCCTGTTCATCCGGCGCTGTCTCCGCCGCCGACTCCATCGGTTCCGCCGCCGCGGGCCTGTCCGACAGGCGCAGCACCACCGCCGCCGCCAACAGCACCGCCAGCAGCAGCCCCAACGCTCTGATTCCATACCGCCGCATTGAATCCCCTCCCCGCAGAGCAAGTATGACAGCTTCCCAGCAGAGAATCCATGGAATCCCGTCGAGGATGGAATTTCTTTTCTGTGCTGGTTTAATTCCCCAAAAAGCGGCCCATACTAGGGCATGGAGGTGCATATTATGCAAAACAACAATAAACCCAGCGGTTTCCGGCGCTTTCTTCGGGAAAACGGCTACTATCTGGTCATCGGTCTGTGTGTGCTGGCCATCGGCGTATCGGGTTTTTTCCTGATCCGCGGCAGTAACACAAGCGAAGCCGGCGAAACGCTCAGTGTTCCCGTCACCGTCAAAACGGAAGATGCGCAGGAACCCGCAAATGCGGAGGAAAATGCCGCGGCTGCAGAGGAGCAGGCCGAGGAGGCCATCGCCGAGGTTCCGCCCGCGGATACCGCGGAGGCCGTTGGCGCGTTGACGCCGGAGGAGACTGTGCCGACCATCCGTCAGGTCGTCTATCCGGTTTCCGGTGAGACCATCGGCGCCTACAGTATGGCCACGCTCGCCTACAACACGACAACCCGTGACTGGCGGACCCATGACGGCATCGACCTGTCCGCGGAGATCGGCACAACCGTCTCCGCCACGGAGGACGGAACCGTCTCCGCGGTCTATGCGGACGACTATCTCGGTACCACCGTGGAAATCTCCCATGCATCCGGCTACACCACGGTCTATGCCAACCTGGCCGTCAACCCCTCGGTCTCCGTCGGACAGCAGGTCTCTGCCGGCGATGCAATCGGCACGGTCGGCGACACCGCATTGCTGGAGCTCGGCTCCGCGCCCCATCTGCACTTTGCCGTGCTCTGCGGAGGCGAGAGCGTCGATCCGAGCGACTACCTTTCCTGAGACCGCGAAACATGCGGCGTCCGTCCGCGGCGCGGCCAGGAGACCCCTTCCGCCAGCAACAGAGCGCGCGCTGCAAAATAAGATTTTGCAGCGCGTCCTTTGTCATAGCGCTCCCCGGATCGACGTATTTTTTTAATATGTATGATTTTTCGGTTGAGTCTGTGGAAATAAGATAGTATAATACCGAATAGAAATATTACATTTTGGAGGGATATCGTTATGTTTACGAAACTGCTGGCTGCTCTGCAGGCCAACCGCCGTACCATCGTCTTTACCGAGGGTCTCGATGCCCGGATTCTGGAGGCCGCCGACCGGCTGCTGAAGGAGGACCTGATGAACGTCATCCTGATCGGCAACCAGGACGCGGTCAAGGCCGCCGCCGCCAAGGGCGGCTTCCGCATTGAAAAGGCCGAGCTCCTCGATCCCGCTACATACGAGGGTATGGACGAGATGGTCGCAAAAATGGTCGAGCTCCGCAAGGGTAAGATGTCCGAGGAGGACTGCCGCGCGGCGCTCTCCAAGGGCAACTACTTCGGAACCATGCTGGTCAAGCTGGGCAAGGCCAACGCTCTGCTGGGCGGCGCTACCTACTCCACCGCCGACACGGTCCGTCCCGCGCTGCAGCTGGTCAAGACCAAGAAGGGCGCTCATCTGGTCTCCTCCTCCTTCATTCTCTACCGGGAAAACAAGGACGGCGCGGAGAAGTACTGCATGGGCGACTGTGCCATCAACATCTCCTATGAGGACACCACGGACAAGGAAGGCAACGTGACCTTCACCGCCGCAGAAAAGTTGGCCGAGGTGGCCATTGAATCCGCCAAGACCGCCGAATTCTTTGGCATCGACCCCAAGGTTGCTATGCTCTCCTTCTCCACCAAGGGTTCCGGCAAGGGCGGCACCGTCGCGCTGAGCCAGGCAGCCACCGCCAAGGCCAGGGAGATGGCCCCCAATCTGGCCGTTGACGGCGAAATGCAGTTTGACGCGGCAATCTCTCCTGTCGTCGGCCAGCTGAAGTTCCCCGGATCCCTTGTGGCCGGCTACGCCAACACCTTTATCTTCCCCTGCATTGAAGCCGGCAACATCGGCTATAAGATCGCCCAGCGGTTGGGCGGCTTTGATGCCTATGGCCCCATTCTGCAGGGCCTGAACGCCCCCATCAATGACCTGAGCCGCGGCTGCAATGCCGACGAGGTTTACAAAATGGCCATCATCACCGCCGGCATGGCATAATCTGCGGCCACTGTCTTTCCGCAACACATCCCGGACGCACTATGCGTTCGGGATGTGTTTTATTTGGTAAAAAATGAATGGATACGTATTGTTGTAATTGTTTTGTTTTTGACAAATTTGCTGTATCTATGCTATATTATATTTACAAATTTTATCTATTTGCGGAACACGGAGGAGACTGGCCATGCTTACCCTGATTAACCTGTTCTTTGTCCCAGCCGTATTCATCTCCATTCTGTACCGGCGGCAGAGCTGGAACCCTGTTTTTTCTGCGGAGCTTCTGCTTCGCTACTGTATCGCGGTGGCCTGCAACCTGCCTGCCACCAAAGTGCTTGTTGTTTTGGTTCGACTCCTGCTGAACGTCGCTATCTCAACGGAATCCGCATATTATACGGTGTTGGCGCTGCTCTCTGCCGCTGTGCTGCCCTATTTTTTGGAACTACTTCATAAGTGTATCAAACTGAACTGTGTAATCGTGGAGAATGATGAAAGTTAAAGAAAAAACGAAGGCAAATCGGCCAAAGGCCGCCCGGCAGACACGAATTGTCTGGTATGTGATCGTGGGCCTCGCATTCATGCTGGCAACCACACTATATGTCCTCTGCCGCTGGTTCCTGGAGAACTTCAATGTCGGGTTGAACGAGCTGTTTTTTTCACTGGCCTCTCCGCTAAAGGGCGCCGGCACCGGCGTCGTATCCCAGCTGCTGCAAGACTGTCTGCCACCTATTCTGGGCTCCGCCGTGATCTTCACCGTGCTGGCGCTGCTGGACTATCAGTGCCGTGCCTCAATTTGGATCACCGGCACCGTATTCCAGCACCGCGTCTCGCTGAACCTCCGGAAAGTTCTCCGCCGCGTCACCGCCGCGTCGCTGGTTTTGACGCTGCCGGTCTCGATATTCTATATCGATCAAAATCTTGGGCTTCTGGACTATCTGAAAACCTGCATGAAATCCACCTCTCTCTATGACGAATACTACGTCGATCCTTTGTCCGTAGGCATCTCCGCGACAGGAAAAACGAAAAATCTGATCTACATCTATCTGGAGAGCATGGAGACCACCTACGCCTCCGTCGAGGCGGGCGGCGCGCAGGAGATCAACTTTATCCCCAATTTGACGGCTTTGGCCAGTACCGGCGTCTCCTTTTCCGACTCGGAGCTGCTGGGCGGCTTTCACAGCGTGACAGGCTCCGGCTGGACCATGGGCGCGCTGCTCTCCTCCACCGCCGGCGTGCCCTTCGCCTTCCCGGTGAACGGCAACTCCATGAACGAGCGAGCGAGCTTCGCCGGCGGTCTGACAACGCTTGGCGATGTGCTCCAAAGCAACGGATACACGCAGGAATTTCTCTGCGGCTCCGACGCGGATTTTGCCGGGCGGCGAACCTATTTTTCCGAGCACGGGGACTATGACATTTTCGACCTCTATACCGCGCGGGAAGAGGGGTACATCGGCAAAGACTACTATGTCTGGTGGGGATTTGAGGATAAAATTCTCTATGAAATCGCCAAAGACGAAGTCTCCCGCCTTGCAAACGAGGGCAAGCCCTTCAATCTGACCATGCTGACCGCCGATACCCATCACGAGGGCGGCTATGTCTGTGATTTGTGCGGCGATACCTACGATGTGCCGCTGGAAAACGTTCTGCTCTGCGCCGACGAGCAGCTCGCAGACTTCATTTCATGGCTCCAGCAGCAGGATTTCTACGAGAACACGGTCGTCGTCATTACAGGCGACCATCCGCGGATGGACACCATTCTGGTAGACGATGTGGACTACTATGATCGGACCGGCTACAACTGTTTTCTGAACGCCGCTGCCACGGTGCAGCATTCCGCCGTCAACCGGGAATTCACCACGCTGGACCTGTTCCCGACGACACTGGCCGCCATGGGTTTTGAAATCGACGGCAACCGGCTGGGGCTCGGCACCAACCTGTTTTCCACAGAACGGACGCTGGCGGAGCAGTTGGGCTTCGACGATCTGAACGGGGAGCTGGGAAAGCACTCCTCCTATTATCTCCGACATTTTTCCTGAGCAATTCCGCGGAAGAACATGAAAGAACCCAGTTACCCACCGGCAATCACACTGTCATTCTGACGCTGTCAGGCCGAAGAATCTATCCGCGCAGACAAGAATTCCGGAAAGATTCTTCTCTGGCACTCAGAATGGCGTTTTTTTCAGGCCAACCCTAATTTTATGTCGCCTTTTTTGCGTTGCCAGGCTTTCAAAAGCCTGGCACTCTTTTACAATTTATTCACAATCCCCTATTGACAATTATTTTGCCCGGTGCTACACTACGTTTAGCACTCGAGTATTATGAGTGCTAAGCCGAGTGAGGTGAAATTTCGTGGAGCTGACGGACCGAAAAAAGAAGATTTTGCGGGCAATCGTGGAAAGCTACATCCAGGAAGCGGAACCGGTCGGCTCCAAATCGCTCGCGGCAATGCCGGATCTGAACTACTCTTCGGCCACCATCCGCAATGAAATGGCGGATTTGACAACCATGGGTTATCTGGAGCAGCCTCACACTTCCGCGGGACGAATTCCTTCGCCTGCCGGCTATCGACTTTATATCGACGAGCTGATGCAAAACTATCGGCTGTCGGTGGACGAGACGCACAGTCTCAACGAGGCCATGGAACAAAAGCTCCAGGAATTTGACAGCGCAATTTCCCAGATGGGGAAACTGGTCTCTCAAATTACTAACCTGCCAGCCTACGCAATGACGTCCCAAAAGGGCGCGGCAACGGTTCGCCGGTTTGACCTGATTATGGCCGGAGAGAGCGGTTTTATTCTTGTGGTTATGACGAGCAGCGAGGCGATCCGCAACAAGCTGATCAAGCTGCCGGTCTCCATAACGGAGCAGGACGTGAAGCTTCTCTCCGCGGTGTTAAACGCCAGCCTGACGGACCTGACCGCGGCGGAGATCACGCCGGAGGTCCTGAACAGGGTGACGCGGTCCGCCGGCGCGGCGGCCGGTCTGGTGCCCGTCGTCGTGGACTTTGTCACCCATGTGCTGCAGCAGCAGGAGAAGAGCGAGGTCTATGTGACCGGTCAGGCCAAGCTGTTGAGTCAGCCGGAATACCACGACATTGGCAAGGCGCAGCAGATGCTGGACGAGCTGGACGAGGAAATGATTTCCGGACTTCCTGCTCTGGTCGATCCCGATCAGCCGATGCAGATTCTGGTCGGCCCGGAGAACATTACCCAAGAGCTGAAGAACACCAGCGTTGTCATGACGCGGTTCGACATCGGCGATGGAATGCAGGGCATGATCGGCGTCGTGGGCCCCACGAGAATGGACTACGCCAAGATCACCGCCCGGCTCAGCTACTTTGCGGAGGGCCTGGCCAAGATGTTCGGCAAGCAGGTGCTTCCCCCTGCAAAAGAAGAAAATAAGGAGGAATCCTGAACATGACGGAAGACGAAAAGACAACAAAGGCCGAGGAAACGACCGAGGCGCCGCAGACAGAGACCCAAGAGGCCGCGCCGGAGGAGCCGGATAAAAAGAAAAAAGGCAAGAAACCCGACAAGCACGAAGAGGCGCTGGAAGCCCTCAGAAAACAGTTGGCCGCGGAAAAAGACAATTACCTTCGCCTGGCAGCCGAGTACGACAACTACCGCAAGCGCAGCCTGAAGGAGAAGGATCATATCTACGAGGACGGAAAGGCGGACACGCTGCAAAAGCTCCTTCCCGTTTACGATAATTTGGAGCGGGCGCTTCAGCATGAGACGGAAGACGAGGCCTACAAGAAGGGCGTCGAGATGACCATGGCCGGCTTTCAGGAGATTCTGAAGAAATGCGGCGTGGAGCTCTTCGGCGAGAAGGGCGAACTCTTCGACCCCGGCAAACACAATGCTGTCATGCATGTGGAGGACGACTCGCTGGGCGAGAACGTCATTCAGGACGTATTCCAGAAGGGCTTTCAGCTCGGAGATAAGGTGGTTCGGTGCGCCATGGTCAAGGTGGCCAACTGAGCCCGTTTGTATGATAAAATATGAGCTTCAAATAGGAGGAAATTATTATGTCTAAGATTATTGGTATCGACCTTGGCACCACCAATTCCTGCGTCGCCGTCATGGAAGGCGGCGAGCCGGTTGTCATCGCCAATGCGGAGGGCAATCGCACCACTCCGTCCGTCGTCGCGTTCTCCAAAACCGGCGAGCGGATGGTCGGGCAGGTGGCTAAGCGGCAGGCAGTCACCAACCACGAGCGCACCATCGCTTCCATCAAGCGCCACATGGGTGAAAACTACAAGGTCACCGTCGACGGGAAGCAGTATACCCCGCAGGAGATCTCCGCGATGATCCTGCAAAAGCTGAAGGCGGATGCCGAGGCGTATCTGGGCGGCCCTGTCACCGAAGCCGTCATCACAGTTCCCGCTTACTTCAACGATGCGCAGCGGCAGGCCACCAAGGATGCCGGTCGTATCGCCGGTTTGGACGTCAAGCGGATCATCAATGAACCCACCGCCGCGGCGCTGGCCTACGGTGTCGATAAGGAGTCCGATCAGAAGATCATGGTCTATGATCTGGGCGGCGGCACGTTCGACGTCTCCATTCTGGATATCGGCGACGGCGTCATTGAGGTCCTGGCCACCAACGGCAACACCCATCTGGGCGGCGACGACTTCGACGACACCATCATCCGCTATCTGGTCGACGAATTCAAGAAGACCGAGGGCATCGACCTCTCGAGCGACAAGGTCGCCATGCAGCGTCTGAAAGACGCTGCCGAGAAAGCCAAGATCGAGCTGTCCGGCGTCACCTCCTCCAACATCAATCTGCCCTATATCACGGCAGACGCCACCGGCCCCAAACATCTGGACGTCACGCTGACACGGGCAAAGTTCAACGAACTGACCGCCCATCTGGTGGAGGCCACCATGGGCCCTGTGAAGCAGGCGCTGTCCGACGCAGGCCTCAATGCCTCCGATCTGGGCAAGATCCTGCTGGTAGGCGGCTCCACCAGAACCCCCGCCGTGCAGGACGCGGTCAAGAAGATGACCGGCAAAGACGGCTTCAAGGGCATCAACCCCGACGAGTGCGTGGCGGCCGGTGCCGCCATCCAGGGCGGCGTTCTGGGCGGCGACGTCAAGGGCCTGCTGCTGCTGGACGTGACCCCGCTGTCTCTCGGCATTGAGACCATGGGCAGCGTCTTCACTCGCCTGATCGACCGCAACACCACCATCCCTACCAAGAAGAGCCAGGTGTTCTCCACCGCCGCCGACGGGCAGACCTCTGTCGAGGTCCATGTGCTGCAGGGTGAGCGGGAAATGGCCGCCGACAACAAGACTCTCGGTAAGTTCCAACTGACCGGCATCGCGCCGGCGCCGCGCGGCGTGCCGCAGATCGAAGTCACCTTCGACATCGACGCCAACGGCATCGTCAATGTTTCCGCAAAGGATCTCGGCACCGGCAAGGAGCAGAATATCACAATCACCTCTTCCTCCAATCTGTCCAAGACGGACATCGACAAGGCTGTCAAGGAGGCCGAGCAGTTTGCGGCCCAGGATAAGGCCCGCAAGGAAGAGATCGACACGCACAACGCGGCCGATCAGATGATCTATCAGACCGAAAAGACGCTGGGCGAGTTGGGCGATAAGATTTCTGAGTCCGACAAGGCACCGGTTCAGGCCGCCGTCGAGGATCTGAAGCAGAAAAACAAGGGCAGCGACATCGAGGCCATCAAGGCAGCCACCGACGCCGTCCAGAAAGCCTTCTACGCCATCTCCGAGAAGCTGTACCAGCAGGCGCCGCAGGGCGGTGCCGCAGACGGCGGCTTCCACGGCGCAGCCGGTCAGGGCGCCGCAGGTGCGGCAGGCGGTGACGATGTGGTCGACGCCGACTACGAGGTCGTGGACGACGAGGGCAAGAAATAAGCGTTCAGACCGGTTCCGGGAGGGCCATTGGCCCTCCCAAACCGCGTTATGCGGTAATTTGCCCCAAGCAAGAGGTGAAGTCCCATGGCAAATGACAACAAACGAGATTATTATGAAGTCCTTGGCATCGAAAAGAACGCCTCGGCGGACGACGCAAAAAAAGCCTACCGTAAGCTGGCCATGAAATATCATCCGGACCAGAACCCCGGCGATAAGGCCGCAGAGGAAAAGTTCAAGGAGGTCAACGAGGCCTACGAGGTCCTCTCGGATCCCGATAAGAAGGCCCGCTACGACCAGTTCGGCTTTGCGGGCGTCGATCCCAACTTCGGCGCCGGTCCCGGCGGCGGAGGCGGCTCGGGCTTCGAGGGCTTCGGCGGGTTCGGGGACATATTCTCCGACCTCTTTGGCGGCGGGTTCGGCGGATTCGGCGACGGAGGCCGACAGAACGCGCCCCGGCAGGGAGAAAACGTCTCCGCGCAAGTGACCATCACCTTTGAGGAGGCGGCGTTTGGCTGCCAGAAGGAAGTCACAATCGGCCGCGTGGAAAACTGCCACAGCTGCGGCGGCTCCGGCGCCAAGCCTGGCTCCCAACCGGAGACCTGCCCCGTGTGCCACGGCAGCGGCACCGTACGTACCGCCAGGCAAACCGCCTTCGGCACCTTTGCCCAAACCGCGCCCTGCTCCAAATGCGGCGGCAAAGGCACGATCATTCAGGAGCCTTGTCCCACCTGCCGCGGCAAGGGCAAGGTGCGGATCAACAAGAAAATCACCGTCAAGATTCCCGCCGGTATCGACAACGGCCAGGCCATTCGGGTTCGCGGAGAGGGCTCTGCCGGTACAAACGGCGGGCCCAGCGGCGATATGCTGGTCAGCGTCTCTGTCGGCCGGCATGAGCTTTTCACGCGGGACGGCGCCAACGTGCTCTGTGAAATGCCCATTTCCTTCGCGCAGGCCGCGCTTGGCGCGGAGATCGAGGTCCCGACGCTGGATGGCAAGGTCCGCTACCGAATCCCGGAGGGAACCCAGACCGGCACCACGTTCCGCTTTAAGGGAAAGGGAATGCCCCACGTCGGCTACAAAAGCCGCGGCGACCAACTGGTAACGGTTGTGGTGGAAACGCCGGCCAAGCTGACGCGGGAGCAGAAAGAGACGCTTCGCCGATTTGATGAGGACGCGGAAAATGCCAACGCGCGCAAGAAAAACTTTGCCGAAAAAATGAAACGCCTTTTCGGCTGATAAAACGCCGCCCCGTACGGGGCGGCGTTTTATCTTTACATTTTAATCAATCAACAAACGGATTCCAGGTCCGTGCCCGTGCTTTCCATTCTTCGACATTTTTCGTCTTTTTGCATAAAAACATCCGTGTCAAATAAAATTTTAATGATATTTTGCACAATCTTTTGCAACTGGTTTTGTTGAAGTAACCGAAGTTGCGCAAAGCGGCTATTCTCCGCGTGAAAACCCCTTGAAATGGCGTGGATTCTTGCAGTATAGTGGAAGTAAGACGACACGGTGGCAAAAACGCCGTTCGGAATACGAATAGGAAAGGATGTATGAATCACATGTTGACTGTCATGGAAACCATTGAAACTGTCAATGGCGCAATCAATAACGTCGTTTGGGGCGTCCCTGCTATGATCCTGATTCTCGGCGTCGGTCTCTTTCTGAGCATTCGCACCGGTTTTATCCAATTTTCCAGATTCGGCTATTCGATGAAACACACCGTCGGCACCGCCTTTGAGAAAAGAGAGCGGAAAGCCGGCGCGGTGTCCCCCTTCGCGGCGGTCTGTACGGCCCTGGCCGCGACGGTCGGCACCGGTAACATCGCCGGCGTGGCCGGCGCCATCGCCATCGGCGGCCCCGGCGCGATATTCTGGATGTGGATCTCCGCGCTGCTCGGTATGTGCACCAAGTTCGCCGAGGTCACGCTCTCCATCCGGTATCGGGAGCGCAACGCGAAGGGCGACTGGGTCGGCGGCCCCATGTACTACATCAAAAACGGTCTCGGTAAAAATTGGAAATGGCTCGCCGTTGTATTCTCGATTTTTGGCTCCCTGGCCGCTTTCGGTATCGGCAACGCCACGCAGGTCAACACCATCGCCAGCTCCATCAATAACGCCCTCACCAGCAACGGTGTGACCCTGAGCACCATCGCACTGGCCGGGCGGGACGTCCCCATCTCCAGCGTCATTATCGGCGTCATTCTGGCCATCATTGTGGCCATCGTCCTGATCGGCGGGATCCAGCGGATCGGCGACGTCTGCTCCCTGCTGGTGCCGTTTATGGCCATCATTTACATCATCGGTGGCCTGATCGTCATTTTCAGCAATGTGACCCGCATCCCCGGGGTGTTCGCCGCCATCTTTGAAGGCGCGTTCAGCCCCAAAGCGATTACGGGCGGCATTGTCGGTTCTATGGTCCTGTCCATGAAAAAGGGCGTCTCCCGGGGCATCTTCTCCAACGAAGCCGGCCTCGGCTCTGCGCCAATCGCCCACGCCGCGGCAGACGTGGACCATCCGGTCCAGCAGGGCCTCTTTGGCATCTTTGAGGTTTTTGCCGACACCATCGTAATCTGCACCATGACCGCGCTGATCATCCTCTGCGGCATTGGCGTAAACGGCATCACCTACGGCAAGGCCGCAGGCGCCGAGCTGACAGTCACGGGCATGTCCTCCGTCTTCGGCGGCGGCCTGTCCTCCATCGTGCTGGCAATTTGCCTGTCGATGTTCGCGCTGTCCACGGTTCTGACCTGGGGCCTCTACGGCAGCCGCTGCTTCGAGTTCCAGTTCGGCACCAAGGCCATCAAGCTGTATCAGACGCTTTTCGTGCTGGTCTGCATCGTGGGCTGCACCATGTCTCTCGAGGTGGCCTGGGGCATCGCCGACACGCTCAACGGCCTCATGGCGCTCCCGAACCTGTTTGCCCTCCTCCTGCTCAGTCCGGTCGTCGTCAAGCTGACCAGGGAATACTTCTCCAAGGTTGGAAAAAAAGCAAGAGCCTGATCTCCTGTCCGCTCCACAGCACGCCGCCGCAGCAAAAATGCTGCGGCGGCGCTCCTTTTGTTTTTCGGATTGAAAAAGAGGATGAAAAATGATAGAATAAGATATTCAGTTAAGTTGGGGGATTGGCGTTTTGGATCAAAAGACCACTGTGATTTCTGAAAACGAGCTGCGGGCACAGCAGGAAAATTGCCAGCGGATTCGGGAATACTGGGGCGCGCAGGGCCTCACGCCGCTCGCGTTTGTCGACACCTACGGCTGCCAGCAGAACGAGGCCGATTCCGAACGCATCCGCGGGATGCTGGAGGAGGCGGGCTACGGCCTGACCGGCGAGGCGGAGGGCGCAGACGTGGTCGTCTTCAACACCTGCGCCGTCCGGGAGCACGCGGAACAGCGCGTGTTCGGCAACGTGGGCGCGCTGGTGCATACGAAGCGACGCCATCCCCGCCAGAAAATTTTTGTCTGCGGCTGCATGATGGGCCAGCCCGAGGTAGCCCGGAAAATGCGGTGCAGCTATTCCCATGTCGACGGTCTGTTTTCCACCCACCATCTGTGGGAGTTCCCCGGCCTGCTGCTGCAGGTGCTTACGACCGGCAAGCGGGTTTTTGCCACCGGCGATGCCGCCGGCTCCATTGCCGAGGGGCTTCCCGTCTCACGGGAAAGCGGCCTCAAGGCCTGGGTCTCCATCATGTACGGCTGCAACAACTTCTGCTCCTACTGCATCGTCCCCTACGTCCGGGGCCGGGAGCGGAGCCGCCGCCCGGAGGATGTTGTCGCGGAGTGCCGGGCGCTGGTCGAAAACGGCTACAAGGACATCACCCTGCTCGGCCAGAACGTCAACTCCTACGGCAAGGATTTGGGGCTTGGCGTGGATTTTTCCGATCTGCTCCTGCAAATTGCCGCCATCCCCGGCGACTATCTGCTCCGCTTTATGACCTCCCACCCCAAGGACGCCACGCCGAAGCTCTTCGGGGCCATGGCCCAAAGCCCCCGCATCGCCCGGCAGCTCCACCTGCCCTTCCAGTCCGGAAACGACCGCGTCCTCGCTGCCATGAACCGGCATTATGACCGGGCGCAGTATCTGGAGCTGGTGCGGCAGGCCCGGGAAGCCATGCCGGATCTGGTTCTGACCTCCGACGTCATTGTCGGCTTCCCCGGCGAGACGGAAGCGGAATTTGAAGATACGCTCTCCCTGATCGAAGCGGTCGGCTACGACGCGCTCTTCACCTTCCTCTATTCTCCCCGCCCCGGCACCCCGGCGGCCAAGCTGCCCGACCCGGTTCCCCGCCACGAAAAAAGCGCCTGGTTCGACCGGCTCTGCGAGACGCAGAACCGGATTTCCGCCGAGCGGCACCATGCCTATGTGGGAAAAACCATGCGGGTTCTGGTGGACGGCCGGGACGGCGCGCTGCTGACCGCCCGTACCGACGGCGGGCGGCTGGTGCGGCTCGAGGGGCCGGACGCTCTGATTGGTCAATTTATCCCTGTCCGCATCACCGGCTGCGCCACCTGGTCTTTATGCGGTGAGCAGTCGTAAACAGGAGGTACTGCCATGGCGGAACTGACGCCCATGATGCAGCAATATCTGCACACAAAAGAACAGAACCCCGATTGCCTGCTGTTTTTCCGGCTGGGCGACTTTTATGAGATGTTCGGCGACGACGCCCGGCTGGCGTCCAAGGAGCTGGATCTGACCCTGACCTCCCGGGACCACGACAAGGCAAAATCCGCCGACGACAAAGTCCCGATGTGCGGCGTGCCTTTCCACGCCGCCGAAAGCTATATTGCGCGGCTGGTGGCCAAGGGCTACAAGGTTGCCATCTGCGAGCAGATGGAGGACCCGGCGCTGGCCAAGGGGCTGGTCAAGCGGGATATCGTCCGCATTGTCACCCCCGGCACCGTGACCGAAAGTTCCATGCTGGAGGAAGGAAAAAACAACTACTTCGCCTGCATTTACGGCGAAGGTGACAGCTGCGGCCTCAGCTTTTGCGACGTCTCCACCGGCGCGTTTTATGCCACCTGCCTGCAGGGCGACGACCTCTCTGCAAAGGTTCTCAGCGAATTGGGGCGCTTCTCTCCTTCGGAGGTGGTGCGCGGCGGCATGGCAGCGGAGGACGCCGCCCTGACGGAAGCGCTGCAAAACCGGCTCTCCTGCTGTCAGGAGACCGGCGACGCCGCGCTGTTTGATCCCGTCTCCTGCCGGGACGCCGTTCTCTCCCAGTTCCGGTCCGTACCGGAGAACCTGGATACCATGCCCGCGGTGCTGATCTCCGCGGGCGCACTGCTCAAAACCCTGAAAGAGGTTCAGAAGAGCGACCTCTGCCACATCAGGACCATGGAATTCTACCTCTCCGGCAAATTCATGGAGCTGGACCTGACGGCCCGGCGCAACCTGGAGCTGACGGAGACGCTCCGCTCCAAGGATAAGCGTGGAAGTCTCCTTTGGGTGCTGGACAAAACCAAGACGCCCATGGGGGGGCGGATGCTCCGCAGCTGGCTCGAAAAGCCACTGCTCAGCCCTGCCGCCATCTCCCAGCGTCACGCCGCCGTAGCGGAGCTGGTCGCAGAGACCATGCTGCGGGAGGATCTGATTGAATCCCTGCGGGAAATTACCGATCTGGAGCGCATCATGGCCCGGATCGTCACCGGCTCCGCCACCTGCCGGGATCTCGCGGCGCTGTCTGCCGGCGTTCTCCGCCTGCCGGAGCTCCGCGCCCTGCTCGGCCGCTGCAAAGCTCCCATGCTGCAGGTTCTCTTTGAGGAACTGGACGATCTTTCCGACCTGAAGGCCCTGATCGACCGTGCCGTCGTGGATGATCCGCCCTTTACCGTCCGCGAGGGCGGCATGATCCGCCCCGGCTACTCTGAGGAGGTGGATCGCCTCAAGGGCATTATGAACGGCGGCAAGGGCAGCCTCTCTTCCATTGAGGCGTCCGAAAAGGAGAAAACCGGCATCAAAAACCTGCGGGTTGGCTTCAACCGTGTATTCGGCTACTACATAGAGGTCTCCAATTCCCAGGCTGGCATGGTGCCGGACGGCTACATCCGAAAGCAGACGCTGGTCAACTGCGAGCGCTATATCACGCAGGAATTAAAGGATCTGGAATCCACGATCCTGACCGCCAAGGACCGGATCTCCGCGCTGGAATACGATCTTTTTACAGAGCTGCGGCAAAAGCTGGCCGGGGAGGCCGATCGGGTGCTGCGGACCTCGCACGCCGTCGGCGCGCTGGATACGCTCTGTTCTTTCGCCCATATTGCCGTCAAATACCGCTACGTCCGGCCGGAAATCGACCTTTCGGGCGAAATCGAGATCCGGGACGGACGTCATCCCGTCGTGGAACGGGTGCTGCGGGACACGCTGTTTGTGGCCAACGACACCACCCTGGGGATCGGCGGTCATCGGATCTCAATCATCACCGGCCCCAACATGGCCGGCAAATCCACCTACATGCGGCAGACCGCCTTGATCGTCCTGATGGCACAAATCGGCTGTTTCGTTCCCGCCGCCTCCGCCCGCATCGGCGTGGTGGATCGGATTTTCACGCGCATCGGCGCCTCCGACGACCTGTCCTCCGGACAGTCCACCTTCATGGTGGAGATGAGCGAGGTGGCTGAGATTCTGCGCCATGCCACCGCCCGCTCCCTGCTGATTCTGGACGAGATCGGACGCGGCACCTCTACCTTCGACGGCATGGCCATCGCGCGGGCTGTGGTGGAGTACGCCGCGGACCCCAAAAAGCTCGGCGCCAAAACGCTGTTTGCCACCCACTATCATGAGCTGACGGTCATGGAGCAGGAGCTTCCCGGCGTTCGCAACTACAACATCGCGGTCAAAAAACGGAAGGACGATATCATTTTCCTGCGAAAGATCGTCCCCGGCGGCGCCGACGACTCCTACGGCGTCGAGGTCGCGAAGCTGGCCGGTTTGCCCGCGGCGGTCATCGCGCGGGCCAAGTCCATTCTGAAGGGATTGGAGGATAGCGCGGTCCCCGCCGCTCCACAGCCGTCCGCACCGCCGGACGCCCAGATTTCCCTGCAGGATTTGGGAACCTCCGAGATCCGCCGTCGGCTGGAAGCCATCACCGTGGAAACCCTGACACCCATTGAGGCCATGAACCTGCTCTATGAGCTCAAACAGCTTCTGTAATTCAACCAAAGGAGCATTCCGATGCAAAAGCGACGCTTTTCCGTGGTAATGTCCAAGGCAGAGATCATCGGCGGATTTTGCTTTTTCCTGTTCTATCTTCTGCTGCTGAATCCCCTGCTGCAGCTTTTTCTGACGAAGGTGCTGCATCAGGAGCTTACTTCTCTGCGGCTCAATCTCTGGTTTTACAGCGTCTGCATATTCTTCACGGTGCTGCTCTTCCACCGTTTTCTATGGGGCAGCCTGCGGGCGCTGCGGCAAAACCGGCGCCGCGTGCTTCGCTCCACCGCGGTGTGTCTGCTGCTCTATGGAGCCCTGACCATTCTGGTCACCGCGCTGGTCTTCTGGCTGCTGCCGAATTTCACCAACCAGAATAACGACGCCATTATCAGCCTTTTGGACCAAAACCCTGCGTTTGTCTGCGTGCTGGCCATTGTGCTGGCCCCGATCATCGAAGAATGCCTGTTCCGCGGGCTGATTTTCGGCAATCTGCGGCGCAGCAGCCGCCTGCTCGCCTATGTGGTGACGGCGCTGGGCTTTTCGGCCATCCATGTGATCGGCTTTCTGGGCGCTTCATCGCCACTCGAAATCGCCCTCAGTGCACTGCAATATGTGCCTGCCACGCTGGTGCTCTGCGGGCTCTATGAATACGCGGACAACATCTGGTCGCCGATTCTGCTCCACGCTTCCATCAATCTGATCACTTGTCTGCTTTGGTCCGTGGGCTTCTGAAAGGGGGCTTTTCATGGCAATCATTTATCAGCTCTCCCCGCATGTGGCGGACCTGATCGCCGCCGGCGAGGTGGTGGAACGCCCCGGCTCTGTGGTCAAGGAACTGGTGGAAAACTCCATCGACGCCGGTTCCTCGCACATCACCGTCGAGATTCAAAACGGCGGCATGACCCTGATCCGGATTTCCGACGACGGCTGCGGCATGGACCGGCAGGACGCGCAGACCGCGTTCCTCCGCCACGCCACCAGCAAAATACGGGAAGAGGAAGATCTGGCCGCCATCGGGACGCTCGGTTTCCGGGGTGAGGCGCTGGCCGCCATCGCCGCCGTCTCCCGCATCACGCTCCTGACCCGGCCCGTGGGCAGCATGGAGGGCACCTCCCTGACGCTGGAGGGCGGCGTGATTGCCGCCTGCGACCCTGCCGGGTGCCCCAAGGGTACCACCCTCGTCGTGCGGGACTTGTTTTATAACACGCCGGCCCGGCTAAAATTTATGAAGTCCGACGTGGCCGAAGGCAGCGCCGTCTTTTCCGCCGTGCAGCGGCAGGCCATTGCCCACCCGGAGATCTCCTTCCACTTTCTCAAGGACGGACAGGAGCAGTTTTCAACCGCCGGCGACGGCGTGCTGCTCTCCGCCGTCTACGAGGCGCTGGGTCGGCAGATCGCCCGGGACATGCTCCCGGTGGAGAGCCGGTGGGAAAAAAATACCGTACAGGGCTTTGTCTCCCTGCCGACGGCCTCCCGCGGCAATCGCACCGGACAGCTGTTCTTCGTCAACGGCCGCTACGTCAAATCCCGGACCATGACTGCCGCATTGGAAGAAGCCTATAAAAACCAAATCATGGTGGGACGCTACCCCTCCTGCGTGCTCAACCTGGAGATGCCGCTCGGCAGCGTGGACGTCAACGTCCACCCGGCCAAGACCGAGGTGCGGTTTCTCTCCGAGAAGAACGTCTTTGACTGCGTCTATTATGGCGTCCTCGCCACCCTCTCCAGGGCCTCCGGCAAGCAGGACGTGACCTTCCCGGCGCAACGGTCGGAACCAACACCAGCCGCCCACCCGGCCCAGAAGCAGGACTTTTTTAAAACCATGCGGGCGGAGGATTACCGGGGCATGGCCTCCGCGATGGGTGCGCCCATCACGCCCTCCAAACCGGCCTGCGAGGCCCTGCTTCCCAAAAAGTCGGCCCAACCCGCACTCCATGAGGAGGTGCGGCTGCCGGCAGCGGAGACACCCGCCTCCGGCAACCTGCCGATCTTCGCTGCGAAAGCTGCCGCCTCCGAACCTCCGGAAGCGCCGCAGGAAGCGCTCCCACTGCCGGGAAACGCCGATTACCGTGTGGTGGGCGAGGTGCTGGACGCCTACATTCTCGTGGAGGAGCCCGGTGCGATACTCTTGATTGACAAGCATGCCGCTCATGAGCGCATTCTTTTTGAAAAGCTGAAGCGGGAGGATACCCGGGCCATGTCCCAGGTGCTCCTTTCCCCCATCCCCGCCCTGTTGAACCGGGAGGAGTCGGCGGCGCTGCTGGAAAACGCCGCCCTGCTGCGGCAGTGCGGTTATGTGCTGGAGGACTTCGGCGACCATACGGTATTGATTCGGGAGATTCCCGACGATATCGCGCCGGAGGACGCCGAAGCGGTCCTGGCCGCCATGGCTTCTGATCTGCTCTGCGGCCGCCGGACCGATCCCGACGGCCTCCGGGACAGCCTGCTGCACACCATCGCCTGTAAGGCCGCCATCAAGGCTGGCTGGCACACGGAGCCCGCCGAGCGGGACGCGCTGGTGCGGGAGGTCATGACCCGGGACGACCTCAAATACTGCCCCCATGGCCGCCCCATCTGCATTCGAATGACCGACGGCAGCCTGCGGCGGCAATTTAAAAGGAGCTAACGTGAACCAGATTCTCTGTGTATTCGGCCCCACAGCCTCCGGAAAAACCCGGTTGGCCGTCGCGCTGGCGAAACGCTACGACGGCGAGGTGCTCTCCTGCGACTCCATGCAGCTCTACCGCGGCATGGAAATCGGCACGGCGACGCCTACCGCCGAAGAGATGGCGGGGGTCCCTCATCACATGATCGACTGCGTGGACCCCGCGGAGCCATTCTCGGTCGGTCGCTATGTGGCGCTGGCAGACCCAATTTTGCAGGATATCCTGCGGCGCGGCAAAACCGCCGTTCTTGCCGGAGGCACCGGCCTTTACGCCGACTCGCTGCTCGCGGGCCGTACCTTTTCCCCCATGCCGGAGACCGGAAAACGGGAGGAATTGGAGCGGCAGCTCCGGGAGCATGGCGTTGCGCCGCTGCTTTCTCTGCTGCGGGAGCATGACCCAGAGAGTGCCAATCGGCTGCATCCTGCCGACCACAAGCGGATTCTCCGGGCCGCCGAGGTCTTTTTGGAGACCGGCAAGCCCATCTCGCAGCACAACCGGGAGACGCAGGCACAGCCTCCCAAATACCGCCCGTTCCGCCTCGGCCTCAACTTTCAGAACCGGCAGGACCTCTACGACCGGATCGATCGGCGGGTAGACCGGATGGTGGACATTGGACTGTTCGACGAGGTGGCGCGGCTGCTGGATTCCGGAGTACCGGAGACGGCCACGGCAATGCAGGCAATCGGATACAAGGAGGCCGCGGAGGCCCTCCGGGGAACCCTTTCCCGGGAGGAAGCCGTCGCGCGAATCAAGCAGGAGTCCCGCCGCTATGCCAAGCGGCAGCTCACCTGGTTCCGGAAAAATCCGGACATCCACTGGCTGACGCTGCCCCGGGAACCGGACTTTTCCGCCGTGCTGGCGGAGGCGTGCCGGCTCTGTGAAAATTCCTGATCCTTTTGCCCGTCCGGGCATTCTATTCGGCGCGCTTCCCCATTTTCCGGCAGATCACAATGTTAAAATATGGATATTACAAACAGAAAGGAAGTATATCCATGGCTAACATCGAAACGCTGCAGGACCAGTTTTTGGGGGAGGTAAGGCGGGCCAAAACCCAGGTGACCGTATTCCTTGTCAACGGCTTTCAGCTCCGCGGCACCGTCGTCGGGTACGACAATTTTGTGCTGCTGCTCTCTTCCGACGGGAAACAAAACATGATCTATAAGCATGCCATTTCCACCATTACGCCGCAGCTTCCTGTGAAACCATAAGTCAGGGCACACGCCCTGCGCAAAAGGAGCTTGTTCCATGAAACAGGGCGAGAAGTTCATACGATTGATTATGATCCTGCTGGCCGCTGTCGTGCTGGCCTATTTCGGCTACGCCGCCTACGGCTACCTTGCAGCGCCGCTCACCACCGTGACGGCGCTGGAATATGAGGCCAGTGTCGGCGTTACCGCCGCCGGCTATGTGGTGCGGCAGGAAACTCAGCTTACCTCCTCCTACCCGATCACCGTGCCCACGCTCGCGGAGGGCGCGCGGATCGGCAAGGGACAGACGCTGGCCGTAACCTACAGCAGCGAAGGCGCCCAGCAGCGGCAGGCGGAGATTGCCAATTTGCAGCAACAGATTGCGCAGCTCACCTATGCCTGCAAGGACAGCGGAGATCCCACCTCGCTGGACGCAGATCTTTCCGACCTGCTGACTACCTATGCCATGCGCACCACGCTGCGGCAGACCGGCGCCTCCGATGATCTCAGCACCGAGTTAAAGGGCACGCTGCTGCGCAGCGGCGCGGATGCGGATGCGCTCGCCGCTCTGCGCAGCGAGCTCTCGGCGCTGCAGTCACAGCTCGACACCCTGACGGACGAGAACAACAGCGGCACCTCCGAGCTGACCGCCAATACGCCGGGCTATTTTTCCGGCTCCGCCGACGGCTATGAATCCGTGCTCTCCCCGGAGATTCTGGACACTATGACGCTTTCCGATTTTTCCCAGCTCCCCAGCGCCGCGCAGACTGTCTCCGATCAGGTCTACGGTAAGCTGATTGCCTCCGACGTCTGGTATTTTGTCACCGCCGTTCCCGAGGATCAGCTGACAGACGTGGAGGAGGGCGACTCTGTGCGCCTCACCTTTGCAAAAGACGCCTATCTGGAGATCACGATGACCGTTCAGCGCATCGGCCCTTCTGAGGACGGGAAGCAGCTGCTGGTGCTCTCCGGCGGAAATTACATTCAAAACGTAACGCTGCTGCGGGAACAGACCTGCAATCTGACCTTCCAGACCTACGATGGCCTGCGGGTGCCGAAGAAGGCCATTCACATCGACAGCGAAACCGGACAGGCGGGCGTCTATGTGCTGGAGGGCGCCGTGGCGCGGTGGAAACCGGTGACGGTTCTCTACGCCGCCTCCGACAACTATGTGGTGGAGCTGGATGAAAGCAGCACCGGCAATCTCTGGCCGGGCGACGAGATTTTGCTTGCCAGCGGTCTTTATGACGGAAAGGTGGTCAACCAAAAATGAGCGACATTCAGGAAAACATTCTGGAAATTCGGGAGAAAATGGCCCGGGCCGCACGGGCGGCGGGCCGGGATCCCGGTGAAATCCGGCTCTGCGCCGCGTCCAAGATGAACGACGCCGCGCGGGTGCAGGAGGCGGTGCAGGGCGGCGTGGACTGCTGTGGGGAAAATCGGGTCCAGGAGCTGCTGGATAAGCTGCCCAAGGGCGCCTATACCGGCAGGCCGGTCCATTTCATCGGCCATTTGCAGACAAACAAGGTGAACAGGGTGGTTGGCGCCGTGGACCTGATTCAGTCCGTGGATCGGCCGGATCTGCTCGCCGCCGTCGAAAAGGAAGCCAAAAAAAAGGGGCTTGTGCAGAACATCCTGCTGGAGGTCAACATCGGCGGAGAATCTTCCAAATCTGGTTACACGCCGGAGGAAGCAGCGCAAACTGCTGCGAAAATGGCGGATTTCCCCGGCGTTCATCTCTGCGGACTGATGGCAATTCCTCCCGTCAGTCAGCATCCGGGGGATAACCGGAAATATTTTGCGCAAATGGCAAACCTTTTTGTTGACATAGGTAGAAAAAAATACGATAATGTCACTATGGTGTGTCTATCCATGGGCATGAGCGACGACTACGAGGACGCCATCGCCGAGGGCAGTACCATGATTCGGGTCGGCACCGCAATTTTCGGCGCCAGAAATTACAACACAAAATAAAACTCTTTACAGATAGATATGGAGTTCACGGGAGGAAACGCATCATGGGATTTATGGATGAACTGAAGAAGCTGGCTCGCCCCTACGCGGAGGACGAGGACGACTTCGATGACGAATACGACGATACCCCAGAAGAGGATGACGCGGACGCCGCCGAGGAGGCGGCACCCAGATCCGCGCGTCCCTCTCGCTCTGCTCGCACCGACCGCCCTGAGCGCACGGAACGCCCCGAGCGCACAGAGCGTTCCGGCTCCGCCAGAAACGCAGCGACCCGTTCACCCTCCGGCAACAACATCGTGAATCTGCATTCCAGCAGCAACCTGCAGGTGATTCTGGTCAAGCCGGACCGCTACGAAAATGTCTCTGAGGTGGCCGACCATCTGCGCAACAAATGCGCCGTGGTTCTGAACCTGGAATCAACCAACAAGGATACCGCCCGTCGGCTGGTGGACTTTCTGTCCGGCTGCGCCTACGCGTTGGACGGCAAAATCAAGAAAGTCGCCATCAGTACATATATCATCACTCCCTACAACGTGGAGATCGTCGGCGACCTGATGGAAGAAATTGAAAACAACGGCGTCTATTTCTGATTATATATCAGATGTCCGCGGGGAAAGGAGTGTCCGTATGTTTACACCCAAGGAATTACAGGAAAAGTCTTTCGATAAGGCCGTATTTGGCGGCTATGACATGCAGATGGTCGATGAGTTTCTGGCGCCGCTGACTGAGGATTACATCACGCTCTACAAGGAAAATTCCGTGCTCAAGAGTAAGATGAAGATTCTCGTGGAAAAGCTGGAGGAATACCGGGAACAGGAGCTTTCGATGAAAAAGGCGCTGGTCGCCGCCCAGCAGACCTCCGACAATATGGTCGCCGAGGCCCAGAAAAAGGCATCCCGCATCCTGAACGACGCTGAGACAGAAGCGCAGAGCCGCGAAGCATCCCTCAGGCAGGAGTTTGCCGCCGAGGCGCAGCGCGTGCAACGCGCCAAGGACACAGCGCAGGCCTTTATCACCCGGCTGGAGGGAGACGTGCAGCAGCATCTTCAGCTTCTGGAAGAGCTGAAGCGCCTGGACCTGTCCCCGGCTTCCGCCGTGCCGGAAGCGATAAAGCCATTACAAGCCTCAACCCCGTTGCCGGATCTTGCCACCAAAATCGGCAACACCGTACAGGAGATTGCCGGCAGCATTCTGGATGATCCGGCGTCTCAGCAGGACTCCAAACAGGATTTCCGGTTTGAAAACCTGCAATTCGGGAAAGACTTTTCTTTTACCAAGTAACTGCATATTTGCGCGATGAAAAGGACGAGTAGTCCCCGAATTTCCCTTTCAGAGAGCCGCCGGACGATGCAAGGCGGCAGGGTTCCGGACGAAGATCCCCTTGGAGCATCCCGGCTGAACTGCAGTAAGCCGGGGCGGTTCGGCCACGTTATCGGCCGCACGAGTGGCCGGCCCACGCCGGCAACAAGAGTGGTACCGCAGAGAACAGGCGTTCTTTGTCTCTTGAGAGGCAAAGAACGCCTGTATTGATTTATATTCACTTACGGAGGAACAATAAATGGATTTCAACAAGACGGTTATCCTGCCGCAGACGGAGTTTCCCATGCGGGCCGGTCTCCCAAAACGGGAGCCTGACATGCTGAAGCACTGGAACGAGCTGGACCTCTACCGGGAGCTGCTGAAGAAAAATGAGGGGAAGCCCCGCTTCTCGCTCCACGACGGCCCTCCCTTCTCCAACGGCGACATTCACATGGGTCACTCGCTCAACAAGGCACTGAAAGACTTCATCGTCCGCAGCTATGCCATGCGAGGCTATTACACGCCCTACATCCCCGGCTGGGACAACCACGGTATGCCCATTGAGTCCGCCATTATCAAGAAGAACAAGCTGAATCACAAGGCCATGCCCATCCCCGATTTCCGCAGCGCCTGTGAGACGTTTGCCCAGGACTATGTCGACCGCCAGATGGCGGGCTTCCGCCGCTTGGGCGTAATCGGCGACTGGGAGCATCCCTACAAGACCATGTCCCGGGGTTTTGAGGCCGAGGAGGTCAAGGTCTTTGGGGAGATGTACAAGAAGGGCCATATCTACAAGGGTCTCAAGCCCGTCTACTGGTGCGCCAAGGACGAGACTGCGCTGGCCGAGGCCGAGATTGAGTACCAGGACGACCCCTGCACTACCGTGTACGTCAAATTCCCCATGCGGGACGATCTGGGCAAACTCCCGAATGTCGACCACGAGAAGCTCTTTTTCGTGATTTGGACCACCACCATCTGGACGTTGCCCGGCAACATGGCCATCGCCCTGCATCCCAGGGAGCGGTATGTCCTGGCGAAGGCCCCCAACGGCGAAACTTACATCATGGCGGAAGCGCTGACCGCGAAGGTCATGGGCCTCGGCGGCTTTGACCACTACGAAATTCTGGAGACCCATGAGGGCGCGTTCTTCGAGAACATGCTGGCCTCTCACCCCTTCCTGCCCAAGCCCTCCCGCCTGTTGCTGGCCGACTATGTTACCATGGACTCCGGCACCGGCTGCGTCCACACCGCGCCCGGCTTCGGCGCCGACGACTACCAGACCTGCCTGCGCTATGGCATGGAGCTGGTTGTCCCCGTGGACGACCAGGGCCGCCACACCGACTACGCCGGCAAGTATGCCGGGATGAAAACAGCGGCCTCCAACCCGGTGATCCTGCAGGATATGAAGGAGTCCGGGATGCTCTTCGCCTCCGAGGAGATTGTCCACAGTTATCCCCACTGCTGGCGCTGCAAGAGTCCCATTCTCTTCCGCGCCACGCCACAGTGGTTCTGCTCGGTGGAATCCTTTAAGGACGACGCCGTTCGGGCCTGCGATGACGTCCGCTGGATCCCCGCCTGGGGGAAGGATCGCATGGTCTCCATGATCCGGGAGCGCAGCGACTGGTGCATCTCCCGGCAGCGCCGCTGGGGTTTGCCGATCCCCGTGTTTTACTGCAAGGACTGCGGCAAGCCCATCTGTACCGACGAAACCATCGCCGCCATCTCAAAGCTGTTCGCCGCGGAGGGCTCCAACGCCTGGTTTGCGCTGTCGGCCGACGAAATTCTGCCGAAGGGCTTCACCTGCCCCCATTGCGGCAAGGGAACGGAATTCCAGAAGGAGACAGACACGCTGGACGGCTGGTTTGACTCCGGTTCCAGCCACTTTGCCTCCATGCAGAAGGACCAGGGCTTCTGGCCCGCCGACCTCTATCTCGAGGGCGCAGACCAGTATCGCGGCTGGTTCCAGTCCTCACTGCTGACCGCCGTCGGCGCACTGGGCAAGGGCGCACCCTTCCGGGAGTGCCTGACCCACGGCTGGACCGTGGACGGTGAGGGCAAGGCCATGCACAAGAGTCTCGGCAACGGCATAGACCCGCACGCAATCATGGAAAAATACGGAGCGGACCTGATTCGTCTTTGGGCCGGCTCCGCCGATTACCATGTGGACGTCCGCTGCTCTGAGGATATCTTCAAGCAGCTCAGCCAGAACTACCTGAAATTCCGCAACACCGCCCGCTACTGTCTTGGCAACCTCAGCGGCTTCAACCCGGACCATTTGGTTGCTCCGGAGGAAATGCAGGAACTGGACCGCTGGGCCGTCACAACGCTGAACGGCCTGATCTCCGAGTGCCTGCAGGCCTACCACGACTATGCGTTCCATGTGATCTCGCATGCCATCAACGACTTCTGTGTGGTCGAGTTGTCCTCCTTCTATCTGGACATCATCAAAGACCGCCTCTACTGCGAGGAGAAAAACGGCCTGCCCCGCCGCAGCGCGCAGACCGCTCTGTTTCTCATTTTGGACTCCATGACCAAGCTGTTTGCCCCGATTCTGGCCTTCACCTGTGACGAGATCTGGCTCCAGATGCCGCACCGCGGCACAGACGATCCGAGAAACGTCCTGCTGAATGAGATGAACCAGCCCTTCACCGCCTACGCGCTGGATGACGCCGCCATGGCCCGCTGGGGCGCCCTGATCCGGGTGCGCGGCGACGTCAACGGAGTTCTGGAACAGGCGCGGGCCGACAAGCGCATCGGCAAGTCTCTGGAGGCGGAGGTCCGGCTTTTCGCCGCGGACGCGGAGTCCGCCGAGGCCGTGAGCGCCATCCGGGACATGGAACTCGCCGATCTCTTCATCGTCTCCGACTGCCAGATCGCCGCGGGTAGGCCAGACGGAGACAATGTCGTCGGCAGCGGCACGCTCCTGAAGGGACTGACCATCGAGGTCTCCGAGGCCGTCGGCGTCAAGTGCCCGCGCTGCTGGAAGCTCTCCACCGAGGCGCAGGCGGAAACCGGCCTCTGCCCGCGCTGCGCCGCGGTCATCGCCTCCATGGAGCTGGAGGATCTCTGATTTCTCCCCAGGCAGTTGTCAAATCCGCTCCAATATGGTATAATCAGTGAGACAGATTTCTCTGTCTCACTGATTTTTTATTCATTTTGTACAAAAAAGAGGTAGATTATGAAAAGATGGATGGCATTGTTCCTGATCGTTGTTCTCATTTTCTCTGTAACCGGCTGCAAAAAAACCGAATCAACGCCGCAGGAGGCTCTTGCCGATCAGGTGGAAACACCCACCACGCCGGAAACGACTACCCCCGCGCCGGAGACCACAACTGTAACAGAGACCGCGACGGAAACGGAGACCACGCCGGAATTTGTGAATCCTCTGACCGGTCTTTCCTGTGACGAAGCATATCAAAAGTTGCGTCCCTATGGCATTATGATCAACAACATGGCCATTCAGGAGCAGCGGGTGCAGACCAGTCTTTCCCATGCTGACATAATCTTCGAGACCTACATTGAAGGCTATGCCACGCGGCTGCTCGCCATCTACAAGGATATCTCCGGCATCGGGCAGATCGGCTCCATGCGTTCCGCCCGCATCAATTTTGCGCAGCTCGCCGGCGCGTTCGACTCCATCTATCTCCATGTGGGCGAGGACCCCAGCTATTGCGCGGATTACCTGGCGCAGACGCAGATGGACGACATCAATTTTCAGGAGCACAACTGCTGGTTCCGGGAGCCCAACGGTCTGGCCATCGAGCACACGCTCTACACGACGGATGAGCTGGTTACCGAATGCGTGGCGGAGATCGGCGAGCGCACGGAAACCGACCATACGACGCCTTGGGTGAACTTCTGCGGTGAGTCAGACAACCAGCCGCCTGCGGGCGGTGAAAGCTGCACGGTTCTGAGCGTACCATTCTCCAGCATCCAGACCTCCTCCTTCCACTATGACGAAACAACCGGCCTCTATGAGCGCTGGTCCAACGGTGAGCGCCTGACCGACTATAAAACCGGCGACGTTACCGCAGTCAAGAACGTCTTTGAGATGGGTACATCCGTTTCTCTCTACGAGGACGGTGCTCATATGAACATCAGTCTCGCGGGCGGCGACGGCTACTATGCCTCCGAGGGGAAAGTCATTCCCATCAAGTGGACCACCGACGAAAATCATCTTCCGGTGTTCACGAATACGGACGGCACCCCACTGACCGTCAACGCCGGCACCAGCTATATTTGCATCAACCTGGCCTCTTATAGCGCCACGTGGGAATAAGCGCGCCAACCCAACACGCCGCTTTTAATCAGCCGCACCCGGTACCAATGCTGGTACCGGGTGCGGCTCTTTGTTTTGCACTGCGGTTTAAAATCGATTGAAACAGGCAATGCCTTAATTTGGCTTTGCGTCTGCTGCATGTGATTCCATGATCCTGACGCATTCATAATACATGGTAATAACGCCCAACTCCAGGGGGTTGTGGATCATCGTTGCGATCCTGCAAGCTTCTTTTGTCATACCGCGCGGCATTCCCGGCGCGGATACCACTGTATCAGCGCTGACATCGTCCGCTGTAATAAAATCAGCGGAAGTCGTTGCATCATAGAGATACCGATACGCTTTCAGCGTGGGGGCTTTCTCCAGCTTCGTCACGCCGTCACCGTGCAGTTCTGCATCCGCTAATACGCGCTTGTCCGTATCATAGAGATCTACCGGAATCCCCTTTTCCAATAAATAGGCGGCAGCGGCCCTGCCTAC
>JAYFPO010000002.1:0-43784 GCA_034927685.1 Oscillospiraceae bacterium | reverse complement strand
TACAACCGCCGTTCGGTATTTTCCCGATGTTTTACCCAGATTTGCGACTCTTTTCGCAATGCCGTCCATAAAATATCCCGTTTGCTGCTGAAAGGACTCATCATACGCCGCAATCTCGTCTTTTATGGATCTGATATCATTTTCAACCAATCTTGACATGTTTATCCTTCGCGGTTTGTTTCAACCAAGTTTTCTATTTTCTACCCATTGCGTATACTCTGCCAAAGACGCCTGCCGAAGCTCACATTCCTTCAATACATTTTGTATCCCCGGCACCGTCCTGAACCCCTCGTCGATATCCTGATAAGCGTTGGCTACACCGGCAAAACCTTTTTCCGGAGGAATGATAGAAGTCACGACGTTGGCGCCCGCCATCAGTCTCTCTCTCAGGCCGCGGATTCCGTCTACATCCAACGACGCGGGTATCAGAATATCCGGAAGATACAATCTTAATACCGCGATAATCGTCAGCTCGGTAAGGAACTCCGGCTGTTTCTGGTGTTCCATGGGCGTCCCATGCTGGGGAATAAATGTCATGCTTCTTCCCTGCGATACCTTCATTTCCTTCATGATATGAAGTGATTTTATAATATCTTCCACGCTCTCTCCGATCCCGGAAAGAAGGCCTTCCTCGATTAACATCCCGCAGGACGCCGCCTCTGTCTTGGCTTTCATGCGCGCATCATAATCCTGATTCAGACGCAATTCGGAGAATATTCTCTGATTATGAGTCTCCTGATATAGCGCATACCAATCCGCTCCGGCCTCCGCCAACTGTTTGATCATATCCGACGATACCACGCCCGGCGATACCATAACCGGGATATCACATGCTGCTTTCAGCTCTTTGACAAGATCGATCAGGTTTTCGCCGTTCTTCAGATAATAGTCGTCCTCGCCCATGGTAAGATCAATCAGGTGCACGCCGGATTCCTTTAAATCCTTTGCGGTGCCGATAATCTCCTGGGCAGTCTTCCGATATCTGGGCGGTATCGTATTTGAACTGCGGTAGTAGCAAAAGTTGCAGTCATTGTGGCAAAATGTGGAAAAATAGACAAATCCGTATAAGAATACCTTGTTGCCGAATTCCCTGCGGCGCACCTCGCGGGCCGCGGCGAAAATCTTCTGCCGACCGGCGTCATCCTGATGAAGCAACAAGCAGGCCAGATCATCATCCGACAAGCCTTGATTGTGCATGCTCTTTTCCAATACCTGATCCAGCTTGTCAGACATATCTGATACCTTCTTAATAACTTTATGGCGGAGAGTCCCGGTGCTGCCCCGAGCTGTACGGATTTAGAATCCGCATAATCACTGCGATTCACCCTCCACAACGGAATATACTAAACCCTCCGGCTGCTTGAGAGTCAACATGGATTCGGTGGAATCCATCGGGCGTGGACATTTTCCTGGCCCGCCATGTCATAATCCAAGCCTACGTCTATCCTCCTGCGGACTTTTCCCGCCGTGTGACAATTTGATTCGTTTTTCATTCATACCGGCTCTCGCGCAGCGACCGTGGTAATCCTGGGCTGAAAAATGTGATACCGATGTCTGCAAAAGCAGGCAGCGAAACGGGGTATGCTGTTTGCGCTGGCGTTCTGTCTTTGTCCGATCGTCCCAGCCTGACAGAATGATGCGTTTTCCCGCGTGAGCAAAAAAGAACCTGTTCCGCACTGTTTGCCGCGTTGGCCAGACAGCGCGGCTTTCTTTTGCGATACGCAATACTGCCTTGTAAAGAAAAAGAACTTTAAGGAACAAGCCTTGAAGTTCTTTTTTGGAGCGGGCAAGGGGAATCGAACCCCCCTATGCAGCTTGGGAAGCTGCCATTCTACCGATGAATTATGCCCGCGTTTCTTGTATTATAGCAAATCCATGCTGCAAATTCAATTAAAATTTGTTTTTTTATTAATTGGTATCCTTCTCCCTCAAATTTGAAATCCGTACTTTTCTAGCGATAAAATCATAATGCAAAATTAAACCAACGGCAATTTTTAACAATTTCTCACCATTTTGCTTGATTTTCCTCTACTTTTGCGCATGTTGTGCTTGTAGACATTCCGGTTTTTTTGTTGTATCATAAACAAGCTGAAATAAAAGAATATACTGCGAGAGGTGATTTTTGATGGCGTTTTCGTTCTTCGGCGGCGTTCACCCCGACGATATGAAATCTCTGTCCTGCGAAGCGGCCGCGCTCCCATTTCCAGCGCCCGACACGGTGGTAATCCCCATGTCCCAGCACATCGGCGCACCCTGTCTTCCCCTGGTAAAAAAAGGCGACCGCGTTACGGTCGGCCAAAAAATCGGCGACAATCAGGGCCTCTGTGTTCCGGTTCACGCATCCGTCTCCGGCGAGGTCGTCGCGGTAGAGCCTCGGCCTCACGTTGGCGGCACCCTGGTCCTCTCCGTCGTCATCCATAACGACTTTCAGGACACCCCGTGCCCGGATATCACCCCCCGGGAGTCCATCGACAACCTCTCCTCGGCGGATCTGGTCAACATCATTCACGAAGCCGGAATTGTCGGCATGGGAGGCGCCATGTTCCCCACCCACGTGAAAATTTCCTCCGGCCTCGGCAAGGTGGACACCATGATCATTAACGCGGCGGAATGCGAGCCCTATATCACTGCCGATGACCGCCTGATCCGGGAGACGCCGGAGCGGCTGATCGGCGGCACGCGAATTCTGATGAAGGCCCTCTCCCTGGATAAGGCCTACATAGGCATCGAAAAGAACAAGCCCCAGGCCATTCAGGCCCTGCGGACTTTGCTGGGCTCTTCTTCCGACCTGATTCTCCTGCCGCTGCGCACCCGATACCCACAGGGCGCAGAAAAGCAGCTCATCCAGTCCGTCACCGGACGTCAGGTGCCCCCTGGCGGCCTGCCTGCCGCCGTTGGCTGCGCCGTTTTCAACGCCGCTACCGCCGCCGCCGTCTACGACGCGGTTTATCTTGGCCTGCCGTTGGTCCGCCGCGGCGTTACCGTCACCGGGCGCGCCATTTCGGAGCCGAAAAACTTCATCGTCCCCATCGGCACCTCCTTTGAGGCGCTGATTGAGGCCTGCGGCATCAAAGAGCAGCCCTACAAGGTCCTGACCGGCGGGCCCATGATGGGCATTGCTCAGTTTGACTGGTCCGTCACTGTGGTCAAGGGAACCAACGCCATCACAGTCTTTTCCGAAGAGGACAATGTGGAGCATAAAGACCCGCACTGTATCCGCTGCGGGCGCTGCATAGAGGTCTGCCCCATGCACCTGATGCCCCTGTATTTATATCAGGCGGAGCGCCGGAGCGACCTGCAAAAACTGGATCAGTTATATGTGATGGACTGCATCGAATGTGGCTGCTGTACCTACACCTGCCCCGGCAAGCTGCATCTGGTGCAGAGCTTCCGTACCGCAAAGCAGAAGCTCCGCGATGCTTCCGCTAAGGCCAAAGCGTAAGGAGGGCGGGAGATATGAAACATTTCTATGAAACCGCAATTTCCAGTTCCCCGCACATTCGTTCCAAGGATAACACGCAGACCATCATGCGGGATGTGGTCGTCGCTCTGCTGCCCGCTCTGGCCGGTGCCTGTTACTTCTTCGGTTTTCGCGCGTTGGTGCTGGCCGTCGTCAGCTGCGCCGCCAGCGTGTTCTTTGAGTGGGCCTACCGCAAGATCATGAAATTGGACAGCACGGTCTATGACGGCTCCGCCGTGGTCACGGGCCTGCTCATCGCGATGGTCTGCCCCGTGGGGCTGCCTTACTGGGCCCTCATCATCGGCGACTTTTTCGCCATCATTGTGGTCAAGCAGCTCTTCGGCGGCATTGGCAAAAACTTCATGAACCCGGCGCTGGCTGCCAGAGCCTTTATGCTCTCCTGGCCCGCGCTGATGACCACTTGGGCCGCCTCTGGTTCCAGGACGCCGATCTTTCAGTCCACCAGCGCCGCCCTGGACGCCGTCTCCAGTGCTACCCCGCTGAGTGCGCTCCATGTGGGTGCGCTTCCGGTCTCCTCCGTTCTGGACTCCTTTGTGGGCAACATCGGCGGCAGTATGGGCGAAACCTCTGCCCTGCTCCTGTTGGTGGGCGGGCTGTACCTTTTGGTCCGCAAGGTCATTTCTCCCCGGATCCCCCTGTGCTTTCTCGGCACCGTCGCCCTGCTGACCTTTCTGTTCCCCCAGGGGAACGAGCGCCTCACCTGGATGCTCTATCAGGTCTGTTCCGGCGGCCTCATGCTGGGCGCCATTTTCATGGCCACCGACTACGTCACCTCCCCCGTCACAAAAAAGGGCCAGGTTTTGTTTGCTGTGGGCTGCGGCGCTTTAACTGTATTCATCCGCTACTTCGGCTCCTATCCGGAGGGCGTCTCCTACGCGATTCTCGTCATGAACGCCTGCGTCGTCCTGCTGGATAAGCTCGGAATTCCCAAACGCTTCGGCGTACCGACAAAAGGAGGGAATCAGGCATGACGAAACAAACTTCCACCGCCGGCTACATTGCCAAGCTGGTGCTGATCCTGTTTCTGATCACCGCCATTGTTGCGCTGCTGTTGGGCGGCGTCAACGCCATCACCAAGGATAAGATCGCAAAAATCAATCAGGAAAAGACCGCGGAGGCCATTCGAACGGTACTCTCCAGCCAGGCGGAGCCGGAGACGCTCGCGGACTACGCGGACGAAACCGGCCTTGTCAAGGCCGTCTACCGCATGGCCGAGGACGGCTGGGCCGTAGAAATCGTCGTCGGCGGCTCCCAGGGCGATATCGACATGATGGTGGGCATAAATGCCGACGGAACCGTCTCCGGCATTTCCTTCGTCAGCATGTCCGAGACCTCCGGTCTCGGCGCCGTTGCCGCACAGAGCAGCCAGAAGGGCGCAAGCTTCCGCAGCCAGTTTGTCGGCAAGTCCGGCGAGCTTGCCGTGAATAAGGACGGCGGCGAGATCGACGCCCTGACCGGCGCCACCATCACATCCCGCGCCGTCACCACCGGCGTCAACGCCGCGCTGACCTGCGTCGCGGCCTTAGGTTAAGGGGGGTGCCGAAATGAACTTTAAGAGACAATTCAAAGAAGGCTTGCTGACCCAGAACCCGGTGACGGTCCAGCTTTTGGGCATGTGCTCCACCATGGCCATCACCACCTCTCTGTTCAACGGCTTGGGCATGGGCCTTTCCGTTCTGATCATTCTGACCTGTTCCAACATCGTAATTTCCCTGCTTCGGAAGGTCATTCCGAATAAAATCCGCATTGCGGCTTACATCGTCATCGTTGCCGGCTTTGTCACCATGGTGGATCTGCTGATGCAGGCCTACCTGCCTGCCCTGTCTGAAAACCTGGGCGTGTTCATTCCGTTGATTGTGGTCAACTGCATCATTCTGGGTCGGGCGGAAGCCTTCGCATCCAAAAACTCCGTCGCGGCCTCCGCGGTGGATGGCGTCATGCAGGGCCTTGGCTACACGGTGGCGCTGGTCTTCATGTGTCTCATCCGGGAACTTCTGGGCAACGGAACCTTCGGCGGCGGCATTATCAGCGCCGACGGCATTCGGATCATTCCCGAAGCCTATCCCGCGATGCTGCTGATTCTGCCGGTGGGCGGCTTCCTGACGCTCGGCTGTCTGATCGCCTTCTCCCAATGGCTGGTCAGAAAGATCAATGACAAGGAGGCGGCGAAACAATGAGTTTTACAACACTGTTTTCCATCGCGCTTGGTGCGATTCTGGTCAACAACTTCATCCTGGTGCAATTTTTGGGCATCTGCCCTTTTATGGGCGTCTCCAAGAAAATGGACACTGCGCTCGGCATGGGCGTGGCCGTCACCTTCGTCATGGGCCTCGCCTCCGCCGCTACCTGGCTGATCAACGAATACCTGCTGATCCCGATGGATCTGCAGTATATGCAGACCGTGGCCTTTATTCTCGTCATCGCCGCGCTGGTCCAGTTTGTGGAAATGTTCCTGCAAAAATCAGTCCCCGCCCTCTACCAGGCACTCGGCATCTATCTGCCCCTGATTACCACCAACTGCGCCGTTCTGGGCGTCGCGCTGCTGAACATTCAGAGCAATTACAATTTCATTGAATCTGTGGTCTACGGCGTCACCGGCGGCCTCGGCTTTCTCTTGGCCATCTGCCTGTTCGCCTCCGTCCGGGAGCGCGTCAGCAATTGCGAATGCCCCAAGAGCTTTGAGGGCTTCCCGATCGCCCTGATCTCCGCCGGACTGCTGGCGCTGGCCTTTATGGGCTTCTCCGGCCTGCGCGTATTTTAGGGGGAGTGGGATATGAGCAATATTTTATCAGCATTTCTGGTGCTCAGCATCATGGGCGCGGTGTTTGGCCTGATCTTAGCCATCGCCTCCAAGGTCTTCGCCGTGAAAACCGACGACCGGCTTGAGCCTATCATGGAAGCGCTTCCCGGCGCCAACTGCGGCGGCTGCGGCTTTGCCGGCTGCGGCGCCTATGCGCAGGCCATTCTGGACGGCAAAGCGGAGATCGGCCGCTGTGCCGCGGGCGGAAACGAATCCGCAAAAAAAATCGCCGCCATTATGGGCGTCGAAGCCGTGGAACTGGAGCGCCAGGTTGCGCTGGTTCGCTGCCGCGGCTACGATCGCCAGAGCAAAGGCCCCTACGACGGAATTGAGGATTGTCTGGCCGCCTCCAAGGTGGCCGGCCGCGGCCCAATCTCCTGCAAGTTTGGCTGTCTGGGCTACGGAAACTGCGTCAAGGCCTGCCAGTTTGGCGCCATCTCCATCCGGGACGGCACCGCCTTTGTGGATCGGGAAAAGTGCACCGGCTGTATGAGCTGTGCCGCTGCCTGCCCCAGGGGCATTATCGTACCGGTGAAGTACGCGAGCGAGATTTATGTCTCCTGCACCTCTACCGCCAGACCGAAGGTCAGTGCGAAGGTCTGCCAGAACGGCTGTATCGCCTGTAAAAAGTGCGAGAAGATCTGCCCCACCGGCGCCATCACCGTTCAGAACAATCTGGCTGTCATCGACTATGATAAATGCGTCTCCTGCGGTCTCTGCACCGCCGCCTGCCCCCGGCGCATTATTCGCGACGTGCTGGATCTGGAAACGCTGGATGAGTTCAAGGCCAAGCTGGCCCGCAGTACGGAGCTGCACAAGCGGGAGTTGGCTGCCGAAGCTGCCAAAAAGAAGGCCGCCGCCGAAGAAGCGGCCGCCGCAAAAGCCTCCGGAGCCGCCCCGGAAGGATAATAAATCCCCCCAGCCTGCACAGCAGGCTGGGGGGTATTTTGTAATCCCATGAAACAGGATTACGCTTCCATCTGCCGGATCAGCCGCTTCAGGACGCAGCCCATCACATAGTAGAGCGTCTCATAGCGCAGATATCGCAGGGCATTCCGGTCCCAAAGAAAGCGGACAGAGGAGGGAAATTCCTCGTCGCCCTGCCAGAACTGAAAGACCGCCGGAAACCAGTCGAACACCGGGAATTCCCACGCCACATCCCCCACAGGAAACGGCCTGCCGCCCAGCGTCGCGCAAGCCTGCCGGAGCCGCTCCGGGTGCTCCTCAAATTTGGAAATCGACGGCCGGTTCAGCGCCACGTCATCTGGGCTGCTCTGTCCGCAGCCGGGCAGCATATTGGTGGTGCACCACGAGCCGGCCAGCCCCCAGTCCAATCCGCCGCCGCACAACATGTCATAGACGGTCAGCGTCTCCGCCGGTCCGGCGGGCATTCCGTCAGGCCCAAGGACCTCGCCGGTTTCACGATCCACGCGGTATCCTTCCCCGCAAAAATTCAGATAAAGATACGTGCCGTCGGCCCGCAGGCCAAATCCACGGATCATCTCCGCCTGGCTGTATCCAAGGAAGATCGCCTTGCCCTGTCGGGCCAGCACGTCAAAATTCGCCATGTTGTCTGCTCCGTTCGTGTGTGCCGCGCATTTTGCCAAGGACCTCCCGGTAAATCTCATAAAACTCCAGCGCGGTCTGGTAGCGGATCCGTTCCCCCTCCAGCCAGGCGCACGGCTCCATCTGGATGTTGGCAAAGCTCCTCGCGAAGCGGCTGCCCATGCCGAGCGCCTCCGCGTAGGGCAGTACGTCATAAAAATACTGGCTGTCCTGGTGCAGCATCAGCTGCAGGTGGTGCGTATCCGAGCTCTTCAGATATCGGCGAAACGCGTTGACCTGCCCAGCCAGGTCCATCCCAAAGGCCGTTCGCTTGCCGCCACGGAAGGTTCCCGCCGCCGACAGTCCGAGCACCAATAGACTCAGCAGTGCCATCGGCCAGCCGCCGCCGAACTGGGCCAGCAGCACGGCAATCAACAGCGTCAAAAACGCCGCCGTCCGGGACTCGTGTCCCTTTCTGGCCACATCCTGCACGGTTTTCTGCGTCGCCATACCGCCAAGGATGCCCAAAACCAGCACCGGCAGCAGGAGCAGCGCCCGCATCGACCAGGCCGGCATCAGGTAGTCCGCTGCCCGCAGCCAGCTCAGGCCGAAGATCAGCGCGGCAATCGCCTGCAGCACCAGCGGGCTTCCGCTCGTCTTCTGAAACAGTCGCCGGTTCCAGAACCGCTCGTCCGCCCGCGTTGCCTGCGCACCGATTTTTCGGAAGCGCGGCGTGTCGCCGGAGCAGGTGTCGTCCCGCCGAAACAGGGCCTCAAACGCACGCAGCTCGCAAATCCGCCGCTCGTTCGACATCGGCATCCGCCCACACAGAAAGACGCGGCCCCGCTGGTTTACATAAATTGTCAGATACCCCAGCCCGGCCCATTCCGACGCCAGCAACGCCGGGTCCGGCGCACCGCAGCCGACTACATAGGCAAATTCCCAGGCGGAAACACCGTCGGGGGACAGCTTGCGTGGGCGCTCTTTGGGGCGCGGATTGCGCAGGGTCAGATACCAGTAGCCCGCGCCAAGCGCCGTCAGCAGTCCGACCAGAATCAAAACCGGGACGTTCAGGCCGCCCAGCACGTTCCGCAGCCGGAAATAACCGGCAGGCAGCGTGAGCGCCAGGGTCAGCGATTCCCGGTCCAGCAGCGCCTTGGTCGTGGTGCCCTGTATGGTCAGCGACTCCACGCTGCTGCTGACCACCACGTCCTCCCCGTAGTACCCGCTGCGGAAAAGCGGCGACGCCTCGAACTCCTTCGGCATCGTCACCGCAAATTGCACGCTGTCCACGCCCCACTGCCACTGCGCGCAGAGCAATTCCACCTGCAGCGATTGTGTTTTATTCTCGGCCACGGTAATGTTATTCGTTTTTTGATAGCGGAAGGTATAGGTTTTGGTTCCCTCTGTCCCGGCGCTGTTTTTGACGAGAAGATAGGCATTCCCATCCCGGCGCTCCAGGCTCATGTCGCCCCCGTCCAGGGAAACGTCCTTCACGTTTGCGCCCAGCGGCAGCTCCACCTGCTCCTGCGCCTCGGCAAAAGCGATCTCCGCCGTGACCACGGCGTCGTAATCGCCGTACCGGTCCACCGTGCAGGCCACATTCAGACTGGTGACGGCGGTTCCCTCCGCGGAAGCGGCGATGGCGCACAAGACGACGGTCAGCGCCATCAGCAGCAGTCTCACAAGCCGTTTCATGCGGTCCCCTCCCGTTCACAATTCCTGCCACCTAATAAGGTATCATGCCAGGCGAAAAAAGGCAATGACGGAAGGGGCGGATTTGGTCGAAATTTTCTGCTCCGTCGGGTGGGCAGGCCCTGTGAAATCTGCTATAATTATACGCAAAAGAAGGAGGATGAGAGTATGCAGTCACGTTTTTACGCGCTGATTTCCAGAATGCGTTACATCACCCGCTGGGGTCTGATGCGCAATACATTTGCGGAGAATATTCAGGAGCACAGCCATATGGTGGCCGTGCTGGCGCACGCGCTCGCCATGATCGACCGGGACATTCTGGGCGGCACTGCCGACCCAAACGCCTGCGCGGCGGCGGCACTGTTTCACGACGCCTCGGAGATTCTGACCGGCGATCTGCCCACGCCGATCAAATACTACAACCCGGAAATCCGCACCGCCTACAAGCAGGTGGAGCACGTCTCCTGCGAAAAGCTGCTGGAGCTGCTGCCGCCGGAGCTGCGCGGCGGCTATGCCCCGCTGCTCTTTGAGGACGACCCCGCGACACGGCAGATCGTCAAGGCCGCCGATAAGCTCTCCGCCCACATCAAGTGCATCGAAGAGCTGAAAGCGGGCAATCAGGAGTTTGATTCCGCCGCCCGGCAGACAGAGCAGGCGCTGCGGGATCTGCATCTGCCCTGCCTCGACTACTTCCTGCAAACCTGCCTTGACAGCTTCCGACTGAATCTGGACGAGCTGGAGTAGCATTTTTACTCGCGCCCGGCCCATTTTCCGATCCCGCTTGTCTGGGGCGCGCGCTTGCGTGACGACTTGGCCTCGTTTGAAACCAGGCAATCTGACGAGCGGCAGCAATTTTTCCAGTACGGCCTAGCGCCGACGCTGCCCGTTTTGATCAAACGTACGCTTCAGCGCAGACTCGACCGAAAAGATGGAACCAATCATGACAACCAGTTGAACCCCCATCACGGCAATTCCGAAATACCCGATGTATTCGGTACTCTTCCCGAGAGAAAACAGCATTGCAGCCAGGGAGAGCGGCGCGAGAAGCCATCCGAGCTGTTTCCAAAGTCTGCCGCATTCATGATGCGCAAAGTCCCAGGTATCTTTATTTTTCATAGAACGCGTCGTCCTGTACCCGAACACAGCATTGATTTGATCGGGCGCATGGCGGTAGGAATATGCGCCGAACCCGATCATGATACCCGGAGCCAGCAGCGCCATGATTGCCATGAAAATCCAAAAACCACTCATGAAAATTCCCTCCCAATATCCCCTCGTTACGTTTCTGCCCGCCGGTTTCCCATGCCGCCTATTGCCTGCCGCGCAGCTCGATGATCTGGTCGCGAAGCACGGCGGCATACTCGTATTCCATCATCTTCGCCGCCTGCTTCATTTCTTTTTCCAGCCGTTCAATCTCGCGGTCCCGCTCCTTGGCGGTCATCTTGACGCCGTCCCTGCGATAGCCCTCACCGGCGCCCTTTGAGATCTCGATCAGTTCCCGCACCGACTTCACAATGGTCTTCGGCACGATGCCGTGCGCCTCGTTGTAGGCCTGCTGGATGCAGCGGCGCCGCGCCGTCTCGTCCATGGCCGCCCGCATGGCGGCGGTGACCCGGTCGGCATACATGACCACCCGGCCGCCCGCGTTCCGGGCCGCCCGGCCAATCGTCTGAATCAGGCTGGTCTCGCTGCGGAGGAAGCCCTCCTTGTCGGCGTCCAGAATCGCGATGAGGCTGACCTCCGGCAGGTCCAGGCCCTCCCGTAGCAGGTTGATCCCCACCAGTACGTCGAATTTACCCATCCGCAGGTCCCGAATGATCTCCATCCGCTCCATGGTCGCGATATCCGAGTGCATGTAGCGCACGCGGATGCCGTTTTTTTGCAGATAGGCCGTCAGGTCCTCCGCCATTTTCTTTGTCAGGGTCGTCACGAGCACCCGTTCGTCTCGGGCGGTCACCGCTGCGATTTCGCCCATCAGGTCATCGATCTGCCCGCTGATCGGCCGCACCGTCACCTCCGGGTCGAGCAGGCCCGTGGGCCGGATCACCTGCTCCGCCACCTGACCGGCCCGGGACAGCTCGTATTCCGCCGGGGTCGCGGAGACATAGATCACCTGATGAATCCGCTCCTGAAACTCGTCAAAATTAAGGGGCCGGTTGTCGTAGGCCGATGGCAGGCGGAAGCCATACTCCACCAGACTCTCCTTCCGCGCCCGGTCTCCTGCATACATGGCGCGGACCTGGGGCAGCGTGACGTGGCTCTCGTCCACCATCAGGAGAAAGTCATCCGGGAAATAGTCCAGAAGCGTTGTGGGCGGCGTGCCGGGCGCACGGCCGGAGATGACCCGGGAATAGTTCTCAATTCCGGAGCAGAAGCCGATCTCCCGCATCATTTCCACGTCGTACATCGTCCGCTGCTGAATCCGCTGGGCCTCCAGCAGCTTGTCGCGGGCTTTGAACTGTTGTACCCGCTCGTCCATCTCGCTCGTAATTTCCCCGATGGCCCGCTCCATCTTGTCGCGCGTGGTCACATAGTGGGAGGCCGGGTAGATGGCACAGTGGTTCAAAATCCGCTCCGGCATTCCGGTGACGGCGTTGATCTGGGAAATTCGCTCCACCTCGTCGCCGAATAACTCCACGCGCACCGCCTTACCGGACCAATAGGCCGGGTAAATCTCAACGGTGTCGCCCCGCACCCGGAAATGATTCCGGGCAAAGTTCAGATCGTTTCGCTCGTAGCGAATTTCGATCAGCTTTTTGATGAGCTCCTCCCGGCTCCGTTCCTGCCCGGTCCGCAGAGAGATCACCATATTTTTGTAGTCAATGGGGTCGCCCAGCCCGTAGATACAGGAGACCGACGCCACCACGATCACGTCCCGCCGCTCGAAGAGCGACGCGGTCGCACTGTGCCGCAGCCGCTCGATCTCGTCGTTGATGGCCGCGTCCTTCTCGATGTAGGTATCCGTGTGGGCAATATAGGCCTCCGGCTGATAATAGTCGTAATAAGAGACAAAAAACTCCACGGCGTTCTCCGGGAAGATCTCCCGGAACTCGGAGCAGAGCTGGCCAGCCAGCGTCTTATTGTGGGCCAGCACCAGCGTGGGCCGGTTGACCCGCTCGATGACGTTGGCCATCGTAAAAGTTTTCCCGGAACCGGTGACTCCCAGCAGCACCTGACTGTTCAAGCCCCTGTTCAGGCCGTCCACCAGCTTCCCAATGGCCTGCGGCTGATCGCCCGTCGGCACATAGTCGGCGTGCAGTGCAAAATGATCCATGGCGTACCTCCTGCGGCCTGTTGTTCGCTTTGTAGTATACCACGCACACGGGGAAAGCACAAGGCTGCCGAAAATAGGTTCCCAATTCTCCGGTTTCGTGCTATAATACATAGTAACCATACTAAGGAAAGGTGATGCACTATGAAAGAATATGAACTGATCGTGGAAACAACACAGCCGTCCTGCGGTGGCAAGCTGCCGAAAGCTGTCGATTACCGGGAAATTGAAACCGACGACCCCGTCGCCTACGTCCGCCAGCAGGAAAACGGTCTGGAGCCTTCCGTCACCACTTCCCCAAATGGCGATCTGGTGCTGGAAATCTCCGCCGGCGCACGCCAGGTGTGCTATCGGTTTACCGAAGTCTGATCCGGGAGGCGCTATGAGGCTGCTCATTGCATCGGATCTTCATGGCTCCGCGCGTTACTGCCGGATGCTTCTGCGCCGTCTGGACGAGTCCGGTGCGGACAAACTTCTCCTGCTGGGCGACCTGCTCTACCACGGTCCCCGCAACGATCTGCCGGAGGAATACGACCCCAAGGCGGTTCTCGCCATGCTCAACGAGCGTGCCGACCACATCTTCTGCGTCCGGGGCAACTGCGACTGTGAGGTGGACCAGATGGTGCTGCGCTTTCCCATTCTGGCGGAATACGCTGTGCTCTTTGTCGGCGGTCGCCTGTTCTACGCCGCACACGGCCACCGGCCGGACCTGCTGCCGCCTCCTCCGGCAGGCGTGACCCCCATTCTGCTCTGCGGCCACACCCATATCCCCGTCTGCGAGGAACGCGGCGGCTACCTCTGCTGCAACCCAGGTTCCGTCTCCATTCCCAAGGAAAATTCACCGCGCGGCTACCTGCTGTTGGAAGAAAGACGTCTGCTTTGGAAGGCGCTGGAGACCGGCGAAACGCTGCGCGAGCTTCCGCTGTAACCATGCGGAAGAACATACTGCAAAATTCAAAGTTTGCAGTATGTTCTGATTTTTTAACTTTTTTATGTTGAAAATGCCATTTGACAGGCAATACAAGAAAATGTTATAATAAATTTAGGGTATGAAGGAGGAATGCGGCTTGTACGCAGTTGGCGATTACATTCTATACGGAAAAACCGGAGTCTGCGAGGTTACGGCGTTGGCACCGTCGCCATCAGGGCGACTCTGTTACCATTTGAAACCACTCTACCAGAACTGTAACATTTCAACGCCCGTAGACAATCAGAAGATCTTTATGCGACCGGTCATTTCACGGGCATCGGCGCTGCGGTTAATCGATATGATTCCAAACATGCCGACCACCGCTTATCATACCAAAAATCTATCGGAGCTGCGCAACCACTACGACGCCTCCATGGAAACATACCGCTGCGAGGATTTGCTGGAACTGACCATGTCCATCTATGCCAAAAAGCAGGATGCCGCCAAGCTGAAAAAGCGGGTCGGCTCCGTGGATGAGCACTATATGCACGATGCGGAAGAGCTGCTCTTTGGTGAGTTGAGCGTCGCTTTGGGCGTTCCCCGGGAGCGGGTGCGGAGCATGATCTCCGACCGACTGAACCAGACCGAAAAATAATCCCCGGACCTGCATGCTTGAAATGCACAATCGGGCACAAAACAGCAGGGCGGCTTGCAAGCCGCCCTGCTGTTTTTGATCGTGCTTGTTGCGGCGCGCCAGTCGACTTTTACCGCCCGCAGAAAAAGCCGCTGTCGGCCATGGAAACGAAGTCGCTGTCGGCAACAACGATGTGGTCCGCCAGCAGAATCCCGACGGTCTCCAGCGCCGCCCGGAGCGCCCTTGTGGTGTCCTCATCCTCCTTCGAGGGAAGGGCGATGCCGGAAACGTGATTGTGGGCCAGAATCACCGAGGTCGCGCCGCGGTGCAGCGCCGCCTCCACGACCCGCCGTACGCTGACGCCCACGGTGTTGACGCTGCCGATAAACAGCATCCTGCAGTCCAGCACCTTGCACTTGGCATCCAGGCACAGCAGATAGACCTGTTCCTCCGTGGCCCCAAAGAAGAAGGGCGCCAGATAGTTGCCGGCCTTCTCCGTGGTATCCAGAATGGGGTTCGCGCCGATGCGGTCGATGGAGTACCGCCGCAGGAGCTGGGGCGTCAGGCTCAAAAGCACTGCCGCACACTCGCCGACTTCGTCCACCTTCATCAGCTCCGGCACCGGCGCGTCCAGCACGGCGGAGAGGGAGCCGAACCGTTCCAGCAGGATATGGGCCAGCGGGTTGACGTCTTTCCTTGCAATGGCGTAGGAAAGCAGCAGCTCCAGTACCTGCACGTCGCTGAAGCTGTCCAGTCCGCTGCCCAGAAGCTGCCTGCGAAGCCGCGCTCTGTGCCCCTTGTGAACCGCCATTACAGCACCTTCCTCAGATAGAATCCGGTGTAGCTCTTTTCGTTTTCCGCCACCTGCTCCGGCGTACCGGTGGCAACAATCTCGCCGCCGCCGTCGCCGCCCTCTGGGCCCAGATCGATCAGGTAATCCGCCGTCTTGACGACATCCAGGTTGTGCTCGATGACCAGCACCGTGTTGCCTGCGTCCACCAGCGCCTGCAGCACCTCGATCAGCATGTGTACGTCGGCCATGTGAAGGCCGGTAGTCGGTTCGTCCAGAATATACATGGTGGAACCGGTGGACTTCCGGGACAGCTCTGTGGCCAGCTTGACCCGCTGGCTCTCGCCGCCGGACAGGGTTGTAGAGGATTGGCCCAGCTTTACATAGCCCAGCCCCACGTCCACCAGCGTTTTGACCTTGTCCCGCAGCCGTGGCAGGTTTTCAAAATAGACGAGCGCCTCATCCGCGGTCATATTCAGAACCTCGGAGATATTTTTTCCCTTGTAGAGCACCTCCAGCGTCTCCCGGTTGTAGCGCTTGCCGTGGCAGGCGTCGCAGGGGACATACACATCCGGCAGAAAGTGCATCTCGATCTTGACCAGGCCGTCGCCGCCGCATGCCTCGCAGCGCCCACCCTTGACGTTGAAGGAAAACCGTCCCGGACCGTAACCGCGGGCCTTTGCCTCCGCTGTCGCGGCGAAGATGTCGCGAATGTCGTTGAAGAGACCGGTATAGGTGGCGGGATTCGAGCGCGGCGTCCGTCCGATGGGGCTTTGGTCGATGCCGATGACCTTATCGAGATTTCGGACGCCCTCGAAGCAGCCGCAGAGGCCGGGGCGGATTCTGGCATGGTTTAGCTCGCCCGCCAGCTTCTTATAGATGATCTCGTTGACCAGACTGGACTTGCCGGAGCCGGAGACGCCGGTCACGCAGGTAAAGGTCCCCAGCGGAATTTCCGCGTCGATATTCCGCAGATTGTTTTCCCGGCAGCCACAGACCTTCAGCGTTTTCCCGTTGCCTGGCCGCCGCACGGCGGGTACCGGGATTTTTTTGACGCCGGAGAGATACTGTCCCGTCAGGGACTCCGGGCAGGCCATGATCTCCTCTATGGTGCCCTGGGCCACCACATGGCCGCCATGGATTCCGGCGCCCGGACCGATGTCGATGATTTGATCTGCCGCGCGCATGGTGTCCTCGTCGTGTTCCACGACGATCAGGGTGTTGCCCAAATCGCGCAGGTACTTCAGCGTGTTTAAGAGCTTCTCATTGTCCTTCTGGTGGAGTCCGATCGAGGGTTCGTCCAGAATATAGAGGACTCCCATGAGGCTGGAACCGATCTGGGTTGCCAGCCGAATCCGTTGGCTCTCGCCGCCGGAGAGCGTCGCCGCCGTCCGGGAGAGCGTCAGGTAGCTGAGGCCCACGTTCCGCAAAAAGCCCAACCGGGCCTTGATCTCCTTCAGAATTTCCTCCGCGATGACGGCGCTGGAACCCTCCAGCCGCAGATTCTCCATGAAGCGCAGCGCCTCTTCCACCGGCAGGCGGCAGAATTCGGCAATGGATATGCCGCCTACCGTGACGGCGCGAGAAATCTCCGAAAGTCGTTCGCCGTGACAGACGGGGCAGGGTTTCGTGGACATGCACTCCTCCAGCTCCTTGCGCATGGCGTCGGACTGGGTCTCCCGCAGCCGCCGTTCCAGGTTGTTGAGGATGCCCTCGAAGGGCTGCTCCAACACGCCGCGGCCGTTGCCGCGCTCGTAGTAGAGCGTCAGCTTCTCCCCGCCGGTGCCATAGAGGATCACGTCCAGCGCCTCCTGTGTCAGAGAGGAGAGCGGCTCCGTCAAGGAAAACCCATACTTTTTTGCCAGTGCCTCAAAGTACATCCGGGAAATGGAGTCGCCCTTCACGTTGCCCCAGCCGGAGCACTGGAGGCCGCCTTCCAGAATAGACAGAGCGGGATTGGGAATGACGAGCGCAGGGTCTGCCTTGAGCTGGCAGCCCAGCCCGCTGCAAGCAGGACAGGCGCCATAGGGATTGTTGAAGGAAAACATCCGGGGTGACAGCTCCGGCAGAGAAATGCCGCAGTCCTCGCAGGCGTAATTTTGGGAGAACAGGGTCTCCCGGTCCCCCGCAATTTCGTTGACGATGCACAGACCGCCGCCCAGCGCCGACGCCGTCTCGACCGAGTCGGTCAGCCGCCGCGTCAGATCCTGCCGCATAATCAGACGGTCGACCACAACCTCGATGTTATGCTTCTGGTTCCGGTTCATCTCGATGGCTTCCGTCAGGTCGTAGAGGTTGCCATCCACCCGGACCCGGGCGTAGCCGCTCTTGCGCGCGTCCTCCAGTACCTTGACGTGCTCGCCCTTCTTTCCGCGTATGACCGGAGCGAGCAATTGAAACTTCGTCCCCTCCGGCAGTTCCATGATCTTATCCACAATCTGATCCACGGTCTGCCTGTGGATTTCCTTGCCGCATTTAGGGCAATGCGGCGTGCCCACTCTGGCCCAGAGCAGGCGCAGATAGTCGTAAATCTCGGTTACGGTGCCGACGGTGGACCGGGGATTCTTGGAGGTTGTTTTTTGGTCGATGGAAATGGCCGGGGAAAGGCCGTCGATGGAATCCACGTCCGGCTTGTCCATCTGTCCCAGAAACTGCCGGGCATAGGAGGAAAGGGACTCCACATACCGCCGCTGGCCCTCGGCATAGATCGTATCGAAGGCAAGGCTTGATTTGCCGGAGCCGGACAGGCCGGTCATGACCACCAGCTTGTCCCGGGGTATATCAATGTCGATATTTTTTAAATTATTGGCGCGCGCGCCCCTGATTTCAATTTCATCACGCATGTTGACTGGTATCTCCGCTTGTAGATTATCCGGCGGAATTCGTCGGATAGTATATTGTACCACGGCAGAGCAAGGTCCTCAACCAAAACTTCCGAAAAGATTTTACTTTTTCTTTCTTTTGTGGTACAATATCGCTGTAACCCCCGGGAAAGGAGTTCTATTTTTATGACTTACGACGTTGCCATTATCGGCGCCGGTACCGCCGGCGTGTATGCCGGGTACGAGCTGCTGCAATTAAAGCCCCATCTGAAAATCGTGATTCTGGAAATGGGACAGGACATCTATCAGCGTCAGTGTCCCATCGTCGCCGGGAAGGTCCGGGAATGCATCTCCTGCAAGCCCTGCTCCATCATGTCCGGCTTCGGCGGCGCGGGCGCGTTCTCCGACGGCAAATACAACTTCACCACCCAGTTCGGCGGCTGGCTCGGCGACTATCTGGACGACGAGGATCTGCTGCGCCTGATCGACTATGTGGATTCCGTCAACGTCCACTTCGGCGCCACAACCGAGGTTTTTACCACCGACTCCCCGGAGGCCAGGACCATCGAAAAGAAGGCGCTGGAAAATGACCTGCACCTGCTGCAGGCCCGCTGCAAGCATCTGGGTACGGAACGGAATCTGAAGATTCTGACCAATATCTATGAGTATATGAAGGACCGCTGCGAATTCCGCTTTCGCACGCCGGTGCAGTCCATCACGCCCCTGGAAACGGGTTACCGGCTGCAATTGGAAAACGATACCGTTGACTGCCGGTACTGCATTGCAGCCCCCGGCCGCTGCGGCGCGGAGTGGTTTGCAGGCTGCTGCCAGGAATTGGGCCTCAGCATGACCAACAATCAGGTGGATCTGGGTGTCCGGGTCGAGCTGCCCGCCAAAGTCTTTGAGCACATCACCAGCGTGGTCTATGAGTCCAAGCTGGTCTACCGCACCAAACAGTACGGCGACACCGTCCGTACCTTCTGCATGAACCCCTACGGCCATGTGGTCTCCGAGAATGTGGATGGCCTCATCACCGTCAACGGACACAGCTACGCCGACCCCGCCCTCCGCAGCGAGAACACCAACTTCGCGCTTCTGGTCTCCAACCGTTTCACGGAGCCCTTCAACCAGCCATACCAGTACGGCAAGCACATTGCCTCCCTCTCCAACATGCTGGGCGGCGGCGTCCTGGTGCAGCGCTTCGGCGACCTCATTAAGGGCGTGCGAACCAACGAGCACCGGATGAGTCACTCCTTCACGAAGCCCACTCTGGCCGCCACGCCGGGCGATCTCAGTCTGGTTCTGCCCAAGCGACACATGGACAACATCATCGAGATGATCTATGCGCTGGACAAAATCGCCCCGGGCACCGCCAATTATGACACGCTGCTCTATGGCGTTGAAGTCAAATTCTACTCCTCCCGGATCGTGCTGACCAGCAACCTGGAATCGGAGCTCCCCGACCTGTTCGCCATCGGCGACGGTGCCGGCATCACCCGCGGTCTGGCCCAGGCCGGCGCCAGCGGCGTCCAGGCCGCCCGTGCCATCGCGGCCCGTCTCTAACTTTCGAATCATCGCTCCCGCTGCAAAAAGGCAGCACCTTGCGGACTGCATATCCCTGTCGGGGCGGATCTTATCCGCCCCGACAGGGATATGCAGTTTCGCGGATGCCTGTTTTTGCAGCGGGTTGTTGTTTCCCTCCCGTCCCTCGAAAAAACGGAAACAAAAAAGTTACAGAATTTCTGTTTCCGCCCTTTTCTGAGGCGGAACTTTGTGTTATAATGGCTTTTGTACCAGACTTTTTCAGGCCGACGCGGCCTGTTGTCATATTTTCGATGTAAACGAGGGTTTTTCATGCTCGAATTGCTGGCTCCCGCCGGTTCCATGGAGGCGCTGCGCGCCGCCGTACAGAATGGCGCCGACGCGATTTATCTCGGTTTCGGCTCATTTAACGCCCGGATGGGCGCACGGAACTTTACCCCGGACGAGCTGCAGGAAGCCGTCACCTATTGCCATGTCCGCGGCGTCAAGGTGCATCTGACGCTGAACACGCTGGCCGCCGACCGGGAGCTGCCCAAGGTGGCGGAGGTCATCCGCGCGGCCGCTCGCCGGGGCGTCGACGCTTTTATTGTGCAGGACCTCGGCGTTTTGTCCCTCTGCCGCGAAATTGCGCCGGAAATTGCCGTCCACGCCAGCACGCAGATGAGTATTCACTCCCTGGAGGGCGTCCGGCAGGCCGCCGCGCTGGGTGTCTCGCGCGTGGTGCTGGCCCGGGAGCTGCCAAAGACCGACCTCGCAGAAATCTGCCGCCGCAGCCCGGTAGAAATTGAGGTCTTTGTCCATGGCGCGTTTTGTATGTGCTTTTCCGGTCAATGCTACCTTTCCGCCGCCATCGGCGGCCGCAGCGGCAACCGCGGCCAATGCGCCCAGCCCTGCCGCCTGCCCTACGGCTATGGGCATTTTGAAAGCCGCTATCCCCTGAGTCTGAAAGACAATTGCCTGGTCAGCCGCCTGCGGGAGCTCTCGCAAATGGGCGTAGCCTCCGTTAAGATCGAAGGCAGGGCCAAGCGCCCGGAATATGTGGCTACCGCCGTGCGGGTCTATCGCGCCGCGCTAAGCGGCGGCACGCTGTCCCCGCAGGATGCCCGGGATCTGGAGGCCGTCTTCTCCCGGCAGGGCTTCACGCAGGGCTATTACATCGGAAAGACCGGCCCCGAGATGTTCGGGACCCGACAGGAGACCCGCGAGGACCGCGCCCTTTACGCCGCCGCCCGCACCACCTATGAGACCGGGGAAAAGCCCCATGTGCCGGTCAAATTTTATGCCAAGCTGGTAAAAAACCAGCCCTTCGAGCTTGTGGTAGAGGACAGCGAAGGCCATGCCTGCCACGCCGCCGGCCCGCTGCCGGAGCTGGCGCTGCACCGTCCGCTGACGGAGGATAGTCTCCGGGCCCGGCTGCAAAAAACCGGGGGTACCCCCTTCTATCTGGACGGCTGCCGGGCCATTGTGGATCCGGGCCTGACGCTTTCCGCCGCCGCGGTCAACACCCTGCGGCGGGATGTACTGGCGGAACTTGCCGCGGTCCGCGGCAGAACCGCCGCGCCGGTGCTACGAAATCCGTCCCCGGTTTTCCGCTATCCCGCGCCCTCCGGTGCCCCGCAGCTGACGATTTCCGTCCTCCGGGCCGCACAGATTACCGACGCAGTGCTCGCCGCCCGGCCCGCGGTTTTATATGTCCCGCTCAGCGAAATTCTGGAGCAGCCCCTGCCGGAGCTTCCGGCGGAGATCGAGCTCTGCGCCGTTTTGCCCCGCGTGGTCTTCTGCGGCGAGCAGGCCGCGCTCCGTGCTCAACTGGAGGCGGCCCGCGCCCGCGGCGTCTCCTCGGTTCTCGCAGGCAATCTGGGGCAGCTTGCCCCGGTCCAGGCGCTGGGCTTCCGGGTCCGCGGTGACTTTGGCCTCAACGCGTTCAATACCAAAAGCATGACTATTCTGGGGGAGCTGGGCTTTGTCTCTGCCCTCTGCTCCTTTGAAATGACGCTGCCCCAGATCCGGGATCTCGGCAAGGCCATTCCGACAGAGCTGCTGGTCTACGGCCGGCTACCCCTGATGCTGACGCAAACCTGCCTTGTCAGGAACCGCGCCGGCGTCTGCGCCTGTACCGGTGCGCCCATCAAGCTGGTGGACCGGAAGGGCGAGGAGTTTCCGATTGTCCGTGACCCCGGCACCTGCCGCAGCGTGCTCTTGAACGGCAAAAAGCTGTATCTGCTGGACAAGCAGCCCACCCTGCGGGAACTGGGCCTCTGGGCAATCCGGTTACAGTTCACCACAGAAAATGCCGCCGAGGTCTCCCGCGTCGTCGCCGACTGCCAAAGCGGCTCGCCCTTCGACCCCGCGGGCAGCACCCGGGGACTCTACCTGCGGGGGGTGGACTGAAATGGCCCTGATTCTGGCCTCCGCCTCCCCGCGGCGGCAGGAGCTGCTGCGGATGCTCGGCCTCTCCTTTTCCGTGGAAACCGCCGACATTGACGAAACCATGGACTCCGCGCTGGGCGCGGAAGCGGAGGTCACCCGGATCTGCCGGGCCAAGGCCGACGCCGTGCTTCCCCGCGCGGGCGAACGCGACGTGATCGTCGCCGCGGATACCGTGGTCTGCGTGGACGACCGGATTCTCGGCAAGCCCAGGGACACGGCGGAGGCCGCCGCCATGCTGCGTCTGCTCTCCGGCCGCAGCCACCAGGTACGAACCGGCGTGACGGTCTGCTCCCGGCAACGCTGCCTCACGGAAACGGAAACCACCGCGTTGCGGTTCCGCCCCCTGTCCGACGCGGAGATTTTCGCGTATATCGCCACCGGCGAGCCCATGGACAAAGCCGGCGCCTACGGCATTCAGGGTAAGGCCGCCATCTTCGCGGAGGCGCTCTCGGGAGACTTTTTTAACGTGATGGGTCTGCCGCTCTGCCGGCTTTCCCGGATGCTCAGACAGTTCGGTGTCGCCGTCCTCGGCGACGCCACGACGAGGTGATCTTTTGAAAAAGCAGTTCTTTTCGAAAAAAGTTCGGTTTCTGCTGATCGCGGCGCTGGTGCTGGCGGTCTTCATCGGCGTGCTCGTCTCCGTGACCGGCAGCAGCGCCACCACCGGTTTCGTGCAGACCCTCCTGAGCCCTGTGCGCAGCCTGACCGCCTCGGCCTCCCGGTCCGTGGAACGGGTCTACAACTATGCCTACAACTATGAAAACCTGCAGGCGGAAAACACCGTTTTACAGGAAAAGATCGCCTCCATGGAAGAGTCGATCCGGTCCGCCGACACGCTGGAGCGCGAAAATGAGCGTCTGCGGGAGCTTCTCGGCCTGGCGGAGGAACATGGCGACTATAAATTTCTCTCCGCCTATGTCATCTCCTGGGACTCCACCAACTGGAAGAGCACCTTCACCATCAACAAAGGTTCCGATAACGGGCTGTCCACCGGCATGTGCGCTGTGACGGAATTCGGTCAGGTCGTCGGCCTCATCACGGAGGTCGGCTCCAACTGGTCCACCATTACCACCATTCTGGACTCTTCCCTGGAAATCAGCGCCTGCGTTTCCAGCACCGGCTACACCGGCGTCGTCGAAGGCTCCTACCGCACCGGAGAGACCGGCAACCTGCGGCTCAACTATCTGCCCACGGACGCTGTGATGAAAAACGGTGATCAGGTGGTCACCACCGGCTCCACGCTCTATCCCAAGGACCTGATTCTGGGTTACGTTGCCGACGCCGGTCTGGACGATACCGGCGTCGCCAAGTATGCCGTTCTGGATGCCGCCGTGGACTTTGACAATCTTGAGCAGGTCTTTCTGATCACCCAGTATGAGACGAACTGACCGCGGAACCTCTGCTGAAAGGAGGGGGCAACCATCTTTTCTGAATTATTTACGCGTCGGCAGCTCTTAGGCCTTCTGAAGTGGGCGCTTTATGCCCTTCTGTATCTATTTGCCATGCTGCTGCAGACCGTCGTGCTGCCCCACATTTCTCTCTGGGGAATCACGCTTTGCGTCATTCCCACCTGCGTTGCCTGCGTGGCCGTCAAGGAGGGCGCGGAAAAGGGCGCCCTGTTCGCCATGCTGACCGGGCTCTTCTTCTGCTTCTCCGGCGCCGATCTTGGCCCCCTGTACCTGGTGGTCCTGACGTTTTCCGCGGCGCTCTGCGGCGCGCTCTGCGACCGCTATTACACAAGTTCTTTCATGCCGGCGCTGCTGTTAAGCCTGTTGAGTCTCGCCATCTGCGAGGGCGCCGCGTTTCTGTTCCGCCTCTATCTGGGCATGGTGTCCGCGCCGCTTTGGCAGACTGTGCTGCTGCCGGAAATTCTGTTTTCCGCCCTTGCCTTCCCCCTGTTTTATCTCGGCGCGTGGGCAATTTCCAAAATTGGGAGGTAACCCATGGAATATAAAACCACCATTCGCATCACCGCTCTTCTGGTCGTCCTCTTGGCGATCATCGGGATTTTTATCGCCAGACTCTACCGTGTGCAGGTCGCGCAGTCCGAGGCTCTGGTCTCCGACACGGATAACTACACCTTTTTGTCCACTGTCTCCGCCGCCCGGGGCAACATCCTGGACCGGAACGGCAAGGTGCTGGTCACAAACCGGGCCAGCTACAATCTGACCGTCAATGACTACATCATCTACAGTACGGAGAACACCAACGAAAATATTCTGACGCTGGTGAATCAATGCGACCAGCTCGGTCTCTCCTATGTGGACCACCTCCCCATCTCCACGGAGGCCCCCTTTACCATGACGCTGGATGACCTGAACTCCAACTGGCAGGGCTACTTCAAAACCTATATGTCCGAGCGGGACTGGGACGTAGACATGACCGCCACCAACCTGATGAAGCTGATGCGGGAAACCTATAATATCCCGGAGACCTGGTCGGACGCCGATGCCCGAAAAGTCGTAGGCATCCGCTTTGAGCTGGAGCTGCGGCACTATGTCTACGCGCTCTCGACTTATGTGCTGACCTATGACGTCTCCTCCGACGCGCTGGCAGCCATTATCGAGCTGTGCATTCCCGGCGTCAACGTGGATACTACCTCCGTTCGGGAATACAACACCACCTATGCCGCGCATATTCTGGGCAGCGTCGGCAAGATGACGGCGGAGGAATACGAAACCTACCAGGAGCTGGGCTACTCCATGGATGCTTCCGTGGGCAAGGAGGGCTTTGAAAAGGCGTTTGAGGAATATCTCCACGGCAGCGACGGACAAAAGTGCACCGTGCTCTCTTCCGATGGAACGGTCGAAGAGGAATATTACACAGAAGAGCCTGTGGCAGGCAATAATGTGGAGCTGTCCATCGATATCGACATCCAGAAGGTGGCGGAGGACGCGCTGGCTTCCCGCATCGAGTATATCCGCGAAAATGGCGTCTCCAAGGAGGGCGACGGCAACGGCAAGGATGCCGAGGGCGGCGCCGTCGTTGTCATGGATTGCAAGACCGGCGAGGTTCTGGCCTGCGCCAGCTATCCCACCTACAACCTTGCCACCTATTCCGAAGACTTCAACTCGCTGCTGACGGAGGAGTACGCGCCCCTCTACAACCGGGCGCTGCAGGCCATCTACAACCCCGGCTCCACTTTTAAGATGGTCACGGCCATCGCCGCTGTGGACATTCTGGGCTTTGACCCGCTGCAGAGTATTGAGGATAAGGGTATCTTTACCGCCTATGAGGAGGAGGGCTTTACGCCCCGTTGTATGCTCTATAAGAACTATGGGCAGACCCACGGCCTGATTGACATGCGCCAGGCCCTGTCCGTTTCCTGTAACTACTACTTCTATGAGCTGGGCTATGAGATTTACAATCAGTTCAACAACACCATTGATCCCATCGATGAGGTTTCCAAGGCGATGGGTCTGGGCGAATCCACCGGCATTGAGCTCAGCGAGGAGGTCGGCTATCGGGCCAACGCCGACACCAAGGCCAAGCTCTACACCGACGATGAGAGCGGCTTCTATGGCGCCGACGCACTGATGGCCGCCATCGGACAGTCGGAAAACAAATTCACCGTCATGCAGCTTGCCACCTACGCCAGTACGCTCGCCAACGAGGGGACCCGCTACCGCGCCACCTTCCTGCAGCGGGTGGTATCAGCCGACTATTCTACGCTGATCAAGCAGAACGAACCGGAAATCGCCAGCCAGTTCAGCATTTCTGACGAGGCCATGTCCACGGTTCTCGACGGCATGAAGATGTGCGCCACAGAGGGCACCGCAAAATCCACCTTCGGAGACTATTCCGTTTCCGTCTGCGCCAAGACCGGCACCGCAGAGCATGATTATTCTGGCTCTTCCAACGCCTCCTTCATCTGCTTCGCCCCGGCGGACGATCCGCAGATTGCCATTGCGATTTATTTGGAAAAGGGCGCTGCCGGCGGCGCACTGGGCCCGATCGCCAAGGCGATTCTGGACGCCTACTTCGCGGAGGACAGCTCGCAGGAAATCAACTACGCCGAGGGCGTACCCGGCTGAGTCCGCTGTCCCAGCCGAAATCAGACATGTTCTGATTTGCGTGAAATAGGGCTGCTGCAAACGTCGCATTTTGCAGCAGCCCAAAATATTTTGTTGTAATCTGTCGTTTTTTTAGCTTGCAAAACGTATTTCCCTATGGTATATTGGGCAGGATGAAAATTGAGCAAGGAGGGCGGAGCCATGAAAAACTCGGTTGAAAAATTCGGTTTTTTAGCTCGTTCTCCTATTTTTGTGCCCAAAATGTCCCCTGTCGAGACAGCGCGAAGCAAGGCCGGAGTATTGGCGGAGTGAGAATCCCCGTTGGGGGACCTGCTTCTCTTTTTCCTCTCCTTTTCGTTTTGTTTTTACAAGGCGTTTAGGCACACCGGAGAGAGAGGAGTTTTTTTATGGGCAAACAAGCACAAGACGCCATTTACGATGCCCGAACGCTGGGCTACCCCAAGATGCTGGTGCTGGGCTTCCAGCACATGTTCGCCATGTTCGGCGCTACGGTCCTGGTCCCTGCCCTGACCGGCCTGGACGTCGCCACCACCCTGCTGTTCGCCGGCATCGGCACGCTGCTGTTCCACCTTCTGGCCAAGGGCAAGGTTCCCGCCTTCCTGGGTTCCTCCTTTGCCTTCATCGGCGGCTATCAGGCCATCGCTCCCCACGGTGAGGCCAACCTGCTTCCCTACGCCTGCTTCGGCGTGGCCTGCGCCGGCCTTGTGTATGTTGTTCTGGCTGCGCTGTTCAAGGCCTTCGGCACGAAAAAGGTCATGCGCTATTTCCCGCCGATCGTCACAGGCCCCATCATCATCGCCATCGGCCTGACGCTGTCCTCCTCCGCCGTCAATAACTGCTCCGCCAACTGGTGGATTGCGCTGGTAGCCATTGCCACCATCATCGTGGCCAACATCTGGGGCCGGGGCATGATTAAGATTATCCCCATTCTTCTGGGCGTCATCGCCTCCTACCTGATCGCCGTGATCGCCAACCCGGCAATTCGGGACAACCTGGTTGCGAATGTCTCCAGCGCAGCATGGTTCGGCATTCCCATTCACACGGAGGCAACGGTGTTCGGCCTCTTCTCCGGCAATGTGGATACCAGCCTGCTGCTGACCGCCGTTATCACCATCGTACCGCTGTCTCTGGCCACCATGGTGGAGCACATCGGCGATATCTCCGCCATTTCCTCCACCTGCGGCAAGAATTTCATGCAGGACCCCGGTCTCCACCGCACCCTGCTGGGCGACGGTCTGGCCACCACGCTGGCCGCCCTCTTCGGTGCGCCCGCCAACACCACCTACGGGGAAAACACCGGCGTGCTGGCGCTGTCGAAGGTCTACGACCCCAAGGTCATCCGCATCGCCGCCGTCATCGCCATTCTGGTCTCCTTCAGCCCAAAATTCGCCGCGATTGTCAGCAGCATGCCCACCGCTACCATCGGCGGAGTCTCCCTGGTGCTCTATGGCATGATCTCCGCCGTCGGCGTCCGCAACATCGTGGAGAACAAGGTGGACTTCACCAAGTCCCGCAACGTCATCATTGCCGCGCTGATTCTGGTGCTGTCCATCGGCATCTCCGCCTCTGCCGCCGGCAATGTGCAGATCGGCGTCATCAGCCTTTCCGGGCTGGCGGTTGCCTCTCTGGTCGGCATCCTTCTCAACGCGATTATGCCCGGTAAGGACTATGAGTTCGGCGTCGACCCGCAGGGCGACAAAGCCGTCAGCTTCATCGTGCAATAGCCGCCGCCGCCGCCCAAACGGGCGGCGGCTTTTTTCCTTGACACAGCAGCGATTTCATGCTAGAGTAAGTGCGAAAAAGAATCGCCCTTGCAGGATTGCAGACGGCTTTTGCCGTACCGGGGAAGCGGGTGAAAATCCCGCGCGGTCCCGCCACTGTAATCGGCCCTCGGCCGAAAGTCAGATACCGGGCAAGCCTGCAGCCAGACTCCACGCGGCATGGAGAAGGTACAGCCTTTGCACCTTTCCTGTGCGGAAGGGTGCTTTCTTTTTATAAAAAGAAAAGGACTGTGAAACGATGAAAAAAACGCTCTGTATTCTGCTCGTTCTGCTGCTGACCCTTTCTCTGCTGGCCGGCTGCGGCGCCAAGAGCACCCTGACCTTTCAGGTTACCTACGAGGACGGCACCACGAAGGACTTCTCCATCTCCACGGAGAAGGAAACGCTCTCCGACGCGCTGGTTACGGCCGGTCTGGTCAGCCAGGAGGAGGCTGACGCCAACTTTATCACCACGGTAGACGGCGTCACCACCGACTACAATGCGAACCAATCCTGGTGGCGGCTGGTGGATAAAGACGGTAACGACGCCTCCGTCGGCGTCACCGAGATCAAAACCGCAGATGCGGACGGCTACGGCTTCATCTACACCGTCGGTTAAGTCCAAAAAAGGAAGGCTGATTTCCGATCAGCCTTCCTTTTGTTTCTTTACGACTTTGAGGCGGGAAAAGTCCTCCCGCTCCTTTTCTTCCAGCACGTCGCCGATGTATTTGATGTTCTCGTGGAACAGCGGGATTTGAATGTTATTGAGCGCATTGGCCCGCTTCTGGGTTTTGTGGATCGCCTCGCCCAGCCGGAACACGCTGCTCTCCACCTCCGCCAGCTCCACCGTCAGCGCTTTGACTTCGCCAAATTTCAGATAGGCGATATCCAGCATACTGTTGGTCGATTCCATGCCATAATAGAACGCCGTTGGCGCCGACGGCACAAGACGTAACGTCGGCAGTTCCACACCCATGACGCTGTGGTACGACACCGTCAGGCCGTGCTCTACGGGCACGCTGCGGGCAAACTCGCCTACGCTGCCCAGCGTGATGTTGGCCCGGCGCAGAGAGGCGTACGCCTCCTGATAGGCGGCAGAAATCTCACCTTGAATTGTGCCGGCCCGGTCGATCAGGCGCACGATCTCCCGCACCAGAATGTTCCGCTTCCGATCCATCAGCTCATAACCCTGCTGCGCCAGCGCCAAGCTGCGCTTCTGGTCTAATAAATTGGCTTTGGTCGGAAAAACCTGCTGTGCCACACTTCTGCCTTCCTTCCGCGCTTATTTGCCCGGTCTTGCGGCGGCGCATCTCGCCTTAGCGTCCTCATAATATCGATCCAGCGTCTCCTTGTCGCAGCGGTCCAAGGTCTCCCGGGGAAGCTGCGTCAGCAGTTCCCAACCCAAATCCAACGTCTCCGCTATCGTGCGGTTGACATTGCCCTGGCCGACAAAGCGGCGCTCAAAGCTGCGCCCGAAGGCCAGAAGCTGCTTATCCTCTTCCGTCAGCTCCTCCTCGCCAATGACGCTGGCCAGCGCCTTGGCGTCCTGTACCCTGGCGTAGCTGGCAAAAAGCTGGTTTGCCAGCATGACATGGTCCTCCCGCGTATAGCCCGCGCCAATGCCGTCTTTCATCAGCCGGGACAAGCTGGGCAGCACGGACACCGGCGGGTAAATGCCGGAAGCATCCATGGCGCGGTCCAACACGATTTGTCCCTCGGTGATATAGCCGGTCAGGTCTGGAATCGGGTGTGTGATATCGTCACCCGGCATGGTAAGAATTGGGATCTGTGTGACGGAGCCGGTCTTTCCCTTGAGGATACCTGCCCGCTCATAGAGGCTGGCAAGATCGGAATAGAGGTAGCCGGGGAACCCCTTTCTGCCGGGGATTTCTCCTTTGGATGAGGAAAACTCCCGCAGCGCCTCGCAGTAGCTGGTCATATCCGTCAGGATGACCAGCACGTTTTTTCCGAGATCGAACGCCAGATACTCCGCCACGGTCAGCGCCACACGAGGCGTAATAATCCGCTCGATGACGGGATCATTCGCCAGATTCAGCAGCATGACGACTCGGTCCATCGCGTCCGCACCCTGGAAGGAATCGCGGAAGTACTGGGCCACGTCGTTTTTTGCGCCCATGGCCGCGAATACGATGGCAAAGTCGGAGCCGTCCTCCACGGCCGCCTGCCTGACAATTTGCACCGCCAGCTCGTTGTGCTTCATACCGGAGCCAGAGAAGATCGGCAGCTTCTGGCCACGGATCAGCGTGGCCAGGCAGTCAATGGTGGAGATTCCGGTGCTGATATAGTTCCGCGGATAGACGCGGCTGACCGGGTTGATGGGTGCGCCGTTGATGTCCCGCCGGACAGCGGGATAGAGATCGCCAATGCCGTCGCAAGGGCGGCCAAGTCCATCCAGCGTCCTGCCCAGAATTTCGGGGCCCAGCGCTATTTCCATGGGACGTCCCGTCAGAACCGTCCGGGTGTTCTGCAAGCCCAGCGACCTGGTCCCCTCAAAGACCTGCAACACGCAGCGGTCCCCCTCGACCAGCACCACACGGCCCAGTCGGACGCTGCCGTCCTCCACATGCAGCTCCGCCATTTCGTCGAAGCTGACGCCCGGCACATGGTCCAGAACGACCAGAGATCCACTGATGCTGGAGAGTCCGATATGCTCAATAACCATTCTTTCGCCCTCCTTCAGTGGGTCAGCTCAGCCAGTTTCCGGTCAATCTCCGTATAATAGCCGTCGAGCAGAGAGAGCTGGTCACTCGGCACTTCATACTTGATCTGTACCAGCTTGTCGAACAGGCCGGTCTTCAAGATCTGGCTCATCGGTACCTGTGCCGCCACCAGCGCGGCGCATTTTTCATGGAGATACAGAATGACCTGCATCATTTTGCGCTGCTTTTCCAGCGGCACATAGGTATCCTCCTTATGGAAGGCATTCTGTTGCAAAAAGCCCACGCGGATGACGCGCGCCGTTTCAATCACCAGTTTCTGGTCGTCCGGCAGCACGTCGGAACCGATCAGCTTTACGATCTGCAGCAGGCTGGCCTCCTGCAGCAGCAGCCCGGCAATTCTGGAGCGGCAGTCCATAAAGTCGTGCCCCACATTGTCATAGTACCACTCGCTGAGGTCCGACAGATACTCGGAGTAACTGTCCGACCAGTTGATGGCCGGATAGTGCCGGGCATAGGCCAGCGCCTTGTCCAGCGCCCAGAAGCAACGGGTAAACCGCTTAGTGTTCTGCGTCACCGGTTCCGAAAAATCGCTGCCCTGTGGGCTGACGGCGCCGATTACGGAGACGGAGCCCTCCTTGCCCTCCAGCGTTTTTACATAGCCCGCGCGCTCGTAGAACTCCGCCAGGCGGCTGGGCAGATAGGCCGGATAGCCCTCGTCCGCCGGCATTTCCTCCAGACGGCCGGAAATTTCCCGCAGCGCCTCCGCCCAGCGGGAGGTGGAATCGGCCATGAGCGCGGTGTGATAACCCATGTCACGGTAGTACTCCGCCAGCGTGATGCCGGTATAAATGGATGCCTCGCGCGCCGCCACCGGCATATTGGAGGTGTTTGCAATCAAAACCGTCCGGTCCATCAGGCTCTTGCCGGTCCGGGGATCGGTCAGCTCGCTGAACTCCTGCAGTGCCTGGGTCATCTCGTTGCCGCGCTCTCCGCAGCCTACATAGATGATGATGTCGGCGTCGCACCACTTTGCCAACTGATGCTGCGTCATGGTCTTGCCTGTTCCAAAGCCGCCGGGAATGGCGGCCGCGCCGCCCTTGGCCAGTGGGAACATCGTGTCGATGACCCGCTGCCCGGTAATCAGCGGACGGGTAGCCGCCATGCGGTCCGCCGCGGGTCGGGGAATCCGAATGGGCCAGCGCTGGCAAAGCGTCAGGGCGTGTTCCGCGCCTGTCGCGTCCCGCAGCCGGATCACCGGATCGTTTACCCGGTAGCTGCCGTCCGGCGCTGCCCAAATTACGGTGCCGCCGAAGTCCGGGGGCACCATGCACCGATGCAGAATGACCGGCGTCTCCTGGCAGGAAGCATAGCTTTGACCCGGCTGCAGCACGTCACCCGGCTTGACCAGCACCGTAACCTCCCAGGCCTTCTCCAAATCCAGCGGCGCGCCCTGGGCGCCGCGCCCAATAAAGGGGCCGGTTGCCGCCTCGATGGCGGGCAGCGGTCGCTGAATACCGTCGTAGATGTTCCGCAGAATTCCGGGGCCGAGTGTTACGCACATCGGGCCGGCCGAAGTCTCTACCGCCTCGCCGGGCCGCAGCCCGCTGGTCTCCTCATAGACCTGAATGGTGGTCTCTTCGTCCTCCACCCGGATCACCTCGCCGACCAGCCGCTGATCTCCTACATAGACCATTTCCATCATGGAAAGCGCGGTCTTCCCGCGGACGGTGACAACCGGGCCGTTGATGCTGTAAATTTTATCCATGCTTGTGTTCCTTCCCGGCTTCACAGCGCAATTGAAAGGCCGGAATGTTCCAAAAACCAACTGCGCTGGCGCTCCAGCCGGCTTTCCTGCGTGTCGTCGGCGGCGCTGACGCTGCCGCGCGCCCGCAGACCGCCCAGATGGATGGTGTCGTCCGCCTCCAGGGTGCAGCCCGCCGGCAAATGCTCCCGCAGCAGCGGCAAATCGACCGTCCGGGCATACAGCACCGTGCCGGGCCCCATGGCCTTTGCCAGCGACGCAGCGCTGTCCGCCAGCCAACCGGGATAGTCACCGCTCTCTGTAAACGCCCGAAGCTGCGCCTCCGCCTCAGAAAAAATCTCCCCCTGCAGGTCCTCACGCTGCTTCGCCAACTCGGCCCTGACTGCGGCGCGCCGCTGGCTCAGCGTTTTATTTCCCTGCACCTCGGAGCGCGCGGATTCAAACCGTATCGTCCGCTCCGCTTTCTCCTGTTCTTCCCGCCAGGTCCGCTCCAACACCGCCGCAACCGCTGATTCGGTTTTGGCGCGGATTTCTGTACAGTCCTGCTCGCCCTCGTCCCGGATCGAAACCAAGAACTGTTCGGCGCGGTGATCCATTTCTATCATGGTGTGTCCTCCTTGCCCGGTAAGGCAATCTCACTCTTGGAATTTGCAGTGCCGCCTTAAATCTTAACGCCAATCGCCTCGCGCAGATACCGTGTGATTCGGTCTTTCCCGGCGCTGGATCCCCCGGCAGAGGGAATTGTGACCAGAAGCGTCCCGGTCCCATTTTTCCGCGCGTTGTCCAAATCTTCCTGATAGACGTCCGCGATCTTCTCCGTAACGAGAATCATGGCAATGTCCTCCGCCTCCAGGGCCGTTTGCAGCGCCTGCTGCAACTCCTGCGGATTGTGCACGACCGTCCCCTCGATACCGGCCAGGCGCATCCCGTTCAGCGCGTCGGAATTGTCGCTGATGAGATAAAGCCGCATACCGCTTACCCCAATTTGTTGAGGATCATGATGGAAATGACCAGACCATACAGGGCGATCGATTCGCCCAGCGCGACAAAGATCAGGCTCTTGCCAAAGGTCCCGGGATTCTCGCTGTTGGCGGCGATGGCGGCAGGCGCACCCGCCGCCACGGCGATACCGCCGCCGATACCGGCCAGACCGGTGACCAGCGCGGCGGCGAGCAGGCCGATGCCCAAGCTCTGATTGTGGGCTTCCGTGGTAGCGGTGTCCGTGGCCGCCGTTGTAGTTGCGGTGTCCGCGGCAAACGCCTTGGTGCTGCCGAAGCCGACCACGATGGCCAGCAAAATCACGCAGGTCGCCGCGTTCACCATGAGCGCCCGCTTTTTGCTGGCGCCGCCGCGCTTTGCGGCCATGCAGATTGCGCCGCCGATCAGTGCGCAGGGAATTAACACAAGTAAAAGAGTCAGCATAGTGTTCATAATCAGGTTCCTCCAAACAAACACATTGTTATGTTTTTTCAGAAAGCTGTGCTTTCCGATAAACCGTTGAAGATTCGTGCTCCAGGCTCTTGTGAATATCAAAACCGTCGAAGGGTTCTCCACCGCCCTGGTAGCAGCGGCTGAACATCTCATAGAATTCAAGCCGGATACCCTGGATGCCGGAGAGCAGCGCCTCCAGCGCGATGACCACAATGTTGCCGATTGCAACCACCACGATATTGGCCGGGTCGCCGGCCAGTGTAAAGACCACCATCATCATACTGGCGTGGACGATCACAAAGGCGCCCACCCGCAGGAAAGAAATGGTGTTGGAGAGATAGCTGAGCACACATTCGATGGTTTCAAAGACGCTCTCCATAAAATACTCGCCCCAGCCGTTGGCGGGCTTCCAACGTTCGCCATTCACCAGCGGTGCCAGAATGCCCTGCATCAGCAGGATCAGCAGTCCCCCCGCCAGCACGGCCGCCGCCGCGCCGCTCGGCACCGGCGGATTTCCGCCCATGAAGGCATAGCAGAGGTCCACACCGGCAAGATAGGTCACCATGCCACACACGCCGTTCGTATCGAAAAGCGCACTGCCGAACTTGCGGCGCTTCAGATTGGAGTAGACGTTCAGCAGCATGGAGACAACCACCAGCGTCACGCCCGTAAAGATCGCAAACAGCAGAATCCCGTTGATGGATTCCATAATGCTGACCGGCTTGGCGGAGAGGCCGACGGCATGATACAGCGGATCCAGCGCGTTCTCATAGCCAAAAAACGAACCGAATACGAATCCGGACAGGCAGCTTGCAATACCGCAGGGGATCATCAGGAGGAACAGTGGGGCCTTTTTGCGCTTCCACATCCACACACTGAGAAGCATCAGCACCAGGCCCTGTCCCACATCGCCGAACATAATTCCGAACAGCAGCGTATAGGTAATGGCAACAAAGGCGGTCACATCGGTCTCGCCATAGGCGGGCAGACCGTACATCTTTATGAAGTACTCAAAGGGCCGGGCCCACCAGCGGTTCTTCAGCTTGATGGGCGGCGTATGGGGTCCGACGCTGTCCGGGTTGTCCTCGGCCACCTTGATGCTGGGAATCTGCTCCGCCCGACCGCTCACCGCCTCCACCCTGGCGGTGGGGACCCAGCCCACAAAGACGAAATAGCCCCGCTTGACCGCTGCGTAGCGGCGCAGCAAATAGGCCGCCGAAAGATACCGTATCGTATCATATAGCGTATCTACTTTTTCCAGATTGTCCTGCCACAGGCGGCGGCTTTCCTGGCTGTTTTCCTCCAGCTCCCGCACGACCCCTTCCAGCTTTTTTCTGTGCTCCTCTATCAGCTCCTCCGGAGTGCCGGGATCGTCCGGAACGCGGACCCGCTCAAAATAGAGCATGGAAAAAATGCTGTCGGTCTCCTGCGCCCGGCTACACGGCGTCATATAGACGCCCCAGCACCCATTCGGCTCCATCGTGCAGGGCACAAAGAGAATAAAGGGATCCTCTGCATAATTATCTTGCAGCTTGTTATAGCCCGGCGTCGGCAAAAATCCGAACCGAACCGAAACATATTTACATTGGCAGATCTCCTGGATGTTGCCTTTCAGCGTCAGAAAATGGGAATACTGCGCGATTTCCTCCTCATACCTCTTTTTCCGCGCTGCCAGTTTATCGTGCGCTTCCCGCAGCGCGGAAAATTGCTCGCTCAGGGTGTCCAGATAGGCCCTGCTGTCCAGCGACAGCTCCGGGGAAGGATGATCCGCCGCCGGCAGAGTCATATTAAGCTCCTGCGCCATGCTCTCCACCCTGGCCTGCAGTGCGGGATAGGGATTTTCTTCTTTCAGCGGAACATACCCCAGAGAGCCGGACAGATAGTGGGTGGCGTAACGCGGAGCGAATTCTCCCTGCATACAGCAAGCTACCAGAAATTCATCCAGATGCTCCAGTTCGCCGGTGACGCCCATCAGCTTCATCTCTTCAATCAAATCTCTTCGCGCTCCTTTCTTCCTCGAAGGGCCACGAAACCATATGCTATGAGGCGTCGCCGCCAATCAGCAGCGAAAGGATTTCCTCCGCCGCCATGCCGTAATGGACGCCTTCCACAATATGGTTCAAATTGGAAACCTCGTTTTTTGCGAGGAAAATATAGCACAGCATGGTAAGTGTCGGGTCTGTGGAGAAGCGCAGCCACTTACAGCACCATCTGTACTGGATCTTCTGAAAGCCGTCCTGCAGATAGCTGCTCTCCACCCGGGCCAACTCCTTGCCATAGAACGTGCGGTCCAGCGCAACCCGAAACGCCTGCGGATCCTTCGCGGCCAGCAGTGCGTCCCATTCCCTGCTGGTCAGGTCCGTGCAGTCCAGCCGCAGCAACTCCCGGATCGCCGTCGGCGACATCCCGATGCGCTTCATCCGCGCCGCCTGAGACAGCGCCGCAATATCGCATGTGCGCTCAATATATTGACGGATCCCAGGCTGGCCGCCCTTGACGCCGGCCTTTTTTGGAATCAGACGCATCAGCGCCTCGTGCCCCATCTGCATCAGCAACGGTTCCGCCTTGGCCAGCATGCTGCCCTCGGTGTCGGCGTCGGCCAACGGCGCCAGTGCCGCTCCATAGGGCGTATCCTGCAGGACGTCCAGCAGATCCTGAATGCTTTTGGCTCTGGCCAACGCATAGAGATCCAGCCCCGTGTGTTTATCCAGAAAATCTGGCAGGACAAAGAGGTACTGGCCCGGATTTCCGCTGTCCAGATAGCGCAGCCAGGTCAGGATCTCGTCCATGTCGCAGCTCAGAATAAAATAGCGGTAAATTTCCTGCCCGGCGCTCATCTCATAGCGGCACAGGCTGGCATACCTTGCAAAAATGCTCTTGCGCAGATCGAGTTCGATTCCCGCCCGGCGCGGGACAGCGGACGAGCTTTGCTCCAGCGCGTCGGCATACAGCGGATAATTCCGCAGGGCATCCGCCAGCTCTGTCATGGAACGGCAGCCCGCCAGCGTGTGGTAATCCGCCTGTGTCAACCGCTTTCCATAAAGGGCCCGCGCCTTGGCCAGGACTGCATTGGAAGCTGTGATCGCAATGGGCATGCTCTCACCCCTCCAGTGTGCGGTCTACCAGGCACTTGACCCAATACGCCCGGTTGGAATCTACCTTCTCCTGCATCTGCTGCATGACCGTCTGTTTTTTCTGTTGCAGCTCCGACAGGACAACGTCCTCCCTCTGCCGCCGGGCGGCAAGCGCCCGCGTCGTCTCTCTCTGCGCCCGTTCCGAACACTGCTGCGCAATCTGGTCCTGCTTTCCGGCCAGCGCCGCCAATGATTCCTGACGCTCCGCCAGCGCGGCCTCCGCGGCCTTGCGCTGCGCGGCATCCATTTCCAATATTGCCTGCATCAGTTCATTCAAACCCTTCATGCTCTTTGCTCCTATTCCATCGTCCGGAACGAACGGACTCCGCATTGCGGCACAATAACCGCCACATCTTAAAGCTGCGGATCATTATAGTCCTTTTCCGGGTTTTGTCAACGGTAAAAAGCGCCGAATAAGTTCCGTTTTTTGCGGTGTCTTTGCCGCATAATAAATGGAACAAAACCCGACGGCGGCACACTTGCCTTTCTCTTCCCGCTATAGTATGATATTTTTAAGAATCAGTTCCTGCAAAATTCGGTGTGGAAAGGGGTTCTCTTCTATGCTGACCTATGTTTTGGACCACAGCGCGGCGGCTCCGCTCTACACACAGCTCTATGAAGCCATCAAACGCGATCTGCTTTCGGGCGCCATCCAGGGCGGGGAAAAGCTTCCCTCCAAGCGGCTGCTCGCCGAACATCTGGATATCAGCAAGGTTACAGTGGAAGCCGCCTACCAGCAGCTTCTGTCGGAGGGATATCTCACCGCCCGGGAGAGGGTCGGCTATTTTGCGGAACACATCACGCCGCTGCGTACTGCTCCTGTAGCGGCGCCGGAGCCACCCGCGCACCTCGCCGTACCCGGTCCCGCGGCCCGGCAATTTCCGGTCTCTGTCTGGTCGAGGCTGACCCGAAAGGTCCTGCTGGGCGACAGCAACGCCATGCTGCAGCCGGTCCCCGGCACCGGACTGCCGGTGCTCCGTGCCGCCATCGTTCAGGAGCTGCGCCGCTCCCGGGACATGAAGGTCTCTTCAGAACAGATCCTGGTCGGCTCCGGCGCGGAGTTCTTTTACCACGTTCTGATCCAGCTTCTGGGCCGGAACCGCCGCTATGGCCTCGAATCGCCGGGCCACCAGAAAATCGCTGCGGTCTACACCGCAGACCAGGTCGCCGTTGCTGCGGTTTCGCTGGACGGAAACGGCGTGACGCTGGACTCGCTGCGCCGCAGCGGCGCGGACGTCCTTCATATTTCTCCGTCTCATCAGTTTCCAACCGGGATTGTCATGCCGATCCGGCGCCGGCAGGAATTGATGGCCTGGCTCTCGGAGCGGGAGGACCGCTACCTGATTGAGGACGATTACGATGCGGAGTTCCATTTTTCGGGTCGGCCAATTCCCACCATGCAGAGTCTGGATCCCACCGGACGGGTCATCTACATGAACACCTTCTCCAAGACCATCGCGCCCTCGCTCCGCATCAGCTATCTGGTGCTGCCGCCCCGACTGATGGCCGAGTACCGCCGCCGTCTGGGCTTTTACAGCTGCACGGTGCCCAGTCTGGAACAGCTCACGCTTGCCCAGTTTCTCTCCGAAGGCTACTTTGAAAAGCATCTGAACCGGATGCGGAAACACTACCGGCTGCTGCGGGATCGGCTGCTGGCCGCCCTGCGGGAGAGCCGCGCCGCCGACTGCCTTTCCATTCAGGCGGAGGACTCCGGCCTCCACTTCATTCTGACCGCGGACGGCGTGTCCGACAGTGCCGCCTTTTGCGCCGGACTGTCCCTGCACGGCCTCACAGTTTCTCCGCTGGCGCGCTATTACATGGGTACGCCGGACCCCGAAGCTGCGCGCCGCTTCGTCTTCGACTACGGCAATTTGGAGGAGGCCGGGATTCCCGCCGTTGTGACGGCGCTGGAAGCCCTGCTTCCCGGGAAATAAAGGAATGTTATGAAAAGCAAACTTTGGACGAAGGACTTTACGATTATCACCCTCGGCAGCGTAGTCTCCATGCTGGGCAACACCGCCGCGGGCGTCGGCATGAGCTTGCTGGTGCTGGACTACACCGGCTCCACGCTCTATTATGCGCTTTTTCTCTTCGCCTACACGGCGCCTTCCGTCATAATGCCGCTGTTGGCAGGACCCTATCTGGACAAGTTTTCCCGAAAAAAAGTGATCTACACGCTCGATTTTTGCAGCGCGGTCATCTACCTGGCGCTGGCCGCCCTGCTGCGCTTCGGCGCGTTCAACTACCCGATTTTGCTGGCGGGCTGCCTGCTGGTCGGCTCCATTGAGAGCGTCTATCAGGTGGCCTACGACAGCCTCTACCCCATGCTGATCGGCGAGGGGAATTTCACCAAGGCCTACGCCGTCTCCAGTACGCTGGAAACCCTGACTGTGGTCATGTGGCCGGTCTCCATCGCCATCTACAAGGCCGTCGGCATCTTCCCGCTGTTCGCGTTCAACACCGTCTCTTTCCTGGTCGCCGCAATCTTTGAAACTAAAATCGGCGTCGCAGAGAACTACACCGCCGGACGGGAGGCAGCCGTCACGCTGCGCAGCTACCTCAGCAGTCTGAAGGAGGGCATCTCCTATCTCAAGGCGGAAAAGGGCTTGCTGGCCGTGGCGCTCTATTTCACGGTTTCCTCTATCGCGGGCAGTGCCTCCAATGTGGTGACGCTTCCGTACTTTAAAAATACCTACCAGAACGGCGAATACATTTATATGTGGGTCTGGGGCATGAGCATCCTTGGAAGGACCATCGGCGGATCGCTCTACTATAAATTCAAATATCCCAGGGATCGGAAATTCACCATCGCCCTGACGGTCTACCTCGCGCTGAATCTGTTGGAGGGCGGCTATCTGTTCTTTTCCCGGCCGGTCATGATGGCCTGCTGCTTCCTGATCGGCCTCGGCGGCGTCACCTCCTACAACATCCGCATTTCTGCCACGCAGAGCTATGTGCCGGACGAGCGGAAGGGGCGGTTCAATGGCATCTTCCAGATGATGACCATGCTCGGCGCGCTGGCGGGCCAGCTGGCGGCCGGGGCCATGAGCACGTTCCTCCCGGAGCGGACCGTGGTGGTCTTTTTCATGTCGCTCTGCGCCGTGGCCGCGCTGCTCCTGATCGGCGGCAACAAAACCAGCGTCCGGGCCATCTATAACCGAGACGTATGATCCTGCTGTCCCATAAAAAGGTACCGCCGACGCGCCACAGGCCGGAAATCAGGCGCGCAAAGTTCGGAACTCCATTTTGGAGACCGCGGCCTCCCGGGTCAAAAGCCAGGATGTCGTTTCCCGCTTCCTGGAAATTCACGGAACCCCGCCTTTTGGGGCGGTTACCTTCCTTTTTCTTCAGAAAAATGCAAAGAACCACCGATTTTTCCAAAATCCGCGGTTCTTATCTCTGTCGGGAACAGCCGGGCAGGCGTCCCCGGAGACAAACTATGGCACTTCCCCTACAGGGTAGCGTCAAGCCGTCTTTTTATCAAGGGGTACTTTCAAATTGCGCGGCGCCGTGCTATACTTTTGGCAAGAAGGTGGGCGCGGACGTGGAGTACGGAAGCGATACCGTTTTGGTCGTGGGCTGTGCCAAACCAAACCGAGAGGACGCCATTTTCATGGCGCACTGAGAATTCTACATCAGTCTGGTGCTGCGGCGGGACAGTGGGGAACTTCTGGACGTGAGCTGCAACACCGTCGAGTGCGTCTGTGCGTCTATGGCCGCGCAATATCCGAAAACCAGAAAAGGAGGGATCTCATATGGATTCCAATGAAAAAAACAAACTGATTTTGGCGATCCTGTCAAAAGAGGACTATGATACGGTCATTGTGGAATTGAATGAGCACGGTATTTTTGCGACAAAGCTCAGTACCAGCGGCGGTTTTCTGAAAAAAGAAAACGTCACGGTCATGATTGGTGTCCCGGAGTCCAAGCTGGCCGAGACGCTGGATCTATTGCGAAAAAATGCCGGGAGACGGAAAGAAAGCGGTTATGCGGTGCCGCCTACCTCCGCGCCGATTCCGGGCATCCCGTTCATGCAAACCGGCGCGTTCGTCCCGGTGACCCGCGAAGTCGGCGGCGTCACGATTTTTGTCCTGGACATGGGGCAGATGGAAAAGTGGTAACAGATGAAAAGGCGTATTGCAAGACAGAATGGTCAAGACCTCTGTGATGCAACACATCTTGTATCCAGGGTATTCCTAATCTGTCTGTGAAACCACCAAAAACCGAACCGGTTCCCAGGGGAACCGGTTCGGGGTTGGGTGGACGATATAGGACTCGCACCTATGACCTTCCGCACGTCAAGCGGATGCTCTAGCCAGCTGAGCTAATCGTCCAAAGGCAGGATTATTATATTGGCTGCCTTTGTGTTTGTCAAGCTTTATTTTGCAGATACCAGGCAATCAGATCGTCTGTGACCTCGCCATAGGACTGCACGCCGGACTCCTCCGAAAACGCTTTCAGATAGGTGTCGTTGACCTTCTGCGCCGCGTCCTGTACCGGGCCCGCGTACTGGTCGTAGTGGACGTTCGCCGCGGCGCAGTCCGCGCGAAGCTGTTCCGACGTTCCCTCCCAGACACTCTGGGCCGCGGCCTTGTCCGCATCGAAAAGGGCGTTATAGCAATAGATAAACGCGGAATAATAACCGGAATAGAGAAAATCCGGATCGCTGCTGGCCGCGCAGGCCAGAAACGCCGCAAAGTTCGCCTCGTCCTCGCCCGCGATGGTGCAGCGGTGGGCCACCTCATGGCACATGGTATAGGGCAAACTGGCCACAAAGGTATCCGGGTTGACCGTGCTCTCCGCGGTAAAGGCCACAAATACGCCGGTGTACCCGGTTTCGCTCATGATCTTCCAGGTCAGCAAGGCTTTTTTGACAGGCTGCGTGGACGCGGAAAAAATTGGATACCGCGCTGCCAACGGTTCATAGCTGGCGCCGGCTTCTTTGGCCCACTCTGTAAAATTCTGCTCTGCCATGACACCGGTATCGTCCCGCTCCACCTGCACCGCATACTGGTTGGCGCCGTCCAGATAATACTGCGCCGCCTCCGCCAGTTGCTCCTTCGTGTACTCCGTGACCGGAAGATTCAGTTCCGTGGACAGCTCCGGCGCGTAGTGGTTCAGCCCCCAAAGGCCCACAAACAAAAAAACTAGCACGGACAGCGCCAGCACCACGCCGGACAGCCAGGTAAGAAAGCGCTTCTTTTCAAAAATCGTATGGATGATGGAATAGAGCAGCAACAGTCCCAGCAGCACCAGAAGGATTTCCCAGAGCGCAAAGGGCAGCGCCCCGGTTACCGAGGACATCGCCGAAATCACGCTGCGGGAAAAATTCCGATAGGCCGGAAAAACAAGCTGCGGGAGATACTTGGCTGCCGCCATCATAAGCCCGGTCAGAACCAAAATCACCGCCGAAGCGATAAACCTGCCAATAAAACGAAACATAATATCGACCTTTCGCTGTGAAACTTACAATTCTAAGACAGTATACCACGTTTTTTGTGAAAACAAAAGGGGAAACCTATCTTGCAATCACTGTTATTTCGTTGTATAATTCTACTATTATATGTGGGTATATTGTATAAATAGCGGGAGGCATTTCTATGAATAATACTGAAAAAACAATGGAGAAATTGGTCGCCCTCTGTAAAGGTCGCGGCTTTATTTTTGCCGGTTCCGAAATTTACGGCGGTCTCGCCAACACCTGGGATTACGGTCCGCTCGGTGTTGAGCTCAAAAACAACGTCAAAAAGGCATGGTGGAAAAAATTCGTCCAGGCAAATCCGTATAACGTGGGCCAGGACGCTGCCATTCTGATGAACCCGCAGACCTGGGTTGCCTCCGGTCACCTGAGCGGCTTCTCCGACCCACTGATGGACTGCCGGGAGTGCAAGGAGCGTTTCCGTGCGGACAAGCTGATCGAGGAGTTTTGCCGGAAAGAGGGCGTCACGCTGGAAAAGCCCATCGACGCCTTTTCCCAGGCGGAGATGAAGGACTTTATTGAAACCCACAATGTGCCGTGTCCCACCTGCGGGAAGCACAACTTTACCGACATCCGGCAATTCAACCTGATGTTTAAGACCTTCCAGGGCGTCACCGAGGACGCGAAGAATACGGTCTATCTCCGGCCCGAGACCGCGCAGGGTATTTTTGTCAATTTCGTCAACGTGCAGCGTACGACCAGGCGGAAGCTGCCCTTTGGCATCGCCCAGATCGGCAAATCCTTCCGCAATGAGATCACGCCGGGCAACTTTATTTTCCGGGTGCGTGAATTTGAGCAGATGGAACTGGAGTTTTTCTGCAAGCCCGGCACCGATCTGGACTGGTTCCAATATTGGCGCGGCTTCTGCCATGAATGGCTGCTTTCTCTGGGTCTGCGGGATGAAAACCTGCGGCTCCGCGACCATGATCCCGAGGAGCTCTGCTTCTACTCCAAGGCAACCACCGACTTTGAGTTCCTGTTCCCCTTCGGCTGGGGCGAACTCTGGGGCGTCGCCGACCGGACCGATTACGACCTGACCCAGCATCAGAACACCTCCGGCCGCGATCTGACCTACTATGACCAGGAGCACAACGAGCGGTATATTCCCTACGTCATTGAGCCGTCTTTGGGCGTGGAGCGCTCTGTGCTGGCCTTCCTGGTGGACGCCTACGACGAAGAGGTCGTGGGGCAGGATAAGAGCGGGAAGGATGACGTCCGCACCGTGCTGCGCCTGCATCCCGCGCTGGCCCCCTTCAAGGCCGCCGTGCTGCCGCTGTCCAAAAAGCTGAGCCCCGCGGCGGAGGAACTTTACCACACCCTGCAGAAGGACTTCATGGTGGACTTTGACGACGCCGGCTCCATCGGCAAGCGCTACCGCCGGGAAGATGAGATCGGCACGCCGTACTGCATCACCGTGGACTTCCAGACCGTCGGCGACGAGAACACGCCCGCCGATGGCTGCGTTACCGTCCGTGACCGCGACACGATGGAGCAAGTCCGGCTGCCCATTGACCAGCTGAACGCTTGGCTGACGGAAAAAACCGCGTTTTGATTTTTGATCAGACGCGCCGCCCACCACAATG
>JAYFPO010000005.1:0-186403 GCA_034927685.1 Oscillospiraceae bacterium | reverse complement strand
CCGGGCTGCAATATGTGGCGGAGAGCGACGGATATTTCTATTTTAACGTGTCGCCCAGCTGCCGGATGCTGACCGGCTGGCAGACCATCGACGGAAAACAGCATTACTTCCGCGGCGGCGACAGCGGCCGCATGGTCAGCTAACCAAGTGACCAGAAAAATTGCCCAATAACAGAAGTGATTCCCGGCAAGACGGCGCTGAGCTGCCTTGCCGGGAACTCGGAAGGAACGCCATGCGACGTTATTCGATTATTCCAATTTGCATTCTAATGTGCTTTTTCCTGTTTGCCTGCGGCAAAGAGACAGCCAACAAAACAGAGACACAGAATTCTTCAGAACAGGGAACCTCCGCTGCCGCAGAAATCAGCAGCCAAAGCGCGGATGCGACGGAATCCTCAGCCCCTTTGGAGCTTGCATCGCTCTCGGACTTTGTTGGCGCCGTCAAGGCCCTTGGCGTATCCTTCACGGAAGAGACAACAGAATATACTCTGGTCGGCGCTGAGGACGGTTGTAAGTTAACCGCAGAAGAAAACGTTGCAATGTTGGAATTGTATGTATTTGATACTGGCACCGACGCCTATCAGGCGGCGGAAACCAGCGGCCAGTTGCACATTGAGGAGATGGACGATTCCTTTGACGCAGTTGTGGCAAACGGCTATGCAATCGTGATGGACGATTCGTTCCCGCAGCGGGAAGAAATATATCCTCTCTTTTATTCACTGCAGGCAGAATGATTTGCGTTTACACAATGCACGTTGTGCGTATTCACGATTGGTCTGCGATTTTTCGGGACCTTGTCAACTGACGGAATCTTGGAAAACAGGACGATGATTTCCGGCCGTGTTAAAACTCATTAGGCAGCGTAACCGGCAACCAAATAAACCGCAATATCGTTTAGAATCCTGCCCGTTTACTTCAAAATGTAAGCGGGAATTTTCATATGAAAGCAAAATTCGTGCCCTGATCATTCATTTCAGGAGGCCTTTTCAAGAAAGCCATCAGTAGAACAGCTCGGAGATGCGTGCAAAAAAATGATGGGAAGAACATGGCGTATCAAAAAAAGCCGGAGTAGCACAGGAAGCCGCTCCAGCGGGAGGTAAGCCGAAAGAGGTAGCTCATATAACTTCGCAATTAAAATACTGACGCTTCTACAAACGGGAGCGTCAAAACACGGAGGAACGTTGAAACTAGCCACAAATCAACTTGTCCTCTTTTAAAATACACCATTTTTCGATTATATATTGCATTTTGCGTTGATTTTTGCTATTCTACTAGTGTTGATAGTTGAAAGCTCAATTGGATATACTGTTGCTTATCGGATTCTTTCCTGTATCGGTAAGGAGTGTATATCGGTAAGCTGCGTGTATCATGCAGTCAATGTTGTAAATTTTCTCGTTGAGTGATATTGAAACCGATGTTTCGCAGCATGGATTGTCAGTTTGATACCTTGCATCATTTGACCGGCCATTGTCGCCGCTAAAACAGACGGTGGATATTACACTGATAGCGCCGGAGCATAAAGCAGCGGATGTCGAAGGCATACGAATTTTCCAAAATGCCGGAAAACGAAATCTCATATCGATGCTGAAGAATCTCGCAATACCGGTAAGGAGAAGTGATTCCATGCTTTCTGAACAGCAATGCAAGTTGATAGAAACCGGGCTGACGGAGAATGTGGAGCCACGCAAGGTGGCTGCGTATCTGTGTCTGCATATGGGACTCATGCTCATGGAGGTCACGGCGCTGCAATGGAAGGACATCGATCTTGATCATGGGGTTGTGACACTCTGTAATGTTGTCAATACGGCCGGTATACTTGTGCCTCTTGACATGCCAAGGTCGCTTCCAATGCCCCCGCATGTGATCCGTTATCTACAGCAGTACAGTAGCCTATATGAGAGCGGTGATTGCTACATTCTCACCGGCGGGAAAAAGCTTCCTCCGTTCCACCACATGCAAAATATTCTGACCACGGTTGCCGTGCGGTATAATACCGGCGGTTCTCTCTCCGCTTCCGACCTGCGAAACGCCTTTATCCGACGCTGCATCCAGACTGGTATGGACTTGTACAGCATTTGCGTCTATGTCGGCATCAAACAGCCCAATGTCATTGCAAAAAAGTTTTCCCAGTATTTTGAGCCGAAGTTCCATTGCGTTGCCTTTTTGGAACAATACGGTGCCGATTATCAGCCGCCGCAAGGACATCAATCGGAGCTTGAATTTGAAGGACCCAAACGCATGAACCTCCTGATCCTCGGAGCAGGCAGTCAAGGACCGGTTGTCAAGGAAATTGCCGAGGCCATTGGGGTGTTCCATGAGATCGCGTTTCTCGATGACGATCTGAACAACAAATTAGCAATTGGGCCGCTGTCCGAAATGAAAAATCTGGCGAACCGTTTCCCAATGGCCACGGCGAGTTTTGGAGATAGCTTATTGCGCCAGAGGTATATGAATGCTTTGGAGTCTCTGGGCTACATCGTTCCAACCTTAATACATCCTTCCGCTACGATTTCACCCAGTGCAAAAGTAGCTCGTTCGGTATTAATAGAGGCTCGCAGTATTATTTCTGCAGCTGCTGTGCTTGAGCGAGGTGTACTGATTTCGAGTGCAAGCGTTGTTGAAGTCGGCGCGAGGGTTGGACAATTTGCACATGTCGGTTCTTCCGTTACTGTGGCTAAAAATGCCCTAGTGCAAGCATATATGCGGGTGCCGAGCGGAACAGTGATCCGAGCAGAATAATAAACGCGTATCATTTATGGAGGAGCGGCGGATGTGCCGATATTGAAATTTTTTAAATTTTTACCCTGAACACGCATCTCAGTTGTTTGCCTGATGACAATCAGATAATCACCACGCCGGCTGGATTAAAATGCAGTAAAAAGGGTGGTAACGATCTAATTGACGTGGGTTATAGGGCAAAGAAAATGTAGACTTTAGATAGGACGGAATAACATATGATTAACGGGAAAATCTGGCTGTCATCGCCGACTATGCACGGCGATGAAATGAAATACATCCAGGAGGCTTTCAACACAAACTGGGTGGCGCCCTTGGGACCAAATGTTAACGCATTTGAAAAGGAGATGGCGGCCTATGTTGGCGTGAAACATGCGGCGGCGCTGGTATCCGGCACGGCTGCTCTTCATCTGGCGATCAAGTTGGCTGAGGTAAAGCCGGGTGATGTGGTATTTTGTTCCGATTTGACTTTTTCTGCTACAGTAAATCCTGTCAGTTACGAGAATGGCGTTCAGGTATTCATTGATTCCGAGCGAGAAACCTGGAACATGGACCCCAGAGCATTAGAAAAGGCTTTTGAAAAATATCCAGATTGCAAGGTTGTCATTGCTGCAAACCTTTATGGCACGCCGGCAAAGCTGGACGAAATCAGAGATATTTGCGATGCCCACAATGCGATGTTGATCGAGGACGCAGCTGAGAGCCTGTCCGCTACATATAAGGGCCAGCAAACCGGCACGTTCGGTAAGTACAATGCCATTTCGTTTAACGGGAATAAAATCATTACGACTTCCGGCGGCGGTATGCTGCTTAGTGATGATGAGGAAGCCATCAAGAAGGCGCGCTTCTGGTCAACTCAATCCCGTGACCCCGCCCCGTGGTACCAGCACAGCGAGATCGGCTACAACTATCGCATGAGCAATATTGTCGCGGGGATTGGCAGAGCACAGATAATACACATCGACGAACACCGTGCACTGAAGAAAGCAATTTACTCGAGATATAAAGCTTCGTTTGCAGATCTGCCGATGACCATGAATCCGCATCTTTCCTGCTCTGAGCCGAATTTCTGGTTGTCCAGTATCCTGTTGGACAAGAGCGTGAAAGTGACACCGATTGAGATCATGGAAGAACTAAATAAGCACAGCATTGAGGGCCGTCCCATTTGGAAGCCGATGCATTTGCAGCCGGTGTTCGCGGGGCATGATTTCATCAGTGTAGACGGTGACGTCGGGGCAGATGTGTTCAGCCGTGGCCTCTGCATACCGAGCGATATCAAGATGACAGCCGACGAACAAGATATGGTCATTGACCTGATTAGAGGGATGGTTAAGTGAAGGGCGAGAACACATTCTACTGCCGGTACATAAAACGTGTTTTGGATATCATCTGTGCGTTGCTTGCGATGATTGTGTTTTGTTGGCTCTATGCTGTTGTTGCCATTCTTGTTCGTATAAAACTTGGCAGTCCGGTAATTTTTAAGCAGGAACGTCCCGGCGAGGACGAGAAAATTTTCACGCTGTATAAATTCCGTACCATGACAGATGCTCGTGATGAGAACGGGAGTCTGTTGCCTGATGATATGCGCTTAACGAAATTCGGCCGGAGGTTGAGAAACACCAGCCTGGACGAATTGCCCGAAGCCTTGAATATCCTGAAAGGTGACATGAGCGTGATTGGCCCACGCCCCCAACTTGTTCGTGATATGGTTTTCATGACGCAAGAGCAGCGGCGACGGCACTGTGTTCGCCCCGGCCTTTCAGGTTGGGCGCAGATCAACGGTCGTAACTGCATTGAGTGGGAAGATAAATTCATGTATGACCTGGAGTATATAAAAAATGTTAGCTTTTGGATCGATGTTAAGATTGTGATTATTACGGTTGTGAAAGTATTCAAGAGCGAGAGCATCAACTTTGAAGGCATGGCGACGGCAGAGGATTACGGTGATTATCTTCTTCGCACGGGGAAGATTGAGCGGATAGAGTATAATACCAGACAAAGAGAAAGCAAAGAACGGATTGCGGCTGGACGGTAAGGAGCTTTGAATGAAGGAACCTTTTTCAGTATCCATGTGTGTTTACGGTGGAGACAATCCAGAATGGTTCAAAATCGCCGTTGAGAGCATTATTCACCAAACTGCTCAGCCAAACGAGGTTGTATTGGTTGTTGATGGTCCAGTGCCGGACGAATTGAATGTGGTCATTAAGTCCTATGAGCAGAACCCTATTTTTAAAATCATTTGCCTGACAAAGAATCAGGGGCATGGAAATGCGCGTCGGATTGGATTAGAGCATTGCACATATGAACTCGTGGCATTAATGGATGCCGATGATATAAGTGCTTCAGACCGTTTTGAAAAGCAGTTAAAGAGGTTTTCTACTGATAACAATCTGACGATCGTCGGCGGAAATATAATTGAGTTTATTGATTCACCCGATCATGCTGTTGGCAGACGTAATGTACCCGGGAGTGACTCTGCAATTAAGACATATATGAAAAAACGATGCCCAATGAATCAAATGACGGTAATGTTCAAAAAAACTGAAGTTCAAGCTGTTGGTGGGTATATAGATTGGTATTGTGATGAGGATTATTATCTTTGGCTTCGGCTGGCACTTAAAAATGCGAAATTTGCTAATGTTGATGATGTTCTTGTCAATGTTCGTGTGGGAAAAGAAATGTATCAGCGACGCGGCGGTAAAAAGTATTTTACGAGTGAAGCAAAGCTGCAGAAATTCATGCTTGAAAAAAAGGTCATATCTTTTCCTCAGTATTGTATAAATGTCATCAAGAGACTGATTATACAGGTTCTTTTGCCGAATAATCTGCGCGGATGGGTGTTTCAAAAATTTGCAAGGGAGAAAGCCTGATGGAAAAGAAATATAAAATTGGATACACGACTGGCGTATATGATATGTTTCATATTGGACACTTGAATATTCTGAAACGCGCCAAAGAAATGTGCGATTATCTTATTGTCGGAGTGAGCACAGACGATCTTGTCATGGAATATAAACACAAGACTCCGGTAGTCCCTTTTGAAGAAAGAATTGCGATTATCGAGTCAATAAGATATGTAGATACAGTGGTTCCTCAGGCTTCAATGGATAAATTTGAAGCTTGGAAAACTTTTCAGTTCGATGCATTGTTTCATGGTGATGATTGGAAGGGCTCTAATATGTATAACGAGATCGAAAAAAGATTTGCTGATGTTGGAGTTTCGATAGTGTTTTTGCCGCATACAAAGGGTACATCATCTACTATGCTTTCAGAGAAACTACGCGGTATTTGATTATGGTAACATTGGCAAATGAAAACCAATGCTGCGGGTGTTCTGCATGCAGTGTCGTTTGCCCTCAACATTGCATTGAAATGCAAGAAGGAACGCTCGGTCATTTATTTCCGCATATTGAAGTAGGTCAATGCGTATCGTGTGGTTTGTGCGATAAAGTATGTCCTATGAAAACAGAAATAAAAGAAACCGATTACAATCAAAAGGCGTATGCCGCTTATGCAACAGATAAAGAGGTTCGGTTTAGAGGTTCATCAGGCGGAATGTTTGAGATTTTTTCCAGAGTATTGCTAAAGCAGAGATTTTTGATCTATGGCGCTGCGTTTACAAAAGAGCTGAATTTAAAGTGTGTACAAGCCAACAGCGAGGAAACCTTGGGGCCGCTAATGAAGAGCAAGTATCTGCAGAGCGATATGCATGAAAAATTCGATGAGATTCAGAGTCTTCTCTTGGCTGGTAAAAACGTAATGTTTACGTCAACACCATGTCAGATTGTGGCATTGAAAAATTACCTCCGAAAACCTTATCCCAACCTGATTACAGTTGATTTTTTTTGTCATGGCGTACCGAGTCAACGATTCTTTCATGAGTGTTTGACTTATGACGAAACAAGACGTGGAATTAAAATAGATTCTTTTATGTTTCGCGTTAAAAAAGCGAATGGATCAACGCCCCATTATTGCTCTATCGGCTATACAAAAAATAATATCCATCATACGAAAAGCAGCTATTATTTTGACACAACATTTTATGCCTGTTTTCAAAAATATATATGCTTAAGGGAAAGCTGCTATAATTGTCGCTTTTCAAGTCAGAACCGCATATCGGATATTACAATTGGTGATTTCCATGATATTGATCGATATGTTTCCGGCATTAACCGTTTTGATGGAGTTTCCACTGTGATTATTAATTCTCATGTCGGAGAAAAATTGTGGAATTCCTGTATGGACAGCCTAAATGTATACCCAGCGCGCTTAGATCATTTGGTTAGGGATGGAGTTTGCTTTTCCGGAGGGACAAAACGGCCAAAAAGCAGAGATGATTTTGTTGATACCTACAATTGTCTTGGAGTACAAGGCGTTGCAGACAAGTACGTGAAGTCAACCCAGTATATTAAAGACAGGATTTATTATTCATTACCTAAAACGATTCGGAAAGCAGTAAAAAGTATCGGGGAATAAATGATTATGAAATACCGTTATATGAGAGACAATTTAGATGATGAATATGGGTTTCTTCTGCTTCAAGATACGATTCTTGAAATAGCCGTATATATCGATGCCATATGTAAAGAAAATGGCATCGATTACTGCCTTATGGGCGGTTCAGCACTAGGCGCTAAAAGACATGGTGGATTTATTCCTTGGGATGATGATCTGGATCTTTTTATGACACCTGATAATTACGTAAAATTTAAAGAAACTTTCCTTAAGTTGGGCGATAAAAAAAAGTATTATCTTCAAGAATGGGGCGCTGTTGATGGTATGGTTACCATATCAAAATTGCGCATGAATGGCACATCTTATTTTGAGGATAGTTTCAAAAACTGGAATATTCATCAGGGAATCTATGTGGATATTTTTATTTTACATACTTGCCCGAAACATATAATTCAAAAATTACATCAATGCCTATGGGCAAAATATGTAATTATGAAGGGTTTGGCAATACGCGGATACAACAGACGCGGTGGCTTTCTAGGGCTTGCCTTGAAGGTCATGGCGCATCTGCCAGACAAGATGTGGGTAAAGTACGGCTTGAAGCAGGTGTATAAGTATAGAAATAAGGACACGAATCTGTTTTGCAACTTCATGGGCAAGGCAGTGTTCAAAAATGCTATCTATCCCAAGGAGTGTTTCGTCCCGACCGAGTACATTACGTTTGAAAAAGTGCAACTGCGTGCACCGGTGAAACTGAATGAGTTTCTTTCCAACCGCTTCGGGGATTACATGACACCGCCCTCCCCAGACAGAATCAAGTGGGAGCAACACGCGGAGAAATGGGACACGGCACAAGATTTTAGAATAGTGGACGGGGTTCACTATACAGAAAATTTTGAGGACGAAAAAAAGCTGATATGAGATATATTCTATATTGCAAGAAACATGACACATATCCCACTGCGTCTCTTCCGTTACCGCATGGCTACACGTTTACCGAAATCAAGCCGAGCTTTGTCGAATTGATAAAAAAACAAGTCACCGCATGTGAATTCCTGTGGGGGATGATGGCGCTCGGAAGGGTCACAATCGTTATCGTGAGAGATAATGGGGGCGTGCTAGCGCATAGAAGTACGGTTATCGGACGCAATTTCAAGTTTCCTTTTTTGCGTCGTGGCGAGTGCGAAATCGGACCTTGCCTGACCGTGCCCGCATACCGTGGAAAGAAAATATACCCCGCTGTGCTTTGTTATATTACAAATACGCACCCGCAGGATTTCCTCATGCTGGTTCGTGAGGATAATATGAGCTCAATTAAGGGTATCGAACGTGCAGGCTTCACGGCGATTGGCGAGGTAAAGAAGGAAAAGGGAAGATGGAAAAAAATGTAACCAGCGCGTGGAAGTATTATAACCACATGATATTGCCCAACACCGAGCCGAAAACGGAGCAGGAGTCGCTTACCAAAGAACAGACGAAGGCGTTATTCCGACTATATAAAAAGGCGTTCTGCATTCGATATACGACAGAGTTTGATAAATTCGAAAGTGCCGCGTGGTGGTATTGCATCAAGGACAGCCGCTTTGACATCAACGCCGTCAAGTCCAAAAGACGGTGCGTTATTAATAAAGGTATACGAAATTTTACGGTGCGCTGTGTGGATCCGAGAGAGCATATAGATGATTTTTACTATTTAATCAATGACGCCAATCAAGGCTACGACAATCCCGTGACCATGACGTATGAGCAAGCCGAAAATAAATGCGTCAGTCTGTCAACCAGTTCCAATTCATTCGTGTTGGGCGCATTTGACGCAGATGTGGGGAAGCTGGTGGGATACCTGTGGTGCCAGGCAAACGGAAAATGTATCTCTCTCATCGAACAGCATTGTATTCGGGAGTACGAACGACTGGAATGCAATGCCGCATTGCTCAATGGACTGTGCGAGGTGTATAATGATAGATATTATGAGCAGGGCTACTACCTTTGCGACGGGGAGCGAAACATAGCGCACGATACGGAATTTCAAGCATATTTGATTAAGTATTTTGGATTCCGTTATGCATATTGCCGCCTGCACGTCGTATACCGTCCTTGCTACCGATGGTGCTTTAGAGCGCTGTTTACATGGTGCAAATGGTTGCTGCCACTCATAGAAAAGGTCACACCGTCCGTTACAGTGCAGATTAATGCCCTGAAAAAGATGTATGATTATGCGAGGTAGAAGGAAGTTGAGCAAGCCGTTTGAGGTACTGTGCGTTTCGATGCACCAGAGCGATATGTCGCTGTATCGAAAAATGAATATTGCCGCAGATGCCGTTATCGCCAACCAGACAGAACGATTTGAGGTAATGGAAGCGGAGCTGGATGGACACCGTGTCAGAATGTATTCCACGGCAACGCGGGGTGTCGGGGTGAACCGGAATACGGCGCTGATGTACGCAGAGGCCGACGTTTGCCTGCTCGCCGATGACGATATGACGTATGCCGACGGGTATGCGGAGAAAATCGTAGAAGAATTCGAGCACCATCCCGAAGCTGATGCCGTTATCTTCAATATCGGGACATCTACGCCGCAGTTTGGTAGGATTCCGACAAAAATCAAAAAGTATGCTTGGCTTCACGCATGGAGTCGCAATCCGTTCGGCGCACCAAGGCTGGCGTTTCGATTGGAGTCGGTCAGAAAGCGCAATTTGTGCTTTACCACATATTTTGGCGGCGGATGCCTCTTTCGAACGGGTGAGGATTCCATATTTATTACACAGCTATTAAACAGCGGTGCAAAAATACTTCTGTCCCCCGTCTATATTGGGGATGTCGCTTACAGTGAGGATTCCACGAGCATCATTTACGATATTCACGAGAAGATGTACACGCGCGGTGCTTTGCTAGAAGCACAGAAGAACGGTCTAACTGGTCTGATGGTTTTGTATTATTCTTTCTTCCGCAAGAATGGTATTCCACCGCTTGAAACGTGGAAATTCATTCATGAGGGAAGAAAAGGATATCGGTCATTGCGCACGTATCAGCAGTATCAGTCACAGATAGATTAGCGAGGGAATATAGGATGGAAGCAATACGTCAATATCTTATTACCGCAGATGATTACGGAATGTGTCCAGAGGTGGATTCAGCCATTGAACGGTTGGCTGAAAGAGGCGTGCTGTCGACAACAAATGTGCTAATGAATTTCGGAACGGATTTTTCCCATGTGCCGATCCGCTCTTATCCTCGTTTTTCCGTGGGGCTTCACTGGAACGTGACCACGGGTTTCCCGGTGACGGAGGTGTCCAAAATTCGGACACTGCTTGATGGGGCGGGCAGATTTCTTTCAATCAATGCCTTCCGCAGGGCGTTCAAAAAGCATGAGATTAACACGGACGAACTGGCGTTGGAATTGCAGAATCAGTACGATATGTTTAAGGCGGAGTTTGGCTACCCTGATTATTGGAACACCCATGAAAATTCCTCCCTGTATCCTGCGGAATTTAAGGTGTTTGAGGCGGTCGCACTGAAAAACGGTATTAAGGCAACGCGTAATTTTCAAAGAGTGTATATTGATTACGACCTGTGCCACGGCACATTGCGTAAGCTGAGAGAATTTGCTGTAAAGTCGTACGTCAATGTCAAATACGGTGTGATAGAGCGCAAGAAGTTTACCATGCCAGAGGGCAGAATCGTCACGTTTGTGAATATCAGTAAAACGGACATCAACCGCATGAAGTTAGGCTTGGCAAAGTCAAAAAAACACTCGATTGAGATAGTCATTCACCCTGCCACAAGTGGCGACAATCCGTTGTTTGGCAATATTTCCACTGACAGAGTCGCCGAATTTTGCAGCTATATGTCGGATGAATTTTTAGCACTGTTTGAGAATGAGAGTTCCAGGATCGTATCTTTTAATGAATTATAAAGGCTAAGGTTATGCAATGATGCCACATATTGTATTTGTCACACATGGCTACGTACCCGATTCTGACGCGAATATCACTTGCACAAGAAATATCATTTGTGGTTTGCTCCAAAAGGGATATGTGGTAAGCTGTGTATGCGGCGGTTCACTTGCAGAAGATATGAAAGAACCGTTTGTGGGTGGTGTGCGCGTGATAAGAGTACCGCACACCACTTATGAGCAAACCGTCAACGCCTGCAGAAGCAGCTTTATGCGTGCAGTGTATCAGGCGAGACACATCGTGAAAGGCGTTGCCCTGCTTCCTCGTTTTCCGAACACCTCCCCTAAATTTGCAGACGCGCTTTATCGCGTACTGGAAGACTTGAACACGGAACGACACATTGACTGTATCGTGGGAGTGTTCCGTCCATATGCACCCGTTTTTGCGGCAATGAAGTATAAAAAAAAGCATACAGATGTGAAAGTCATCGGGTATTATTTAGACATATTGAAAGGCGCCGTAAAGCCGCCCCTGCTGCCACAGAGCATGTATGAATACTTATGTGATCATAGAGAGAAACGTATTTTTTGTAAGCTTGACTGTATCCTAATGGCGGAAAACGGCAGACGGTTTTATGATGGCAATTCACTGTTCAACAGCATAAAACACTTACATTACATCAATTTTCCAACGCTGATTCTCTCTGATGAAACAGGAGATGGAGCACCTTGTTCCGAGATGGGGAAAATTATGTTGACATATGCAGGATATATGGATAAGCAGTACCGCAATCCGGAAATCGTCATAATAGACATCATCGCCCTGGCGGAATGCTCTGAGAGGCCCGTAGAGTTGCATTTGTATGGATCAAGCAACATGGACGATACGATTGATTCATATGTAAAAAAGTACCCCAAGACGATATTTTATCACGGCAGAGTAGCCAAAAAGGAAGCTGACGCTGCCGTAGCGCGTGCAACGGCAATCATTAGCATCGGTAACGATTTGAAGGGCGTTGTTCCAAGCAAAATATTCGAACTGTTTGCAACAAAGAAAAAGTTATTGCACTTTTCAGACAATCGAATGGACGAAACGCTTTCATATTTTGAACTGTACCCCAATGCATGTATCATTGATAAATCTCAGCTTCCTGCTGATGCTGCATCTGTCATAAAGAATTTTTTGGAACTTTCTCCCAAGCCCATCTCGAACGAATTCCTGAAAAAAAGTTTTTTTTCCGCAACACCAGATTTAACGATTTCATATATTGAAAAGGAGTGCACACATGGTACAGGGTGCTAAAGCTCCAAAAATATCGTTTCAAACGTATTTGATGACGTTTTTGCTGATATATCTTTCCTCGGCGTTTGAGCTATCTGTGTACACCGGCACTGCGCGACTACTCATGTATTTAGCACTGTTCATAATGCTTGTGCTTATATGCGTATTGAATCATGTAAATTTGAGAATTCCACTTGCATCGGTTATCGTATTCATTTTGGCGTTGCTCAGCAATGTTTACAATACAGAACATGGTAAAACATTTGTTATACTGATTTCTTATTATGTGCTAGCAATTCTCTTCGTTGGCTCTATTGACGTCAAAAAATGGTTGTCCGCATATGCGCAGGTCATGTTTATTATTGCGGTTGCCTCCATCATAATTTACTTTCTATATATTTTTGTTCCACGGTTACTTAGTATATTGCCCGTGGTGAAAAATGTGAATGGTCAAATATCGCATTCTGTGCTGGTTGCCATATCCCCAATAAATAATAGAAATTACGGATTGTTTTGGGAGCCTGGCGCGTTTCAAACCTATTTAACTTTGGCACTTTTGGTTGAACTGTTCCAAAATAAGATGCAGAGTGTGTTCAAGGTAATTGTGCTTTGTCTTGCGCTGATTACTACGTTTTCAACGGCGGGCTATTTGGTCTTAGCTCTAATTCTATTGTGCGCGTTCTCAGATGGGATTTTCAACCGTGCCATGCATAAGCCGTTGCGGATTTTCTGTATTGTGTTGATTGTGGTCGCAGTGGTCGCATATTATATCATTCAGTATTCCGCTCCGTCACTGTATGGGACTTTGTTTGGAAAGGTGGAAAGATACTTTCAAACTCAGAGTGCAGATAGCTCAGCTGGCGTGCGGATTTCTTCGTTTGTGGATGCGTTTAGGGCGTTTTTTGACAATCCAATCTTTGGAGTGGGCAGTACCAATTTGAAAGCGTTATTTCTTGCGGAATATGGTCATACGATGACGACTTGCACCTTTGCAAACTGGTTTGCCATGTTTGGCTTCTTGTATGGCAGCTTCATGTGCTACGGATTGTATTCGTTTACCAAAGCGTTTTCGGAAAAAATAGTGACGCGTATACTCCTTTTCTGCGTGCTGTTGGCTTGCATAGCAAGCGAGGATTACGTGCTAAATCCCAGTATTATTATTTGGAATCTATATGGGTTTTCTCTCGCCAATAAGCAGTTTATCATATGGAGAAGGGAGAGGCGTGAATGAAGGTATTTTCCATCAATACCTGCAATTTTGGCAGTACGGGCAAAATTATGGTACAAATACAACGTGTGATGGAGCAGGCATCGAATTCTGTATGGATTGCCTATGCGAAGAGTCGATCCAATATGAAAAGCAAGGTCAATCACTCCCTCTATATTGGAACGATTCTCGAGCGTAATTTTCATATATGGCTGACTAATTTCACAGGCTTCAACGGGTGCGGCTCATATTTTTCTACCTTGCGGTTTCTGCATAAGGTTAAGAAATATTCTCCGGATGTGATTCATTTGCACAACTTACATAACGCCTATATCAACGTCCCAATGCTGTTCCGATATATTAAAAAACATCAAATCACCGTGGTTTGGACGTTACACGACTGTTGGGCATTTACGGGGCAGTGTGCACACTTTACCATGATTGGGTGTGACAGGTGGAAGGAAGGTTGTCATAACTGTCCTCAATGCCACGTGTACCCAAAGAGCTTTGTCGACAGAACAAAGACCATGTGGAAGCTCAAAAGAAAGTGGTTCACAGGTGTGGAAAACATGACGATTGTAACGCCTTCGTGTTGGCTGGGCGATTTGGTAAAGCAATCTTATTTAGGTAACTATCCCATTAAGGTTATCAATAATGGGATAGATTTGAACGTTTTCAGGCCGACAATAAGCAATTTCAGGGAAAAGCATGGCTTGCAGGATAAATACATTTTGCTTGGTGTTGCGTTTGGCTGGGATCAACGTAAGGGCTTTGATTTCTTCCTTGAGCTTGCAGCACGGCTTGACGACAGCTATCAAATTGTGCTGGTCGGTACAGACAATGCAATAGACGCGCAACTACCTGATAATGTAATTTCCATTCATCGAACACAAAACCAAACCGAGCTTGCGGAGTTGTATACCGCTGCAGATGTTTTGGTGAACCCCACGAGAGAGGAAAATTATCCTACGGTGAATATGGAAGCTATCGCATGCGGCACACCCGTCGTGACATTCAGAACAGGCGGAAGTCCCGAAATCATCGACGCGGGAAGCGGCATGGCGGTGGATTGTAACGATATTGACGGCTTGCAAAAAGCCATTGAGTTCGTCAGGGTGAAGCGTCCGTTTACAACGGAGCAGTGCCTCGCACGGGCAAAATCGTTCGATATGAACGAAAGATTCCAAGAGTACGTTGATTTATATAAAGACATAGGCGGTATAAAGCAATGATTGGAAAAATCAAAAAGATGGTTTTAGACAACAAGGCGACAGCTCCAATCGTTGTGGCTTTACATAAAAAAATAGTGGATATCAAGCTGTCCTCAAAAACGAAAAAGCAGCTGAAACGTCAAACCCCCTCTGCGTCGGTCATATTTTATTTGGGCATTCCGGCACATACAAATTTGGGCGATCTTGCACAGGGCGTATGTATCCGCCGTTGGCTGACAAAGAACTATCCCGACACACAGGTCATCGAAATTGAAACGAACGCATTGGTTAATACACGGTGTTCTGTATTAAAAAAGCTGACAGAAATATATAAGAAAGGGGATCTGATTGTCTTTCAAAGCGGCTATACGACGACAGATTTGGGCGGCTATGCCGATGAGATGCACCAAGCAGTCATGAGCATTTTGCCGGAAGCAAAAATGCTCATGCTTCCACAAACGATCTTTTTTAAAAACAAAGAGAATCAAATGCGCACTGCACAATGCTACAACAGCATGAAACATCTGCTGTTTCTCGCAAGAGATCGTGTTTCTTACGATCTGGCGCTTAATATGTTTCCGGATATTCCAGTTAAGCAGTTTCCCGACATTGTAACAACATTGATTGGAAATTATACGTTCAATTGTGAACGCAATGGAATTCTGTTCTGTTGTCGAAATGACGGCGAAAAATACTATTCCGACGATGAAATCGGCGCGTTGATGAACCGTTGCGCTGCATTTTGCAGGACGGAAAAGATTGATACCACAAAACAAGGAAAGGTCGATTATATCGTTAGTCACGCAGAGGAATATATCAACCGTGAAATTGAAACATATTCACAATTCGAGGCGGTCATCACAGACCGTTACCATGGAACAATTTTTTCACTGGTTGCGGGGACACCTGTTATTATAATAAAAACAAACGATCATAAGGTTACAACGGGTGCTGAGTGGTTTCACGGTGTGTATGATGAGTACGTCTATCTTGCCAATTCGCTTGAAGATGCATATGAAATTGCAAAAAAAGTATGTGTAAAGAACCTTGACCACAAGCTCAGCCCCTACTTTGAGTGCGAATATTATGACAAACTGCCAGTGTTGCTTGAAGATATATTATGGAAGGAATAAGCCGTGAAAATATGCGATAAACAGGCGTGTACGGGATGCGGTATGTGTACAAATATTTGTGCCAAGCAAGCCATATCCATGGTGCGCGGTGAGCATGGATTTCTATTTCCTTACATAGATCAGGCAAAATGTGTTTCGTGCGGTTTATGCCAAAAGAAATGCCCCGCAAATAATGCAATCAGTGCGGAAAGCTCTATCCAGAAGGTGTACGCCGCGTGGAATAAGGATCGCGACGTTCGGGCGAAATCAACGTCGGGTGGCATATTTTCATTGCTTGCACATGCGATTCTCGAGGCTGGTGGCGTAGTTGTGGGCGTGAGATGGACGGATACGTTTCAGGCAGAGCATTGCATGATTGATAGCGAGGATGGCTTGGAACTGCTTTACGGTTCGAAATACGTGCAGAGCAATACAGGTGATATATACAAAAAGGTCAAACAGGCGTTGGAAAGCGGAAAGAAAGTGTTGTTTTCGGGAACGCCGTGCCAAAATAATGCACTCCGTTCCTTCCTCGGGAAACCGTATGACGCGTTATATCAAATTGATCTAATCTGCCATGGTGTTCCTTCCAATGAAATGCTTCAGCGCTATTTGCGTGAGCGTGACGATACCGGAGCAAAGAGCATCAGCAACGTGCGCTTGCGCCATAAGAAACCATATTGGGATTATTGCAACGTAACGGTTGATTTTACAGACGGAAGCCGCTATTCCAAGCCAACAGTGGAAGATTCCTTCTTTACTCTGTTTAATATCGGATTTTCCTTGAGAACCGGTTGCCGCCATTGCCAATATGCTAATCAGAACAGACGGGGAGATATAACGCTGGCTGATTTTTGGGGCTTTCTGCCCCATAATTTCAAAATGAGAAATTATAACGGCGGGGTTTCTTGCGTTTTGATTAACAGTGATAAGGGGCAAGCATTCTTTGATGGTATCAGAGAGAATGTCGTTTGCGAAGAAGGCACAGTTGAGCAGGCAAAAAACAGCAACAAAGCGCTATCAGAGCCGTTTTCCCCGCCACAGGATAGTGTTGATAGCTTTTGGACGGATTATGAGAATGGCATGTTGATAGAGGCGCTTTGCAAAAAGCATATTCCGCATCCATTCACCCTGCCAAATTATTTGTGGTTGCGTAGAATGAAGCGAAAGTATGAATGGGTGATAATGCGAAAATGAGTAAGTCAAGAAGAAAGAATGCAATTTTGAATATATCCATAGGCTATGTCGCTCAAATTGGCATTTTGATTTTATCGTTTGTTGGTCGAAGAATATTTCTCAATTATCTTTCCGTTGATTATTTGGGTGTAAACGGTCTGTATTCCAATGTACTGACCATCCTGTCGCTTGCCGAGTTGGGGCTTGATACGGCTGTGCTGTATTCATTGTATAAGCCGGTTGCTGATGATAATAAGCCGCTAATCAATTCGCTGGTAAAATATTTCAAGAAGATTTATTCCGTCCTTGCCGGTGGGGTGTTCCTCGTAGGGATAATGCTAATACCTTTTTTAAAATATATCATTAACAGCGAATTGCCACAGCAGGATTTAATTATATTCTACGTGCTGTTTCTGATGAATACCGTTGCTAGTTATTTTGTGGCGCATAAGGTTGCACTACTTTCGGCATATCAGGAACAGCGTATACCAAAAATGGTGTCATTGGGTTGTAACCTGCTGTTGCAGGTGATTCACATTATTGTATTGATTATCTGGCAAAACTACTACGCATATATCATAGCGACTGTTCTAACCACCATCGTTAACAATACAGTTTTGGGTATTGTATGCAATAGGATACACCATGACGTATTTGAAGTTAGTGAAGTGGTTACGTTCGACAAAAAACCGATATTTCAGCGCATCTTTTCAACATTTTTGTATAAAATTGGTGCAGTGCTGATAAACAGTACCGATAACATCTTGATTTCGGTTATTGTCAGCACTACCGCTGTCGGGTTGTACTCCAATTATTATACGATTATTGCGGCTACGCAAGGTTTTATTGCCATTATCACGACTTCTCTTATCAGCGGAATCGGAAATTTATGTGCAAATGGAAACAAAGAGCGCCAGCATGAACTGTTCAATATGCTTCTGCTGTTCTATCATTTTCTTGGTGCGGTTGGCTTCATTGGCTTTTATTTGCTGTTTAATAACGTAATTTTGATTTGGCTGGGAGAACAGTACCTGTTTGATCAGTGGACGGTGTTTATTATCGCGTTGAATTTCTACTTAACAAATGCGATTAGCCCTATATGGATGTACCGCGAAGCAAATGGCATTTTTGACCAGGTAAAATACCTGATATTGATAAGAGCACTGATCAATATCGTTCTCTCTGTCGTGTTGGGTTTGCTTTGGGGAGTGTTCGGAATTTTTGCCGCGACGGCAATCAGCTTGCTTCTGACAAGCTTTTGGTATGAGCCGAAAATACTGTTTGGTAACGTATTTAAAGCCACGGCGGCAACGTATTGGTTGAAGCAACTTAAGTATTTCCTGCTTTCTGTGATTTCATTTGGTTGTTCCTTTGCGGCAATTTACTTTCTTCACGATGGATTTTTTATGCTGATTATCAAAATAATGATAGTATGTATAATCAGCGCGTTGTTTTTTGGTGTAACGAATATCAAATCAAGTGAATTTCAAACGCTTAAAGAATTATTAATATTCAGAAGGTAATAATATGTCACTATTTACAAACGAAACATTGATGATAACCGGCGGCACCGGATCGTTCGGCAATGCGGTGTTGAACCGTTTTCTTAAAACAGACATTGGAGAAATTCGTATTTTTTCCCGTGATGAGAAAAAACAGGACGATATGCGGCATGAGTTTCAAGCGAAAATGCCGGAGGTTGCCGATAAAATTAAGTTCTTCATCGGCGATGTTCGCGATCTCGCATCGGTGAAGAATGCCATGCACGGCGTCGATTACATATTTCACGCGGCAGCGCTCAAGCAGGTCCCCTCCTGCGAGTTTTTCCCTATGGAAGCCGTTAAGACGAACGTTCTCGGTACTGACAACGTTTTGACCGCTGCCATTGACGAGGGCGTAAAGACCGTTATTTGTCTTTCTACCGACAAGGCTGCTTACCCTGTAAACGCCATGGGAACGTCCAAGGCCATGATGGAAAAAGTGATCGTAGCAAAATCCCGTACGGTTTCGCCGGACAAAACGAAAATATGCTGCACACGCTACGGTAACGTCATGTGTTCCCGCGGCAGCGTTATTCCATTGTGGATAGAACAAATCAAGGCAGGTAAGCCTATCACAATCACCGAGCCGAAGATGACGCGCTTCATCATGTCGCTTGATGAGGCTCTTGATTTGGTGCTGTTCGCTTTTGAAAACGGGACAAGCGGTGATATTCTCGTTCAGAAGGCTCCGGCCTGCACGATTGGTGTGCTTGCGCAGGCGGTAAAAGAACTATTCCATTCAGAGGATGCAATCAAGGTAATTGGCATCCGCCACGGCGAAAAGATGTATGAAACACTGCTTACAAACGAGGAATGCGCTCACGCAACCGACATGGGCAATTTCTACCGTGTTCCCTGCGACAAGCGTGATTTGAATTACGATAAGTTCTTTAAAGACGGCGATACGCAGCGTAACACGCTTACCGAGTTCAACTCTAATAATACCGAGTTGTTGAATGTTGAGCAAGTCAATTCAAAGCTTCTGACATTACAATACATAAGAGAAGAAATTGCTGCAATTAGAATAAATGATTAATATACATGAAAATGGGATGATATCTCTTATTAAAAGTGCAATAAAGCAAACGCCTATAACTTTACCAGATAATTTTGACTGGAACGAAGCTATAAGAATTGCGGAGCGGCACCATATTATACCGTTAATATATCTTGGTGCGCATATTTCCGGAATTGAACTGCCGACCCGAGAAATAAGGCAACTGAAAACGGGTACATATAAAGCTACAATTTTAGATGAGAATCAGAAAAATGAATTGTCAATCCTGTTCCAAACGTTTTCACATTCTGGGATTGATTATATGCCGTTAAAAGGTATCGTATTAAAACAGCTGTATCCAAGCCCAGAAATGCGCGAAATGAGCGACGCAGATATACTGATTAGGCTTGAACAATATACGGAAATTGCGAAAATAATGTTAAAGCTTGGTTACCATGAGGTGGTGGAAAGCGATCATGAGCTTATATGGTCACAACCGCCTTTTATGACCATTGAGCTTCATAAGAGGCTAATACCGTCTTATAATAAGGACTATTACGCCGTTTTTGGAGACGGATGGCAACTTGCGCGACGCTCGGATATCGACTGGCATCGATATGAAATGCTTCCCGAAGATCAACTGGTATACTTATTTACTCACTTCGCAAAGCATTATCGGGACGGGGGAATAGGCATAAAGCATTTCGTTGACCTTTTGTTATATATGGATACCAACCTTGGGCTCAATATGGAATATGTAAAGGCTGAATTGACAAAATTGCAGTTATACGAATTCTTTCAGAATGTACATAATACAATCGACGTCTGGTTTAACGATACTGATTCTAATGAAATGAGCGACTTCATTACTAAGCGGTTATTTGCCAGCGGAGCTTATGGAGCAGATGATGAAAAGACCGTCGCGGCATCCGTAAAACGGCTGAAAGCTATGGGATCCGCATCCCACGTTCAGAGGAGGAATATCCTTGACCTTATCTTTTTACCTTATCCCTCTATGTGCGTAAAATATCCCATATTAAGACGCATTCCTTTCATATTACCCGTGTTCTGGATTATACGGGCAGTCCAAACCGCATTATTCAAGCCGGACAATATTCGGAAACGACGCGATAAAATCCGTATCGCTTCAAAAGAGAACATAAATCGTTATCATGATGAATTGGTTTATGTGGGATTAGATTTTAATTTCAAGGAGTAGCTTAATGAACATACTCATAACCGGAGCGAAAGGCTTTGTCGGAAAGAATCTGACCGAAGCATTGAAAAACATAAAAGATGGTAAGGATAAAACGCATCCCGAGCTTGAGATCGGCGAACTTTACCTTTATGATATCGATTCAACTCCTGCCGAGCTTGAAGAATACTGCGCGAACGCTGGTTTTGTATTCAACCTTGCTGGCGTCAATCGCCCGAAGGAGCAGAGCGAATTCATGGCGGGCAATTTTGGCTTTGCTTCGACCTTGCTTGATACGCTTAGAAAGCACAAAAACACCTGCCCTGTTATGCTTTCATCCTCCATCCAGGCCACATTGATTGGCCGCTATGCCGAGAATGAGTATGGCAAGAGCAAGCTGGCCGGCGAGGAACTGTTCTTTCGTTATGCGGCAGATTCCGGCGCAAAGGTACTGGTCTATCGATTCCCAAACCTATTCGGTAAGTGGTGCAGGCCAAACTACAATTCCGCTGTTGCGACATTCTGCAATAATATTGCAAATGATCTTCCAATTCAGGTCAATGATCGCGGCGCCGAACTGGAGCTGCTGTATATTGATGATTTAGTTTCTGAGATGCTCAATGCACTTGAAGGAAAAGAGCACCATTGCGTATTCGATGGCGTGAACGCGGTGTCAAAAGCGGATGGGCGCTACTGTTGTGTTCCGACAACGCACTGTGCCACCCTCGGTGAAATCGTGGATTTGCTGGAATCCTTCCAGGCGCAGCCGGAAACGCTAATTATGCCGGAAATCCCGGAAAACTCCTTTGCTAAGAAGCTCTATTCGACCTTCCTCACTTATCTGCCCCCCAAAAAGGTTGCGTTTCCTCTCAAAATGAACGTGGACAAGAGGGGAAGTTTCACGGAGCTGTTAAAAACGGGGAGCTGCGGCCAGTTCAGTGTCAATGTATCTAAGCCAGGAATCACAAAAGGGCAACACTGGCACAACACCAAGTGGGAATTCTTCATCGTCGTGTCCGGCCAAGGACTCATTCAGGAGCGCAGAATTGGCTCGGATGAGGTGCTGAGCTTTGAGGTTTCCGGCGACAGGATTGAAATGATCCACATGTTGCCGGGATACACGCACAGTATCAGTAACCTTTCCAAGTCTGAGGACCTCGTAACCATCATGTGGGCCAATGAATGTTTTGATCCGGACAAGCCGGATACCTACTTCGAGGAGGTATGATAATGGAAAAACTCAAACTGATGACCATCATCGGTACGCGTCCGGAGATCATTCGACTTTCTGCCACGATCAAGGGGTGTGATCACTATTTCAATCAGATACTTGTTCACACTGGTCAGAACTACGATTACGAGTTGAATCAGGTGTTTTTTGAGGATTTAGGGCTTCGCGCACCGGATTTCTTTCTGAACGCCGTCGGTAAGGATCTCGGCGAGACCGTTGGAAATGTGATTGCAAAATCCTATGCTTTGATGGTCGAGCAGAAACCGGATGCCCTTCTGGTGCTGGGTGATACCAACTCCTGCCTGGCTGCCTATTCTGCCAAGCGCCTGCATATTCCAATTTTCCACATGGAAGCCGGCAACCGCTGTTTTGACGAATGCCTGCCGGAAGAAACAAATCGGCGAATTGTCGACCATATTTCCGACGTGAATATGTGCTATTCAGAACATGCCCGCCGCTATCTCAACAGTGAGGGCGTGCCCAAAGAGCGTACGTTTGTCACCGGTTCTCCCATGGCGGAAGTATTGCACAAAAATCTGGAGCAGATCAAGGCGTCCACAATTTTGGAAACACTTGGGCTCGAGAAGAGTGGGTACATTCTCCTATCCGCACACCGGGAGGAGAACATTGATACGGAGGCAAACTTTTTCAGCCTGATGAATGCAGTCAACGCCATGGCAGAAAAATACGATATGCCAATTCTTTACTCCTGTCACCCGCGCAGTGCCAAATATATCGAGCAGCGCGGGTTTACCTTTGATCAGCGTGTAATCCGACACAAACCGCTTGGTTTCCACGATTATAACAGCCTCCAGATGAACGCGTTTGCCGTGGTGTCTGACAGCGGCACATTGCCGGAGGAATCCAGTTTTTATCTGTCAATCGGAAATCCGCTCCCGGCCGTGTGCATCCGTACTTCGACCGAGCGCCCAGAGGCGCTGGATAAAGGTAACTTTATCATTGCCGGGATCATGACCCAACAGGTGCTCCAGGCGGTCGACATGGCGGTTGCGATGAACCGCAGCGGTGACTTTGGAATCCCTGTCCCGGACTACTCGGACGAGAATGTGTCCAACAAGGTAGTAAAAATCATTCAGAGCTATACAAGTATCGTGGACAAGATGGTGTGGAGAAAGTACTGATATGTCTATTTTGGCGGCTGCGGGTCTGGATTTATCGGTTCACATGCGGTGAAGGAGCTGCGAAGCGCAGGATACAATATCATCACTGAAAATTTCCTCATAAACTGTACAAATTATTCGGACATGGTTTGCTGTCTCCTTTCAGAATGGTGGTGTGGTAACTTCATTCTATCAGAGGACTACAAACCGTGTCTCTTTTTATTCGTTTTTCAATTTGCGCAACTGATTCTACCTTATCATATTGGCGAGTTGTTGTTTGCTGACAGCAACATTTCGCAGAAGCGAATAGAAGAGATAAACTAAGTACCGAAAATCGTAGATTTTCGGTACTTAGTTGGCACCCCAGGGAGGACTTGAACCTCTGACCCCTCGCTTAGGAGGCGAGTGCTCTATCCACTGAGCTACTGGGGCAAATCGATATTAATTTTTTTCGGAGCATCCACCTTTTTGGCCAAGGTGGATGCCGATCCGTGACCTTAGTTGGCGAATGCTCTATCCGTCTGAGCACGGGCATAAATTTTTGTAACAGCGTTATTTTAACGAATTATCGTGGACAAGTCAAGTGCTTCCCTCTAGAATAAGCCTTGAATGGACAAGCCACCGCCGGGTCATCGTGGGGATGTCCGCGCGAATGTCGCCGGATGCACAAGGAACACAAATATAATCCTGAGAAATCGGACAATATTGGCCGCTACGGCATTGACAACAAGAATAAAAAGAGGTAAAATACAACAAGAATAAAAACAAATACAACACAATCGGAAATGAGCTTGCAAACATTTCCACAGTGGGTATTGCTGGTTTTTGAATTATGGAATAGGAGTGACAAACATGGCGGAAGGCGTTTTGATGCCAAAGGCAGGCATCACGGTGGAATCCTGCATCATCAGCGCATGGAAAAAGAAAGTCGGCGATCCCGTCAAGGTCGGTGACATTCTCTTTACCTATGAGACCGACAAGGCGGAATTCGAGTGCGAATCCACCGTGGAGGGGACATTGCTGGATATCTTTTACAAGGATGGGGACGAGGTGCCTTGTCTGGTGAACGTCTGCGCGGTCGGCGCATCCGGTGAGGACGTCTCCGCTTTGCGGGGAGGGAGCACCACGCCATCCCAAGCGGAAAAGCCCGTTGCAGCTCCGTCCGCTCCGGCGACACCGGCACCAAAGGCTGCGCCCACGGGCCCTGTTGCCCAGGCCGTAATTATGCCGAAAGCGGGCATCACCGTGGAATCCTGCATCATCAGTGCATGGAAGAAGCAGGTCGGCGATATGGTCAAGGCCGGCGATATTCTATTTACCTATGAGACGGACAAGGCAGAATTTGAATGCGAATCCACTGCCGACGGCAAGCTGCTGGCTGTCTTTTTCAAGGACGGCGACGAGGTGCCGTGCCTCGAAAATGTTTGCGCCATCGGCAGGGACGGCGATGACGTGGATTCTTTGCGTCCCGGCAGCGCCGCTGCCATGCCTGCACAGGCCGCGCCTGCCGCTGTTTCAGCCCCCACTGCCGCGGAGGTGCCCGTACCCACCGAAGCTGCTGCCATTTCTCCCAGAGCCAGAAATCTTGCGGAGCGTTCCGGCGTTCATGCTGCTTTTGCCGACGCAACCGGGCCGAAAGGCCGCGTCATTGAGCGCGACGTCCGCCGCCTGATGGAGGAGGGGAAGACGGAGGCAGTATCTGCGCCCGTTGCCGCGCTAGCACCCGTTGCCGCAGCGCCCACAGCGTCTGCTGCCGCAGCGGCATCCATTGCCGCGCCCGCCGCTGAGGCGGACTATGAGGACGTAAAGTTCAATCAGGTCCGAAAAGTCACTGCAAAGACCATGATGAAGAGCCTGTCCACTATGGCGCAGCTAACCCAGCAGTATTCCTTCGACGCTACACAGATTCAGACCTACCGCAAGATGCTCAAGACGATCGACGGCCCCATGGGAAAAATCAGTCTGAACGACATGGTGATGTTCGCCGTCAGCAGAACCGTCCAGTCCTTTCCGGATCTGAACGCCAACATGCTGGACGATACCACCGTCCGCCGGTTCAAGCACGTCAATCTGGGCTTTGCCTGCGACACACCGAGAGGGCTGCTGGTTCCCGTAATTTTCAAGGCCGACGAGATGGGCTTGCTGGAACTCTCCATGGAGGCAAAGCGGCTGGCCGAGGAAGCCAAGGGCGGTCAGATCAACCCCGACTATCTCAGCGGGGGCAGCTTTACCGTCTCCAACATTGGCTCCATGGGCTGCGAGGCCTTTACACCTGTCATTAACCCGCCGCAGACCGGGATTCTTGGTGTTTGCAACATCCAGACAAAGATCAAATCCGCGCAGGACGGCGTGATTGTGACCTACCCCGCCATGGGGCTGAGCCTGACCTTTGACCACCGCGCACTGGACGGCGCGCCCGCAGCCCGCTTTATGAGCGAACTATGCAAAAACCTTGAAAGCTTTATGTCATTACTTGCCAGATAAGGAGAAGAGAAATGGAAAATTTTGATGTATTGATCATCGGTGGAGGCCCCGGCGGGTATTTATGCGCCGAACGCGCATCGCAGGGTGGGTTCAAGACTGCTCTGATCGAAATGGCCAATCTGGGTGGTACCTGCCTCAACGAAGGCTGCGTTCCCACCAAAAGCCTGCTGTACTGTGCCAAACAGTACGCCGCGGCGCTGCATGGCAAGGACTATGGCTTCACGGCCAGTGAGGTCAAGTACGATCACGCCGCTGTGGTTGCGCGAAAGGATCGCGTCGTCAAGAAACTGGTTGCCGGCGTCGGCGCTACCATGAAGAGCCACAATATTACGGTGTTTAAGGGCCTTGGCGAAATCCAGGGCAAAAACTCCGTTAAAGGCTATGATGTGAAGGTGGGCGACGAGATCGTCACCGCGGACCGACTGGTGCTGGCCACCGGCTCCGTCGTCGCGGTTCCGCCCATTCCCGGCGTCAAAGAGGGAATTGCCTCTGGCTTTGTCGTGACGTCCCGCGAATTCCTCAGCATGAAAGAACTGCCCGCGGGGATGGTTGCCATCGGCGGCGGCGTCATTGGTCTGGAAATGGCCTGCTATCTTGCCACCGCCGGCGTCAAGGTCACCGTCGTGGAAATGATGCCGAAGATCGCCGGCCCCACGGACCAGGAAATCTGTGACAACCTGATGAAGACCTACCAGAAGGACTATGGAATGAAGTTCGAGCTGTCCGCCAAGGTCAAGGAAGTGAAGGCAGACTGCGTGGTCTTTGAGGACAAGGACGGCAAGACCGTCGAGGCAAAGTGCGATAAGGTACTGCTGGCCGCCGGCCGCCGCGCCAACATCGCGGGCTTGAACGTCGAGGCGCTCGGCATCGAGACCAACCGCGGCGCCGTCGTCACAGACCGCTTTCTGCTGACCAATGTGCCCAACGTCTACGCGGTCGGCGACTGCAATGGCAAGCTGATGCTGGCCCATACCGCCTACCGTGAGGCGGAGGTTGCCGTCAATCATATGCTGGGTGTCAAGGACGAGATGAAGTATGATCACATCGCCTCCGTGATCTACACGAATCCAGAGGTCGCCGCTGTCGGCCTGTCCAAGGCCGCCGCGGAAGGGCAGGGGATGAAGGTCAAAGAGGTCAAGGTTCCCATGCAGCTCTCCGGCCGTTACATTGCCGAGACGCTGCGCGGCGACGGCTTTGCCAAGATCGTCTATGATCTGGAAAACAACCGCCTAGTCGGCATCTGCATGGTCGGCAGCTATGCCTCCGAGATGATCTACGGTGCGTCTCTGATGCTGGACACCGAGTTGCCTCTGAGTCAGCTCAAGAAGCTGGTATTCCCGCACCCCACGGTCAGTGAGGTGATCCGCGAAGGTCTATTTATGCTTTGAGTGCACTAGAAAGAAGGAAATAACATGCCGAAGTCTTTATATGTTGATCCCGTTGCAACCCGCGCACCGGGGAAAATTCATTTTGATGACATTCCCGTCTGCCAGTATAACAAAACCATCAAAGAAGAGCGTAAAAACTATTCCGACGAGGACCTGATTCGGATTTTCCGCGACATCACCGTGCTGCGGGAGTTCGAGTCCATGCTGACCCTGATCAAAACGCAGGCCAGCTATAACGGCATCGAAACCACCTATCCCGGTCCCGCCCACCTGTCCTATGGACAGGAGGCGTCCTGCGTCGGCGAAGCCTATTTGCTGAACAAGGACGACATCATCTTTGGCTCCCACCGTTCTCACTCGGAAATCCTGGCCAAGGCCCTGTCCTGTATCAATAAGCTGTCCGATCAAGAACTGATGGACGTCATGGAGAACTTCCTGGGCGGAAAGACCCTGCGGGCTGTCGAGAAGTTCGGCAAGACCGAGGACGTGAAAGAGCTGGCCGTTCGTTTCATTCTGTACGGCGCGCTGGCCGAGCTGTTTGCCCGGGAAAGCGGCTTCCATCATGGCATGGGCGGCTCCATGCACGCGTTCTTCCTGCCATTCGGCATCTATCCCAATAACGCCATCGTGGGCGGCTCCGCCACCATCGCGGCCGGCGCGGCCCTCTACAAGAAAGAGAGCGGCAAGAAGGGCGTCGCTATCTGTAACATCGGCGATGCGTCTCTGGGCTGCGGCCCCGTGTGGGAAGCGCTGAACTTCTCCGCCATGGATCAGTTCAAGACCTTGTGGGAGGACAGCAAGAAGGGCGGCCTGCCGGTTATCTTCAATGTATTCAATAACTCCTACGGCATGGGCGGCCAGACCCGCGGTGAGACGATGGCCTATGATCTGCTGGCACGGATCGGCGCCGGTATCACGCCAGACCAGATGCACGCGGAGCGCGTGGACGGCTGGAACCCCCTGGCGGTCATCGACGCCTACCAGCGGAAGCTTCCGCTGGTCAAGAACGGTGACGGTCCCGTCCTGCTGGATGTTGTGACCTACCGGCTTGTCGGCCATTCCACCTCCGACCAGAACGCCTACCGCTCCAAAGAGGAGATTGAGGACTGGCGTTCCCACGATCCGATCATCACCTACCGCAAGGCCCTGGTTGACGCGGGCGTCGCTACCGACGCGCAGATGGAGGCCATCCTGAAGGAGACCTCCGACCGCATGACCATGATCTGCCGCGCCGCAGCCGACCCCGGAATCTCCCCGTATGTCGATTTTGAGAAGACGCCGGACTTCATCGCCGACCTGATGTTCTCCAATCAGACCGTTCGCTCGATGGATCCTACGGCAGAGATCCGCGTCGACGGCCCCAAGGAGTCCTGCTCCAGAGTGCAGGCCATTGCCAAAAAGGAGCGCGCTGCCTTCGATCAGGACGGCAAGCCTGTCTCCAAGATGAAAGTCTACAACATCCGCGACGCCATCTTTGAGCCGCTGATTAACAAGTTCTATGAGGACCCGACGCTGATCGCCTATGGCGAGGACGTCCGCGACTGGGGCGGCGCATATGCTGTTTACCGTGGCCTGATGGAGGTCATTCCGTACTCCCGGCTGTTCAACTCCCCGATTTCCGAGGCCGCCATTGTCGGCACCGGCGTCGGCTACTGCATGTGCGGCGGGCGCGCGGTCATCGAGCTGATGTACTGCGATTTCATGGGTCGTGCGGGCGATGAGATCTTCAACCAGATGTCCAAGTGGCAGGCGATGTCTGCCGGTATTCTGAAGATGCCGCTCATCCTGCGCCTCTCCGTCGGCGCCAAGTACGGCGCACAGCACTCTCAGGACTGGATCGCGCTGGTTGCGCACATCCCCGGCCTGAAGGTATTCTTCCCGGCCACACCTTACGAGGCCAAGGGCATTATGCAGTCCTGCCTCAACGGGACCGATCCCTGCCTGATTTTTGAGAGCCAGAGAATCTACGATAAGGGCGAGGAGTTCCGTGAGGGTGGCGTGCCTGAGGCTGAGTATGAATGGCCCGTTGGCGGCGTGAACAAGGTTCGGACCGGCGGCGATATTACCATTCTGACCGTCGGCGCGACGCTGTACCGCGCGCTGGACGCCGCCAAGGAGCTCAGCGAGAAGTATGGCATGGAAGCCGATGTCATCAACATGCCGTCCCTGGTTCCGCTGGATTATACCGAGCTGGTTGCCTCCATTAAAAAGACCGGTCGCTGCGTCCTGGCGTCCGACGCCTGCATCCGCGGCACCTTCCTGAACGACATTGCCCAGAATCTGTCGAGTCTTTGCTTCGACGATCTGGATGCCCCCATTGCCGTAGTTGGCGCGAAGAACTGGATCACGCCTCCATACGAGTTCGACAAGTATTTCTTCCCGCAGGCCCAGTGGATCATCGACACGATTAACGAAAAGATCGTACCGCTGAAGGGCTGCGAGGGCAAGACCGCCGTCACCGAAGCCAAGTTCCTTCGGGATGCCAAGCGCGGCGTATAATCGCAAGTTTCATGCCGGCGCGTATCCAGCGATACGCGCCGGCACGCGAAAAAAGCAAGGTCGCAAAATGTATTTTTTGGATTGACAAAATAATTCTTCTGTGATAAAATATCAAAGCAGTTGAGAAATTGACATGCGCGAGTGGTGGAATTGGCAGACTCGCTAGATTCAGGTTCTAGTGTCCACTTCGGACGTGCGGGTTCAAGTCCCGCCTCGCGCACCAAAATCGTTTCTACAGGAATTGAGAAATCATCCTGTAGAAACGTTTTTTTTATGATATACTTTAAAAAAGGCGCATCGGCTTATGGAATAGTAGATAGGATAACGTAAGGGAGGTTAATATGCCAGCATATTTTGCTATGACAATTCAGAGAAAGACTGGTCAATTAGCTGATAATAATGTTTTGAATTTGTTTTCCATTTCGTCATATCTTGTTCATGGAGCCTTCACTGTTCTATTATAGTATGGCTATACGATTTGATAGCTTTTGCTTATTAGAATCTACTACGATGAAAAGTGAGGTATAGCCGACATGCGAAAAAGACTTCTATCTGTTTTATTGGCGCTGACAATAACGCTTGGGTTTACCGGCTGCGCGGTAAATCCAACCAGCGATGAAACATCTACTGCCGACGCCGATTATTCAGCGGTAAATTCAACCAGCGATGAAGCATCTGCTGCCGACGCCGATTATTCAACCGAGATTTTCGGCAAAGACATTATTACCATCAATATCACCGCCAGCGAGGAAGACTGGGACTATCTGATAGAGAACGCCACCTCCAAGCCCTATATCAGCGCGGATGTGGAAATTGACGGCGTCACCTATGATGACGTGGGGATCAAAACCAAGGGCAACACTTCGCTGACTCAGGTTGCCAACTCGGACAGTGACCGATACAGCCTGAAGATCAATTTTGACAAATATGTGGACGGGCAGGACTGCTATGGCCTTGATTCCCTTGTTCTGAACAGTCTTTACAGCGACACGTCCTATCTCAAGGAATATATGTCTTACGCCCTGATGGACTACATGGATATTCCGTCCTCACTCTATACCTTTGCGGATATCTATGTAAACGGAGAACACTATGGCTTCTTTCTTGCCCTTGAAGATGTGGACGAGAGCTTCCTTGAGCGCAATTACGGCGAGGATTATACCGGCGAAGCGTACAAACCCGAAAGCGTGGACATGGAGGACAACGGCGGCGATATGGGAGGCGGGGATAACGCCGGAGGTGGAGACTTCGGCAACATGAGCTTCGATATCACCAGCCTGTTCACGCTGACCGATTCCGCCGGAAATGAAATGGAATGGTCTTCTGTACTGCCGGAGGAATTCGACTCAACCGCTGTAGCAAAAGTAACTTACGCGGACGGAAGCACCGCAGATTTTAATATGAGGGATATCATGTCTGCCGATCTGTCGGGCATTACCGCTCTGACGGATGAAAACGGTGTGACGGTTGATATCAGCACATATACACTCGCCCTGTCCGCAAACATGCCGCAGTCGAGCGGCGGTATGCAGAGCCCAGGAGGTCAGGAAAGCAGTGATTCACAGACCAATGACAGCAACGAAGCGCCGCAGATGTCGGACGGTGAAAATACCGGAGGCGGTATGCAAAACCCCGGTAGTGGCGGAAACGGCATGGACGGCGGCTCTTTGGGCGTAGACCTAGTTTATACCGACGATGAAATATCCAGCTACTCCAATATTTTTGACAATGCAATTACCGACGTGAAGGAGGAGGACGAAGCGCGCCTGATCGAGACGCTGAAAGCAATCAGCGAGGGAGAGAATCTCGAAGACCATATTAATGTTGACGAGGTGCTGCGCTATGCGGCGGTCAATGTGTTTCTCGTCAATCTGGACAGCTATTTTTCAAACATGGGGCACAACTACTGTCTCTATGAAGACGGCGGACAGCTGTCAATGATTCCGTGGGATTACAACCTCTCCTTTGGTACCTACAACTCGTCCAGTGCGTCGGACGCCATTAATTACGCCATTGACACCGTTTTCAGCGGAGTCAGCGCCGAGGATCGCCCGATCATCGGGCTTCTGCTGGAAAACGAGGAATATCTGGAACGCTACCATCAATATCTGTCGGAGCTGGCCGAATACGTCACTTCGGGACAGTTCGAAGAAAAGGTAGACACGATCAGCTCGGTCATTGGCAGCTATGTGCAGAACGACGCAACTTCCTTTGATGGCTACGACGCTTTCAAAACTGGCGTAGAAGCTTTAAAAACCTTCGCTTCCCTTCGGGCCGAAAGTGTCTCAGGTCAGCTCAACGGCACCATCCCTTCCACGGAAGAAGACCAGGTTGGTAGCGACGCACTGATTGACACTTCAACACTTGACCTTTCCGACCTTGGCACCATGGGCGGCGGAAATGGCCAAGGAGAAAACGGATTCAGCGGCGGCGTGCCGTCCAGTGGGGAACAGGGAACAGCACCGTCCGGTGAAGGTACTGCCGCTCCCGGGTCAGACGATAGCCAGAACCCATAATAATGTATCGCACCAACATGGCCCATAGGGCCTTTCAGGCATAAAAGCCGTTGGCCAAATTGGGGACGGCAGGTTTTGTGATGGAATATATGAATGTATAGTACAGCAAATGATGAGCCTCGATAAACACGGGTGAATTGTCATATTCATTTGTCTGATGCCAAATAATCTTTATTTTGTGCGGGTTCTCGAGTTTGTCGTTATGAACTCTCGTACCAAGAAAACCATGTATCGGAAGATGAACCGATACATGGTTTTTTGCTCTTGAATCAATCATGAAAATAGTAAGATATTTTCGAACGGCGAACTTCAATATTGCTTTTCATTCTAACATCATAGCGATTCCAAAGCAAAATTTTATTTGAAAAACATTATTGTAAAAACAATGTTTCAATAGTATAATTGCATGGGAGAAGTGATGTTGAATGGAAATGTTAACAATAGGACAGATGGCAAAATATAACCACGTTTCCGAGCAGACGCTGCGTTTTTATGATAAAATTCATATACTTGAGCCCGATACCGTCAGTCAAGATAACGGTTACCGCTATTACAGCATAAAACAATGCGCGATCCTGGATATGATACAATATATGAAATCTATGGGCATGAAGCTCACGGAAATTCGGAAGCACCTGGAAAGCAGGGATCCCGCATTAATTGAGTGCATCCTCCGTCAGAAAAGTTTACAGATCGATGAGGAGATCCGCGATCTGAGGTATCAAAAGCGAGCGATTGAGCGCACCCTGCAGAGTTATCAGCGCTATAATGCGTCTCCTCCGGATGGTGCGATTGTCCTCGAATATATTGAGGAACGAAGAATGTACTGCATTGATGCAGGAATGAACTTTTACGATTATGGAATGGAAGTATATGAAGAAATGCTCAGAAAACTTAAGCAAAGCCTGATTTCGGATAAGCTTCCGCAGATCTATTTCTGCAATGCAGGGACTGTTCTGCGGCAAAAGAACCTGGAACAACAAAGGCTATACTCAAGTGAAATCTTTGTCTTTGTTGACAGAGACTATGTCCCCGATCAGATGACTGTTTCGATTCCAGCAAGCACTTACCTGTGTATATACTGCAATGAATTTGAAAAGGAGAAGAAATATATCAGCCATCTTTTGGATGAGGTAGAGGAAAAAGGCTATGTGATTGATGGCGATTACATCTGCGAAGTAATTACTGAATTTCCGTTGTTGGAAAGGAAGGAGCGTGGCATGTTTCTGAGGCTGCAGATACCAATTAAATTTAGTTAGTTTTATATCGATATTCTTCTTGACTTTATAGTTGCTATAACCCTTATGATTAGTGTTGGGATCGGTAGATTAAAAATCTTTCGGTAAACACAATGAAAGGGGTTTCTAAAATGTATCAGGAAAAAATTCGCGTTGTCCAGTACGGCTGTGGTAAGATGTCCAAATATACACTTCGCTACCTGTATGAGAATGGGGCGGAAATCGTTGGTGCAATTGATACCAATCCCGCCGTTGTCGGAATGGATGTGGGTGACTGGGCCGGGCTTGGCGTTAAGCTGGGCGTAACGATTCGCAGTGATGCAGACGCGGTACTTGACGAGTGTGATGCAAATATCGCCGTTGTTACATTATTCAGCTTCATGAAGGATGTCATGCCGCACTTTGAAAAGCTTGTCAGCCGCGGCATCAATGTGATTACCACCTGTGAAGAGGCAATTTATCCATGGACGACTTCGTCAGCGATCACAAATAGGCTGGATAAACTGGCCAAAGAGCATCACTGTACCATTGCCGGTTCCGGAATGCAGGATATTTTCTGGATCAATATGATTGGTTGCGTGGCCGGGGGAGTTCACCGTATCAGCAAAATCGAAGGCGCTGTAAGCTACAACGTCGAGGATTATGGACTTGCTCTCGCGAAAGCACACGGCGTTGGCCTTACATCGGAAGAATTCGAAGCGCAGATCGCACATCCGGAAACGTTGGAACCGTCTTATGTATGGAATTCGAATGAAGGAATTTGCTCCAAAATGGGATGGACAATTAAATCCCAGAGTCAGAAATGTGTTCCTTATTTTTATGACAGCGACCTCTATTCCAAAACACTTGGCAAAACGGTTCCAAAGGGCAACTGTATCGGTATGAGTGCCGTAGTGACCACCGAAACGTTCCAGGGGCCGGTAATCGAAACGCAGTGCATCGGAAAGGTTTATGGCCCGGATGATGGTGACATGTGTGACTGGAAAATACTCGGTGAGCCTGAAACGACCTTTTATGTGAAAAAACCTGCAACCGTTCAGCACACCTGCTCCACAATTGTCAACCGAATTCCAAAAGTTATAAATGCACCGGCCGGTTACTATACTGTTGAAAAAATGGATGATGTCGAATACTTATCCTACCCAATGCAGATGTATCTGAAGTGAACAGCAAGGGAATGGAAACGTGCGGCTGACCAAGTTTCTCTGTTTTACCGTGAATATATGGCGCGCACTATTCATTTGGCATCTTTATTAATATTGAGCAATTGACACAAAATCGTTTCCATAGGATTTGAGGTAATCGTCCTATAGAAACGATTTTTTACGCTATAACCTGGGTATTATTTAGCAGCAAGAATCAGTTTATCGATCAGATTTTGAGTTTGTCCTTATGAATACGCGTACCAGATTTTTTCTTGAAAGGGGGCCACGAAAGAGAAGAACCTGTATTAACGCCAAAAGGCAGGACGTCACCACCCCGGTGACGTCCTGCCTTTTTCGGTAGAATGACCATACAAAATTACGGTATTTTGGTATATGCTTTGCTTCCTATCCTGCAAAGGCAACACAGTGATACAGCATCTGCTGCCTGGCGGGGCAGGGAATTGGTGTTCTCTCCCTGCTCTTTGAATGGGGTGGTCCGGAACAGAGGGATTCCATCTGTAACGTCGATCCGTTCCAATTCGTTGGCGAGGCTGTGATCAGCACGATCCAGCGACTCATCCACGCGGCGCTTCTGCGATATCGACAACATGATCGCGACAGTGATGCTGTCGGGTTCCTGCGTTCTGTCCTCGCTCCCAGACTGTAAAGTTATCCACAAAGCGACCAAAGCTTCCAGAATTACTGTGCTTGAGAATCTGGATTATGAGTTTCCAGAATGTTTTGGATTGCCTGTACGACAACCTGCATCTTGGTCCCGGTATCGTGATCAATCAACAGTGTAACAATATTGTCATCACGCGCGGTAACAATGCCAATGATACCTCCGATTGTTGAAACCTTATCGCCAACCGCCACGGAATCATGCATTTTCCTGGTCAGCTTATTTTTTCTCTTACCGGGCAGGATCGTAATAACATAAAGTAGGACAACAACGCCAAGAATATAAACCAGCATCAACTGCCAAAGTTCCATTGTATTCTGCCTTTCAAAATATTATGCACTCAGGAATTTTTCTGCGATCCGGACAAACAGCGCGGAGCCTTCCCACAGAACATCCTCATCCACATTAAATTTCGGATTATGGTGAGGACCGTCAGTATGCTTTGCTGCGTTTGCTGAACTCAGGAACATAAACGCGCCGGGAACTTTCTGAAGATAGATTGCAAAATCTTCGCCGCCCATATTGGGAGACTCGACGGATGTGATGACCATCTCGTCACCGACAATTTCTTTGGCGCAGGAAGCCGCAAGCGCGGCCATTTCATCGTCATTGGTAACAGGAGGTGCGCCCCAGTCCATGGTGCACTCCACGCTGCCGCCAAAAGCGGCTGCCATGGCAGCAGAAATTTCCGCGATCCGCTTTGCAAGTGTCTGGCGGACTTCCTCATTCAAAGAACGCGTGGTTCCCTCAATGACTACATCGTTGGGAATGATATTATACTGACTGCCGCCGTGGATGCTGCCGATGGTAAGGACATTCGGCACACAAGCGCTTAGCTCACGGGCACTGATTGCTTCCAGACCAAGGACGATATGCGCTGCGATATTCACCGGATCAATTCCTTTTTCCGGCGTCGAACCGTGGCATCCAAGGCCTTTCACTTTGATGATGAAACGGTCGAAGGAAGCCATGATTGGACCTGGACATACGATGATGGTACCGGAGGGAATGTTCTTGCTGATGATTGTGCCGATATGTGTGCCAAATATAGCGTCGACACCATCAACTCCGCCGTTCTCAACAACGATTGGCGCGCCCTTTGCCAGCTCTTCCGCAGTTTGGAAGATCAGACGAACGGTTCCGCAGAGCGCGGACTTATGGGCATTCAACACCTTTGCCGCGCCCAATAGCATGGCAGTATGGGTATCATGACCACAGGCATGCATGCAGCCATCATGTTTTGAGCGATAGCTGACGCCGGTATCTTCCTGAATGGGCAGCGCATCCATGTCTGCACGAAGCGCAACGGTTTTGCCAGGCTTTCCGCCGGTGATCGTTGCGATGAGACTGCTGTCCTTGCCAGACTTTTGATACGGAACGCCGTACTCGTCGAGTTTGGCCATCACATACGCTTGCGTTTGCGGCAGATGAAGGCCCAGCTCGGGGATCTGGTGAAGTTCTCTTCTCATAGTCACAAGATAGCTTTGAAGTTCTTTACAATCTTCCCACATGATTCAGAAACCTCCTGTATTGTTCAATTTTTTTTAGCAGATTTTTCTTTGACATAGAACAGGCGAGATATGGCCACCGTACCGAACACAGACACAACAATGATCAGCCAAGTTGGAACTGGAATAAACAATTTGAAAATAAGGGGAATGCCGATTCCGAAAACTGCTACCTTTGGTTTTTTCAGCGCGAAGTTTCCGAAGGTTGCCCCGAAAATTGCCGCAGACGCATAGGTTTTCAATCCAACGTTGATGAATTCCGGGAGTACCGCAACGACAGCAGTACCGACAAGGGCGGCTGCAGTGGTTGCAATCAGATTTGTAATAATAGAACCGCAGATGGCCATCGTTGAGACGACTTCTGCCTGGATTGTACCGGCTTCACTTTTCGTAACGTCCAACGCGAGAGCAGCACAGGGCACACGCATATTGCCAATATTTCCGGACAGGAAACTCAGGTAAGTTCCTGCCATACCAAGTGAGGCATAATAGGATACAGGCTCGACAACATAAAACGCGCCAAAGGAGAGGGCTACCAAACCCCAGGCAGACAGGACAACAGTAAGATTAGGCCAGCAGTGATAGGTTGAACAGAGGTAAATTACAGGGATAAACGCCGTAAAAGCAGCAATCAGATTCGTTGGTGTACCGATCCGGATGGCATTTTTCTTCCAAACGGACATATAATTTTTATCCATTGTGATCCTCCCTTATACGAAAATGTACTTGTACACAATGGCAGCCGCGATGCCGAACAGCATCGCAATACCAAGGGAGTACTCGGCCAGTTTTGGATGTTTCGGAACAATCAGCGTGTAAATGCCAATCATTGAAAGTGCACCAAATGCGATTGCGATGGTTGCTCCAACATTCAGGGACGGGCCGGCGGTAACCATAGAACTTGCATTCAGATAACCAAAGATTGCAATGGAGCATGCAGCGGACATGACACCAAGCCAGTGCATATCACCGCCGCTCATTTTGTCGCGGAGTTTTTCCAGGCCGGGGGTGGCAACGCCGGTAAATATCAGCCAGCCGGCACCGTTCAATGCCATAGCGAACCAGGAAACGGCAAGGACAGTAAGCGTGTAGCCTTCACCGCCAAGCGTGACGCCGGATGCAGTCGCACCCATAGTTGCTGCGCTGAGCTCTGTGGCAGCAGCGCCGATGATGGAAAGGCGAAGCCATGCCATAGGGCCGCCAATGGCAGACATCAAACCGACCATGACTATAAAAACGCCGCAGGCAGGACCGATTGCGGAAACAAGGCCGATGCGAAATGCCTGATTGGGGATGGCCGGGTCAATGTTACATGTGACAGTCGCTTTCTTTGCCTGCCGCACATAGAGGATTGCCTGTACGGCAGATACTACAACCGTAATGGCAGCGAGCAGCCAAAATATTGGCAAGTTGGAAATTGCTAAGTAGTCCATGTTGTGCCTCCGTTTCTTTTCATAAAAATATAAAAAAACAGACTATGCACTTTAATGCAGTCTGTTCTTTTACCTGAAAGAATCACCTGGCGCCGGTTTCTCGGCAGAACACAGAGTTACTTCTTCGGTGCCGCAAAGAGCATTCCCGCGGCTCTCCAGATTTCGTCATGCTTCAGTTCTTTTGCCTGAGAGAATTTTGCTTTACCCCTTCGGCGGCGAAAACGTTTTCGCACTCTCCTGAAGCAATCATCCGTTTATGAAATTTATTGGAAACTTATAATTTCAATCTACACTTCGTTGTATAAAAAGTCAAGAGAAAAATTATAAATAACAATTAGTATGCGCGCGTCAAGTAAAAAGTTGTGCAAAAGGGACCAAAGAAATTATGGCAACACAACTGGTGAATCTGTATCTTGCCAACAAGTGCTTGCCTTGCTGATTCCGTGTACCTGTGCAATCAAAAACCTGAGCATTCAGCACGGTATTCAATTTTTGGCATGAAGTGCAGCTGAGCTTTTGCGTGATACGACGTTGCACAACAAATATTTTTCACAAATAGGATATAATTAGTATTGACATATTAACTACTACTGAATATACTGTAGTAGTAAGATAAATATTGAGTATTGCCAAAGGAGGGTGTATGTGAATTCACAATATAAAAAGGGAGTGCTGGAGCTCTGCGTGCTATCGCTGCTGGAGAAGCGTGACTGTTACGGCTATGAAATATCCGAATATCTGTCGAACCACATCGAAATCGCGGATGGCACGGTATATCCCATTCTGAGAAAGCTAAAAAGCGACGGACTGCTGACGACCTACCTGCAGGAAGAAAGCGGCGGCCCGCCCCGCAAATATTACTCTCTGACGGAATCGGGGAAAAAGACGTATCAAAACGACCGGACTGAGTATATGAGCTTTGTGAAGACAATTGAGACCTTGTTGGAGGACGATGATGATGACAAAAAATGAATTTCTATCCGCGTTGGAATGCGAATTAAAAAAGAACGGGATCGAGGACACAACGGACATTCTCGGAGAGTATGTGGAGCATTTCGCGTTTAAGCTGGCCGACGGCTTTACGGAAGAGGAGATCGCGAAAAAGCTGGGAAAGCCCTCCGAGCTCGCTTCTCAATTTGAAAATGAAAAGCCCAATGAGAAACGGGGAGGGCGTAAGTTTACGACCGTGATCGGGCTTATGTTCACCGACTTTTTTGCCTCGATCTGCATGGTGCTGCTGTGGGCGTGGGAGGTCGTCATGGCAGCCGCCACGGTTGGTTTCGCGGCGCTCGCGGCGTGTTTGATCTGTCGGCTCAATTACCGTGCGCTGATCCCGCCCATGCCGTATTGGTGCGGCGTCATCTTCGGCCTGAGCTGCGCGGCGCTTACAATTCTTTCCGCTGTCGGCTGCATTTACTTTGCGGCGTATCTGCGTCAGCTCATACGCGCCTTCGCCAGATTCAACCAAAACGCGATGGCTTCCGCCTCGGGTAGGCCTGTTTTGCCGCCCATTCCCACATATCCCCAACTCCCCGCAAAAAGGAGACGCACGCTCCGACAGTTTGCGCTGATATCACTGGCCGCATTTGCCATTTGCTTTGTGCTTGGCATGATCGTATCCATGCTTTCCGCGCAGGCGCTGGGCTTCTGGCATGCCTGGGGGTGGTTCGGCTACACGTTTCAGAATTGAGGCGACGCGGCTCTGCATGGCATGATCGCGGTAGCCTGCCTATCCCTCCTGCCCCCCGTATGACGTTACGTTTCCTGTCTTCAAGGAGTGACTTTTATGCCGGAATGGATTATGCATAAAAGATCGAATTGGATCATCTGTTGAAAGGAGCACTATGAATACCATTGTAATAACCGGCGCCACCTCCGGCATTGGACTGGAGACCGCTCGCATATTGGCCCGGCAGGGCTTCCGTATTCTTGGGATCGGCCACAGTGAGAAAAACTGTACGCGAGCCAAAGAGAACCTGCTGACCGAAAATCCAGACGCAAAGATCACCTTCTTTATTGCGGACCTGATGCAGCAGCGTGAGATTCTCCGCGTAGCCGAAGAACTGACAACGTATCTTTGTCTGAATTGCGGCGGCGAGCTGTACGCGCTCATCAACAACGCGGGCTGCGCCAGAAATTGGTACATGACCACGGATGAGGGCTATGAACAGCAATTTGCGTTAAACTATCTCGCGGGTTTTTTGCTCACGTATGAGCTGTTGCCGCTGCTGCAAAAGGCAAATGGCCGCGTTATCATGACGGGCAGCGAATCGCACAAAGGAATCCGGGTCCATTGGAACGATGTGATGCTGCGCCGGGGCTACAATCCGCTGACTGCCTACAAGCAGTCGAAGCTCTGCGATATTTTGTTTGCCAAAGGACTGAATGACCGTTACGCTGCCTCCGGCCTTCACGCCTACGTCGTCGATCCGGGGCTGGTGCATACGGACATCGGCAACAAGGCGGCCGGGGGACTTGTGGGCCTCGTCTGGACGCTGCGCAAGCGCTGCGGCATCGAGCCTTCCGTGCCGGCGCAGACCTACGCCTATCTGTGCGACCCGGCGCATACTTTGCAGGGGCTTTACTACCATCTGCTGGAGGAGAACCCGTTCAGCAAAGAGGTCACCAGTGAAAACGCCGACCGGCTGTTCGCGCTCAGCGAGCGGCTATGCGAGGTACAATATGCGAGAAACGAAAGGGGGGCAATCGCATGAACGTCATGATTACCGGAGCGGCCGGAGGGCTTGGCCGGGTGCTGGCCAACGAATGCGGGCGCAGGGGATGGAATTTGTTTCTGACCGATGTCAATGCAAACGGGCTGCGCGGTATCCAGCGTGGGCTGGAGCGCCAATTTGGCGTCACCGTTACCACAAGAGCCTGCGATCTTACGAGCAGTGACAGCGTAGACGAAATGCTCGCCGTGATCGACAATAACAGCATCCGCTTCGACATGCTGCTGAACATCGCGGGTGTGGACTTCGAGGGCGGTTTTCAAGGCCGCGAGCGGGAAAATGTCGTCAAAATCGTATCCCTGAACGATGAAGCCACACTGCGCATCACCCATGCCACCCTGGAACGACGCAGGCAAGGAGGGAGCTTCACCATTGTCTTCGTTTCAAGCCTTGCTTCTATGTTCCCCATGCCGCTCAAGGCAACCTATGCCGCGTCCAAGCGTTTCCTGCTGGACTTTGCGACATCCCTGCGGCAGGAGCTAAAAAGTCAGAATGCGAATGTTCTGGCGCTTTGCCCCGGCGGGCTGGTCACGAAGGACGAGGTCGTGCAGGCCATAGAAGCGCAGGGATTTTGGGGCGATGCAACAACAAATCCGCTGGAGATCGTCGCCCGCAAAACGCTCGACCGGGCGCTTGCCGGAAAAGCGACCTACATTCCCGGCGGACTCAATCAGGCGCTTTCCTTCTTCGGGAAGATCATTCCCCGCTCGTGGGTGGCGGCTGTGGTCTACTGGCGCTGGAATCATTCTCAAAGCAAGTGGCTGACCGAGAACCCTGTTGGAGGTGAGATATGATGGAAATTCAGGAAGCGATAATGGCGCGCCATGCCGTGCGGAAGTATACCGACAGGCGGATCGAGGGCGGTGCGCTTATCGCCCTTCGGGAGGAGGCTGCGCGCTGCAGCGCGCAGGGAAACCTGCAAATCAAGCTTGTCACAGAGGAACCCGGCGCGTTCAGTGGGTTTGTGGCGCATTATGGTAGCTTTTCAGGCGTATGCAATTATTTTGTTCTCATCGGGAAGAAATCGCCTGATCTGCAGGAGCGGATCGGCTACTACGGAGAACGGGTTGTGTTGAAGGCACAGCAGCTTGGGCTGAATTCCTGCTGGGTAGCGGCGACCTATAACAAGAATCATTGCCCTGAGAAGCCGAGAAAAGGCGAGAGTCTCGTTTGTGTGATCCCGGTCGGATATGGCGTTACTCCCGGCGTCCCCCACAAAAACAGGCCGATGGAAAAGCTCTGCCGTGCGGACGCTCCCATGCCGGAGTGGTTTCGAAGCGGCGTGCAGGCGGCCATGCTGGCGCCGACCGCGATCAATCAGCAGCAGTTTCTTCTGACGCTGAGTGGCGACCGCGTTCACGCGGAGACGACAGGCGGATTTTATTCCCGTGTTGATCTTGGCATCGTAAAATACCACTTTGAGCTTGGATCTGGACGTGGGCACGAGATTTGGATCTAAAAAAAGGACCTGCTCAACAGGAGCAGGTCCTTAACTCTGTAAATACTATACCACAAATCGGGCCAAATTACAATTCTTGTAATCTGCGGAATTGCGGCTATCATGGTATGGAGGGGGCGATAACATGGAAAACAGCTTTGATTTGACACCGCGGCAAATGCAGCTTGCTTCCGCCATGCAGGAGCTGCGGATTTGCAACCAATTCAGCGAAAAATACGGGCTTGCTCTCAGCGAGTCGGAAATCCAGGAGCTTGTATCCTGCAGAGCGAAAGCCCTGCAGGATACGGGACGCGTTGAATTCGGCGGCGGCGTCCTGCCAAAACTGGTCTATGCGTTTTGTGATTCCCCGTTTTTGGATCAGGAAAACTACGAGGCGATATTGGCTGAGCTACAGGACGCGTTCTACTACTTCAAAAATGAATCGGTGGACCGCATTTCCGACGACGAGCTGATCGATTATATGGTACAGGTATTCAACGGACGCGCGCAGGGCTCGGCAGAATATCTTACCGGGACGTCTCTGGAAGAACTCTGCCGCTACGCACGGGATGGTTGGGATCCATATAACGAAACAGAAGCCGGTGATCTGTTTTGAAAGGATTCCCGGAATACTCCCTGGCTTTTTCCGATGTGCCGTTCTCGCAGGATGACTTGCGGCGACTGATGCCGAACCTGTGGGCCCTGCTTGGTGAGCAAACCGCCCGCTATACCATGGGAGACAGCACCTCGGTCTCCATGGAACGCGCGCAGGAGCTGATGGCGTCGCTGTGGTACACGCTGAAAAAAGCGCTGGGCGATGGGCAGATGTCCGGCCAGATGCTTTTGACCGGCGAATTGTACACGCTTGTTCAGCGTGGGCAGGCAGTGATTTTGGCAGAAAAAGAGGCCGCGCGCCAGCTTTGGAAGAGAGCTTGCCTGACCGCGCCGAGGTTCGAAAATGATTTTTACCGGGATACGCTGATCGGCATCGGGCAGTTTTTCAAGGAATACGATTGCTACTATTTTGCGCATCAGATTCCATGCAGCATCGACTATCCGCTCCTGTCCGCCGTATCGGAATCTCTCGAGGGCGTGGACTATGTCACGGAATATCTGAAGCGGCTTCTGATGGAAAACAATCTGCTGCGGCGCTTTGACCAATCGGGCGTATCCGCTGTACTGGAAAGCATCAGCGGAGATTATCGCAGCAACTATCTCAATCTGTGCGAACAGCCGCTTGTGAACGCCATCGGCAGAGCGCTGAATAAAAAGCCTGTGGGTACGCTTGGTATCTCGGCACAGGATCGGGAAGAAATTCTGGCGGCCCTGTCAGGAGCAGAGAAAGAACACATCCGCAAGGCCGCTGCAGCGGCTTTGCAGACTGTCGGCGCGGAACTTGGCTGCCCCGTGCAAGTCATCGAATATCTCAGTGATGTCGCAGCGCAGCTTACGCCAAGGCTGGATGTTGCCATCACACATAGAGATTTGTCGAACATTTTTGTCTCATACAGCGAGGTCATTATGGATTGAACAATCGGTTACCATGCCAGCCTCATGGATTTTCGGACTGGAAGCGCGGCATTCCGCCGCTTTATGAGCAGTGGCGGCAAAGATAAAATTTCGCCATCCGGAAGATTTTAACTGTCTTCGACGATGCAGCGCGCGGTCGAAAAAAACGAAACGGAATCGGATTGAGCTGCCTTGGTACACGAAAAGGGATGCTCATAACCGCTGAGATTTCAGCACTTCTTTGTATTCGCAAGCCAATTTTTCAGCCATTGTTGTTAGCTTTTACAAAAAATACATCTACAGAGAAAAAGATGCGCAGCTGCCTTGACAAGATAAGGCGATTTCAGTATAATGGCTACAAGTTTAATTGAACTTGAGAATTGGAGATTCAATATGACTGCGATTTCTGTTTACAACGGAATCATGTGCATGTTCCAGACGGTGCGGCTCGGAGACGGCTGTATCGTCCGGTTTCGTATGCGCTGACAGGGCATATTGGGAATCGGAGATACAAAGTGTTCGGGAGCCGCGGCCGCGGCTCCCGTTTTTTTGCGTTCAACGATTGGCAAAGGGGTATTTCTATGACGCTGCAGCAGCTTGGCTATGTGACCGCCATTTCTGAGACTGGATCCTTTCGCAGGGCGGAAACCGTTCGTTCTACTTCGCCGAGGAAAATTTCAGCGCCAATGAATACCCACAGACGATCAAGGCCTGTGAGCGGGCGACTATTCTGAATCGGATGAACGGTCTTGGCGGCTACACGCGCTGTTTCGGCATCATCTGCGAGGAGCTGGACGGAACCAACGGTGCCGCGATTCCATTCAAAACCGACGAATGAAATTCCAACAGCACCATGGAAATCGGGTATGTTTCAGATTGAACAGCCTGCTCAGCGAAATGGGAACGCAATATATTCAGAAGATCAAAGCATATCTCCAACAAACGACAGGAGGAACGGATTATGCCGATCAGAGTCAATGAAGAAATGCCGGTTGTGAAAAAGCTGGAAGAAGAAAGCATCTTCGTTATGCCGGAGCACCGCGCGGAGACGCAGGACATTCGTCAACTGCAAATCGTCATCGTGAATATTATGCCGGAGAAGGAGGCAAGCGAGCTGCGCCTGCTGCGGCTGCTCTCGAATTCGCCGCTGCAAACCGAGGTGACGTTTGTTCGGCTGAGTACGCACCGTTACCGGAACATCTCGGCCAGCTATCTGCGGCAGTACTATGTGCCGTTTGCAAAGGTGCGGGAGCGCTATTTCGACGGCATGATTATCACAGGCGCGCCGGTAGAGAATCTCCCATATGAACAGGTGGACTACTGGGACGAGCTGGCGCAGATCATGGAGTGGAGCAAGACCCACGTGACTTCCACCATGCATATCTGCTGGGGCGCGCAGGCAGGCCTGTACTACCACTATGGGATAAAAAAATACGCGCTGCCAAAAAAGCTTTCCGGTATTTATGATCACCGGCTGGTTCGTCAGGTCGAGCTGACGCGCGGCTTCGACGACGTGTTCTGCGTGCCGCACTCAAGATATACCGGGGTGCACACCGCCGATGTCCGGCGCGCTGCCGGACTGCACATTCTGGCTGAATCGGATGCGGCCGGCGTTTATCTCGCGGTATCCGACGACGGCCGGCGGGTTTTCGTCCATGGGCATCCGGAATATGAGGCCGGAACGCTGGCCGCCGAGTACAAACGCGACGTCAAAAAAGGGATCTCGCCGGAAATCCCGGAGCACTATTTCCCGGTTGACGACCCTGCGAAGAAGCCCTGTATGCGGTGGCGCGGGCACGCGAACCTGCTGTTTTCCAACTGGCTCAATTATTACGTCTATCAGGTCACGCCCTATGAATTCGCGCAGAAGGAGGGAAACAACACGCAGCCGGGCGGCCGGATGCCACTCCAGCCATAGAGTTTACCGATACCGGGTATTTTTAAAGCGTATTGGACCAGAAGCCGTCTTTGCGCTTTACTGATAAGATACAATCAAAAAAGACAGCGGACATCCGCAGGAGGTAAGTAACATGTCAGATATCAGAGACACCAAAACCTGGAGCTTTGAGACCCGCCAGCTGCACATCGGCCAGGAGCAGGCCGACCCCGCCACCGGCGCGAGAGCGGTGCCGATCTATGCCTCGACCTCGTACGTCTTTCCAAATTGCCAGAACGCGGCCGACCGGTTCAGCCTGCGGGACGACGGCAATATCTACGGCAGACTGTCAAATCCGACCCAGGATATCTTTGAGCAGCGAATTGCGTCCCTGGAGGGCGGCACTGCGGCGCTGGCCGCGGCTTCCGGCGCGGCGGCCATTCACTACACGTTCGGCGCTCTGGCGCGCAGCGGAGAGCATATTGTTGCCTCCAAGACGATCTACGGCGGCACCTACAACTTGCTGGCGCACACGCTGCCGCTCTCGTCCGGCATCACGGCTACCTTCGTAGACCCGGAGATCGAAGGCTCCTTTGAAGCAGCCATTCAGCCGAACACCAAGGCGATCTTCCTTGAGACGCTGGGCAATCCGAACGCCAACATCATCGACATTGAGGCAGTCGCAAAAATCGCCCACGCCCATGGGATTCCGCTCGTCGTCGACTCCACCTTTGCGACTCCCTATCTGGTGCGGCCCATTGAGTACGGCGCGGATATTGTGGTGCATTCCGCGACGAAGTTCATCGGCGGCCACGGGACGGCCATCGGCGGCGTCATCGTGGACGGCGGCACCTTTGACTGGAAAGCTTCTGGAAAATACCCCTGGATTTCCGAACCAAATCCCAGCTATCACGGCATTTCTTTCGCGGACGCTGCCGGCTCGGCTGCCTTCGTGACCTACATCCGCGATATTTTGCTGCGTGATACCGGCGCAACGCTCTCTCCGTTCCACGCGTTTATTTTCCTGCAGGGGCTGGAAACGCTGTCGCTGCGTGTGGAACGCCACGTGTCGAATGCGCTGAAAATTGTCGAATATTTAAGCAAGCACCCGCAGGTGGAGGCCGTGCATCATCCTTCGCTGGAGAGCGATCCGAGCCATGCGCTTTACAAGAAATATTTTCCAAAAGGCGGCGGCTCCATCTTTACCTTTGAGATCAAGGGCGACGGCAAGACCGCGCAGAAATTCAGCGACAATCTGCCGATCTTCTCGCTGCTTGCCAACGTGGCCGACGTGAAGTCTCTGATCATCCATCCGGCAAGCACGACGCATTCCCAGCTCACCGAGGAAGAACTGCTGACCCAGGGCATTAAGCCGAACACGATCCGCCTCTCCATCGGCATTGAGGATGTAAACGACCTCATCGCCGCGCTGGATGCCGCGTTTCAGGCGGTAAAATAAGCGTTTCATTTTGCTGCCCAAAGGGGCCTGCCGCGAATGGCGGTCGTTTCGGGGCCAGGCCCTGCCGGTTGTGCGCGTTTTGGCGCAAGGTTCGGCAGGGAACGCGCCGGACACACCGTCTCGCGGCAGGTCCCCTTGGTCAAAGAAGACCAAGAACGGTCTTGAGCTGCTGCACATGCTCCGGCTCCATGCCGCAGAGGGGAAGGCGGGGGAGTCCGGCGTCGAAGCCCAGCAGATTCATGGCTGTTTTGACCGGAATTGGGTTGACTTCGCTGAACAGGGCGTCGATCAGCGGCATGTAATCCCGCTGCAGCCGCGCCGCCTGTGCATAGTCGCCGCCCAGCGCGGCCTTGACCATGGCGCAGACGCCGTCCGGGCTGACGTTGGAGAGTACGGAGATCACGCCCTGGCCGCCGAGCGAAAGAATCGGAACATTCTGGTCGTCATTGCCGGACCAGACGTAGAATCTGCCGTCCAGTCGGCCGATGGTGCGCGCTATCTTGGCAATGTCACCGGAGGCCTCCTTGACGCCATTAATGTTCGGGTGGCAGCTCAGCTCTTCGTAGACGTGCAGGGACATGTTGACGCCGGTGCGTGAGGGGACATTGTAGGCGATAACGGGAATGGAGATTGCGTCGGCAATGGCCGTATAGTGCAGGATCAGGCCGCGTTCCGTGGCCTTATTATAGTAAGGCGTTACGATCAGCACGGCGTCGGCGCCCGCTTTTTCTGCCGCCTCGCTGAGCGCGACCGCGTGAGCGGTGCAGTTGCTGCCGGTACCGGCGATCACCGTCATCCGACCGTCGATGTACTGGGCACCGTGGCGGATCACGCCGATCTGCTCCTCTGCGGTCATAGCGGAGGCTTCGCCGGTGGTGCCGCAGAGTACAACTGCGTCTACGCCCGCCGCGATTTGCTGCTCGAGAAGCTGCTCGAGTGCAGAATAGTTAACGCCGTCTTCGGTAAACGGCGTGATGAGAGCGGTACAGGTTCCCTGAAATACTGGCATTTTCATGGCAGAAGGCTCCTTTCTGTTGCCCCATGCTATGAAGAAGGCACCGGAATGTTGACTCTGACGAAATTGCGGTTGCAAACAGGCGAGGATCTGTATTATAATAATGCCTGTGATTGCGAAAAGAGGGAACCCAGATTGAAAACACACGATTTTTACTATGAATTGCCGCCTGAGTTGATTGCGCAGACCCCATTGGAGCGGCGGGACGCTTCCCGACTGCTGGTGCTGAACCGGAAGAGCGGGGAAGTGGAGCACCGCCATTTTTTTGAGCTGCCGCAGTTCCTGCGCCCCGGCGACTGCCTGGTGCTCAACGATTCCCGCGTGCTTCCCGCGCGGCTGCTGGGCCACCGGGTCCCGACCGGCGGCGCGGTAGAGGTGCTGCTGCTCCGGGACAAGGGAGACGGCGTTTGGGAATGCCTGACCAAACCGGGCCGTAAGACCAAACTCGGCACCGAGCTGTCCTTCGGCGGCGGTGAATTGACCGCCACGGTGACGCAGGAGCTCGGGGAAGGCGGGCATCTGGTTCAGTTCCACTATCAGGGGATTTTTCTCGAGGTGCTGGAGCGGCTGGGAAAGATGCCGCTGCCGCCCTACATCAAGGAGGAGCTGGAGGATGGGGAACGGTACCAGACCGTCTACTCCCGGGTGACCGGTTCCGCCGCCGCGCCGACGGCCGGGCTGCACTTTACGAAAGAGCTGCTGGAACAGATAAAAGCCGCCGGCGTCTCCATTGCCTATGTGACGCTCCATGTCGGGCTTGGCACGTTCCGTCCCGTCAAGGCGGAGGAGGTGACGGAGCACCATATGCACGCGGAATTCTGTATGATCTCCGCGGAGACTGCCGCCCTGCTGAACCAGACCAGGGCGCGTGGCGGACGGATCATCTGCGTTGGCACTACGTCCTGCCGGACGCTGGAGTCCTTCGCGGAGGAATCCGGCCATTTCGAGGAAAAAAGCGGCTGGACGGATATTTTCATCTATCCCGGTTACCGATTCAAGGCCATGGACGCCCTGGTCACCAATTTCCACCTGCCGGAGAGCACCCTTGTCATGCTGGTCTCCGCCTTTGCCGGGCGGGAACACATTCTGAATGCCTACCGCATCGCCGTGGAGAACCGATATCGGTTCTTTTCGTTTGGCGACGCCATGCTGATTGAATAACGAAGATCCCGCCTGCCAAAACCGGAGGGCGGGATCTTCGTTATTCTGTTGACAAGCCGCGGCCGATTCCATCTGTACTGGGAGCCCTTACAACATATTCTCAATTTCCGCCTTGGAGCGGAACCCGACGGAGGTGGCGGTGATCTCGCCATTTTTCAGGAATACCAGCGTGGGGATGGCGGATACGCGGAACTGCTGCGCCAACTGAGGCTCATCGTCCACGTTGATCTTGCAGACCTTCCATTCTGGATGATCCTCGGCAAGCTGTTCCACGATGGGGGAGAGCATCTTGCAGGGGCCGCACCACGAGGCCCAGAGGTCGATCATGACAGGTTTTTCGGACTGGACGATGGTTTCCTGATAATTTTTTTGCGTTACAGGAATCACGGACATTGAAATCACTCCTTTCTCTTTCGTGATCTGCTATGATTATACCACATTTGAAAAGGTAGTAACAGCTAATTGCTTATTTTGCACTTTTTTAGTATGATAGGGAATGCAGGAGGGAAGGTACGAAGATTGCAGACATGTCATACGTCGCAGTCTGCTCCGTGCCAAGGCCTTCGTGTGCAGGGACACCCGCACGCCGGGCGAGGAGCTTCGAAACAAGGCTGTCAGCAGGGCGCTGCACGACCTGTATCAAAGCAGGCGGGAGATTTCCGTCTACGGCTTACGAATATATTTTCCGGTATTTGCGGCCAAGGTTCTGCCGCGAAAACTGGGATTGAATGAATTCCTCCGGCAGCAGAGGCTGCGATAATTTTCAGAAAAGGGGGCTGCGCATGGCCAATTTATCCCAGGAAGCAATTCGAAACTCCTTTATCCGGCTGATCTCCGAAAAACCTTTCGATAAGATCACCGTCAAAGAAGTGATCGACGATTGTCAGATCGCGAGGCGGACGTTTTACTATCATTATCAGGACCTGTATGCGGTTGTAGAGGATATTCTCCGTCTGGAGACGGAAAAAGCGATTCGGGACTATCAGGCGGGCGGAACCCTGGAGGAGTGTTTTATCGCTGCCGGGAAATTTATTCTGCAGAACAAACGTGCAATCTACCACCTCTTTTATTCCGAGCATCGGTTGGAGCTGATACGGTATGTGGACCGTACCGCCTCGGATGTCATGGATCGCTACCTCAACGAAATGGTCGGCGGGCGAACGGTTCGGGAGGAGGATCTCCGCCTGATTGCCTCGTTTTATAAAAGTGCCCTGTCCGGTATTGTCTTTGAATGGCTGGAGGGCGGTACGAAAACCGATCCGGCGGCAGCGGTCCGGCGGCTCGGCGTGCTTTTCGGCGACAACATTGAGCGGGCACTGCAGATCAGCGCGGAACAGGCGTAGCCGCCTGGTTGTCTGAACCATATCGTTTGCCCAGATGGGGCGGCGTGTGCAAAAAATGCACACGCCGCCCTTTTTGTTCGTTGAGGCGCGGACGGACGCGCGGTATAGTGAGACGCAAAGAAGAGAGGGAGGTGTAATCCATGCGGAGCGTGAAAGCGGCCCGGCTGATCTCCGTGATCTGTGCCGGACTGATGGGCATCACCGGAATCGCGGTGATGCTGTTTTTGCGGACACATTGGGAGATATGCTGGACGATTGTCGGCTATGTTTTGATTTTAGTCGGCATCTCAAAAAGCATCAGTTACTTTGCGCGGGATCTCTATGAGTTGGCTTTTCAGTTCGATATGTCGCTTGGCATTCTGGTTGCCATGGCCGGTCTGGCCATGATTCTGCATCCGTCGTACCTGAAAAATTTTTTCCCCTTTATCGCCGGCGCGCTGGTGGTCACGGACTGCGGCTTTAAGCTGCAATCCGCCATGGACGCGAAAGCGTTCGGCATTCGTCAGTGGCCGCTGCTTGCCGCTGCCTCGGGCGGATGCACGGCGGGCGGTATCCTGCTGATGCTGCTCTGCGAGGGCCTCGGCAATCAGAGCACGCTGTTCAGCGGACTGATCTTGCTGGCTGATGGATTGCTCAATCTCCTGACGGTGCTGATCACCGTTCGGATTCCCTCGGAAAGGAGTCAAACGTCATGTACAAATTTGGAAAAGGAGTCGTAAAGCTGCGCATACCGATCCTGATTCTCGCGCTTCTGCTGGTGATTCCTTCCGTATTCGCCATGCGCGGTACCAGAGTCAACTATGACATGCTCAGCTACCTGCCGGACGACATCGACACGGTCAAGGGACAGGACATTCTGCTGGATGAATTCGGCAAGGGTGCGTTTTCCTTCATCGTGGTCGAAAATATGGAGGAAAAGGACGTCGCCGCTCTGCGGCAGCAGATTGAAGAGGTGCCGCATGTGGACTCGGCGCTGTGGTATGACAGCCTCTCCGACCTCTCCGTCCCCATGGAGATGCTGCCGGATTCCGTCTATCAGGCATTCAACAGCGCAGACGGAAACGCAACGCTCATCGCTGTATTTTTTGACAGTTCCTCCTCGTCGGATGAGACGATTGCCGCAATTTCGCAGATACGCTCCATCGCAGGCAAGCAGTGCTTTGTCGCCGGTATTTCTGCCCTGGTTACGGATCTCAAGAACCTATGCGAGCGCGAGGAGCCGATCTATGTGACCATTGCGGTGCTCTGTGCGTTGGCCGCTATGGAACTGCTGACCGACAGCTGGCTGGTGCCGCCGGTGTTTCTGGCCGGAATCGGGATCACCATTCTCTACAATATGGGCACCAACCTGTTTCTGGGAGAGATCTCGTACATCACCAAGGCGCTGGCTGCGGTCCTGCAGCTGGCCGTCACCATGGACTACTCCATCTTCCTCTGGCACGCCTACTGCGCGGAAAAGCGGAGCTGTCCGGACATCAAGGAGGCCATGGCGCGGGCCATCCAAAAGACGGTTATTTCCGTCTCCGGCAGCGCGCTGACAACGATTGCCGGATTTATTGCGCTGTGCTTCATGAGCTACAAAATGGGCATGGATCTCGGCCTTGTCATGGCCAAGGGCGTGCTGCTCGGCGTGATCGGCAGCGTAACCATTCTGCCGGCGCTGATTCTGCTCTTCGACCGTGCGCTGGAAAAGACGCGCCATCGTTCCTTAATTCCCGATATGACCAAGCCGGCCCATTTTATCACCAAGCACTACTGGGTATTTCTGGTGCTCTTTGCGCTGATCATCACGCCGGCCGCCATCGGCTACGCCCATACGCCGGTCTATTATGATTTCACCAATATCCTGACCGGCGATGATCTGAACAACATCTCCGAGGACGATATGCAGTTTCTGATCGCCAACACCAAGCTCAAGGACGATTTTGATATTTCTACAACGCATATGATCCTTTGCCGTTCCGATCTTCCCGCCAAGGACGCCGATTCCATGCTGAAGGAGATTGAAAGCGTGGATGGCGTAACCTATGCCCTCGGCCTGAACTCCGTGGTGGGCAGTGCGGTCCCGGAGGAAATGATTCCGGAATCCATTCTGAAGGTCTTGAAGAGCGACGATTACCAACTGATTTTGATTAACTCTTCCTATGCTGTCTCCACGGATGCGTGTAACGATCAGATCGATGAGATCAACGAAGTGCTCAAACGCTACGACGAAAACGGGATGCTGATCGGCGAAGGCCCCTGCACCAAGGACCTGATTGAGATCACCGACAAGGATTTTGCCGTGGTCAGTTGGGTCTCCATCGGTTTTGTATTTCTGATTATCCTGCTGACCCTGCGTTCTGTCTCTCTGCCGGTGATTCTGGTTGCGTTGATTGAGTTTGCCGTATTTATCAACCTTGGCATTCCATATTACACAGGCTTCCAGATGCCGTTTATTGCGCCGATCTGTATCAGCACGATTCAGCTGGGATCGACGGTGGATTATGCGATTCTGATGACGACGCGGTATCAGGACGAGCGCAAGCAGGGACATGAGAAGCATGAGGCCGTCACGAATGCGCTCAGCTACTCCATGCCGTCCATTCTGGTCAGCGCGCTCAGCTTTTTTGCTGCGACATTCGGCGTCGCCGTTTACTCAAATGTCAGCCTGATCAGCTCCATGTGTGATCTGCTGGCCCGCGGCGCCATTGTCAGTATGTTCTCCGTGATTCTGATTCTTCCCGCCATGCTGATTCTGCTGGACGGCGTAATCCGCCGCACCAGTCTCGGCCTAAAAAAGGAGGTTCTTACCAAATGAAATTGAAACAAGGTCTGGCCGCGCTGCTGGCACTGAGCGTTTCGCTCAGCCTGACAGTCTGCGCCTCTGCAAAGGATACAACTACGGACACGGTGAAGGACGATATTACCTCTATTTTCCGCACCACCGAGGCTGGCGATACGACGTCCAAGGATGAGACGGTCTACGTCCTGATGGACGCGGACGGCGGCGTCAATCAGATTATCGTCAGCGATTGGCTGCAAAACAATGAATCACAGGAAACCATTGAGGACGAAAGCACCCTTTCTGATGTGCAGAACGTCAAGGGCGACGAGACCTATACCGTCGGGCAGGGCAATGCCATGAGCTGGGCTGCCGACGGCAGCGACATCTACTATCAGGGCACCGCCACCGCTGCGCTGCCGGTGGACGTGACGGTTTCCTACGAGCTGGACGGTCAGCCGATTTCCGCCGCGGACCTGGAAGGAAAGAGCGGCAAGGTCAAGATTCACTTTGACTATCAAAACAATGAGCAGAAAACCGTGGAGATCGACGGCGAAGAGCAGACCGTTTACGTCCCCTTCGTCATGGCCACGGGTATGCTGCTGGATACCGATTCCTTTTCCAATGTCACCGTGACAAACGGGAAGCTCCTGAGCGATGCCAACCACACCGCCGTGATCGGCATTGCGCTGCCAGGCCTGCAGGAAAGTCTGGACGTGGACCCGGAGGATCTGGAAATTCCCTCCAGCGTTGAGGTTACCGCCGATGTGACGGACTTTTCACTGATGACGACCCTGTCAGTGGCCATTCCGGTTTCCATGGATCACCTGCAGCTCGACGGGGTCAGCTCCTTTGACGATCTCAAGAGCCAGATGCAGGACCTGGTCGACGGCACAGAGGCGCTTGTGGACGGCTCAAGTGAATTGTACGACGGGTTGGACACGCTGCTGAGCAAGTGCGGGGAGCTGACCGACGGCGTGGATGAGCTGGCGGACGGCGCCAAGGCGCTGAAGTCCGGCGCACAGACGCTTTCCACCAGTATGGTCCGCCTGGACAGCAGCACAGCGCTGCTGGCACAGGGCGCGGTCACGGTGGATTCGGCCGCGGGGCAGCTTGCCGACGGTGCGTCCACACTCTCAGAAAAAACCGGGGAGTTGGCATCCGGTGCGAGCACGCTTTCCACCAAAACAACGGAGCTATCCAGCGGACTCGGACAGATTTCCGCCAAGAGCGGTGATGTGAACAGCGGCGCGAAGCAGGTGTTCGACACCCTGCTCTCCACGGCGAATACCGAGCTGGCGGCCGCCGGGCTGACGGTCCCCACGCTGACCATCGATAACTATGCCGCGGTTCTGAGCGGCGTCTCCGGCAATCTGAGCGAGGCGACGGTGCGGCAGATGGCCTACCAAAAGGCGCTCGAGACCGTGACCGCCTCTGTGAACGCCAGCGAAGGGGCAATCCGGCTGGCCGTGGAGGCGCAAGAACCCGCAATTTATGTAGCGGTATTGCAGCAGATTCCAGGTATGAGCGACGCGTTTGCCGGAGCCGGTCTGGATATGACCTACGCGAATTATCAGGCGTTGGTGGCCGGCGGCGCAATCACTGCTGACCAGGCGGCCCAGATCGACGCTGCCGTGGCCTCCGCGGTGGAAAGCCAGGTGGCGGCGCAGAAGCAGACGCTGATCGACACGAACATGGCTTCGGCCGAGGTACAGAACCAGATTCAGGCCGCAGTCACGCAGGCGGCGGCGGGGCAGAACTCCGTGGACGCGCTCAAGGCACAGCTGGACGCCTACCATCAGTTCTACCAGGGCGTTCTGACGTATACCGCGAGCGTCGATCAGGCGGCAGCGGGCGCGTCCCAACTGGCCGTCGGGGTCGGCACGCTGGCATCCGGTTCCAATACATTGGCGGGCGGTGCTTCCACGCTTTCCGGTAAGCTTGGTGAGCTGGCCGCCGGTACCGGCAGCCTCTCCGCGAACCTGCAGACCATGGCCTCCGCCGTGACGCAGCTCGACGCAGGTACCGCAAAGCTGGCCGCCAGCATGGCGGAGCTGCAAAGCGGGATTGGCACGCTGCAAAGCAGCGCTCCGGCACTGGTGGATGGCGTCAGCCAATTGAAAGACGGCGCGGGAGACTTGAAGGACGGCATGGAGACGCTGAACGAGGAGGGAATCCAGAAGATTCAAGACCTCTTTGCTGGCGACCTCGGTACGCTCGTGACGAGATTGCGCGCGATCGCCGACGTGGCGGGTACCTACAACAACTACAGTGGGCTGTCCTCCGATATGGACGGCACCGTCAAGTTCGTCTATAAAACCGCCGCCATCGGCGACTGATTAGAAAAAAACAACCTGCCGCGAAATCCGACCGACGGTGGATTTCGCGGCAGGTTGTTTACAGCAGCCCCAGCATCCGCAGGGCGGCAATCAGAAAAAACAGTGTGAAAATTGAAAAAATCGAGGTCCATACGACCAATTGCCCGGCAAGCTGACTGTCGTTGTGCATCTCCTCCGCCATGATGGCGCTGTTGACCGCAACCGGGGAGGCGAACAGCGCGACCAGTGCCGCGTAGACCTGGGCGTCGAAATGGACCAACCCCAGCACCTCGGAGAGAAGCACCGCGCTGCCAACGCCGATCAGCGGCGCGATGACCAGTCTGGCCACGGTACCGATGGCAATTTGGCGGCGGACGCCGCGGATGGCGGAAAAGCGGAAGCCGCCGCCGAGCAGCAGCAGCGCCGTGGGAGACGCGCTGCGGGCCAGTTGGCTGATGGCAGAATAGAGAAAGCTCAGGTCCCGCTGCAGAGAAAAGACCGCCGTGCCATCCGTCCGGAGCGGCAGCACCGCGCGCAGCGCCAGCGCGCCGAGTCCAGCCGCCACGCCGAGAATCAGCGGATTTTTCAGGACCTTCCGCAGGACTTCTCTGGTGGTGGGGCGGCTTCCGTCCGCGCCGACAAAGAGACTCAGCGCGATCACCGCAAGAACGTTGAATTCCGGAATTGCAAAGGCGGAGATGGCCGAGACTGCGCCGAGATTTTGCAATCCCACCAGCGACTCGGCCAGCGGCAATCCGATCAGCGCGTTGTTGGAGCGAAAAGTACATTGCATCAGAACGCCTTTTTGCTTTGGGTCTTTGGTCAGAAATGACAAACCCCAGCCGATTCCGAACAGCACAAAGACGACAACCAAGCTGAAAAGGACAGCGCTCCAATTCAAATCGGACAGGCTCTCCATGCTGTAGATGTTGCAAAAGAGCAGTGCGGGAGTCAGCACATAAAAGACAAGTTTATTTCCGCATTTCAGAAAGCCGTCGGATAGCAGACCGATTTTTCGCAGCAGCAGGCCCAGCAAAATGAGCACCAGAAGCGGCGCAATGGCGTTAAAGGAAAACAGCAGGATGTTTCCAAAGGAATTCATGGCGAATGGTTCTCCCTAATTCTAATTTTCTCTCAGCTGATTTTTCCCGCGCGGAATGCGATCAGCTCTGCCGCCACGGAAATCGCGATCTCCTCCGGCGTGACCGCGCCGATGGGCAGCCCGATGGGGGAGTGGACCCGGTCACAGTCGGCCTGGGAAAAGCCCTCCGCCTGAAGCAGCTCATTGGTTTTTGCAATCTTCTTTCGACTGCCGATGCAGCCAATATAGGGGGCTTCTGTCCGCAGCACCTGCGAGAGAACCAACCGGTCGCTTTGGTGGCCGGGCGTCATGACGACGCAATAGTCGTCCTTCGTCACAGTGACGACTTTGGAAAGATTGGAAAAGTCGCAGAGAAGAACATCGTGCGCCAACGGAAACCGCTCGCGTACAGAAAGCGCCGGCCGGTCCTCCAGCACGACGACGCGGAATCCCAGCGGGGCCAGCACCGGTACCAGCGCCTGCCCCACATGGCCGCCGCCGAACAGGTAAAGCGCCCCACGGCGGCAAATCGGTTCCGTATAGACCGAAATCATGCCCTGTTGCAGCACGGGCACGGTTTGTAGCAGGGGGCAGAGTTTTGCCTCATCACAGGTTTTCAGAAACCGGAATCCATCCTCGTCATGAAACACCCCATAGTCGCAAAGCGCGCCGTCCCGCAGCAGCAGAATCAGCCAGGCGTTGCAGCAGCGCTGCTCCGACTCGCACAGATACGTCAGGAATTCCAGCGCGGCAGGGGAATTGGCCGGTAGAAATTGCAGCAGAATCAAAACCTCGCCGCCGCAGATCATACCGAGATCGGAGACGCGGTTTGGATACAGATAAAAGCGCCGCAGCAGGGAACCGCCGGTTTTGAGAAGCTCCTGCGAAAGGCGTATGGTCTCCAACTCCACGCTGCCGCCGCCGACGGTTCCGCTGATGCTGCCGCCCTGAAAAACGGCCATTTTGGCGCCGGCGCCGCGCGGGGAGGAGCCGTCCGATTCTAAAATCTGACAAATTTCTACGGGTTCTCCAGCGAGAATCCGCTTTTTTACGACGTTCATGAGACTTTCCATCGCCGTTCTCCTTTAAATAGTGCTTTACTTCACTGCATTTTTATTATAAAATGTAAGAAACATGATAAGCATAACACGAATGGTGGGGAAACGGTACCCCGGAAAGAGATTTTTTGCTATGGAACTTCGGAATTTGACTACGTTCATGAAGGTTGCGGAGCTACAGAATTTCTCCCAGGCGGCGGAGGAGCTCGGCTATTCCCAGTCTGCCATTACCGTCCAGATCCGCCAGTTGGAAAACGAGCTGGGCGTCCGTCTGTTTGACCGGATCGGAAAAAACATCGTCATTACCCAATATGGCACCGAATTTATGACCTATGCGAGCGAGGTGCTGGCCGCTGCCGGACGCGCCGCTGCATTTGCCTGTAAAAATGATACGCTGAAGGGCAGCGTCTGTGTCGGCACCGTGGAGTCCATGATGACCGGCGTTTTTTCCCGCATCATTCCGCTGTTCCACGGCAGATTTCCACTGGTCGACGCCATTCTGGTGGATGAATCCGTCGAAGCACTGAAGGAGCGGTTGGACCGCAACACCGTCGATCTGATTTTGACCTTGGACCATCCGCTGGCGGATAGCCGGTGGGTCAAACTGTTTGAGAAAAAAGAGGAGATTGTATTGGTGGCCAACCCCCACCATCCGCTGGCCTGTAAATCCAGAGTCTATCTGGAGAACCTGGCCGGTGAGGACTTCATTCTGATGCCGCCGAAGAACAGCTACCGCGATCTGTTCGACACGGAACTGGCCCGGCGAAACATCGGCGTCGCGCCGTTTTTGGAGCTCGAGAGCACCTATACGGCCATCCGGCTCCTGCGGGAAAATTTGTATCTCTCCGTTTTGCCGCGTTATGCCGTTCAAAACTGGGTCGACGGAGGACAGATCGTGATTTTACCCATTGAGGACTGCAAGATGTATGAATACATGCAGCTTTTGCACCACAAGAACAAAGTCATTACACCGCAGATCAGCGGTATGCTGACGACCATTCAGGAGTGCCTGGAGGGCGTGGATTGAAGTTTCTGGGGCTTGCTGCAAACGCAGCAAGCCCCAGCTTTTTACCGATGGTCGCGCCAAAACGACCGTTGGCGAAAAAAACCTTGCGGGGATACAGGTTTTGCGGTAAGTTAGGGCGGACGGAGGAATGGTATGAAGGTCAGTATTATGGTGGAGCCGTCGCGGCAGGAACCGGAAGCGGTCATTTATACAGAACGCGTAACGGAAGAGGTCCGACAGGCGGAAGCACTGCTGCTGGGCGGCTTTCTGAACGGCTACTCCGGCGAACGCGTGACGCGGCTGCCATTTTCCGAGCTGATCCGCGTCTACGGCGAGAGCCGGAAGGTCTATGCGCAGACGGCGGACGGGCTTTATTTACTGCATCAGCGGCTCTATGAGCTGGATACGCTGCTGGGCACACAGCGGTTTCTGCGGATTTCCAATGCTGAGATCGTCAACAGCGCCGCCATCCGGCATCTGGACATCTCGCTCGCGGGCACCATCGGCGTGGAGCTTTCCGGTGGCATTCGGACCTACGCCTCGCGCCGATACGTCAAAAAAATACGGGAATTGCTTGGATTGTGAGGAATACCGCCATGAAAAAACGAATGCTGGGACTGCTTTTTATCGGTTTCTGCGTCGGCGTCACGATTGGGACTACCGTCAATCTGATCATCTCCGCTGCGCTGGGCGGCGGCGCTTACTTCCCGGTCATGCCGCAGATGGCAGCATACTTCAGCAAAGAGTGGACGGCGGTTCTGGTCTTTACGATCTGGGTCGGGCTGATTGGCGCGGACTTCGCCATGTCGTCCCAGTTTTTTGAACTGGAAACCTGGACCGCGCCGCGGCAGTATCTGACGCACTTTGCCGTGACCGGAGCGGTCTATCTGCCGTTTTTATGGGTCTGCTATCTGCCGCAGCGCCTCAGCTCCGTCCTCATCATGCTGGGCAATCTTCTGCTCTCCTACGGCATCACCTGGGGAATGCAGTACGCAGCCAGCAAGAAGCACATTGACCGCATCAACGCGGAACTGGAAAGGAGACATCACCTTGGAGGGAATTGAAATCCGCGGCCTGACCAAACGGTATCGGGATATCACCGCGGTGGACCATCTGAATTTGTCGGTCGGCGCTGGCGAATGCCTGGCGCTGCTCGGCATCAACGGAGCGGGGAAAACGACCACGATTAAAATGCTGTCCTGCCTCGTGACGCCGACGGAGGGCGATGCCCTGCTGCTGGGCCACAGCGTCACGCGCGAGCCGCGCCAGGTCAAATCGCAGATCGCCGTTTCCCCGCAGGAGTCGGCAGTCGCGCCCAATTTGACGGTGCTGGAAAATCTGGAGTTGATCGCCGGAATTTACGGCGCGGATCGTACGAAAGCCCGGCAGCACGCGGAAGCAAAAATACGGGAGTTTTCCATGGAGGAGATTGCAAAAAAACGGGCCGGAAAGCTCTCCGGCGGCTGGCAGAGGCGGCTTTCTATCGCCATGGCACTGATCGCCGAGCCGAAAATTCTGTTTTTGGATGAACCGACGCTCGGCCTCGACGTACTGGCCAGGCGAGAGCTTTGGACCGTCATCCGCGGCCTCCAGGGCCGCGTCACGCTGATTCTGACTACGCACTATCTGGAGGAGGCGACGGCGCTCTGCGATCGGATTGCCATTCTGAATCGCGGCAGGCTCAAGGCCCTCGGCACGGAGGCCGAGCTCCTGGCCGCCACCGGCGCAAAAAACTTCGAGGACGCGTTCGCAGCGCTGGCCACCGGAGAGGGGGCTCACATATGAGAACGCTTGTCTTTGCCCGCCGCACCGCAAAGGAAATTCTGCGGGACCCATTGAGCCTCGGCTTCGGTCTCGGCTTTCCTGTGATTCTGCTGCTTCTGATGACCGCCATTCAAAAGAACATTCCAGTCAGTCTGTTTGAGCTGCGTACCCTGACGCCTGGCATCACGGTGTTCGGGCTCTCGTTTATCAGCCTGTTTTCCGCGACGTTGGTCGCCAAGGACCGCGGCGGCAGTTTGATCGCGCGGCTGCGCTCGTCGCCGATGACCGGCGGCAACTTCATTTTTGGCTACCTGCTCCCGCTGCTGCCCATGGCTGTCTGTCAGATGCTCGTCTCCTATCTGGTCGCGCTGGCGCTCGGACTTACATGGACCCCGCGCATTCTGCTTTCCATTGTGGTACAGCTTCCCGCCGCGCTGTTCTTCCTCGCTGTCGGGCTGGTCTGCGGCTGCTGCTTCACGGAAAAGCAGGTTGGCGGCATCTGCGGTGCGCTGATGACCAATCTCTCCGCCTGGCTGTCCGGCGCTTGGTTTGACCTCAAGCTGGTGGGCGGCGCGTTTGAAACAATCGCCTATTTGCTGCCATTTGCCAACGCCACCGACGCGGGCCGCGCGGCGCTGTCCGGGGACATGGATGGCTTCGCAAAGCCGTTCCTCATTACCTGTATCTACGGCGTGTTCGGGATTGGCGTCGCCATCGCGGTCTGCCGCCGACGCATCGCGCACAGTGAATAATCGGGCTGCCTTCCCACTACAATGAAACGGAGAGGCGGCGCTGCCGGAACCGATCCGGCGGCGCCGCCCCGTTTGTGTGGGAGGAAGGACTATGCAGTTTTTTATCGATCTGCTGGGGGGCTTCGCGTTCCTTCTGTTGGGAATGGAGCGGCTCAGCATGGGCCTCGGCGGCTATGTTACGTTTCGTCCCGGCACAGTCAGCGCGTCGGGCGGCTTTCTCAGCGGACTTGCCTGGACGGCGGCGGTCCAGTCCTCCTCCGCCGTCACCGCCGCGCTGGTCTCCATGGCCTCCGCGGGACTTTTGACCGCGGCCGACTGTTTTCCCATTCTGCTTGGCTCCAATCTCGGTACTACGGGGACCGTCTGGCTGCTCTCCACGCTGGAGAGAATCCGGTTACAGTGGGTTGGACTGATTCCGGCGTTTTTTGCGCTCCTGCTCTGCAAAGTGAAAAAGCCGCTTTCGGAAGCGCTGCTCGGCTTTTCCCTGGTGCTGCTGGGACTGGAGTTGCTACAGGACGCCGCCGTGCCGCTGCGCAGCGTCTCCCTGCTGCTGCGCGGACCGCTTGAAGGCTTTCTCAGCGGACTATTACTGACCGCAGTCATCCAGAGCTCCGCCGTGACCATCGGCGCGTTGCAGTCCGTCGGTGGAGTGTCCATGCGCGTCGCGGCCGCGGTCATCGTGGGCGCCAACATCGGTACCTGTGCCACTGGACTGCTGGCGGCAACACTCCAGGGCAGGGAAGGGAAGCAGGTCGCTGTTTTGCAGCTGCTGATCAATGTCGCCGGCGCCGTGCTGCTGTTGCCGCTGTACCCGCTGATTCCCGAAATTCCGGCCACGCCGGTCCGCATCGCCGCGGCCCATTCTCTCTTTAACGCGCTGACCGTCTCCCTGTTGCTGCCGCTGACCGGCCAGCTGCAAAAAAGGCTTCCGCGCATGGGCTGCGTTCGGGCAGAAACACCGCGGCTGCCGCTGAAATGATTGCATTTCAAGGGAGAAAATGGTATACTATCAACCGGTAGTTTGCGGGCTGCGAGCACTGCGGTCCGCAAGCATTTTTATGAATGACAGCACAAAGGATGGTTACTTCATGAAACGGTCTTTCTCAGCGGACCTGCGAAAGTTTTTGCGGGACAATCCCCACGCCTGGTGGGCGCTGTACCTGCCGATCTATCTGATTGGCTTTTTTACCGTCGAGCACTTCGTCGACGGCTCGGGGGGCTATTGGGTGTCCTGGATTCCACTGGACGACAAGATTCCGTTTCTGGAGGGCTTTGTACTGGCCTACTACGCCTGGTTTCCACTGTTGGCCGGGACCGGCATTTACCTGCTGCTGCGCGACGGTCCCGCGTTCCGACGGTATATGCAGTTCATCGCCATTGGATTTACGCTCAGCACACTGATCTGCGCCTTTTTCCCCAACGGCCAGGACATGCGGCCCGTGGTATTTACGCATCACAATGTGTTTACCTTCCTGGTTTCCATGATCTACAGCGCGGATACCAATACGAACGTCTTCCCCAGCGTCCATGTGGTGGGATGCCTTGCCGCGATTTTCGCCTACTTCGACAGCGCGCAGCTTAAAAAACTGCGGATTCCCGCGATTCTGCTGTCGCTTTTCATTACCTGCTCCACCGTGTTTATCAAGCAGCATTCCGCGCTGGACATTTTCGGTGCGATGGCGCTCTGTCTCCCAATTTGGGTCCTGATGCGTATTGTCAGAAGAAAGGACCTCCGGCATGAAACAAAAGAAACGATCGTTTCCCAGAAAAATTCACCTGCTGGAGCGGGAGATCAAGAGACATAGGTCGGTCTTTGCCGTCTATCTCGTTTTGCGCGGCATCGTTGTTTTTTCCCTGGTCATGGCCTGTGTCCGCGGAGAATATGACCACGCATTCCTCTGCCTGCTGGTGTTGGTGCTATTTTTGCTGCCGACGCTGGTGCAGCAAAACTTTGGAATTGAGTTTCCGTCCACGCTGCAGATCATCATTCTGGTGTTCATTTTTGCTGCTGAGATCCTGGGTGAGCTGCAGTGCTATTACATTCACTATGAACATTGGGACACGCTGCTGCACACCGTGTGGGGCTTTCTCTGCGCCGCAGTCGGCTATTCGTTGGTCGATATTTTGAATCGCAACGAACGATTTCAGATTCATCTGTCTCCGCTCTATCTGTCGCTGGTGGCCTTTTGCTTTTCAATGACCATAGGCGTACTGTGGGAGTTTTTTGAGTTCTCCATGGATCGGTTGTTCCTGCTGGATATGCAAAAGGATACCGTTCTGCATACGATTTCCAGTGTCATGCTGGACGGAACCAACTCCAATATCCCGGTCACCATCAAAAACATTACGGATCTGTCTGTAAACGGTCAAAGTCTTGGCCTCGGAGGCTATCTCGACATTGGGCTGTACGATACCATGGAGGACCTCTTCGTAAACTTCATCGGCGCACTGATCTTCAGCCTGATCGGCTATTTCAGCGCCCGAAAACACGCGAAAAACAAGCTGATCGACAATCTGGTCCCGCGTGTCGCGGAGCCGAACGCCGATCCGCCACCGGATACCCCCGTACCATAATTGTCTGCGCCCCCGCAAACAACAGTTTGCGGGGGCACATACTTTAGCACTCTTTTCAGAAGAGTGCTAAAGTTAACGGTTTGTTCAAAGAAGGAAGCATAATTGTTCATAAATCGGAGATATACTCAAAATGTAAAGAAAAAGAAACAGGAAGTGATTGAGAAATTGCTTCCCACCATTTGAATGGAGGCTTTTATGATGTTCCTGACACCTTACACCCGCAGAAATAACCAGCTGAATCCCTACAATCCGTTCCGCGATTTGGAAGCGTTGGAACGCGGCTTCTTCGGCGACAACGCCTTTGGCGCCCTTAAGGCCGACATTAAGGATGCCGGCGACGCCTACCAGTTGGAGGCTGACTTGCCCGGCTTCAAGAAAGAGGATATCGCCATCGATGTGGAGGACGGCTATGTGACCATCCATGCCGAGCGGCATTCCGAGTTTGAGGACAAGGACAAGAAGGGAGATTACGTCCGCTGTGAACGTTCCTTCGGCTCCTATGAAAGAAGCTTCGACACGAGCGGCGTGGACGCCGACCACATGAAGGCGTCTTTTGACAACGGCGTATTGACGCTCACGATGCCGAAACTGAAGGAAATCCCTGCTGAGAAAAAGCGCCTGGCCATTGAATAAGATCGAGCAAACGGATACGCCGCAAAATGTATCATTTTGCGGCGTATCCGTTTATCCGTATGATGTAGATTCCAAGGGAAACGTAACGCTCCAATTTCCTGTCGTCCGCATTCCGGCTGAAATAAAATCTCCATACAGGGTGTAATTCCCGATCTCCGCCCGCGGAACATCAAAAACATACTCGCAGTAATCCGTTCCGTCCGCCTGTTCGCTTCGGCTTGTGAAGTAGACATTGCCGCTGCTGTCGATCCGCGTCCCATCTTGATCCAACAGATACAAAAAGCCATGATTGTCGGTTTCCAGACGGTTTTGCAGCGCAATCTGGACATGGAGCTGATCGCCGATAAAGCCGATTGCCGTCACGTCAATTCCGTCTGCAGGCGAATCCGTGACCGCCTCGCCGGGCACGAGAACCAGTGCCTCGTGGCTCAGCGGGAAGTTTCCGCCGTATCCGAATGGATTCACCGTTTGCGTGGCGGTGGCCGATCCGGTCAGATCGACGGGAATTGTTACGCCCGCGGCGTGCGTTTTATGGCTCAGAAACTCCCGCACAGAAAAGGTGATCTTGTCGCCGTCAATCGCCTGCGTGCCCCACTGCGTGATCGTAACGAGAAAGGTGACGGTCTTTGTGCTTTCGTCATAGGCGACGCGCTGGCAGGACGCGGAGCTGTCGAAGGGGCGGTTGATGGAGTAGCTGTCGTACAGATCGGTTGTCCCGTCAATCCGGTCGCCAGTCAAATCCTGCATGGTGATATAAATTTCCGCCGTGCTGTCGTAGATGTGCGCGGAGACGACCTCCATTCGAATTCCCTGATTCTCGTCCGACTCCCGGACGGGCCGGAACATCTGCGCGAGCGCGGGGGAGACCTGATAGAGCAGCGCATAAGCCGGATCCACCGTGGCCGCAAGAACCGGGACCGTCAGCGTGAGGCAAAGCGCGACGGCAAGCAGCGCGGCAAGGGGTTTGCTCCAAGGAGCTGCCGGTCGGCCTTTCCGGGAGGCGGCCGCGATGCGCCGCACCATACGTCGCCGCATATCGTCCGGCATCTCAATTTTGCGGACGGAATCCCTCAATGTCTGATCCTTCATTTCCGTCATTCCTCCTTTCGGTATTCTTCCTCCAGCAGTCTGCGGCCCTTTTGCAGCCGCATTTTGACCGCAGAGGTGGTTTTGCCAATCACGGATGCGATTTTCTCCATGCTGTATTCCTCCACGTAGTAGAGCGTCAGGACGATCCGGAACCGTTCCGGCAGCGCCATGAGCGCTTCGATGATCCCGCAGCTCTCCGGATCGGATACAAGCATCTGCAGATCGGTCAGATTGATCTGCGGGCGTCTGGAGCGAAATCGCCGGACGTCCCGGCAACGATTCGTGGCGACCTTGATGAGCCATGCCTTTTGGTGCTCGGCGCTGGCAAAGGCAGGCGCTTTTTGCAGGAGCTTCAGGAACGTGTCCTGTACCGCGTCCTCGGCGTCGCTTTCGTTGCCAAGCATGACAAGACAGATCCGAAACAGCATGTTGCCGTAGGCTTGAACCACAGCTTCGATCTCATCAGCCAGCCGTGCTGATGTCTGTCGCATTCCTTTCATCTCTCCCTTCACTAGTAATACGTCTGAATGTGCCGTTCCGTCAATTTTTCTGAAATTATCTGATTGCCAAGTCAAGCACGGGGTTGTAGAACGCCTCCCGAATTCGTAGAATTGGTCATTTGCAAGTTCTCACACCTGGATGGGCATTCCGAGGTTGACAAAAAAACCGGTAGGTTTTATGATAATCCCACAGAAGAGCCGCGGTGTGGACCGGCGATTCAAATTCCGCCGGATATCCGGCCTGTATGGGAGGCATCCATGAAAGAAAAGCTTGCAAAAATTATCCGCGTTGTGACGGTTGCGCCGATTGCCGCGTTTGCGGTGCTGACGCTGCTGCTGCGGAACGCGCCGGGCATTTATGCCGCGCCCTTTCACTATTGGTACGCGCTGGGCTGTCTTTCCTTTTTCCCGCTTTTGGCCTACCCCGTCTCCTGGATTGCAAAAACCGGCCGGAAAAAGCAGCGGATGTTGGCAGTCTATTTTTCCCTGGTCGGCTACGCCGCGCTGCTGGGCCTCTGTATTGCCGCAAAGGTCACGTCGCCCGAACTGTCACTGTACATCACATATATCGGGTCCGTCGTGGTCATCGCCGCGACCTCGCGGTTTCCAAAGCTGCTCGCGAGCGGTCACGCGTGCGGCGTCGCGGGGCCCGCTGTGGCGCTGTGTCTGATGCTTGGATGGGGATATTGGCCCGCGCTGCTGGTCTTACCGCTGGTCTATTGGTCCTCACTTGTTTTGCGTCGGCACACCTGGAGCCAGCTCTTGCTCGGTACAGCGACACCGGTGTTATTCCTTTGCTGCTTCCATCTGGCCGGGATGGTCTGACATGCTGAGGGAAGAGAGTTGACGCCGTCTTTCCTGCAGCTCATGCTGCTGTTTTTGCTCTATTCGTTTCTGGGCTGGTGCTCCGAGGTGGTCTTTGCCGCCGCTACCTATGGGAAATTTGTAAACCGTGGATTTCTCAACGGGCCGGTCTGCCCCATCTACGGCTACGGAATTTTGATGGTTGCTCTGCTGCTGCGGCCGCTGGAACACAATCTTCCGCTTTTGTTTCTCGGTTCCGCCATTCTTACTTCGGCGGTCGAGTTTCTGGTCGGCTTCCTCGGCGAAAAAATACTGAAGGTCCGGCTCTGGGATTACCGGAGCAACCCATTTAATCTTTGCGGCTATGTCTGCCTGAAATTTTCCCTGCTCTGGGGTTTGGCCTGCGTGTTTATTCTGAAGCTGGTGCATCCGGCTGTGGCGGATCTGATGATAAAAATCCCAACGGGAATCGGTATTGTTCTGGTATCCGTATTTTACGCTGTTTTTCTGGCGGACATCCTGGTTACCATGATTGAGGCGCTGAAGCTGCCAAAACGCATCTGCGCAATTGACGAGCTGGAGCGGCGGATTCGCGTCGCATCGGACAGGCTCGGTGAGAACCTGTCCGGAAATACGCTGAATTTGAAAGCAAAAGGGGAGAGAGGCCGGGAAGAGCTGGACGAAAAATACCATCAGGAAATTGAAGCCCTGCGGCTTCGATATGGAAGGCTGGTCGGGCAGAAAAACTACGTCCATAATCGCCTGATCGCGGCGTTCCCTGCGCTGCGGAAGGGAGAGCACAGCACCATCATTGAAACAATCCAAAATTATGAACGGAAAAAGAGAGAGTAGTAGGAGGACACATGGAAGCAGAGAAAAGGAAACGCCGTATGGGCGACCGAAAAGACGGATACTTGCTGCGTGATTTGGACGGGATGCACTTCATCGTGCCGCTGATCTATCCAAACCGCTGCGACAACGAGGCCTTTCTATCCGAACGGATTGACCTCACAAACGCGGACGCCTATCTGGCAAAGCGAAACGTGGAAAATCCGGAATTCCAATACACCGTGTTCCATTTGATCGTTGCCGCTATGATCAAGACGATCACGCTGCGGCCAAAAATGAACCGGTTCATCGCAAACAAAAATATGTATCAGCGCAATGAGGTCAGCGCCTCCTTCGTGGTCAAAAAGCAGTTTTCCGACGAGGCGCAAGAGGGACTGGCGTTTGTCCATGCCACCGAGAAAACAACACTGGAAACCATCCATCAGGACATTTATCGGCAAGTAATCGACTGCCGCAGCGGAAAAGGGGACAGTTCCTCCGACAGCATGGATGTACTCAACAGGATGCCGCGGTTTTTGTCTAAATTTTTGGTCTGGATTATCACGCGGCTGGATGTGCACGGCAAGGTTCCAAACTTTTTAATCGCGACAGACCCATACTATTCTTCGATTGTATTGACCAACCTCGGCTCTATCAAGCTGCACAGCGGGTATCACCATCTGACCAATTGGGGAACCAATTCGGTATTTGTCGCCATTGGGGCGATTAAAAAGCGCCCATTTTACGACGATGACGGCAATGCGACGATGAAAAACAGCATCGATCTCGGGCTCACCATCGACGAGCGGATTGCCGATGGCTACTATTATTCCAAAACGGTGAAGCTGCTTCGCCATCTGCTGGAGAATCCAGAGCTGCTGGAACGCCCCGCCTGTGAGGAAGCCGTCTATACCACAATGTAATCAAGTGCCTGAGCAAACCTGCGAACAGGCCAAAAAAACTGTCATTCTGAGCGCCAACGAAGGATCTTTCTGATTTCTCTGTCGATTTCGGAAAGATTTTTTGGACTGTTGGTCTCAGAATGACAGTGCTTTTTTTGAAGGGAAAGGCCAATTTTCATTCGTTCCGGTAAAAATCCGGACAGACTTCGCGGATTTTGTCCCGGATCAGCAGCAGATCGCGGAAGGTCTCCGGGCGTTTGGACGGATCCCGGAGAAGGGCGGAGGGGTGATAGATCGCGGTCATGAAAACACTGCCCTTTTGTACCCACTGTCCGTGCTCCCTTGTGATATGATAATCCTCATGGATCAGGCTGGCGGCGGCGATGCGTCCAAGGCAGATCACAAGCTTTGGCCGCAGCAGTCGGTATTGCATCCGCAGAAAGGGGAGACACGCTTCCTCTTCTTCCGGCAGCGGATCCCGGTTGCGCGGCGGCCGACACTTGACCACGTTCGTGATATAGCAATTTTGGCGACTGAGATCAATGATGGAAAGCATTTCGTCCAGAAGCTGCCCAGCCGGGCCAACAAATGGTTCTCCCTGCAAGTCTTCCTGTCGACCGGGGCCCTCGCCCACAAAGAGAATCGGCGTGTTTGCGGGACCAACCCCGAATACGGCCTGCGTTCTGGTCTCGGAGAGGCGACAGCGTTGACAGTGGGAACATTGCCCCGATAGCATTTCCCAATCCATGGCTTATCTTTTCCTCCTCTTCTTCCTGGACCGCGTGACATTCCGGTAGACATAGCTAAAGAAGTATACACCAAGCAGCAGGGCGGCCAGAACCAGCAGCACCAGCGGCCAAGAAACAGATTTCCCGGTTTCCTGGGCTACGCTTGTATCCGCTTCCGCGTGGAAGGTGGAGCTTCCGGCTGCCACGGCGGTAATGGGCGCAATGTCGGAGCTACCCAGAAGCTCGCCTTTGTAGAAAACAGAAACGCTGCCAATCACATCGCCGGCGCTCAAAGGTGCCTGCACATAGCTGCCGTCTGTCAGCGTGAGCGTTGTCGTGACGTCTGCGGTCTCATAGCCCTTCGGCAGAACAAAGGACGCCTCGCTGACCGGTGCGACCACCACGGAACTGCTTTCTCCGCCGTTGACCGGGACCTCGGCAATGGGAACCATGGGTGACAGGACGGTGACATACTCAAAATTGTTAAACCCATATTCAAACAGCGACTTTGTCTCCGGGAAGCTGTGCAGCGTATATTCGCCGTCTTCGTCCTCCGTGGTCGCGCAGCCGGTCACAATGGAGAGCAAATGCAGATTGCCGCTCTCCGCGGTCGAGATCAGGCAGCGCCCCGCGGCGCTGGTGTAGCCGGTTTTGACGCCCTTGGCTTTCTCGTAATAGTATTTGTAGGACTTGTCGGTACTGACCAGATAATTGGTAGTATAGAGCGTTCTTGCCTCGCTCATATTGGTGGCTGGGACCTCATATTTCGTCGTATAGCAAAGCTCCCGGAAGGTATCGTTCTGCAGCGCCGCCGTGGCAATTTTAATCAGATCCCGGGCTGTGGAGTAGTGGTTTTCATCGTGCAGACCATGGGCGTTTGCAAAGTGCGTCCCAGTGCAGCCCAATTCCGCTGCTTTCTCGTTCATCATTGCGACAAAGTTTTCCACGGAGCCGCCGATGTGTTCGGCTATCACATTACAGGCCTCGTTGGCGGATGGGACATACGCACAGTAGAGCATGTCCTTCAGCGTCATTTGCTCGCCGACCTTCAGTTCCGCCACGGTGCCATCCGAGTCCAAACCGGCGAGTGCGGTCGCCGTCACGGTGACCGTATCCGTCAGATTCCCATTCTCAATGGCAATCAGGCAGGTCATGATCTTCGTCAAGCTCGCCGGATAAACCTTCTGATCCGGATTCTGCGAATAGAGAATCACGCCGGAATTCAGATCCAACAGCATGGCGGAGGTTCCGGCAACGGAGAAGCCGTCGACGGCGGAAAATCCGGTATCCTTGTTGTACAGCGCCTCCTGTTCGGCAGCAGTTTCCGTAACGCTTTCCGTCGTTTCGCCGGCCGCAGTGGTACCTGTGGTTTCCGGTGCGGCGGCGCTTTCCGCGAACACAGGCTGCAGAAGCAGCGCAAAGGACAGGGTTAGGGTCAAAAGCAGAATTCCAGCTCGTTTCATTATGTTTCTCCACATTTATCAGGAAACGGCATTGCCGTTCAGTTCCAAGTTATGTTATAATACAAAATAACCATTGTACGCATTCGATTATATGCGGAAAAACGCATTATGTCAACGCAGAAAGGATCGGTTTTTTCGGAAATGAAAAAGATTGGCGTTGAATATCTGATCTCCGGTCTCGCGCTGCTTTTTCTCATATTTACCATCGGCTTTTTCTTGGGGCGTGGTTCGCGAACAGTAGCGGTGAGCGCTTCCGCCACGGTGGAGGCGGCGGAGACCCGGGAAATCGCTGCGTATGCGGTCACGTCTGCGGTGGGCGGGGAAACGGAGACGACCGTTGCGGAAGTCTCCGCCGCGGAATCAACTGTCGCAGAGCCGCTGAATTTGAACGCAGCGACCGCGGATGAGCTGGAACAGCTGCCCGGGATCGGCGAGGTGCTGGCGCTGCGGATTTTGGCCTACCGCGACGAGCATGGCGCCTTTCAGTCGCCGGAAGAGCTTTTATACGTCTCCGGTATCGGAGCAACAAAATATGAGGACCTGAAAAATTTGATTACGGTGAGGTAACGGCATGAAAATTCTGGTTGTCGACGATGAGGTCCTGCTGGTAAAGGGGATCAGATTCAACCTACAAAATGAGGGCTATGAGGTAGTGACCGGCTGCAACGGCGAGGAGGCGGTTGCGCTGGCCGCTGACCCGGATGTGAGGGCGATTGTTCTCGATGTGATGATGCCGGTCATGGACGGGCTGGAGGCCTGTGTGAAAATCCGGGAGTTTTCCGACGTGCCCATTCTGCTGCTGACCGCAAAGACCGACGACATGGACAAGCTCATGGGCTTTGAACACGGTGCGGACGACTACCTGACCAAGCCCTTCAACATTCTGGAGCTGAAGGCACGCGTCCGTGCGCTGTTGCGCCGCTATGTGCGCCGCGAGGAGGACGAGGACACCAATCGGCTTCAGTATGGCCCCATTGCCGTGGATTCCGCTCAGCGCAACGCTTACAAGGACGGTGCGGTGGTCGATCTGACCGCCAAGGAGTTTGACCTCGTCGAGCTTCTGATGAAATACCCGAACCGTGTTTATTCCAGAGAGGCGCTGTTGGATACCATCTGGAGCTATGAATACAGAAGCGATATCAGGACTGTGGATGTGCATATCCGGCGGCTGCGCGAAAAGCTGGAACGCGATCCTGCCAATCCCGAATATATCATGACAAAGTGGGGAGTGGGCTACTATTTCAAAGCATGAAATCCGGCAAAAGCTGCAGCCCAGCAGCTCGCAGGCATTTAACGCCGTTTGCTATGTGCTGGTCATCACAGTGGCGCTCATCGTGCTCAACCTTTATATTGCCGTCAACGCGCGGGAGCTTTTGTTTAAATCCCACTATACGGCGATGCAGGACAAGGCAAGGCTCATCAGTTCCTCCCTTTCCGGTATGGAATATCTGACGAAGGACAGCGTGACGCAGGTGATCGGCCTGCTGGGCGACGTGACCACAACACGCCTGCTGGTCACCGATGAAGAGGGCTGGTGCCTCTATGACAATCTGAGCGACAGCCAGGACGAGGAAAAGCTGGTCATGCTGCCGGAGGTCTACTCTGCGCTTTCCGGCAACGACGTCTTTCACTGCCGGTACGAGAGCGGCGCAGTCACCAGCTATTGTGCCATGCCGGTCATGTACTACAACACGCCTGTGGGAGCCGTCTATCTGATGGACTACGAACAAGAGCAGAGCGCCCTGATCGCGCTGCTGGAGAGTACGGTGTTCAAAATTTCCGCCGTACTGGAGACCGTGGTGATTCTGTTTGCAGTTCTGTTTTCCCTGGTTTTTTCCCGCAGAATGCAGACGATTCTGCAATCTTTTCCGATTCTCCGTTCCGGCGATTACACCTATAAGATCAATCTGGGCGGGCAGGATGAGTTGGCCATGCTGGCCGGCGAATTCGATAAGCTGACCGACAAGCTGGCGGAATCCGAGGCGTCGCGGCGGCGATTTGTCTCCGACGCGTCGCACGAGCTGAAAACGCCGCTGGCTTCCATCAAGCTGTTGGCCGAGACCATTCTGCAAAACAAGCTGGATGCGGCAATCGAGCGGGAATTTGTCAGCGACATTTGCAGCGAGGCGGAACGGTTGAACCGCTTGACGCAAAAACTGCTGCTGCTTACCAGAATGGACAGTGTGCAGGAGGAATCGGAACGGGAAGTGGTCGTCCTTGGATACACGGTGGAAAAGGTATTTCGCATGCTGATGCCGCTGGCGGAGCAGCGGGGAATCCAAATGGACGCCCACATGGGGCTGGAATGTTCGGTTCTTGCGACACAGGACGAAATGTACCAAATTATATTTAATCTGGTAGAAAACGCTATTAAATATAATGTAGACGGCGGAGAAGTTCACGTCACGGCACGGGTCGAAAACGACGACGTCATGCTGGAGGTGTCGGATACCGGCGTCGGCATTCCCGAGGAAGCCAGATCGCATATTTTCGAACGGTTCTACCGCGTGGACAAGGCGCGATCCCGGGAAGCGGGCGGCGCCGGGCTGGGGCTTTCTATCGTTCACGACATGGTGGAGCACAATTACGGCACGATCTCAGTGGAACCTGGGGCGCCGCAGGGCTCCCGATTCCTCCTCGTGTTTCCCTATTTCGGCGTGGAGGAGGAGGAAGAATGAAGAAAATTGCGCTTCTTCTGGCGTTTCTGACCGCGCTCTCCGTGCTTCACGGCTGTACGCCGCAGCAGACGGAGGAGCCGTCTCTGCAATTTTATTACAAGACTGCTGAAGCGACCATTGCGGAGGACGGATTGATTGGCAGCGAGGCTGCAGGGGTAGGGGAGAGCTTTGATGAATTCGCGGCGGAGTACTTTCTCGGCCCACGGACCGAGACGCTGGTGTCCCCGTTCCCAACGGGAACCATTGTCAGCTCCCACTCCCTTGAAAATGGTCTGCTGTCGCTGCAGCTCAGCGGCTCATTCGCCAGCCTCACCGGTGTGAACCTGTCGCTGGCACTCTCCTGCATCGGCCTGACATTCTCACAACTCGAAGACGTCGACAGCGTTGAGGTCTCTGCAAAGAACCAGCTTCTCGGCGGGAAACAGTCAATTTTACTGCGGAAAGGGGACATCCTGCTGACCGACAACAGTCTGGCGCTGGCGGAGACCACACTGAACATCTACTATTCGGACGCGGACAGCCGCTACCTGATTCCGCAGGAGGTCAAAACAAAGCTGGAAACCACGGAAGAACAAGCTGCCTACGCGATCTCGCTGCTCGGGCAGGCACCGGAGTCTGGGGCGCTGCGGACTACACTGCCGGAGAATACGGAAATTCTGGATCTCTCTATCGAAGACGGCCTTTGCATTGTGGATTTCTCCGCCGATTTTCTCCAAAATCGGCCGGAAACCGACAGTGAGGAACGGATGACGATTCTCTCCATCGTTGACACGCTGACGGAATTTCAGGAGATCAACCGCGTGCAGTTTTATGTGGAGGGCGAAGTGCTGTCTACCTACTATCATATGGATCTGAGCTTGGTCTATCAGCGTGATGAGAACGCCATCGGACCGGTTCGTCCAGGACTCAATGAGATCGACGCAACACTCTATGTCCTGCGGCAGCGCGACCGTGTTCTGACAGAGCTCCCCATGCGTCTAAAGTCCGCAGCCAACGAAAGCGACGCCGATACCGTACTGCGGGCGCTGCTGGAATATGGCGAGAAGAACGGGTTTTCCAGCCCGGTTCCGACCGGCACCAAGGTGCTTTCCGTCGTGGAGGAGGGGAATACCTGCGAAGTGGATCTTTCCGCCTCCTTTGCGGATACGCTGCAAACGGAGGAAACGCAGACGCTTGCGGTGCAGTCGATTGTCAACTCGCTGAAATCACTGGACGGCATTCAACACATATCTATTACCATTGAGGGAAAGGCGTCGGGTCTTGACTATGTCGATCTGAACCAAATCTTTTCCTGATCGAAATACGGCAAAACAGCGTGAATAATTTACCGTAACATAAAAAAACAGAGGCTGCTGCAAATTTTGCAGCAGCCTCTGTTTTTTTCATACCGCGGACAGGCGCCGCATAGAGATAGGACAGGAAGGGGGCATGGTTCATGAAAAGAAATAAGCGCGGGGTTCGAATTCCGGCTGTACTGCTCGGCGCGTTGCTGGGGACGGCGCTCATTTTGCTGCTTTGTATGCTGTTCGGCGCGCTGATGGTACGCAACATGCTGCCGGAATCTATGGCGAAAGTTACATCGGTAGTTGCGTTGGTTCTGGGGACGGTCGCCGCTTCACTGTTTTCCGTCAAAAGTCGAAAGGAAAAAAAATTGCCAACCTGTCTCGTAACCGGCGGGATCCTGCTGTTGCTTCTGATGCTCGCACACAGTATCTGCTTTCGCGGCGTAAATTATCAATTCACTGCGACTCTGGCTGCCGTTGTCTGCACAGCTGTGGTAACGGGGACGGCAATATCACTGCAAAAGAAGAAGCACCGCTACTAAAATAGTAAATTTTGTAAGTTTTGTCAAATTGACGAAAATCAACAAAATTTGCACCAATACGAATGAAAAACGAGCAGACAAGATATCGTGATAATTGGACTGAATTCGAACCATATCTTGCGCTTTGCAGAAGCAAGCGAAGCGGCAGAGATGACAAGTTGACACAGTTAACATAACTATGTTTACATAAATCTTTGTCATAATCTACAAAAAATGCAAAGAACAGCAAAAGCCCTTGAAAAATCAGAAGTTTTCAAGTATATTAGCTAGGATGAATGAAATCATGGAAGGTAACAATAATTTTCTATTAAATCACAATTCAGAAACAATAAATAACAGTTTGCCTACTGCGTCACAGGCCGTGTCACCACGAAGCGTGTCTGTCCGGCGAAGCAGCACTGAATATTTATTCAGTTCGCTTCCAATTTATCTTCTTGGCGTCCTGACGGCCATTCTTTTGCATGGTTCGCTCATCCGTCCGTTGGCCGGCGTAACGTTTTCTACCGATTTTTGGAGTCTTTGGTTCGTTGAATTGATTCTTGTGATGCCATATTTTTGCCTGTTGGCCAGTTCTGTCTCCATTCTTTTTTGGATGCCGGCGTTTCTGCTGTCTGGCTTTGTGAACGGATTTTTCTCCTGTATGTGTCAATCCGGCGCATCGCTTTCTGTGGCTGCTGTCGTACTTTGCAGAACACTGCCGCTGTTCGGATTCTGGGCGCTGCGTCTCAGCCCGTCTAGAGAGCGGAGCAGACAGTTGGCCTCCGGACTGTTCTTGTTGTTGTTTTCCACGCTACTGTGTGCATGGATGAAGTATCTTTGCTTTAGCGTATGTTGATGTGAAAGGATGTCGGTATGGTGGACTTCATTGCCTCTTATGAGAGCTATTTATTGAACATGAAGCGTGCATCCGACAATACCGTCGCGTCTTATCTGCGGGATATTCGTCAGTTTACGGAGTATGCGGATCATACGCTTCGAAAGACACTGCTTCGCATCACGCAGTCAGACCTGAGCGGCTATGTGCAGCATCTGACTGATGCGGGGAAGTCGCCTGCAACGGTTTCCCGCTCGCTGGCCTCTCTGCGCAGCTTTTATCACTATCTCATGTCGATCGGCGCGGTGGCATCCTGTCCTGTGGAAAACATTCATGTGGAAAAGACCGCTAAGAAGCTCCCTCAAATTTTGACCGGTGAAGAAGTGGACTTGCTGTTGCAGCAACCCCGCTGCGTTGACCCGAAGGGCTTTCGCGATAAGGCAATGCTGGAGCTGCTCTATGCCACCGGTATCCGTGTCAGCGAGTTGATCTCACTGAATAACGACGATGTCAGCCTGTCCGGTGAGTTTCTGCGCTGTAAGAACGGCAGCAAGACGCGAATTATTCCGCTCTATCCTGCTGCGGTAAGATCTCTTGCGGAATACATCAACAACATCAGACCAAATTTGATTGCGGTGCCTACGGAGCCCTCTTTGTTTGTCAATCTGAACGGCGAACGGATGTCTAGACAAGGGTTTTGGAAGATCATCAAATACTATCAGGAAAAGGCGCGTATCAAAAAGGATATTACGCCCCACACGCTGCGGCACAGCTTTGCGGCCCATTTGCTGGAAAATGGGGCGGATCTTCGCTCCATTCAGGAAATGCTGGGACACAGTGATATCTCATCTACGCAGGTCTATGCACAGCTGGTCAAGCAGAATCTCAAGAGTGTTTATCATAAATACCATCCAAAGGCATAAAAAACGAGCACGCAGCAGCGTGCTCGTTTTTTATGTATGTTAGCCTGTCGTCATGGCCTCCAGAATTAGATACTGCTGTGGATTGATGGTCTTTCTCATCTCGAGGCCCTCTTTGATATCTACGTCCACCAGGTTTGCGTTTTTGACGCAGACAACGCGATTGGTTTTGCCGGCTGCCAGCGCATCCACCGCGCAGTAGCCCATCCTGGTTCCCATGACGCGGTCGCGGGCGCTGGGGGAGCCGCCGCGCTGGATGTGGCCCAGTACCGTGACACGGGGATCCAGTGCGATCGTTTCACGGATTTGCGCCGCCACGTCAAATGCGCTCCCGGCGCCTTCCGCAACAACGACCATGTAGTGCGTTTTACCGTTCAGCCGCGCGTTCCTGATTTTTTCCACAACATCCTTCTGAAAGTCCAGCGGCTTTTCCGGAATCAGAACCGCGGTAGCTCCGACAGCCAGGCCGACATACAGCGCCAGATGCCCTGCGTTCCGTCCCATTACCTCGACCACAGAACAGCGTTCGTGGGACTGCATGGTGTCGCGGAGCTTATCGACGGCCTCTACTGCGGTGTTCGCGGCGGTGTCGAATCCAATGGTATAGTCGGTGCATACGATATCGTTGTCGATGGTCGCCGGAATGCCAACGACAGAGATGCCATACTGGGAAAGCGCGAGTGCCCCGCGAAAGGTGCCGTCGCCGCCGATGGCGACAATTCCGTCGAGGCCCAACAGGCGGCTGGTGGCGACCGCTTTTTTCTGGCCCTCCTCGGTGCGGAATTCATCGCTTCTGGCCGTATACAGAAGTGTGCCGCCGCGGTTGATAATATGGGATACGCTGTTGACGTCCATCTTGCAGATATCGCCGTTAATCAGCCCCTGCCAGCCTCTGCGGATGCCGATACACTCGATGTCGCGGGACAGGCAAGTGCGGACGACGCCGCGGATCGCAGCATTCATTCCTGGCGCATCGCCGCCGCTGGTCAAAACGCCGATTCTCTTGACTGCACTTTGTTCCATAGCTTTGTACCTCTTTTTTTGATTTTACCTTATTGTAAGCGATTTTGGAAAAAAGTAAAGACATAACAAACAAGTTCACACATATTTTATAAAATGCCAAAAAGGACAATGCCGCTGCCAATTAGAATCGATAAAACGCCCATTGACAGTCCGGCAACTGCAAGCCCATTCCGGCCTCGGGTCAAACCGACGGCGCTGAAAATGACAGCAAGGATATTGGGCAGCATGAACACAGTCATGGTTAGAAAACTGACAATCCCGAGCACAAAACCGGCGACGGAAAACGCATCCGTACGGCCCCTTCGGTTATCGGCGGCAGGGGAGTCGGCATCGTAGGTTTCCAGGGGCGGATACGGCGCATGCGTGACAAAATTCACATCGTGTTCCGAGCAGAATCGAAGCTTTCGAATCGCCACCACATAAAGCCCAATCAGACCAACTAGGAAGAGAATCCAGGTGCCATCGGAATTGTACATCAAAAGCGCATCGGCCGCGCCATGGATCAAAAAGGGGATCGAAAACGCCTTCCACAGCTCGGCGCGCTGGGAGGATGCATTTTGATCCATCTGCGCCTGTTTTGCCTGCCCGTAGTGATATCCCATAAAGACGCCGCAAAACGCATGGAGCGGCATGGACGAAAAGGCCCGTAAAATCGCTGTAGCCAGACCGTTTTGCAGAACGTAAAGCAAATTCTCCAACATGGCAAAGCCAAGAGAGACGGAAACCGCATAGACAATGGCGTCATATTGATAGTCGAATTCGTTGGAATTCCAGGTAGAGACTCTCAGGAAAACCAGTTTCAGGCCTTCCTCAACAAAAGCAGCGCTGAGAAAGGCGCTGGAAAGTGCAGAAAAAAGCCGGTAATCGGCCAGAGGCGCCAGCAGATACGCGTCGACGATCTGTTCTAAAACCGCTGCTGGAATGGTGGAAAGGACGCCAAATAAGACCAAACGGAGAACCATCCGAACCGGCTCGCGTTCGATCCGATCATTCATATAGACACGTAACAAAATAAAAATGCCTGGAATCAAGGCCAAGGCAATGAGATAGTTCCGATTCATGCGCCGCACCTCGCATTCAAAAATACATATTTTTCTAAACAACTCAATCAGTTGCAACAAGTCGAAGGGAAGACCGGAATGAGCGGACTGGTCAGTACAGCGCGCCGCCGCCGGTTGGCTCCGCGAACGACAACAAAACCAGTATTTTGTTGAGTTCGGAGCCCGGCCCGAACGCAACAAAATAAAGATTTTGTTGCGTTCAAAGTGTGGATGTGATAGAATGAGACGATCACCATTGGGAGGCGGTATGGATGACCTATCAGGATTGCCCGCAAATTCTTAGAGAATTTTTATCCTATCATGAGACCATTAAAGCGCAGTCGCCCAGAACCATTTCTGAATACTGTCTGGATCTCAGAATGTTCCTGCGTTTTATCATGCTAATGCGTGAGGAGTTGCCGTATGACACGGACTTGAATACCATCGACATTCGGAAAATCAAGCTGGAATTCGTTGCCTCGGTGACAACGATGGACGTCTACGATTTTTTGTCGTATCTTGCGAACGACCGTGAGATCCGGCCGGATTCCCATAATCCGGAGCAAGGCGTCGGCGCTTCGGCCAGAGCGCGTAAGCTGTCCGCGATCAAGTCATTTTATAAGTACCTGACCGTGCACACCAAGCAGCTGCAGAACAATCCGGTTAAGGATCTGGAGTTTCCAAAAATCCGAAAATCGCTGCCGAAATATCTGACGTTGGAACAGTCCGCAAAGCTCCTGGAAGCAGTACAAGGTCCAAATGCCAAACGGGATTTTGCAATTTTGATGATTTTTCTTAACTGCGGCATCCGGCGCAGTGAGCTTGTCGGAATGAATCGGTCCGATGTCTATGAGGACAGAATTCGCGTTGTCGGCAAAGGCAACAAGGAGCGGATCGTCTACATGGGCTCGCCCTGCAAAAAGGCCATCGACAGCTACCTGGTCGAACGCAACAAAATTGTACTCAGCGACAACCGCGCGCTGTTTGGCTCCCGCGATAAAAACCGGATCAGCGTGACCGCTGTCCACCGACTGGTCAAAAAGCACATGCTGGCGGCCGGACTGGACATCAGTCAGCTCTCGGCGCACAAACTGCGGCATACCGCGGCTACGTTGATGCTGTCTGGCGGCGTCGATATCAAAACCGTGCAGGAGGTATTGGGTCACAAGAACCTGAACACCACACAGATCTATACGCACATTGAAAGCGCAGAATTGAAACTCGCGTCGTCAGCAAATCCAATTTCTCACATAAAAGTTGAAGAAAAGTAGATTTTTAAGATAATTGATTGTAAAATGGAAGGGAAAATCAAAAAAATCCACGTCCCCTCCCCTGCTTTATATACGTATTGAGCGCGCTGCAAAACGGAACAGTTGGGTGCCATTCCGTTTTGCGGCGCGTGCTGTTTTTGCTTGCCACGCCATTACAGCGATATCTCAATGGCCTCCCGGATGTTGCGCACGCGCAGCAGCGTCAGGCCCTCCGGCGGCGTCAGCGCATCGGTACCGTGGCGTGGAATCACGCAGGCGGTAAAGCCAAGCCGGGAAAGTTCCGTCAAACGCTTCGGCAAATCGGATACGCTCCGAATTTCTCCGGTCAGCCCGATCTCCCCCACCGCCGCCAACTGGTCCGGCAGCGGCTTGTCGCGAAAGCTGGACGCAATCGCCAGCGCAACCGGCAAATCCGCCGCGGGTTCATCCAGCCGCAGCCCGCCGATCACGTTCAGGTAGACGTCCGCGCCGGAAAGATTCAATCCGCCGCGTTTCTCCAGGACCGCCAGCAGCAGGATCGCGCGGTTGAAGTCAAAGCCGTCGGCAGCCCGTCTGGGGACACTGAGCGAGGACCTGGCTACCAGCGCCTGCACCTCCGCCAGCACGGGACGCGTCCCCTCCATCGGGCAAGCGACGCAGGTGCCAGCCGCGCCTTTCGGACGGCCCTGTAGCAGTGCCTCCGAGGGATTGGAAATCTCATTCAGACCGGTGTCTACCATTTCAAAAACGCCGATCTCATTGGTGGAGCCAAACCGGTTCTTCGCGGCGCGCAGCAGCCGGTATGCGCTGCTTCTGTCGCCCTCAAAGTACAGTACGCAGTCCACCATATGCTCCAAGACCTTTGGCCCCGCAATGGCGCCCTCTTTATTGACATGTCCCACAACAAAAACTGTGACGCCGGTGGACTTGGAGAGCTGCATCAGCGACATGGTGCACTCCTTGACCTGGGAAATACTGCCGGGCGCGGAATCGCTGCCGCTGCTATAGAGTGTCTGAATAGAATCGACGATCAGAATGTCCGGTTTTGTTTCCGCCACGACGTTCAGAACGTCATCGAGGTTGGTCTCGGATAGAATTAGAAGATCCTTTGCCGTGACGCCGAGCCGCAGAGCGCGCATTTTGAGCTGTCGCTCACTCTCTTCACCGGAGACATAGAGTACGGACTGGTTTCGGCAAAGGTCACGGCAGATTTGCAGCAGCAGCGTGGATTTTCCAATTCCAGGCGCGCCGCCCACCAGAACCAGCGAGCCGCGAACCGCACCGCCGCCAAGCACCCGGTCCAGTTCTCCCATGCCGGTAGAGAATCGGAGGTCATCGGTTCCCTCCACCTCGGAAAGCAGCTTGGGCCGCGCACCAGGAATCCTCCCTGGCGCGCGGCTGGCGGCTGGCGCAGCCTTTTCCACATGCTCCTGAATGGTATTCCACGCACCGCAGGCGGTGCATCGCCCCTGCCATTTTGGTGTTTCGTTGCCGCACTCTGTGCAGTAGTACATGATTTTAGATTTCATCCGTATTTGCCTTTCGTATGTAGTCGGTTATGCCGGAGGCGATGGCGATGGAAAGCTGTTTTTGATAGCCCTCCGTGCAGAGCTTGGCGCATTCCTCCGGGTTAGAGAGAAACCCGCACTCCACCAGCACGCCTGCGCAAGTGATATGATTCATGAGGTAGACAGCGTCTGCCGACTTGGCCGTGCGGTGATTGGAGGTATCGACTGCCGAAGAAAAAATGGCTTGCAGATTCTCGGCCAACTGCTTACTGTCGTCGGTGGGCGCGTAAAAGACCTGAGTGCCATAATATTTGGCTTGGCTAAACATGTTCTGATGAATGCTGAGCAGCAGCGCGTTCGGTGTTTCATTCACGATACTGACACGATTTTTCAAGTCGGATATTTTCTTTTCTGAGATGGTTTTTGCGTTGCCCGTATAGACGGATACATCCTCGGTGCGGATCATTTTTGTCTCCTGCCCGAGCAGATGAAATAGATCATTGAGTCGGAGTGCGATTTCCAGGTTCAGCCGACTTTCATAGGTCTGGTCCTCGGAAACCGCTCCGCCGTCTTCTCCGCCGTGGCCGGCGTCGATCACCACCGTGACAGGCTCTTCTGCCGCCGCAGCCACCGCCATGGCGGAGGTGTACAGATTGGCACAGAAGACGACCGCGACGAGAACCGCCGTGACCACAGTGACATAAGCAAATAAATGTCGCTTCAAAAAACTCAATCTTCATCCCCCCCGCAGTAGCATATGAACGTCGGGGCTGTCCATATACGGAGATTATAGCACACATTATCCGCCTGGAAAACCACAGTTTTTGCACAATCGTGCCGCGATTGACATAGACTACTCTGAAACGACTCGTTTCAAAATGTTACCAGGAGGTACTGCCATTGGAACAGCAAATACTGAAAACCATTCTTGCCGGTGCGACGCCGGACAGAACCTGCGTACCGCCGGACTGTGCGGACTGGGAAGGCGAACTCCCCTGCTGTGCGCCGCTCGCCAATCCCTATGTTCCGTTTCAGAACGAAAATTCAAAAAGGTACACGATTGAAAAGGGACTGGTCCGTGGGACGCTCTTCCCCGGTCTGGATCTTCCTTACCTTGGTAAGGTAAACACGGAAGAAAAGGGTAATTCCGGCCTTGCAGAGCTGCAGGCGCTTGCCTTTGCGCTGAACGAGCTGGGACTGTATCTGGACACCCACGCCGACGACAAAGAGGCCGCGGAGCTGTTTCAGTCCTATGCGGATTTGTATCACGAAGGCTTTGTGGCTTTCCAGGTAAAAAACGGACCGATATTCCAGTTGAGCGCCGTGCAGAACGGGAGTTATCTCTGGACGCATGACCCGTGGCCCTGGGATTGCGCAGCGAATCAGGAGGAATGAGCGATGTTTGTATATGAAAAAATGCTCCAATACCCCGTAAAAATTGCCAACCCCAATCCGCAGCTGGCCGGACTGATCCTGTCACAGTATGGAGGTCCAGACGGAGAGCTTGGCGCTTCGATCCGCTATCTGTCGCAGCGATATTCCATGCCCTATGATGCGCTGAAAGCCGTATTAACGGACATAGGAACGGAAGAACTTGGACACATGGAAATGATAGGAACAATTGTGCATCAGCTGACGCGCAATTTGTCGGATACTCAAATCCTCGGCTCCGGGTTCGCTCCCTATTACATCGATCATACAGTCGGCATCTATCCGACCGCCGCTTCCGGCTTCCCGTTTTCAGCGGCCGGCATGCAGGTCACCGGCGACCCCATGGCCGATCTGAGCGAGGATATGGCGGCCGAGCAAAAAGCCCGGGTTACTTACGACAACATTCTGCGGCTCTCCGACGACCCGGATGTCAACGATGTGATCAAATTCCTGCGGGCACGCGAAATCGTTCACTTCCAGCGATTTGGTGAAGCAACACAGCTGCTGCGGGAAAAGCTGGATGAGAAAAACGTCTACTTCATGAACCCTGCCATCCAATAAAAAATGCGGGGGAGGCCATCCGGCCTCCCCCGCATTTTCTCATTGAAACCAACCGTCAGCCGCCTCTGCAACCGCCTTCAGCGAATCCTGCTGGAACGCATCGCGGAGTCCGGCCTCCTCCAGCGCATCCGTGAAGTAATAAAGCTCCGAATCCATCGCGGCCACCTGCAGATAACGGTCGACCGCCTGCTGCGGGTCCGTATCCAGCAGCGCGCAGAGCTCCAGCGCGGGAATCGCGGATACGGCATAGCTGATATAGTAAAACGGATACTCAAAGTTGTGCGCAATATCCATCCAGCTGTTCTCCCAGCCGTCGTATTCTTCGTTTCCGTAGGCGTGATAGACCTCGGCAAAAATCGCCTGGATCTTTTCCGGGCTTAGGTTTTCCGAGGCATAGACGCGCTGCTGGAATTCATCGTACATGGCGCCGTCCGTAATGCTGTATAGCATATTCATTCGCATCTCATCCCGGATCGCGTCGCCGTCCGCGCCTCCAAAAATATCCTCATAGTATGGCATGAACATAATTTCCATGCCCTGTGCCTGCAATTCGCGGAGATCATTGTCCGGCCAGCCGAAAATCAGATCACTGGTCGTATAATAGGCATTCGTGAAGTGACCGAACTCATGAAAAAGATCCGTATAATCATAATAGGTGCCGCTCGGCGCGTTGAAAATGAACGGCTCATTGTAGTAATCCAGGCGGACGGTAAAGCCGGTATTCATTTTAGTATCTGACGGCGAGATATCGTAGAGCCGGTGGTCGACCATGAACTGATATGCTTCCTGCAGGTTCGGCGAAATGCGTGCAGCAGTATCTCCAAGCGCCTGCAAAATGGTCTCCTCGCTGCAGTCGATGCGGTCCGAATAGAAGACATCGGCGGTCCTTGTGTAGACTTCGTCGCCGCAGCGCTCGATCACCGGGACGATTTTTTCCTTCACCGCGGTCCAGAGCGCCTGGCTGTCCGCCGGCGTGTAGTTTCTGCTGTAGGTGGCGTCATAAGCGTAGTCCGCGTAGCTGTCATAGCCGTACGCCTCCGCGATCTCCTGCCGCAGCTGCACCAGCTCTACAAAAAGGTCGAGAATCGCGTCGTAGTCGACATTTTCTTGCGCAGCCAGAGAATAGTACTGCTGCACCAGTGTCGTTTCCTGCTCGAGAACATCCCAGCTGCTGCCATCCGAGCGATAGTCGGCAAAGGAGGAAATCTGCCAGTCTGCGTAGCTGTCCCGCATGACGTCCACATGGGAAGAGACGGCCACGTCATGCATGGCGGACTGATACAGGTCCATGGCGTCGTAGCAGAGCTGGCTGGTGTAGAGGTTTTCCTGCATGGCGGCTTCGTCCGTCGCGTTCTGGCTGTGTGTAAGGTTGGCCAGCGTATCCAGCGTATTGATATAGTAGAGTTCCCAGCAAATCGCGTTGTCCGCATCGGCAAAGGAGTCCCGGTCCCCGCTGCCGGATGCAAACGCGCGTACCGCGTCGACCAGCGGCTGGAACGACGCCAGATCGTAATGCTCATACGGAATTTCAGAAAAATCGTACTCGTCGTGCCAGACGTCCGCAAAGCAGATGGACGACGAAGCGCCATTGGTCTCGGACTGCGTTTCCGCCTGTGTTTCCGATATTGTCGGCGTTGTAGCGGTCGACACGAAGCCCTGCCGCGTCTGGCCGCCGCAGCCCGCCAGCGTCAAAATTGCAAGACATAGCAGCAGCGAAACGAACCGTCTCCAGTCATGTTGTTTCATGCTTCCTCCGATGCAAATTGGATAAATCGCTGAAATGCTTTCATACCCGCGCTGGTACGGCGGTACACGCCCGCCTGCTCCAGAACCTGCGCAAAGACAAGCCCAACCTCTTTTTGCAGAATATCCGAGATGTTATCCCGGGTAAAGGCATACCGTGTGGCGAGGGATTCCGCCCAGACCGCGTGCTTGGCAAGCATTTCATCCGCGGCAATGTCGCGGCCCTCCAGAATGGCATCCTCCAGCAGGCCGAGCTCCCGCTTCAGACGGGCAGGCAGAACGGCGAGACCCATGACCTCGATCAGGCCAATGTTTTCCTTTTTGATATGGTGCAGCTCTGTGTGGGGATGGTAGACGCCCAGCGGATGTTCCTTCGTTGTGATGTTGTTGCGCAGCACCAGATCTAGCTCATAGTCTGCGCCGCGACGGCGGGCGATGGGCGTGATGGTATTGTGCGGTACGCCGTCCGTCTCGGCAAACAGGAACGCCGCCTCGTCGGTGTAGCCGCGCCAGGCCGTCAGAATTTTGCCGGCCAGCCTGACCAGCGATTCGCGATCCGGACCGTCCAGTCGGATGACGCTCATGGGCCATTTTACGATCCCTGCCCGGACTTCCGGGAACCCGCGAAAGAAAACCTCGCGCTCCACCGGCGCGTTTTCCATGGCAAACGTGTAGTGACCGCCCTGGAAATGCTCGTGGCTCAGGATGCTGCCGCCCACGATGGGAAGGTCGGCGTTGCTTCCCACAAAATAGTGCGGAAACAGCGTCACAAAGTCCAGTAGCTTTCGAAACGCCGCCTCATCAATGACCATGGGCGTGTGCCTCGCGTTGAATACGATACAGTGTTCGTTGTAATAGACGTAGGGGCTGTATTGCAGATACCAGGGACTGCCGCCGATGGTCAGAGGAATGACGCGGTGATTCTGCCGGGCCGGGTGATTCAAGCTCCCTGCATAGCCTTCGTTTTCTGCGCAGAGCAGACACTTCGGATAGCCGGACTGCGGTGCTGCCTTCGCGGCTGCAATGGCCTTCGGGTCCTTCTCCGGCTTGGAGAGGTTGATGGTAATGTCCAGTTCCCCATATTGCGTGGCGGTTTTCCAACGCAGATCCTTTTGGATGCGGTACCGTCTAATATAGTCCGTGTCCTGGGACAGGCCATAGTAGTAATCCGTCGCGGCGCGGGGGCTATCTGCGTATCGCGCGCGGAACTCCCGGCGCACCTCCCGCGGCAGCGGCGTCAAAACGCCCATCAGCTTCGTATCCAGCAGATCGCGGGAGGTCGCGTCGGCCCCACAGACCCCACGGGCGACGGCGTCGTCCAGCAGGCCGCGAAGAATCTCATCCAGAGGCAGCACCGGAATGGTTTCCGGCACCTCATAGGCGTCGAGCCGGAGTGCCTCCAGCAGTTGATTGCGAATAAAAATTTCATCGTCCTCGGTGATCAGGCCCTTTTCCAGGCCATAGCGTACCAGAGACGCAAGATAACAGTTCATCATCATGCTTCCCATCTATTTCACACGGATACCGCCATCCTGGCGGATCGATAGCACATGGCAGCTCCCCTGCCCCAGTACCGATTCGATTCCGGTTCGGAAGGACTCCAGCATATCCTCCGGGACAAACGCCTGGACCGTACCGGCGAAACCGCCGCCATGGACCCGGAACGCGCCGCGTCCGCGGAGCAGCACATCGCACAGCGCCAGCGCCACCGCGACCTCTTGATGGTCCACATTGCCTGCTGGTGTGACGTTTTGCAAATACATGTAAGAGCTTTGGCCGGATTCCTTCACAAGCTCCAAAAAAGCGTTGAAGTCACCGCGACGAAGCGCCTCCGCCTGCCGAAGCACCCGTGCGCTCTCCAGATAAAAGTGGATTGCGCGGAGGATGGCACGGTCTGAAACCCTGCCGCGCAGGGCAGGCAGCGCCTGCAGAAAGGTCTGTTCCGGAACCTCCCGCAGCACCTCCTGCCCAAAGTACCGGCTCACGGCTTGAAGTTCGCCCGGGATCGCTGCGTATTCCCCGGTCAAATCAGCGTGATCCGCACCGGAATCAATGATGCACAGGGCATGCCCGGCAGAGGCAAAATCAAAGTCAAGTTTTTCCACGACAGGCTGCGCCGGATCGTGAAAGTCGATGAACACCATGCCGCCCACGGAGGAGGCCGTCTGGTCCATCAATCCGCAGGGCTTGCCAAAATAAACGTTTTCCGCATACTGGCCAATTTGCGCGATCTCCACGGGATTCAGCCTGCGGTCAAAGAACAGATCATTGAGAATGGTTCCAATCAGGACCTCAAAGGCGGCCGAGCTGGACAGGCCGGAGCCGGGCAGCACCGTGGAGGAGACCGCTGCGTCAAAGCCGCCAAGGTTGCAGCCGCGCTGCCGGAAGGCAGCCGCCACGCCGCGGATCAGGGCTGCCGTGGTGTTCTTTTCTTCCGCGCGGATGGACAAATCACGCAGATCGATTTCCACGGGCGCATAGCCCTGGGAGCGGACGCAGATCACAGCGTCGCTGTGCGGCGTTACCCGCGCGACAGTTTCCAGGTTGACCGCGGCGGCGAGGACACAACCGTGCTGATGGTCGGTGTGATTCCCACCGATCTCCGTTCTGCCCGGTGCGGAAAAAACGTACGTCTCATGGTTCATTTTGCCTCTCCATTCTGGTTGTTTCGTAAAATGCTGCCAAGTCGTCGGGTTGGGTCTGGACAGACGGGACTTTATCTTTTATAATAAAGCAAAAAGCAAAAATTGCAAGACTGGAGTTTTGAGTATGGAACATCAGGAAGAACATCTGCCTCCGCAGGAGGATTACCGGCAGGTGCGAAAGGCCAACGGTTCGCTGGCCATCCGCATTCTCGCCATGTTTTACGTATTTTATATGCTTTTTTCGCTGGTTAAGCTCTATTTGGCGGGCGGCGAGGGTGCCCCGAGCCTAAGCCTGCTGATCGCTGGAATTGTTTTGCTCGGCGGCGGCGGCATCGGCGTCGGCATCTTTGCGCTGCGTCTCTACCGGCAGGCGCGCGCAAACGCGAAAAAGCCTCCCGAGGAGGAGGCGCAGCCGGGAGAGAGCCAGAGCGGAGAATAAAAAACGTCTCGGGGGGAATTGCTTCCCCCCGGGATTTTGATTATTTGCGTACCAGGTATTTCCGCATATCCAGCGAGCAGGCGGCAAGAATGATGGAACCCTTGATGATGTACTGCATATTGGGGTCGATAGACAGGAAGTTCAGGGCCACGAAGATGATCCGCAGCACGAATACGCCCAGCACAATGCCGCTGATCTTGCCGGTGCCGCCGACGAACGAGACGCCGCCGATGACGCAGGCCGCGATGGCGTCGCACTCGTAGTTGAGGCCGGTGCCCTGGGTGTTGGAGGAGATGCGGGCGGCTTCGATGAAGCCGGTCAGGCCGTACATCAGGCCGGCCAGCGTGTGCACCATGATGGTGGTCATAAACACGTTGACACCGGAGACATTGGCGGCTTCGGCGTTGGAGCCGACGGCGAACATGTTCTTGCCAAACGTGGTTTTATTCCAGATAAACCACATGGCGGCCACCATGATGACGGCATACAGCACATACATCGGCACCGACGTACCCCCTATTGAGAAGAGGGGGCCCTTGACGAAGCGGGTGTATGTCTCAGACAGGCCGGAAATCGGCTGGCCATTGTTGCCGTTGACCATGAAAAACAGCAAAATCACGCCATAGACGATGAGCTGCGTTGCCAGCGTCACAATGAAAGGGTGGAGGCTGAACTTGGCCACGAAGAAGCCGTTCACCCAGCCGACGAGGGCGCCGACCACCATAACCATCAGGATGACCACAACGATGGGCATTTCCGGCAGACTCGGGAACATTTTTTTGCCCCAGTCCGCAGACTGCAGCATGGCAGCGGAGAGTGCCGCGGTCAGGCCGACGATACGGCCTGCGGATAGATCGGTACCGGTCAGGACGATGCAGCCGCCGATGCCGAGCGCAATCGGCAGGGACGCCGCCGCCAGCGAGACGATATTGATGATGGAACCGGCTTTCAGAAAGTTCGGCTTCTGAATTGCCGTATAGACGATGAAAATCACCATCAGGATGTAAAGCGCGTTGTTCAGAATGCCGTCTTTCCAAAAATGGCGCTTATCCTTGACATCCAGTTTTCTGTATTCGGCAGCGGTGCGCTGCAAATTTCTAACAGGGTTTGCCATCATGCAGCCTCCTTACACATATTTTGCAGCCAGAGTCATGATTTCCTCTTGCGTTGTGGCCTTTGCATCCACTTGCCCGGCCAGACGTCCGCCGGACATGACCAAAATACGGTCACACACGCCAAGCAGCTCCGGCATTTCGGAAGAAACCATAATGACGGTTTTTCCTTTGTTGGCCAGGTCGTTGATCAGCTGATAAATCTCGTACTTGGCGCCCACATCAATGCCGCGGGTGGGCTCATCCAGCAGCAGAACCTCGGGATCGGTGAGAAGCCAGCGGCCGATGATGACCTTCTGCTGATTGCCGCCGGAAAGGCTGCGGATTTTGGTTTCCTGGCTTGGGGTCTTGGTGCGCATGGAATCGATGGACCACTGTGTGTCTTTTTTCATGGAAGCATTGTTGAGGCAGAGGCCGAATTGTTTATGCTTTTTCAGGCTGGAAATTACGGTGTTGTCCCGGATATTCAAAATGGAGAAAATACCGGTGGCGCGGCGCTCTTCCGTCAGGAGCGCAAAACCGTTTTTGATGGACTCCCGGGAGCTGCGATTGCGGCATGGCTTGCCGCCCAAAACGAAGGTCCCGCTCTTTCTCCTGGCGACGCCGAAAATATTTTCGAGTGTTTCTGTCCGCCCGCTTCCGTCCAGACCGGCCAGACCGACGATTTCACCCCGACGCGCCACAAAGGACACGTCCTTCAGAATGGAATACTGGGCGGTCAGGTCCTTGACCTCCAGATAGACCTCACCTGGCTTGTTGGTTTTTGGCGGGAACTGCTTGCCCAGCTCGCGGCCCACCATCAGGCGGATGATATCATTGACTTCAAGCTCGGCGGCAGGCCGGGTCGCGACCCATGCACCGTCTCGCATGATGGTAATTTCGTCGGAAATTTGCTTGATTTCTGCCATTTTATGGGAAATATAGATGATGCCGACGCCCCGGTCCCGAAGCATGCAAATGATCTGAAATAGGTGCGCGACCTCTTCCTCAGTCAGCGAGGAGGTGGGTTCGTCGAATACAATCACCTTGGAATGGAAGGATACCGCCTTTGCAATTTCCACCATCTGCCGTTGAGAAACCGGCATGGTGCTCATAATCCGGTGTGGGTCCACGTCGATGCCCAGCTCCTGAAACACCTCCATGGTGTCATGGTACATTTTGTTTTCATTGACCATAATGCCGGCCATTTTTGGGTAGCGGCCCAGCCAGATATTGTCCATGACGGAGCGCTTGAGCGCCTGATTGAGCTCTTGATGGACCATGGCGACGCCATTTTCCAGCGCCTCCTTGCTCGTCTGGAAGTCAATTTCCTTGCCTTCCAGATAGATGTGTCCGTCATCTTTGGAATAGATGCCGAAGAGACATTTCATCAGCGTAGATTTTCCTGCACCGTTCTCCCCCATCAGAGCATGAACCGTGCCGCGCTTCAGTGTCAGAGAGACACGATCCAGAGCCTTGACGCCGGGGAACGTTTTGGTAATGTCCGTCATTTGCAGCAATACATCCTGCTCCATGCTTCCTATCCTCCTTACTCTGGAAAGGCAGCTGCCGCCGAGACGACAGCTGCCTGATTCCCGGATTCGCAGCGATTACTCTCCTGTGTACATGGCGTAGGCGACGAACAGCTTGTTGGCGACGCCGTCCGCAACGGAGTACATTTCGGTGTTGGTCTTTGCGGTTTCAGCGACGCTCTCGGCCATGGTCTTGCCGTCGGCATGCATGGAAAGCACAGAGGCGATGGCGGCGGCCATGCCCTCGGCATCCTGCTTGACGGTGCCGGTCATCTTGCCGGCAGCGATCAGCTCCTTGGCGGAGTCGGTGGCGTCAACGCCGAAAACGGGGATGGTCTTGCCGGTGCCGTTGTTGAAGCCGGCGGCTTCCAGTGCGGAGATGCAGCCCTCGGCCATGTTGTCGTTGTTGCAGATGATGAGTTCAATCATGTTGCCGTTTGCTTCGTTGTACTGAGACAGGTCTGTGTTCATGTAGTCCAGCGCAGCCTGCGCGGACCAGGAGCCCTGCAGGTCGACCTGATAGCAGCTCGAGTTGTTGGAATCGAAGTAAGCAAGTGCGGGCTTGCCGGCGGCAGTTAGAATCGCATTGGCGTCTTCCACGCCGTACTGGGTGCGGTAAATGGCTTCGACGTTGGCTTCATCGCCCTTGAACATGGCGTAGGAAATGGTGCCGTCGCCGTTCAGATCGATGTCGTCATAGTGCGCCATAACATAGTCGCCAATCATTTTGCCCTGCAGGTGGCCGGCTTCGGGAGCGTCGGTACCGACAAAACAGATGTTGTCGTAAGCGCCGAGGACGGAGCCTTCGGAGCCGTCTTCCTCGATGGCGCGGTTGAAGAAGATCACGGGAACGTCTCCGGCAATGCCGATGATGTTTTTGGAGGCGTCGGAGGAGCCGGAGGTGACCTGGTTGACAATCAACAGGTTGCAGCCGGTGGTCAGAGCGGTCTGAATCTGCTCGTTCTGGGTCGTCTGATTATTGTTGCCGTCATAGTCCTGGTAGTTAAGCCCCAGTTTGTCAAGCTGCTTATCCAGGGCCGCGCGGACGCTGGAAATGTAGGTGTCGCCGTAATTATAGTAGAATACGCCGACAGTCAGGCTGGAAAGGTCCGTTGCGGCCGCAGCAGTGGTCGCTTCCGTCTTGCTTCCCGCGGTGGTGGTTTCCGCAGCAGCGGTCGTTTGCGTGGTGCTTCCGGATGTGGTGCCACAGGCGGCCAGGGCCAGAACCATCACAAGTGCCAGCAGCAGAGCGATAGCTTTCTTCATGTGTATTCCTCCATCAATTAAATTCGAGAAACCGGGTCTTTCGCCGTTCTCTGGTTCAATTGTAAGGGAGAAAACCTGCAAAAACAATGGATTTTCTTTTACAAGATGTTCATATTCTTTACGAAGAAAATTAACAAGTCAAAAATATAGACTATTTTTTGTGCAACACTAACAAGAAAGAACAGTAGAAACAGGAAAAGCAGTCGGACGGATATGGTTTGTGGAACTCAAATCGGAAAATGCGAGAAATATGGTCAATTAAAGGAGAACATGGCCTTTTGATTCTCAATTTCGAACATATTCGTCTTTGTTACGATGGTGGTTGAGGTGTCGATCAGCGCGTTGCTGTCGTAGTCTTCCCCGCTGAGTGCGCCATAGGCAGTCTCCACGCCGAGATACCCCATGGCGTAAGGATTCTGTACCACGAGTGCCGTCACCTCGCCTGACTGCATCATGTCGATGGTCTTTACGTTGCTGTCGAAGCCCACCATGCGAACCGCGCCGGTACACTTCAGCTCTCGGATGGCCAGCGCCGCGCCGACGCTGGTCGGCTCGTTGAAGGCCACCAGCGTGTTAATTTCCGGGTGCTGCCGGAGAAGCTCGGCGGTTTGTTCCCGGGCGTCCTCGTCGGTCGCCAGCGTATTGACGGTGTACAGTCCGGCGACGCGCGGATCTTGTACCGCCACCTCCCGGAAGCCCTGCTCCCGCTCCTGGCCGTTTTTGCTGCCGACGTCATAGTTGATCAGGCCAATCACGAGATCGTCTCCGTCCGTGTCCAGCGCGGCGGCGGCGGCCTTTCTGCCGGCGTCCACATTGTCCGTGCCGATGCGGGCGACAATTGCGTCGCTGTCCACGTCGCTGTCAATGCTGACGACCGCTATGCCGTCAGCGGCGGCTTCGTCAATCGCCGGGGCGTTTCCCTCGTAGCTGATGGCGGAAAAAACCAGTGCCTCCGCACCGCTCTCCACCGCCTGCCGGATCATGTCGTTTTGGGCCGTGTAGTCCTCCTCGCTGTCAGGCCCGACGATGGTCAGCTCGACATTATACTCGGTGGCGGCGGCGTTTGCACCGGCGAATACCGATTTCCAGAACTCCGTGGAGGTGGATTTTGCCACCAGTGTCACGGCGTGGGAGGTCCTGTCGGTCGACTTCGTGGCGGCGCAGCCGGAGAGCGTGGTCAAAAGCGTGAGAAACAGGACGAGCGTCCGTTTACCGTTTTTCATAGTCGCCCTCCTCTCGGATTTTTGGCATACGGATCAGGATGCGAGTGCCAACGTCCGGCTCGCTTTCAATGGTGATGCCATACTGGTCGCCAAAATAGATGCGGAGCCGGTCGGCGACGTTTTTGATGCCGATGCCGGTCCTGTCGCCCGGCTCGCGGTGCAGCAGTGCGTCGACCTGCGACTGCTCCATACCGACGCCGTTGTCCTCCACCGTAAAGAGAATATCCTCCCCGTCCGCGCGGACGGTAATGCGAATTTCCCCCTCCTCCACCAGACCGTTGATGCCGTGATAAATGGCATTTTCGATCATCGGCTGCAGGGTGATCTTGTTGCAGAGAAACCCCTCGCAGGCCGGATCCACGTCAAAGGAATAGGTAAACTGGTTTTTATAGCGGTAGTTCTGGATTTGCAGATAGCTCTCCGCGTGCTGAATTTCATTCCGAATCGGTATCAGCTCGTGGCCCTTGCTGATGCTGATGCGAAAGAGCCGTGCCAGTGCGTTGACCATCTGCACGGCGTCGGTGTTCCGTCCCCGCTCGCACATCCAGGCAATGGAATCCAGCGTATTATAGAGAAAGTGGGGATCGATCTGGGCCTGTAGGGCTTTCAACTCCGTCTTGCGCAGGCTGATTTCCTCGCTGCGGACCGTGTCCATCAGGTGCTGAATCTGGCCGACCATATGGTCGAAGGAGGCAGAGAGATTCCGAACCTCCCGCGCGCCGCCCACCGGGTCATAGGTGAAGTTGTCCGCATCCTGTTCGAAGCGCTCCATGGCGGTGGAGAGGTCGTGCAGGGGTCGCGAAAGCGCGCCGGACAGCGCAAAGCCGCTGATGACGGCGGCGACCAGAATGACAGCTGCGCTCAGCATCAGAATCTGCGTCACCTCGTTCAGACTGGTTCCCACCAGATCCTCCACGAAGCTGACGCCCACCACGCGCCACTGACTTCCTGGGACAGTCTGAACGGCGTAGATCACGTTGCCAACGGATTGCACGCCGTCCGGCATCGCGGAGACCGCGGCCGTATCCTCCTGTTTCAGCGCGGAATAGATCAGCTGCTGCTGCGGATGGTAGATGATGCTGCCGTCTTCGTCCATGATGTAGCAGTAGCCATGCTGTCCAATGCCGACGTTGTTCACATAGTCCGAGATGCTGGCGAAGCTGATGTCCAGCGCCACCCAGGTGCCGCCCTGTCCTAACGGCTCAGCCATGGTAACGACCCAGGGGTAGTAGCTTTCGAAAATTGTCTCCACATGCGGCTGGGAAATATAGCCGCTTGGGTTTTCCTGAATGAGCGCGGCGTTCAGCGTAAGATTCTGGTAAATAGATGCTTGCAGCTGTTCGTCCCGAATCCAGCAGTTCTGGAGCGCGGCCTCGCCATCATAGATCGAGATGGCCACCACGTCGGGACGGATTTCCAGGAACGCAGAAAAGAAGTCGTCCCGGTTCACCGACTCATCCTCCAGGGAGCTTTCGAGCAGTCCCATGACCTCATGCATGTCGTCGATGTAGCTGCTGACCGTGTTTGTGACCTGAGCCACCGCCTGCCCGCTGCTGGTTTTGGCGCTGCGGAGCAGCGAACGGTGGTAGGTTGCAAGAAAGAGCGCCATGGTGGCCGCCACCATGCCGAGAACCACGCCGGTGATGACAAGCACCAGCGTCGCGGTCATGCTCAATCCGTTCGGAAACGGCTTACGCCTCATGACTGCTCCTTTCCGTCCTGGCTCTGACGGCGCAGTACCACCGGCGAAACGCCGTGAAATTTTTTGAAGCAATAGCTGAAATAATGCTGATCGGAATAGCCGCAGCGCCGGGCCACCTCGAGGATCTTCAGGTTGGTGGTGGAGAGCAGGTCACCCGCAACTTCCATTCGCTTTTTAATGAGGAGGTTGATAAAGGTGTCCCCCTCGTGCTTTTTCATATTGGCACTCAGGTAGTTGGGGCTGACATGCAGGTTCTCCGACACGGAACCAAGCGACAGCAGCTCGTCCATATAATTGCAGTTGATCTGTTCCAGCGCCTGCTGGCACATCAGGCTGACGCCCTCCTTCCGCTGGTCGGCAATCAGGTCTCTGGCCATCAGGCAGAGCTCCAAGGTGCTGCGGCGCAGCGTCTCCGGCTTTGCGTTGTGGAACAGCAGGCCCTGTTTCCGACAGCGGCGGCTCAACACGGCAATATTCTCCTCGCTGCCGGCGGCATACATCATACGGAACACGGATGCCTCCGCTTGCAATGCGGCCAGATCCGCATCCGGCCCCGCCTGCTGGAAAAGCGCGCCGATGGCCTTTTCAAGTTCTGTCTGGCTGCCGCTCCGCAGGACGGATTCCAGTCGAAGAATGTGCTCGCCGAGGCTGGCGCCGCCCGAGGCCGACGGGACATCGGAGATGCGGTAGACGCCGCTGCCCACCTGACCCGTCACCAGCAGTGCGTCAATGGCCTCGCGGCAGGCGCTGCGGCACTTGGAAAACATGCTGAAGCGGCGGCTGACGCCGACGCGGCACCGCATCCGCATGACGCGGCAAACCGCCTGAACCAGTTCCTCCAGAACAAAATTGAGGTCCGTCAGATTGTCGCCGAGCAGCAGCGTCAGAATCCGTCCGCCGGAAAAAAAGCTGCATGGCCGGTAGTATTTCTCCAGGATCATATTCACCGGCTGGGTCAACTCCGCGGTGGTGCAGTTGATGCCGTTTTCATAGACCTCCATGGCCAGAACCGCCATCTGCAGCGGTTGCTGCGCGCTGGAAATCAGGCCGCAGCGCACAGCGGACGCGGCGAGAATTTTCTCATCCTGCCGCTGCGCGTCGGAGTAGCCGTCCAGCAGCAGCGGCACAAGAAAGTCGCGCCAATCGCGCTTTTCCCCGGCGGGTGCCTGAAATGCCCTGTACTGCGTGGCAATTTTTTTATGTATTTCCGTCAGCACCCGGGTCAGTTCGGCCATGCTGATGGGTTTGAGCATATAGCTGACGACGTTACACGCAATCGCTTGCTGCGCATATTCAAAGTCGTCATAGCCGCTGAGGAAGGCAATCTGGGTCAGCGGGCGAAGCTCCCGCACCTGCCTGGCCAGCTCCGTGCCGGAGATAAAGGGCATCCGTATGTCCGTCAGCAGCAGGTCCGGCTGGAGCTGCTCCACGAGCTGCAGCGCGTCCAGACCGTTGCCGGCACTGCCGACCAGACGGTAGCCGATCTTCTCCCATTCAATCATCTGGCAGACCGCCTCACGCAGCTCCGCTTCGTCGTCCGCGACCACGATGGTAAACAGGTCCTTCAAACGAGCAACTCCTCCCTATGGTTGACGCGGCCGGACGCCGCGCTCCGATATTTTCTGACAGAATTATACTCCATCTTCCCCCATTCCCGCAAGGGGGCTGCGCAGTGTAATTTGGAAACGCCGCGCGGAAATCAGAGTATTTCAGTTGCTCAAAAGGTATGTTGCAAAACAGAAAAATCGTGTCATTCTGCGCTTCCGCGACGGACTTTCCCGCCGAATTGTCCAAGCGGAAAAGATTCCCGGCCGAAGGCCTCAGAATAACACGATTTTCAGTCAACCCTCTATTTTGTGGTGCGTGGTTGAAGCGAGATTACAGCTTCGCGATGAGCGCATCGGTGAAGGCCGCCGCAGTGGCGCCGTCCCGATTACCGGTGATATGCAGCGCGGGCTCGGCCGTGCAGGTCTCCAGCGCGCGCTCCAGACGGTCCGCCGCCTCGCCGAGGCAGATGTGACGCAGCAGCATGGCGGAGGCTTTGATGGTGGAGGCGGGGTTGGCGTAGTCGCCGCGTCCCTCTTCCATCATCCGGGGCGCGGAGCCGTGGATCGCCTCGAACATGGCATAGCGGTCGCCAAGGTTGGCACTGCCGGCGGTGCCAACGCCGCCCTGAATCTGCGCCGCCTCGTCTGTGATGATGTCGCCGTACAGGTTCGGCAGCACAAAGACCTGGAAGCGTGCCCGGCCGTTCTCGTTCACCAGCTTGGCGCTCATGATGTCGATGTACCAATCCTCGGCCACGATGCCGGGATACTCCTCGGCCACCTCATGGCAGAGCGCGGAGAACTTGCCGTCTGTTTTCTTCATAATATTGGCCTTGGTGACGATGGAAACGCTGGTCTTGCCATTTTGCTTGGCATAGTCGAAGGCAGCCCGGGCAATCCGTTTGGTTCCGGGGTCCGTTGTGACCTTGAAATCCATGGCCAGCTTGCCCGGGATCTCAAAGCCGCGGCTGCCCAGCACATATTCGCCCTCGGTGTTCTCGCGGAAGAACGTCCAGTCGATGCCCTGCTCCGGGATGGAGACGGGGCGGACGTTGGCATACAGATCCAGCTCCCGGCGAAGCGTGACATTGGCGCTCTCCATTTTACCGCCCTTCGGCGTGGTGGTGGGGCCCTTCAGCAGCACGTCGCAGGATTTGACCTCCCGCAGCACGTCGTCCGGCACCGCCTGCCCCTTTTGGAGGCGGTTTTCAATCGTAAGGCCCTCGATCCGCTTCAGCACCACGGTGCCCGCGCGCAGTTCGTCGGCCAACAGAACCCGCAGGACCCGCACGGCCTGCTCTGTGATGACGGGGCCAATACCATCGCCGTCAATGATGCCGACGGTCACGGACTCCTTTTTTGAAAAGTCAACCTTCCGGCTTCCCTGTTCCATGATGCGGATGCGCTCCAGTTGTTCTTCCAGCAGCGTCCGCAGATGGGCGCAGACCTGATCCATCTCGTTCATGATTGATTCTCCTTCGTATAATTCAGCAGGCCGCCGGCCTTCAGGATGCTTTTCTGGCGCTCGGTCAGATTGCAGACGGCTTCCAGCGCGACGCCCGCGGTTTCGTCGCGGACAATCAGTCTCCCCTGCTCCATGCCGCGGAAAATACCGGAGATGGCAAGGCTGTCGCCCTGCGCGATTTTCTCGTAGTCCGCCGGGTCGGCAAAGGTCAGCGGCAGGATGCCGGCGTTGATGAGGTTTGCAACATGGATTCTGGCGAAGCTCTTCGCCAGGACACAGCGGACGCCGAGATACATGGGCACCAGCGCCGCATGTTCCCGCGAGGAACCCTGCCCGTAATTGCTCCCACCGACGATGACGCTGTCCCCCACGGCCTTCGCGCGCTGCGGGAAGGTCTTGTCGCAGACCCCAAAGCAGTACTGAGACAAGTGCGGAATGTTGGAGCGGTAGGGCAGAATTTTCGCGCCGGCCGGCATGATGTGGTCGGTCGTAATATTATCGCCCACCTTCAAAACCAGATTGAGCGATACGTCATCGGTCATGGGCTTGCTCTTGGGGAACTCTTTGATGTTGGGTCCGCGCAGGACCTTGACAGAATCAGCCTCCGCCTCGTCGGCAGGCGGCAGAATCGCGGTATCGTCCCACTTGAACGCGGCCGGCATGGTGATTTCCGGCATATCCCCGAGCGTCCTGGGGTCGGTAATCTCACCGGTCAGCGCGGCGGCCACCGCCGTTTCCGGCGAGACCAGGTAAACCTGGGCATCCCGGGTGCCGCTCCGGCCCTCGAAGTTTCGGTTAAACGTCCGCAGGCTGACGCCGCCGGAGTTGGGCGAGAAGCCCATGCCAATGCAGGGTCCGCAGGCGCATTCCAGCACCCGCGCGCCGCTGGCAAGAATGTCGGAGAGCGCGCCGCAGTCGGCCAGCATGGTGAGCACCTGCTTGGAGCCGGGGGAGATGGACAGGCTGACGCTGGTCGCAATGGTTTTTCCCTTCAATAGAGCCGCGACCTTCAGCATGTCGAAGAGCGAGGAATTGGTGCAGGAGCCGATGCAGACCTGGTCGACTTTTGTGCCCCGGAGGCTTTCCACTGCAACCACGTTGTCCGGGCTGTGGGGACAGGCAATCAGCGGGGTCAGACGGGCAAGGTCGATGTTGATGACGCGGTCATAAATGGCGTCCGGGTCGCTTGCGAGCGGCGTGTAGTCCCGCTCCCGGCCCTCGGCGGTCAAAAACGCGCGGGTTACCTCGTCCGACGGGAAGATCGACGTGGTCGCGCCGAGCTCGGTCCCCATGTTAGTGATGGTGGCGCGTTCCGGGACAGAGAGGCCCTGGATTCCCTCGCCGCCCCACTCGATGATGGAGCCGACGCCGCCTTTGACGGAGAGGAGCCGTAAAAGCTCGAGGCTGATGTCCTTTGCGGTAACGAAGGGGCGGAGCGCACCGGACAGATTGACCTTAACCATCTTCGGCATGGTGATATAGTAAGCGCCGCCGCCCATGGCCACGGCCACGTCCAACCCACCGGCGCCGAAGGCCAGCATGCCGATGCCGCCGCCGGTGGGCGTATGGCTGTCGGAGCCGATCAGCGTCTTTCCCGGCTTCCCGAACCGCTCCAGATGGACCTGGTGACAGATGCCATTGCCAGGTCTGGAAAAGTAAATACCGTGCTTTTTCGCCGCCGTTTGAATGTAGCGGTGGTCGTCGGCGTTTTCGAAGCCGGACTGCAGCGTATTGTGGTCGATGTAGGCCACACTCCGCTCGGTTTTCACCCTTGGAATGCCAATGGCCTCAAATTCCAGATAGGCCATGGTGCCGGTCGCGTCCTGCGTCAGGGTCTGATCAATTTTCAGGGCAATTTCACTTCCCGGGGTCAGCTCGCCGCTGACCAGATGCGCGGCAAGGATTTTTTCCGCGATTGTCTTACCCATTGAAATCCGCTCCTCCTGTCATGCTCTTTTTTGCGTTTTTGATATGCTCTTCCGTGAGTCTTTGCGCCAGTCCCGCGTTGCCGGTCGAGATGGCGTCATAAATATTCCGGTGCTCCCTGACCACCTGGCCCATGCGCGTCTTGTTTTCAATGGAAGCCTTCCGGTAGCGCTGCGTTTTCCGGTGCAGGGGCGTCAGCGTATCGGAGATCACCGTGCGTTTGCTGAGTCGGCAGATCAGCGCGTGGAATTCGTCGTCCATTTCCCGGATATGGTCCGTGTCTCCCTTCGTGAAGTAAAACTCCTGCAGGTCAACAATGTGTTTTAACTCCTCAAGACCATCCTTGGTGATATTTTTGGCCGCGTAGTAGGAGGCGAGACCTTCCACGTTCAGTCGGATGTTCAGGATGTCCAGCAGATCGTCGTCCGTGATGCCCAGTACCACGGAACCCTTCCCGGTGTCTTCGATCAGCCGCTCCTGCGACAGCCGCCGCAGCGCCTCCCGAATCGGGGTGCGGCTGACGCCGAGCTGCTCCACGAGCTTCAATTCCGTCAGGACCTCGCCGCGAGGATAGACGCCGAAAATGATGTCGTTCTCCAGCTTTTCGAATACCTTGTCGGCCAGAGACGCCGTTTTAAATTGTGTCATTGCGTTTTTCCTCCCCCTCACAGCGGCTGGAACCGGCCATCGGACAGCGCCGTGAGCTTATCTTCCAGCTCCTTGTTGGAGAGCACCGTCTGGCGCCCATCTTCATATTCGCCGTCAATCCATTCCTTCATCTTTACCACAAGCGGGTCGCGCTTGTCAATCTGCTGTTCACCGGTCAGGTGATAACTGCAATTGATCCAGTAGGCAATACCAGCCAGGCCGGAGGTTTTGCTGATCTGTACGGAGGCGGGACGATTCAAAAGTTTGTCGGTGTCAAAGATATTGTAAATCTCCTCGTCCTTCAGAAGCCCATCCGCGTGGATGCCGGCCTTGGTGACGTTGAAATTCCTGCCGACGAACGGCGTCATATCGGGAATGTGGAACCCGATGTCCTTTCGGAAGAAATCGGCGATCTCCGTGATGACCGTGGTGTCCATGCCGTCGAGCGAGCCGCGGAGCGAGGCATACTCGAACACCATAGCCTCCAGCGGCACATTGCCGGTCCGCTCACCGATGCCCAGCAGCGAGCAGTTGACGGCGCAGGCGCCGTACAGCCAGGCCGTCGCCGCGTTGGCCACGCCCTTATAAAAGTCGTTGTGTCCGTGCCATTCCAAGCTCTCGCTGGGCACGTCGGAATAGTGCTGCAGGCCGTAGATGATGCCGGCGACGCTGCGGGGCAGCGAAGCTTCCGTATAGGGAATGCCGTATCCCATGGTGTCGCAGGCGCGGATTTTAACGGGGATGCCCGCTTTCCAGCTGAGCGATTGCAGCGCGTTGACAAAGGGGACGACAAAGCCGTAGAAATCTGCTCTGGTGATGTCCTCCAGATGGCAGCGCGGGATTACGCCCGCCTCGAACGCGTCGGACACCGTAGCCAGATAATAGTCCATCGCCTGCTTTCTCGTCATCTTCATTTTTTTAAAGATGTGATAGTCGCTGCAGCTGACCAGGATGCCGGTTTCCTTGATGCCAAGGTCGCGCACCAGCTTGAAATCTTCCTTGCTGGCGCGAATCCAGCTTGTGATCTCCGGGAATTGCAGACCCAGCGCCATGCACTTTTCAATCGCCTCCCGGTCCTTCTTGCTGTAAATGAAGAACTCCGTTTGCCGGATGATGCCGTAGGGACCGCCGAGTTTCGCGAGGAGCTTGTAGATCTGCACGATCTGCTCCACCGAATACGGCTCCATGGACTGCTGACCGTCCCGCAGAGAGGTATCCGTGATCCAGATTTCCTCTGGCATGTTCATCGGAACGCGCCGGTGGTTGAAGGCAACCTTCGGCACCGATTCATAATTAAAAATATCCCGCTGCAAATTCGGCTCCGGGACGTCCTGCAGGGAGTACTTGTAGGACTTTTGCTCGAGAAGATTGGTTTTGTTTGAAATTTCCAACATATGGAATCCCACCTTTGCTGTATTTATGTTTTCATGTATTATTGTATACAATTATACGCACGCAGAAATAATTGTCAATAGCTGCCGACTATTATTTCCTGAAAAATTGCAAACAGGAAAAATTATCGTATGTATGAAATTGATTGTTTGATAATTTCTCTGTCCCTGCTATAATTAGGACGGTACCGCACAATAACACAAAATAGCCGTGCTGTCTGGCCAAAGCGACAAACAGCACGGGACGCAATCTCCTGTAACACGCTCTGTTCTGCGCGGTGGTGCCATTTGAAACGACAAAACTCACTGGAGGCATACAAATGAACTATCTGATCCTCGGCGGCGTTGCGGCCGGAACCAAGGCCGCGGCAAAAATAAAGCGCGGCGACCGCAGCGCGCAGGTGCGCATTTTCACAAAAGGCAAAGACATTTCCTATGCGGGGTGCGGACTTCCCTACTATCTCGGCGGCGTGATCGACTCTCGCGACGAGTTGATCGTGAACACGCCGGAAAAATTTGCCGGGCTCACCGGTGCGGAGGTGCTGACCGGCTGCGAAGCTGTGGCACTGAACGCATCCAAAAAGTGCGTGACGGTGCTGCATGCTTCCGGCGCGCGCACGGAGGAAACCTACGACAAGCTGATCATTGCCACCGGCGCGGAAGCGTTCGTGCCCCCGGTGGCTGGCATGCGCTTGCCGGGCGTATTTTGCATCCGCACACCGGACGACGTGTCCTCCGCGCGCGCATATGTGGAACAGCAGGGCTGCCGCCGCGCGGTTGTCTGCGGCGCGGGCTTTATCGGCCTGGAGACTGCGGAAAATCTGATGGCGCAGGGTCTTGACGTCACGGTGATTGACGCCGCGGCGCAGGTCCTTCCCAACGCCTTTGACGCCGAAATGGCGGATTTCATCAAAAGACGTCTCAAAAAGGCAGGCCTGCGCGTGATGACCGGCGTCAGCCTGCTGGGCGTGACCGGCGCGGCGCGGGCGGAGGCGGTCTCGACGGACGCGGGCTCGCTTCCGGCGGACCTGGTAATCGTTGCCATCGGCGTACGTCCGGCCACGAAATTTCTCGAGGGCAGCGGTCTGGACCTGTTCAAGGGTACGATTGTGGTGGACGAGGCTCTGCGGACGAATCTCCCGGACGTCTACGCTGTGGGTGACTGCGCGTTGGTGCGCAGCGAAATGACCGGAAAGGGCCAGTGGTCGGCGATGGGTTCCACGGCCAACCTGACGGCGCGTACGTTGGCAAAGACACTGACCGGTACGCCAACGCCCTACGGCGGCTGCCTGGGGACCGGTGTCGCGCGGCTGCTGCCGGATCTGAACGCAGGCCGCACAGGTCTCACGGAGCAGCAGGCGGCCGCGGCGGGCTTCGATGCGGTCTCCGCGCTTTGCGTCCTGGATGATAAACCAAACTATTATCCCGGCGCGTCCTCGTTTACGGTCAAGCTTGTGGCGGACCGCGCGACGCACCGCCTGCTGGGTATCCAGGTGCTGGGAGCCGGTGCTGTTGACAAAATGACGGACATTGCCGTGCTCGGAATCAGCAAGCAGGCGGCGATCGAGGAGTTCGATACCATGGATTTCGCCTATGCGCCGCCCTTCTCCACGGCAATCCATCCCTTTGCCACAGCCTGCTATGTGCTGGAAAACAAATTGTCCGGGGAACTGGGGAGCTTTACCCCTGCGCAGTACACGGCCGGTGCGGCGGCCGGCTATGCCGTGATCGATACGCACCCGGAGCCCAAAATCCCCGGTGCACGCTGGGTGGATCTGACGAAGGTAAACGGCCCCATTGAGGGGTTGGAGAAAGACGCGAAGCTTCTGTTGGTCTGTGCGAAAGGGAAACGGAGCTATTTTCTCCAGAATCGTCTCAAGGCCTTTGGCTATACGAACACGCGCGTTTTAGAGGGCGGCACATACTTCAGCACCGTCAAGGCCGCGCGGCCCGGCGGAGCGCTGCCGCCGGAGGAGATCAAGCGCGTCAAAGGGCTTGGCTGTCTGATGGACAGGCGATATGGCGACGTTTTCAACGTCCGCGTGATTACGCGGAATGGCAAGCTGACGGCGGCGGAGCAGCGCACCGTAGCCGAGGCAGCGGAGAAATTCGGCTCCGGCGAGGTCACCATGACCACGCGCCTGACGCTGGAGGTGCAGGGCGTGCCCTATGACAACCTGGACGCACTGATGGAATATCTGAAGGATAACGGTCTGGAGACCGGGGGCACCGGCTCCAAGGTTCGGCCTGTGGTTTCCTGCAAAGGTACGACCTGCCAATACGGTCTGATCGACACGTTCGATCTCTCGGAAAAGCTGCATCAGCGATTCTATCAGGGCTATCACGGCGTCGTGCTGCCGCACAAATTTAAAATCGCGGTGGGAGGCTGTCCCAACAATTGCGTCAAGCCTGACCTGAACGACCTCGGCGTAATCGGCCAGAGCGTGCCGGAAATCGACCCGGCAAAGTGCCGCGGCTGCGCCGCCTGCCGGATCGAAAAGACCTGCCCGATTCACATCGCTGCGGTGAAAGACGGAAAAATCCGAATCGATCCGGCGGCCTGCAACCACTGCGGACGCTGCGTGGGCAGTTGTCCCTTCGGTGCAATCGGCGAGGCGCAGCGCGGATACAAGGTTTATCTGGGCGGCCGCTGGGGGAAAAAGACGGCGCAGGGCCGCGCGCTGGATCGGATATTCACCAGTGAGGAGGAGGTCATGGATCTGGTGGAGCGGGCGATTCTCCTGTTCCGCGACAAGGGCGTGAGCGGCGAACGCTTTGCCGACACGGTGGCACGCCTTGGCTTTGAGACGGTCCAGGAAATGCTGCTTTCCGGCGGGATCGACCGGGACGCAGCGCTGAAAAAGGACGTCATAGGCGGCGCGACCTGCTGAGACAGGCGGGCTGACATCCAGATCGGGTAAAATTGCAGGGCGGGCCGAAGACGGCCCGCCCTGCAATTATGTTTTGTGGCTCCACGCGATTGGTATTATTCCACGGATTTGAGGGATTCCGCCATATCGATCTTTCGGATTTTGTAGAGCATGACGAAGTTAACAATGCCGGCAAAGGCCAGCGTCAGCAACACAGCGGACACATAGCTGAGAATCGTAACGCGAACGTCGAAGCGCATCATGTCAATTTTGATCTGCCCCATGACATAGAGGTGCAGCAACTTGCCCAGCGGCAGACCGAGCAGCGCGCCCAGCGACGTCAGAATCAGGTTTTCGCGAAACACATAGGTGGATGTCTCTCCCTCATAGAAGCCAAGCACCTTGATGGTCGCAATCTCGCGGATCCGTTCCGTGATGTTGATGTTGGTCAGGTTGTACAGCACGATAAACGCCAGCGCGCCCGCGCACAAGGTGACGAAAACAACGATATAGTTCAGGCTGGACATCATGGTCTCGATCCGGTTGCGCAGCACCTCATTTGACGATACGCCGCTGACGCCGCTCGCGCCGGCGACCTCCGCCAGCGCGGTGCTGTGGGCCTCGCCGTCCGTCAGATTGACATAGGCGCATTTGATCTCGCGGTTTCCGCCGTAGCCGTCGAGGGTACCGGCAGTCGTATAGATATAGTTGTAGATATAGTTGTCAAAAATGCCGCTGATCGTCATGGTCAGGGAATTCCGGTCCGAATCGTAAACGGTGACGGTGTCCCCCACCCGCAGATCAAACTGCTCGGACAGGTTTTTATTGATGAGGCACTGTCCCGTTTCCGGATAAGAGAGTTCCTCGCCGCCGCTGTGGAAGTCCATGTAGCCGGTCAGATCGTCGTCGGTTGCGACCAGATAGGCTGACTTGACCAGACTGTCGGATTCCACGTTTACACTGCTGAGGTGTACGAAGGCCGCGCTCTTGACGCCGTCCGCGCACTCGTCCAGAAATTCCTGCTGTGTCTCATCCGACATGGGGTCGGAAAAGGTCACCGTGCAGTCGTATTTTGTAATTTCGTCAAACTGGTAGCCGACAAAGTTCTGAATGGAGTCATGGATGCCGAAGCCGGTCAGCAGGAGGGCGGTACAGCCACCGATGCCGACGATCATCATAAACAGCCGCTTTTTATAGCGGAACACATTGCGGAAGGAGACCTTGCGCAGGAAGCCCAGGTGCTTCCAGATCAACGGAATCCGTTCCAGCAGCACCCGCTTTCCGGGCTTCGGCGCCTTTGGGCGGATCAGCTCGGCCGATACCTCGCGCAGCTCGCCGCGGCAGGAAATCCAAGTCGCTCCCAGCGCGCAGCAGAGGTACCCCAACGTAGACAGGATGGACAGCTTCCAGTTGAAGAAGAATTGAATCGGCGCAAAGCCATACATGATGGAGTAGGCCTTCCAGAGCACGCGCGGAATCAGCCAGGAGCCAAGCGAGAGACCAATGACACAGCCAAGAAGCGAAGCGCTTCCGGCATAGATCAGATATTTTCGGCTGATGGCGAAATTCCCGTAGCCGAGTGCTTTCATAATGCCGATCTGCGTCCGGTCGTCCTCCACCATGCGCGTCATGGTCGTGATACAGACAAGCGCGGCCACAAGGAAGAAGAACAGCGGAAACACCCGGGCGATTCCATCCACGATCTGGGAATCATTGTCAAAGCAGGCGTAGCCTGTGTTCAGCGTCCGGTCCAGCACATAAAACGTCGCCGGCTCCACCTCGCTGAGCTTCGCCCAGCCGTCCTGCAGCTTTTGCCGGTTCTCGAGCAGCTCGGCGAGCGCGTTGCCCGTCTCCTTCCGGAGTGTCGTTTTGCCGCTTTCCAGATCGGCGAGGCCGCTTTCGTATTCCGCCTCTCCATCCTGCAGCTTCGTCAGGCTGTCCGCCAGCGTTTGTTTTCCCGTCTCGCGCTCCTCCGCAAGCTCGCTTTGACCGGACTGCCACGCGGCAAGACCGCTTTGATAGTCGAGCAGGCCCTGGTCCAGCGCAGCTTTGGAGGAAGCAAGCTGCGCCGCGCCGTCGTCCAGCGTTTTGCGTGAATTGTCCAGCACTGCCTTGGCAGAGGCCAACTCCGCCGCGGTCGCGTCAAGCTGCGCCTTGCTGTCCGCCAGCGCCGCCGCGGTCGCGTCGAGCGTCGCACGGCTGTCCGCCAATGCTGCAGCGCCTTCCTGATATTCCAGCAGGCCGCTTTGATATTCGCTTTCGCCCGCAGCGTACGCCGTCTGCGCCGCATCCAGCGCCGCGCGCAGCATGGCAAGGTTTGCTTCATTCAGCGCATAGTCCCCCGCGCCCGCGAACTGATCCAACAGCGCGTCCAGCGTGGCTGAATAGGCTGCCCACTCCGCCGGATTGGTCACGGCGCTTGCGCCGCTCGCCAGAAACGCCGCCATTCCGGTGTAGGTGCTCTCGGACTGGTCAAGCCGTATCTTGTTCTGGTCCAGCTCGGCTCTGGCGGCCCCCAGCGCCTCCTGTGCTTCCTCGGATTGCGTCAGGCCTGTCTCATAAGCCTCTTCTCCGGCATCGTATTGCGCTTTGCCTTCCTCATAGGCGGCGAGATAGCTCTGATACGCCGCGTTGCCGCTCTCGTACTGCGCAAGACCGGTCTGATAATCGAACTCCCCTTCCGCCAGCTTTGCCGCCCCGGCGTCATAAGACTTCTGCCCGGCCGTCAGCGTTTCGCCGGCCTGATCCAGCTGCTGGTGGGAGACGCTGAGCTGCGCTTCCGCGTCCGCGATGGCGCTGTCATACTCTTCGCAGCCGTTTTGATAGTCCGCCCATCCCTGGTCCAGCGTCGCACGGGCGTCATCAAGCTTTTTCTGCGCGGAGGCCAATTCGTTTTCTCCGTCGGCCTCCTTGTCGACGTACTCGCGCCAGCCGTCCAGTAACTCTGCTTTTCCGTCCAAAAGCTCCTGCCGCGCGTCGCCAGTGACCTCTTCATAGCGCGCGTCTTTCCGGCTCTCCAGCGCATCCAGCAGCGGCTGCTCCATACGATCCGTGAGCGCCGCATAGGCGTCGCTGTAGAGTTCCGGCGTCTCGCTGCCCAGCGAGACGTAGAGCTCCGTTGCATCATCGGAGGTAAAGCCCGCGCGTGTCAGAAAAACAAAAGCGGCCACAGTGCCGCTGCCGATGGCGGAGCTGCCTCGTTCGTAGTTCAAATAGAGCGGCGAATAGGCAAGACCGACGACGGTATAGTCGCTGCAGGACAATTGGTCCAACGTGTCCTGGTCATTTTCTTCCGAAACGAGAATGTGCATGCCAAGCATTTCTTCGCCGTAGCGGTAGGCGTCCAGAACGCATTCGTCTGCGGCCTCCGGCATTCGTCCGGCGACCAGCTCCAGCGTGTTCACCTGCTCCGTGACGGAATGGGCGGAGAGAACCACGCTGTTTTCCGATCCGTCGTCAGCAATAAAATCCGCGGAAACGGCGCTCTCCGCGGCTGCCACGCCGGAGACGGCGGAGACGGCCTCCACATCGGCTTCTGAAAAGCCAAGTGTGGAGAGAAGTCGAAAATCATAAAATTTCTGTTCCCGTAAATAGGTGTCCGCCGTCTTGACCATGGCGCTTCTGGCAACCTGCAGACCCGCGAAAAAGCCGGAGCCCAACGCAATAATGGCAAGAATAGCAAGGTAGCGCCCGAGACTCCCCCGGATCGTGCGCCAGATGATGGCGCCTGCGGCGTTGCGTTTCACCATTCAATTTCCTCTACCGGCACCGGTGTTTCGTTTAGGTGCATACTGTCGATCCGTCCGTTTTTCACGGTGATGATCCGGTCTGCCATGTCCACAATGGCCTGATTATGCGTGATAATCAGCACGGTCATGCCCGATTCGTGGGCAGTGTCCTGCAGCAGCTTCAGAATGGATTTTCCGGTCACATAGTCGAGCGCGCCGGTCGGCTCGTCGCAGAGCAGCAGCTTCGGATTTTTGGCCAGCGCCCGCGCAATGGCCACGCGCTGCTGTTCGCCGCCGGAGAGTTGGGCCGGAAAGTTGCCGGCGCGGTCCTCCAGACTGACGTGGCGCAGTGTTTCCATGGCGTCCAGTGGATTTCTGCAGATCTGGTTGGCCAATTCCACGTTCTCCAGCGCGGTCAGATTCTGGACGAGGTTATAAAACTGAAATACAAAACCGACGTCATAACGGCGATACGTGGTGAGTTGTCTGGGACTACAGCCCGAGATGTCCTGCCCGCCGACCAGCACTCGGCCGGAGGTGAAGGTATCAATTCCGCCAAGAATATTCAAAAGCGTTGTCTTTCCGGCGCCGGAGGGACCCACGATGATGCAGATTTCCCCCTGATTCACCATGAAGCTGACGTCTCGCAGCGCTTCAATCCGGACTTCCCCCATGAGGTAGGTCTTACAGACGTTTTGAACCTCGATCAAAGCCGGCATCGCAAATCCTCATTTCTGGACGCTGCCCGGATTGCCGGACGGCATCCATATCTTATACCCGCATTGTAGCATACTTTTCACCGGATTCTTAACCAAACTGTGAATAATTGATCGTTTTGTCACAAAAAAAAGCGGCCTGCCGCAAACCTTGCTTACGACAGGCCGGAGTAACAGTTCAGTCTTTAATAAAATTCTGGAGGGCTGGTAAATTGGTGGTCAGGTCCACGTAGTACATCTCCGCGCCCTTGACGTACATAATGCCGGTGTAGCTCTCACCGTCCTGGTTTTCAATGGGCAGCATCATCTGATCAATCGGATAATTCTTGTAGGAGCCAAGATTGACAGCTTCAGCCAGAATAGCCGCATTACTCATATCCGTGTTGATGGCGGGCAGCAGCGCGTTGCAGAGATTGGACAACTGCGACACATTCATCGACGTAGTGGAATTGATAACGGCCTCCAGCACGTTTCTTTGGCGGCTGGTACGCTTGAAGTCGTTGTCCAGATAGCGGCAACGGGAATAACTCAGCGCCTGTTCGCCGTTTAAAAGCTGCGTGCCCGCACGGAGCATGGATTCGGTCTCGTCATTGACATAGGACGCCTCGCCGCTGGTCAGTTCCAGAGATACGCCGCCGATGGCGTCGATCACGTCTTCAAAGGAGCTGAAATCGACCGATGCGTAGTGGTCAATATGGATCTTGAAGTTATTTTCGATGGTTTTCATCAGCAGCTCCGGCCCACCCCAGGCATAAGACCAGTTCAGCATGCCCCAGGAATCGCCGGAATCCTTCGGAATACAGACGTACATGGCGCGCATCAGCGAGGTCAGGTGGATTTTCTTTGTGTCCTTATTGAGACTCATGATGATCATCGAGTCCGAGTTGCCATAGCCGCTGGTATCCCGGCGGTCGCTGCCAATGATCAGATAGTTGACAATACCGGTGCCGCTGTCCAGATTTTCCTGCGTCTGAACCGCATCATAGGAACTCTGGGCGTTATTGATCGCGTCTTGGGAGTCCTCCACGTCATGCGTCTCTACGTCGCCCAGCAGGTCGGCATAGCTCAGGGATGGGTCACCGCTGATCTCGGAGCGGTCGATCTTATTCAGCATATAGTTCGCATAAACCAGAACACCCCCGACCAGCAGGACGATCACGAGCAGCGCGATCAACGCAATTTTGGCCGGCGTGGAAACCCGGGATTTCTTCTTTCCTGCCGTCTTGCTTACGGCCTCGTGGTGGGCTCCATACGGATCCTCGTTCCGATCTCTGTGAGGAGACGCCTTCTGCGTCGGCGCGGCGTTTTTCTTCTCCTGCTGCGCGGCACGGCCGACGGGATCCTTTGCGCCATCCGGCTGTGTACCGCGTTCAAATTTTCCTTTATATTTTCCCATGTTTCTCACTGGCCTGGAAAGGCCTGTCCTTTCTGTGTGTTTTCACCGTCCAAGAGCAGGGTAACCGGGTAATGATCCGCCACTGTGATCGGGGGAAGCAGTGTGCTGTAACGCTGCAGGGTGCGCGCTGTTTTTCTCCGAATGCCTGTTTGGTCCGCCGCGTCGGCCGGGAGATGATAGACAACGATTCTTCTGGGGGAAAGTTCCCGCAGAAGATCGCGTGTTTCTCCCACCGCAAGGTAGACCGAATTGACAAAAACGCAGTCAAATATTCTGTTTCCCATCAGACGGCGGTGCATCGCCGCATCCAGTACAGCGTCGGCGGCAAAGTAAAGCCGATAGACCCCGACCTCAACTCGCAAAACAAAATGTCGAACCTGCGCGAAATTCTGCGGCATATGGGGCGTTTCATAGTAATAGACGGAAAAAGATCCGCACTGGATACATCCAGTCGAAGGAGTTTTTTCATCCGGGATGAAAAAAAAGCAGTGGTCTCTAGCCTGCCGTAACAAGCTGACGCGCTCCGCGTCATAGTGATCCGGATGGCAGTGGGTAAACAGAACGCCTTGTAGGGGGCCATAGCACCCGTCTCCGCGCAGTATGGCGTCGAATTCGGCATCCGGCAACCCATAAAAGCCCCGGAAACTCTGATTGATTCCGTCTATCAGCAGGCTTTGCCCCGCATACTCCAAAAGGACACCGGCGTTGCACAAAACGGATATACGAAGCAAGCCATTCCCTCCAAATCACACATTCGTCGTTATTATACACCAATCCTCTGCGATTGCAAGCATTTCTCCGCATACCTCCCAAAATCACGCTGAAAACGGTGTGTTGCAAGCGGGCAGGCTTGCAACACACCGTTTCAGCTATTTGAGAAGCTCCAGGAATTCCGCCTCCGTCAGAACCGGAACACCCAGTTCCGCCGCCTTGCGCAGCTTGGATCCCGCGTTCTCCCCCGCCACCACGAAGCTGGTCTTTTTCGAGACCGACGCGGCGGCCTTCCCGCCGAAGCGCTCGATTTTCTCCGTGGCCTCCTCCCGGGTGAAGAGTGACAGCGCACCGGTCAGCACAAAAGTCTTGTCGGCAAACCGGCTGTCCTCCTGCTTCCACTGGCTCTCAAAGTTGACGCCGGCCTCCCGCAGGCGGCGGATCAGGTGCCGCGACTGCTCCTCCTGGAACCACGAGACGATATAATCCGCGGTGACCGCGCCGATGTCCCGGACGGCGGTCAGCTCCTCCGCCGTGGCCGCCATCAGGCGGTCCAGCGTGCCGAACTCCACCGCCAGCGTTTTGGCGGCTTTTGCGCCCACCTGCCGGATGCCGAGCGCGAAAATCAGACGGCTGAGGTCGTTTTCCCTGCTGTGCGCTACGGCCTCCTGCAGATTTTTGACCGACTGGGCGCCCATGCGCTCCAGCTTTTGCACCGCATCCCAGTCAAGATCGTAGAGATCCGCCGGAGAAAAAACCAGCTTTTCCGCGATGAGCTGCTCCACAATGGCAGCTCCGAGGCCGTCGATGTCCATGGCGTCCCGGGAGACGAAGTGCGTCACTGCCCGCACGAGCTGCGCGGGACACTCCGCGCCGGTGCAGCGAATCGCCGCGCCGTCCGGGTCGCGCCGGACCGGCGCACCGCAGACCGGGCAAAATTTCGGCAGCTCATAGGGCTTTGTCCCGGCCGGACGCATGGAGAGGTCTACCTCCAGAATCTCCGGGATGATCTCCCCCGCCTTGCGGATCAGCACCGTATCGCCGATCCGAAGGTCCTTCTCGGCAATGAAGTCCTGATTGTGCAGCGTCGCGTTTGTGACCTTGGTGCCGGCCAGACGGACCGGACGCACCACGGCCTTGGGCGTCAGTACGCCCGTCCTGCCCACCTGCACGACGATGTTTTCCACCACCGTGGGTTTGATTTCAGGCGGATACTTGTAGGCGGAGGCCCAGCGCGGATATTTGGAGGTGCTCCCCAGGGATTCCCGGCCCGGCAGGCTGTTCAGCTTGACCACTGCGCCGTCAATGTCATAGCCAAACTGCTCGCGGTTCTCGTTCAGCGACAGAATCTCCGCCCGGGTCGTGGCCATGTCACGCACCAGGCGGTAGGGCACTACCTTAAAGTGGAGCGATGCCAGATAGTTTAGCGTCTCACTGTGGGTCTCAAAGGTTTTCCCCTCGGCAAGCTGCAAATTAAAAATGAGGATATCGAGCTCCCGCTTCGCGGCAATTTTCGGATCGAGCTGACGCAGTGATCCGGCTGCTGCGTTGCGTGGATTGGCAAAGAGCTGCTCACCGTTTTCCTCCCGCTGCTCGTTTAGCTTGCGGAAGATCGCCTTTGGCATAAACACCTCGCCCCGGACAATCAGGCGCGGCGGCGCGTTTTGTAGCGTCAGAGGAATAGAGTGGACGGTCTTGAGGTTCTCCGTCACGTCCTCCCCCACCAGGCCGTCGCCGCGCGTCGCGCCGCGGATCAGCTTTCCGTCCACATATTCCAGCGCCACAGAAAGGCCGTCAATCTTTGGCTCTACCGAATAGACGACGTCCTCCACGGTCTCCCGAACCCGGGCGTCGAACTCCTCGAGCTCTTCAAAGGAAAACACGTCTTGCAGACTCTCCAGCGGTACCGCGTGGCGGACCTTTTCAAACTGGGAAATTGCGCTGCCGCCGACCCGCTTCGTGGGCGACAGCGGGTCGGCGTATTCCGGGTACTGCGCCTCCAGTTCCTCCAGCCGGCGCAGCAGCCGGTCGTATTCAAAATCAGGAATTTTCGGGTCGTCCAGCACATAATAGCAGTAGTTGTGGTGCTCCAGCTCATTTTTGAGACGGCTGATTTCCTCGCCAGGGTTCATGGGGGTCATCCTCTCTATTCATTGGTGTCCGGCGCGTCCTGGTCAATACCGACGTCGCCGATGTTCACATAGCTCTGCGGCACGGAGCCGACGATGACCGTTTCGGCCACGACCATATCCGTGACCACCTGCGTCTTGACGGACCCGGTCGGCGTCATGACCGTCAGGTTAATGCAGACGTCCATAGTGATCTGGTGCAGCGTCTGGTTGATGCCTGCCTCGGAAAATTGATTGTGGAAGGTAGCGTCGGAGGTGCTGACCGACAGAATCCGCACGGGCAGCTTGAAGCCCTTGCCGGAAAACAGCTCAGGCATGAAAAAGTTGCCGATGGGAATGTCCAGCGTGCCGACGGAAATATCCTGGATTTCCCGGTTCATGGCCACAAGAATCTCCGTTTTCAGGCGGTTGATCTCGCCCATGTTGGTTTTGAGCGCCGTGATGCCGCCATCCACGTCTTTTTCAAAGTAGATCATCCGATCATAGTCAATGGTCCCCGCAGCGATCTGCTCGTTGACGATTCTGTTGACCATGGTGGACATCGTGTTCTGTGCCTGGGTCATGACAAGCTCTTCCATCATGGGTGCGATTTTCAGGCGCAAAATCAGCAGAAACAGCATGCCGACCAACAAAATCACCAGAAGGAAAACGGTAATGAGCCTTTTTCGCCGCCTCATCCGCCTCATCGTCACCACCTCCGCACAGAACTCTATGCGTGGCACGGTGGAAAATAGAACAGAATCAGAGCTTTTTCATATGGGCGGAGGCCGAGTTGGCCAGCAGCCGTTTGGTCCCCTGGTTGTCAAACGCGATTTCCAGGAGCGCGTCGCCTCCCATCGGCGTCACAGAGACGACCATGCCGCTGCCGAAGGTGCGATGCTCCACCATTTCACCGGCCAGATAGGTGACCTTCGGCGCTTTGGGCGCGGCGGGGGCGTCGCGGAGGGCCGCCGCGCCGCGGCTGCCGTAGACGGAAGATTCCCGGCCTATGTAGGAGGATGATGCGCCGTAGGCCTCCCGCTCCGGGTCGCCGAAACTGTCACGCTCCCGGTATGCCCGCTCCTGCGGTTTTGTCATGCGGGCGTCGACGCAGTCCATGGGCAGCTCAGAAAGGAACCGGGACGGCTGATTGGCACTGGTGCGGCCGTAGAGCGTACGCTGCCTGGCATAGGTGATGGTCAGGGTACGCTTGGCGCGCGTGATGGCAACGTAGCAGAGCCGCCGCTCCTCCTCCATCTCGCCGGGCTCGCCGATGGCGCGGGAGCCGGGAAACAGGCCGTCCTCAAAGCCAACCAGAAATACATTGGGAAATTCCAGCCCCTTGGAGCTGTGAATCGTCATCATCACCACGGCGTCGGCATTCTGATCGTACTGCTCAATGTCGGTATACAGGGCGATTTCCTCCAGAAATCCGCTGAGTGTCGGCACTTCCACGTTCTCGCAGTAGTGGATCAGGTTGGATTTTAGCTCCAGGACGTTTTCCGCCCGGGTGCGGCTCTCCACGTCGCCCTTCTCCTCCAGCGCAGCCAGATAACCGGTCCGCCGCAACACCTCTTCATAGAAGTCCGGCAGCGGCAACGTATCCGTCAGCGCAGCGCAGCCCTCCATCATGGCCGAAAACGCCATCAGCTTCTCCGCCGGGCGCTGCAGCGACGGATAATTGTAAGGGTCGGACAGAATCTCATAGAGGCTGAGACCCTGACTGCGCGCGAGCCGCTGCGCCTGCTCCATGGTCCTATCGCCGATGCCGCGCGGCGGGTTATTGACGATGCGGCGCAGCCGCAGATCGTCGGCACGGTTATTGAGGACCGTCAGATAGGCCAGCATATCCTTAACCTCAGCCCGGTCGAAAAATCGCGTACCGCCGATGACGCGGTACGGAATGCTGTTGCCGCTGAGCGCGCGCTCCAGCGCATTGGACTGGGCATTGGTGCGGTACAGGATCGCGCAGTCCCGAAAGGACTGTCCCCCCTGCTGCCGCAAAAGCTGCCCGGCCACAAAGTCGGCCTCGCCGTATTCGTTTGCCGCTTCATAGACGAGAATGTGGTCGCCGCCCGGGTTCTCCGTCCAGAGCTCCTTGCCCTTCCGCTCACGGTTGTTGGAAATGACGGAATTTGCCGCCTTCAGAATCGCCTTGGTAGAGCGGTAGTTCTGCTCAAGCCGGATGACCTTCGCGCTGCGATATTGCTTTTCAAAATCGAGTATATTTTCAATGGTTGCGCCGCGGAATTTGTAAATACTCTGGTCATCGTCACCGACGACGCAGATATTTTGCCGCTCGCCAGCCAGAAGCGAGGCGAACAGGTATTGCAGGTGGTTTGTGTCCTGATACTCGTCCACAAGGACGTAGCGGAATTTCCGCTGGTAGTAGCGCAGCACCTCCGGCTCCCGCTGCAGCAGCCGTACGGTCAAAAGGAGAATGTCGTCAAAATCCAGCGCGTTGGCGCTTACCAGACGCTTCTGGTATTCCCGGTAGACGGCTGCGATCTGTTCCATGCGGAAATCTCCGCTGCCCGCCGCGATGCCGGCAAAGTCGTCCGGTGACTGCTGCTTATCCTTGGCTCTGCCGATGTAAGAGAGGCACAGCCGCGGCGGGAGAATTTTATCATCCAGGTGCAGCTCCTTCAGCGCGTCCTTCAAGACGCGCTCGGAGTCGGCGCTGTCGTAGATCGTAAAACTTTTGCCGTAGCCAAGGCGTTCAATGTCCCGCCGCAGAATCCGGCAGCAGGCGGCGTGAAAGGTCATGGCCCAGACGTCTCCGGCTTCCGGGCCCAGCATGGCGGCCAGCCGGTCCTTGAGCTCACCCGCCGCCTTATTCGTGAAGGTGATGGTGATGACGCTCCAGGGCGGAGCCGGGTCCAGCGCGCAGAGCGCTTCCGCCCGCGACAGCTCCACCCGGTCCGCGTTGTGTTTCACATACTGCTCCAAAAAATCCACGTCTGCCTCTGTGATATCTGCGGGGATCTCCTTTAAATCAGAGGCCCGGCCGAAGCGGAGTAAGTTAAACACACGATTGATGAGAACCGTGGTCTTGCCGCTGCCGGCACCGGCCAGCAGCAGCAGCGGGCCCTCGGTTTTCAGGACCGCCTCCTGCTGCGGCGCGTTCAATGCGTCAAAGCGCGCGGAAATTACCTGATTCCGCGCGCATAGAAATCGCTGTTCCAAATCCTGTGTCATGGCGTTACCTGCGCTGTCTTTAGGATACCCCTATTCTAGTCTATTTTGGCCGGAAGGTCAAACGGTTTAGAGATATTCCCGCAAAAGCAGCAGCGCCTTTTTTTCGAGCCGGGAGACCTGCACCTGCGACACCTTGATGATTTTCGCGGTCTTTTCCTGGGTCAGTCCGTGGTAATACCGCAGTTTAATGACGAGCTGTTCCCGCTCCGGCAGCCTGGAGATCGCCTCTCGCAGGGCGATTCGCTCGATCATCTGTTCTTCCTCGTGCTCATTGGTCAGAACATCCTCGAGCGTAAATCCGTCCTCGCCGGATTCCCGCTGGATGGACTCCGTGGCGGCGGTGGCGGTCTCAGCCGTGGCGATTTCCTCCGGCGTGAACCCGGTTTCGGCGGAAATTTCCTGTAGGGTCGGTTCCCGCCGCAGGCTGCCGGTCAGGCGCTGCCGGGCGCCTTTGATGGTGGCGGACTGCTCCTTCAGCGTTCTGCTGACCTTGACTGCACCGTCGTCCCGCAGAAAGCGCCGGATTTCCCCCGCGATCTTCGGCACGGCGTAGGTGGAAAACATGGTGCCGTACGAAAGGTCAAAGCCCGAAATTGCCTTGAGAAAGCCCACGCAGCCGAGTTGATACAGATCGTCCGGATCGACGCCGCGCCCAAAGTAGCGCCGGGCCACCGACCAGATCAGGCCGGAATTTTCTGTGAGAAGCTGTTCTGTGGCCTCCTTGCTGCCTGCCTGCGACTGCTGGATCAACAGGTTCATATCGGCCATCACGCGCCTCTTTTGACGATCTTCCGCTTCATATGTACCGTGGTCCCCTTGCCTGGCTTTGAGACGACCCGCAGGCTCTGCATAAAGCTTTCCATGATCGTGAAGCCCATGCCGGAGCGTTCCTCGCTGCCGGTGGTGAACATGGGCGTTCTGGCCTGCGCAATGTCCGCAATGCCGCACCCCCAGTCCTTGATCGAAATCAGGATCGTGCCGTCGTCGTCCATGCGGACCTTCAGGGCAATTTTGCCCAGCTTGTCCGGGTAGGCGTGGACGATGCAGTTGGTCACCGCCTCGGATACAGCGGTCTTGATGTCATTGATTTCGTCCAGTGTCGGGTCGAGTTGAGAGACGAAGCAGGCCACTGCCGAGCGGGCAAAGGCTTCGTTTGCGGATTTGCTGGGAAATTCCGCAGAAAATTGATTAATGAGCTTCATAGCATTCGGTCCTTTCTGTGATGGTAATCAGTTTTTGTATCCCCGCAGCGCGGATCACCCGTTCCACGTTGCCCGGCAAATTTTGTAGTTTGAGGTCTCCCTCCAGCTCGCGCATCTTCCGCAAGGTAAAGAGAATTACCGCGATGCCGCTGGAGTCCATAAAGCTGACGTTCTTATAGTCTAAAATGCAGCAGGTTGGGAGGTAATTGTCGATCTTCTCTCCAATCAGCTTCATGGTTTCCTTCGCCATATGATGATCGATCTCTCCTTTGAGGAGGATCGTCAGCCGTTTATCCTGCAAAAAGCTCGTTAAATTCATAGGGGTCTCCTTTCTTTCGGTCCTGTCCACCATTATAGAAAAAAACCGCGACACATCCTGTCGAAGCGGCATACGGGCAGAAAAAAACAAGGCGCCCCAATCGGAGCGCCTTGGCGGATTGAATGATGTTCAGCCGGCGGATGCTTTTCTCTGCCGCTTCAGACTGTGCCAGAAGCATTGGTATAGCAAAAACATGGCAATGGAAAGCCCAAGGGCGACCCAGAAGGCCGGCAGCGCAGTTCGCAGGCTGGTTTGAAGATTGATCTTGCCGGTGATATTGGGGACGTGCCACATCAGAAAGTAATAGATAAAGCACAGAGGAAGGAACAAAAGACTCAGCTCCATGAGGATGTGCTCCCAGCGCAGAAAGCTGTTCCGGACAAGAAATACGGCAATCAGCAGCATCGGCACAAAAATAGCGGGCAGCACGCAGAACCCGTAGCAGGCCATGACCGAAAGGTCAAAGGAAAACCACGGAAACGCCATGGTGCAAACCGTGGCGCCGCAGCAGCAGATCAGCGCCCAATAGTAAAACTTCGTTGTTCGGCTCATATCCGGGCTCCTTTCCGATCAGGATAACTCCAGCATATACCCAGTCCGCTGCGGTGTCAACCGGTCGTCAATGGAAGGAAAAAGCGCTGCCACCCATCTGGGCGACAGCGCTTTTTTGATATTACAGGCTTATAAGCCGCTCTTCTGCCTCGGCGAGCTGGACAAGCAGGGCCTTGACCTTCTCATAGCGCTCCTTTTCCGCGTTGACCACAGCCTCCGGGGCTCGTGCCAGGAAGCTTTCGTTGCCAAGCTTCGCCTCGTAGCGGGCCACGTCCTGCCGGGCCTTGTCCAGTTCCTTCCGGACGCGGACCAGTTCCTTTTCCTTGTCCACAAGCTGGCTCATGGGCATATACAGCTTGGCGTCGGCGGTAACGCAGGCGGCCATGGACTCGTGATGTTCCGGGTCAGCGCCCAGCACCACCACGTCATCGGCATAGGCCAGCTTCTGGAAAAACGGCGCCCCGGACGAAAAGACCGCCCGGTTGTCCGTGACGATATACAGCGTGGTTTTCTTGGAGGGCGGCACATTCATCTCCGCGCGGCGGTTTCGGACGGCCCGGATGGCGTTCATCACGGACTCCATGGCGGTCTCCTCCGTCTTAAAGCAGAGATCTTCCCGGTACTCCGGCCACGCGGCGACAATCAGCGCTTCGCCCTCATGCGGGATCGCCTGCCAGATTTCCTCGGTCAGGAAGGGCATAAACGGATGCAGCAGCCGCAGAAATTGATCCAGCACATACAAAAGCACCTGCTGCGCCGTCAGTTTACTTTCTTCGTCCTCGCCGTAGAGGCGGGTCTTGGTCAGCTCGATATACCAGTCGCAGTAGTTGTCCCAGACAAAGTCATAGACCTTGGAGACCGCCACGCCCAGCTCATATCTGTCGAGATTCTCCGTCACCTCGGCGATAGTCTGGTTCAGCCGGGAGAGAATCCATTTGTCGGAAATTTCCAGATTGGAACAGGGCGGCAGCTCGTTTTTCTCAATCGTCAGGTTCATCATGACGTAGCGGCTGGCGTTCCAGATCTTGTTGGCAAAGTTCCGCATGGCCTCGCAGCGCTCCACATAGAACCGCATGTCGTTGCCGGGGGAATTGCCCGAGATCATGTTCATCCGCAGGGCGTCCGCGCCGTACTTGTCGATCATTTCCAGCGGGTCGATGCCGTTGCCCAGCGATTTGGACATTTTGCGGCCCAGATTGTCCCGCACCAGACCGTGAATCAGCACCGTGTGGAACGGCGTTTTCCCCGTGTGTTCGATGCCGGAGAAGATCATCCGGGACACCCAGAAGGTGATGATATCATAACCGGTGACCAAAACATCCGTGGGATAGAAATAGTTGTAGTCCGGGTGATTGGTATCCGGCCAGCCCAGAATCTCAAAGGGCCACAGGGCAGAAGAGAACCAGGTGTCCAGCACGTCCTCGTCCCTGGTGATGTTCTTCGAGTGGCAGGCCTCGCACGCGCAGGCGTCCTCCATGGAGACGGTGGTATGGCCGCAATCGGCACAATACCATGCGGGAATCTGATGGCCCCACCAGAGCTGACGGGATATGCACCAGTCGTGGAGGTTTTCCATCCAGTTGAGATAATTTTTGGTGAACCGCTCCGGCACGAACTTCGTCTCGCCGCTGCGCACCGCTTCGATGGCGGGTTTGGCCAGCGGGCTCATTTTTACAAACCACTGGGCAGAGATGATCGGTTCGACATCATTGTGGCAGCGATAGCAGGTGCCGACGTTGTGGGCATAGTCCTCCGCGGAGACCAGATATCCCTGCGTCTCCAGATCCTCGATGATCTTCTTCCGGGCCTCGTAGCGGTCCAGCCCCTGATACACGCCGCCGAACTCATTGACCCTGCCGTTGTCGTCCAGAACCCGAATGACCTCCAGATTGTGCCGCAGGCCGACCTCAAAGTCGTTGGGGTCGTGGGCGGGTGTCATCTTGACGCAGCCCGTACCGAAGTCCAGCTCCACATACTCATCCGCAACGATGGGAATTTCCTTATTCACGAGCGGGAGGATGCAGGTCTTGCCCACCAGATGCTTGAAGCGCTCGTCGGCGGGATTGACGGCCACGCCGGTATCGCCCAGCATGGTTTCGGGCCGGGTGGTGGCGATGATGATATCGCCGCTGCCGTCCGAGAGCGGGTATCGGATGTTCCAGAGGTGGCCCGGCTTGTCCACATATTCCACCTCGGCGTCAGAGAGCGCCGTGGTACAGTGGGGGCACCAGTTGATGATGCGGGAGCCCTTATAGATCAGGCCCTTGTGATAAAGATCCACGAACACCTTGCGGACAGCCTTCGAGCAGGTCTCGTCCATCGTAAAGGCAGCGCGGTCCCAGTCACAGGAGGAGCCCAGCTTCTTCTGCTGCTCCACGATGCGGTTGCCATATTTATTTTTCCAGTCCCAGACCTTCTCAAGGAACGTTTCACGCCCGAGGTCATAGCGGGTAACGCCCTCTTTGCGCAGTTCTTCCTCCACCTTGATCTGGGTGGCGATGCCCGCATGGTCCATCCCGGGGACCCACAGTGCGGCGTATCCCTGCATCCGCTTATAGCGGGTCAGCACGTCCTGCACGGACGCGTCCATGGCATGGCCCATATGGAGCTGACCTGTGACATTGGGGGGCGGCATGACAATGGTGAATGGCTTCTTATTTGGATCGCGCTGCGTATGGAAATAGCCCCGCTCCACCCACATATCATAGATGCTCTGTTCCACTTCCTTCGGGTCATACACCTTCGGTAATTCTCGCATACTCTATTTCACACTCCTGTTTCAAATGAAAACGCCCTGATCGGTTTCGATCAGGGCGAAGTAAATACTCCGTGGTACCACCTAATTTTCTGCTGAGCAGACACTTGTACCTCTGTAACGGGAGGACCCGAAACGGCTTACTCCGATTCAGCCGTCCGCTCCGAGGCGACATTCTGCCTGCAGCCGGGAGAGCTTTCACCAACCGCCCTCTCTCTGCGCCGCCGCACAGGCATACTATTCCTCTTCACCGCGTTTGCAATTTGACACGACTATACCCGAAAAGCCGGGAAAAGTCAACCGCTTATTTTAAACATCCTCGATAATCGGGGATTCCTTCTTCGCTTCCGGGTTGGTCATCGATTCAAACTTCTCCCGGGCGCCGTTTACTTCCTTCAGGGCTTCCGCGACCGCTTCCTCGGTCCGCTTCAAAGCGTCCACAACATATTCGTTGGTGACGCGCTTGAGTTCGGACAGCTTGTCCTGCGTGCTCTTGACAACGGCATCCGCCTGCGACTTTGTCTCCTCCATCAGTTTCGCGGCCTCGGCCTGCCCTTTTTGATAGATGACATCCTGCGCCGTCAACTCCAGCGCCTTCTGCTGCGCCTGTTTCAGCACGGTCTCCGCCTCGCGCTTGGCGTTGGTAATGACCTCGTTTCTGGCGTCCACAATGGTTTTCGCCTGCTTGAATTCGCCGGGAAGCTGGTTGTTGATCTCGTCCAGCAGGTCCAGAACCTTGTCCCGCTCCAGCACGCATTTATCCGCGCCCAGAGGGAGGCTCCAGGCGTCCTGCACCATTTCATACAGGGCACTGATGGTTTCTTCTATTCCGCTCGCCATAATTACTCCCCTTTCAGATGATTGACACGCTCGCGAAAGTCATCCAGGATCTCGTCCGGCAGGAAGTCGTTAAGATTTACGCCGTAGCTTCCCAGCTCTTTTACGATCGAGGAACTCATGTACATATACTGATGCTCCGCGGTCAGGAACATGGTATCCAGACCGGGATTGATTTTGCGGTTGATGAGCGCCATTTGGAACTCGTTTTCAAAGTCAGAACCGGCACGCAGGCCCTTGAGAATGACGCAGCCGCCCTTTTTTCTGGCATACTCGGCCAGCAGTTCGCGGGAGGAATCCACCTCCACGTTGGGAAGATGCTTTGTGACCTTCTCCAGCATATGGATGCGCTCATCCCGGTCAAACATTGGCTGCTTGCTGGCGTTGACCATCACGCAGACGATCAGTTCGTCGAAAATGCTGGCGGCGCGTTCAATGATGCTGAGATGCCCGCGGGTAACCGGGTCAAAGCTGCCCGGATAGATTGCGATTTTCATATGGGTACCAATGCCTTCATTCTTTCCGATAGATGGCGACCAGCGTCTTGCCATACCGGTAATCCCTGGAACGGACATATCCCTGGTATTGTGCGTCCAAATCCTTGCCCGCAGGGCGTTCTGCGACTATTATACCACCGGATGATAAAATGTCAAACGCAATGATCTTATCAAGCGCGGTCTCCAGCATTTTCCCGTCGTAGGGCGGATCGAGAAAGATCAGCCCGAATTTCCGGCGGCAGATTCCAAGATACGACAGATAGTCAGACTGAACCACCGTCGCCCGATCCTCCAGCTTCGTCTTACTGAGGTTTTCCCGGATGCAGGCGACGGGCGTTTTTCCCACGTCCACAAAGACGGCGCTCTCCGCGCCCCTGCTCAGAGCCTCAACGCCGAGCTGACCGCTGCCCGCAAAGAGATCCAGTACGGAGCGGCCCTCAATTTCAAACTGTATGGCGCTGAACAGCGCCTCCTTAATGCGCTCCGCCGTGGGACGGGTGGAAAGCCCGTCCGGCGTCGTCAACCGGACGCCGCGGGCGGTACCTGTAATAACTCGCATATGCGTTACTCCTTATTTTCCATGGGGTGAAAATGCCGGTAGACAGCCTCCGCCGTCGGTTTCGGCAGCAGGAGCGAAAGCGCCTCCAGGCTTGCGGCCCGAATCGCCTTGACCGAGCCGAACCGCCGCAGCAGCTCTGTTTTCCGCTTTTCTCCGATGCCGGGAATACCGTCCAGTTCCGACTGCCGCATCCGGCGACTGCGCAGTGTCTTGTGATAGGTGATGGCGAACCGGTGGGTTTCCTCCTGAATGGTCCCGACCATGGCAAACACACTCTGCACCGTCGAAATTCCAATCTCTTCCCCACCGGCCGTGACCAGCGCCCTGGTCCTGTGACGGTCGTCCTTGACCATTCCATAGACCGGAAAGGACAGGTCCATGGCGCGCAGCACACCGCAGGCTACGCCCGCATGGACCGCACCGCCGTCGATCAGCAGCAGATCCGGGGCTTCGTCGAAACCCTGATCCCCGTTTTGATAGTGGATAAAGCGGCGCAGCAGCACCTGCCGCATCGCGCCGTAGTCGTCCTGTTCCTCCATGTTTTCCAGTTTGAATCGTTTATAGTCGCTTTTTTTTGGCTTTCCGTCCACAAACACCACAAGAGAGGCCACAATGTCGGTCCCGGCAATGTGGGAAATATCGTAGGCTTCAATGCGGCGCAGGCCGGGCAGGCCCAGCATCTGCCGCAGCAAGCCCAGCGCGCCGGAGAGGCGTTCCTCCCGGCTGGTCGCGCGGGAGAGTTCTTCGTCGGCATTTCTCCGGGCAAGCTCCGCCAGTCGGACGCCGTCGCCGCGCTGCGGAAACCGGATGTGGACCCGCTTGCCAAGCTCCTGCAGCAAAAGCTCTTCGAAGAGCGCGCTGTCCTCCATGGGCTCCGGAAGAAAAATCTGTTTCGGCGCCATATGCCGATCCAGATAGTACTGCTTGACCAGCGAGGAAACGGCCTCCTCGCGGTCCGACGCTGGCAGAATCTCGTAGTCCTTGTCCAGCAGATTCCCGCCGACGTAGTGCAAAACCGTAAAGCAGGCACAGGATTCGTTCTGACTGTAGCCGACCACGTCGGTGTCGGCCATGGTGCCCGCGGTGACGAACTGCTTTTCGCCCAGCGCGGCGACGGCCTTCAGACGGTCCCGCAGCTCGGCGGCCCGCTCGAAGTCCAGCGCCTCCGCCGCCTGCTCCATCTCCGCCTTCAGGTTCTCAGAGACAGTGGCGTGCTTTCCCTGGAGCACCAGAACCACCTGCTCCATCCGCGCGTAGTACTCCTTCTGCGTTTTGCAGAGACGGCACCAGCCGTCGCAGAGATTCATGTGGAAGTTGAGGCAGGGCCGCGCCTTCCCCTGATCCCGGGGGAATTTTTTGCCGCAGCCGGGCAGACGGAACGCGGTTCGGAGTGTGTCCAGCAGGTGCTGTGTCATATACCGTCCGCCGAATGGGCCAAAATAGGCCGCGCCGTCGTCCAGCGCTCTGCCCGCCAGGGCCAGTGTGGGGTAGTCCTCCCGCAGGTCCACGCGGACATAGGGATAGCCCTTGTCGTCTTTCAGGAGAATGTTGTACTTCGGCATGTGCCGCTTGATCAGCGAGCATTCCAGCACCAGCGCCTCGAACTCCGACCGTGCGACGATGACGTCGAAATGGTCCACCTGTGAGACCATTTTCCGGGTCTTGACTGTGTGGGAAACGGAGTCAACAAAATACTGGCTGACGCGGTTGCGCAGCTTTTTCGCCTTGCCGACGTAGATCACGTCGCCGCTCTTGTCCTGCATCAGATAGACGCCGGGGACCAGCGGCAGAGTCCTTGCTTTTTCGCGGAGTTCTTCCTGTGTCATAGCGTTCTCCATAAAAACTGCCTCAATGGCAGACTGGCCGGTCGGCCCGTGTCATTGAGGCAGCGCGATTCAAAAACGCAAATCAGAAGATATCCTTGACCAGCATTTCAGAAAGCTCGTCAACGGCCTGAACCTCGTCGGACCCCTCGGCGATCAGATTGACCGTGGTACCGGTGGTGATCCCGATGGAGAGCACGCCGAGCAGGCTCTTGGCGTTGATTTTGCGATTATCCACTTCTACCCAGATCGTGGACTTAAAATCATTCGCTTTCTGAATGAAGTAGGTGGCCTGCTTGTTGTGAAGACCTGATTCGCACTTTACGATTGTTTCTTTCATGTACATGGTAGATCACTCCTTATAGAACCATCAATAAAGATATAATATCAAAACGACGGGAAATGTCAACCTAAAATTCAACGATTGTGACGCCGTCCTCTCCTTCCCCGTAGACCCCCAGCCGGAAGTTCTTCACATAATGGCTCCGTTTCAGATGGTCATGGACCGCCTTTCGCAGCACGCCGGTGCCCTTGCCGTGAATGATCCGCGCGGAAGAAAGCTTCGACATGACGGCGTTGTCGAGGAACTGGTCGAGTACCGGCATGGCCTCGTCCGTCGCCATGCCGCGAATATCCAGCTCCGGTGTGCCCGTCACATTCCGCAGTTCCCGCTGGCTCTGCTCCATGTACCGCTTGACTTGCTTTTGCTGCTCGTTCTCCAGCAGATACACCTCCTCCGGTCTGGCCGTCACCTTCAGAATGCCGGCCTGGAGCTGCAGCGCGCCGTCCTTATGAACCTCCAATACGGTGGCCCTGGTGCCCAGCTTGATAAGCTCCACCGTATCTCCTACCCGCGGCGCACGGCTCGGCTGCGGCCGCGCCTTTGGCGTCTGCTTCTCCCGTAGTTTGTCCTCCGCCTCGTTGAGTCCGCGCCGCAATTCGGACTGTCGCTCGTTGAAACCCTGTGCGTCCACACCCTCCCGAAGCTGCTTGCGCATCTGTTTCAGCTCGTCATAGGCGGCATTGGCGGTACGGCGGGCTTCGTCCAGAATCATCTGCGCTTCCTTCCTGGCCTTCTGGACCGCCTTCTCACGCTCCTGCTTGATTTCCTCGTAGTAGGTTTCGGATTTTTCCTTCATCCGGGCAGTTTCCTGCCGGAGCTGTTCGGCCTCCCCGCGCGCCTTTTCCATCTCCTGCCGCTGAACCTCCAGCTGGCTGAGCACGTCCTCAAAGTTCTGGTCGTTTTCGTTAACCGTATTGCGGGCGCTCTCAATAATATGCTCCGGGAGCCCCAGCTTCCGCGAAATTGCAAAGGCGTTGGACTTGCCCGGCACGCCGATCAGCAGTCGATAGGTCGGGGCCAGCGTCTCCACATCAAATTCGCAGCTTGCGTTCATCACGCCGTCGGTCCGAAGGGCGTAGAGCTTTAATTCCGCGTAGTGCGTGGTCGCAACGACCCGCGCGCCGACGCCGCGGCAGAATTCAATCAGCGCAATGGCCAGCGCCGCGCCCTCGGCGGGATCGGTGCCCGCGCCCAGCTCGTCGAAGAGGACCAGGGAACTGTCGTCGCACTGCTCCACCACGGAGACGATGTTCTTCATGTGAGCAGAGAAGGTGGAAAGGGATTGCTCGATGGACTGCTCGTCGCCGATGTCGGCAAAGACCGTGCGGAACAGGTTGACGCTGCTGCCGTCTTCGACGGGGATCTGTAGGCCGCACTCCGTCATCAGGGTCAGAAGGCCCAGGGTTTTCAGGGAAACGGTCTTGCCGCCGGTGTTGGGGCCGGTGACAATCAGCGTATCGAAATCACTGCCCAGCCGAATGGAAATAGGCACCACCTTTTCCCGCTCAATCAGCGGGTGACGGGCCTTTCTGAGTTCCAGCTGCCCGTCCTCGCGCAGCAGCGGCATGGCTGCGCGCATCTGAAGCGAGAACTTGGCCTTGGCAAACACCACGTCCAGCGCGACCAGCATCCGGTAATCGGTCTCGATCTGCTCCAGGTGGTCGGCGGCCTCGGCGGAGAGCTCCGCCAGAATTCGTTCGATCTCGCGTTTTTCCTTGGTCAGCAGCTCCCGCAGTGCGTTATTGGCATTGACCGCCGACATCGGTTCCACAAAAAACGTGCCGCCGCTGGCGGAGACGTCGTGAACCAGACCGGGGATTTCATTCTTGAACTCGCTCTTGACCGGCACCACATACCGGTCGGAGCGCAGGGTTACGATCGGCTCACGCAGATACTTGGCGTAGCTGGGCGAGGAGACGATTTTTTGTAGGCTGTCGCGGATTTTCGCGCTCTGCGCCCGCATGTGACGGCGAATATCCGCCAGCTCTGCGCTGGCGGAATCGGCGATTTCTTCTTCGGAAAGGATGGAATTGGTAATCCGGTCCTCCAGATAGCGGTTGGCTGTCAGGCAGATAAAATACCCGTCCAGGACAGATTTTTCGTCCCCATCGCCGTATTCCTTGATCGCGCGGGCGCAGCGCAGCACGCCGGCGATGCGCAGAAGCTCAATGGGGCTGAGGCTGCCGCCGCGATCCGCCCGCTGCAGAGACGGCCCCACATCCTTGACCTCCTGAAAGCCAGGGGTGCTCTTCACCAGAATCAGATGGCGAGCAGCCTCGGTCTCGTCCTGCAGCGCCTGCACCTCATCCTTGTCCGCGCGCGGCGTCAGTCGCAGGCAGCGCGCTTTCGCCTCTTCGCTGACCGCGCTGTCCGCCAGCTGCCGCAGCACCGTCGGTAATTCCAGCTTCCGCATGGAAGCTTCCATCATGTCATTCATCTTGATCTCCGAGATTCTCCTGATAAAACAGGGATTTATACAATTCCAGCGTGGAAAAACTCCGTTCCAGCTCGGTCATCAGATAGGTTTCCGAAATGCCGCCGAGCTGACGCAGCGCCTCCTCGCCCAGAGTAAACGAAAAGAGTTTCTTTTCCCCGCACGAGACGAGATACCGCAATGCGGCCAGTGCACTTTCGCCGATGGGAAGGTGAAGCCCATCGCCCGGACAGGACGCACATTGCAGCATACCCTTCGTAACGTTAAAGCGATCCGGTGTTTCGCTGCCGCAGACCCAGCAGCCGTCCAGCATCGGCTCGTAGCCGGACAGGCAGGCAATCCGCCACTCAAAGGCGGTTTTTACCATAAGCTGCGATTTTCCCAGCTTGGACAGGGCATAGAGCGAATTCAGCAGCAGGGATAATATGGCGGGATTGGGCGCATCCTCCTGGGAGAGAACCTCCGTAACCTGGGCAAAATAACATGCGAGGCTGATGGTCTCAATGTCCATCCGCAGCTCCGGGAACATCTCCCGGCAGTCGGCCTCTGTGATTGTAAAGTAGCCGCCGTAGTCCTGATAAGTAAATTCGCTGTAGGCGAAAAGCTGACAGGCGCCCTTGAGCCTGCTGCTGTTTTTGCGGACGCCCCGGGCCTTCAGGGTAATTTTTCCATAGTCGCGGGTCAGAACCGTCAGAATCTTATCCGCGTCCCGGTACATGGTCTCCCGCAGGACGATGCCTTCTGTTTTGAGGTACATTGTGCCATCCACCTATGTAGGGGAGCAGGTCACGCCGGAATCGGCGTCTGCTCCCGTGTTGCTTCCTTATAGCAGAGGTAATATTCCGGCGCTCCGGTCTCCAAAAACAGGCTGAGCCAGTCACAGGCGTCCATGGCGGTCTCCTCCTTCTATGTGATACCTTAGCATTTGCAGCGCCGTGATCTCTATACTGTCAGTATTTGTGATTATTGGTAGCCGAAGTTGCGCAGGAGGTATTGGCTGTCGCGCCAGTTCTCCCTGACCTTGACCCAAGTCTGCAAATAGACCTTCGTGCCCATGAACTTCTCAAAATCCTCACGGGCCATGGTGCTGATCTTCTTGAGCATTGCGCCGTTTTTTCCGATGATAATGCCCTTGTGGCTGGCCTTTTCGCAAAAAATCGTTGCGTCTACGTCCACAATGCCATTCTCGCGCTCGGAAAATTTCGTGATCTCCACGGCGGTGCCGTGTGGGACTTCCTTATCGAGGCACCAGAGCAGCTTTTCACGGATCAGCTCCGCGGCGACCTGTTTTTCCGGCTGGTCGGAGGTCATGCCGTCCGGGAAGAGCTGCGGTCCCTCCGCAGCGTAGCGGGAAAGCTCCCGCAGCAGCTCCTCCAGCCCGTCGCCGGTTTTGGCGGAGATGGGGAGAATCACGTCGAAGTCAAACGCGGCGCGGTAGACGTCGATGACCTGCAAAAGGGACTCCACCGGCACGGTGTCAATTTTGTTGATCACGAGCATGGCGGGGACGCCCGAGGTCCGGATGGACGCGATCAGCGCCTGCTCCTGCGGGCCGATGGCGGCAATCGGCTCCACGAGCAGCAGAATCGCGTCCACGTCGCAGATGGATTCCCGGACCACGCTCTCCATATAGTCGTCCAGCCGGTTTTTTGCTTTATGGAAGCCGGGCGTGTCCAGAAAAACGAACTGGGTATCGTCCCGGTTCAGAACGCCGCTGATGCGGTTCCGCGTCGTCTGCGGTTTATTCGAAACAATGGCCACCTTCTCGCCTACCAGCGCGTTCAGCAGCGTGGATTTGCCGACGTTTGGACGCCCGGCTATGGTAATCATACAGGATTTTGTCGTCATATTGTTTCCTCTTTCGTATCTCGGGTCAGGCCCAGCTTTGAGAGGATGACCTCCTCCCGCCGGCGCATCTGTTTCTTCATCGGTCCCTCGTCCACATGGTCGTAGCCCAACAGGTGCAAAACCGAATGGACGGTCAGGTAGCCAACCTCCCGGCTGACCGAGTGGCCATATTCTTTTGCCTGCGTCCTCGCGTGCTCCAGTGAGATGGCCATGTCTCCCAGCGGCACCAGTCCGGTGGCCGGGTCTCGCAGCGCCGCGACGTCCTCCGGCAGTTCGCCCGGCGTCAGCTCAAACATGGGAAAGGACAGCACATCCGTGGCTTTGTCGATGCCGCGGCTGCCCTGGTTGAGCGCGCGGATGGTCGCGTCGTCCGTGACCAATACATTAATTTCGCAGGAAAACGTCACGCCCTGCGTCCGCAGCGCGGTTTCGATATACTGCCGCATCCGGCGCGCCAGGAAATAGCTTCTCGGATTCCGTCTTGTAAAGGTCACGGCAATGCGGTTTCTCATTTTTCTCTCTTCCTTTTGTACTGATAGGTCTTTCCAGGCAACGGCTGACTGTGCTTTTCAAAGCTCTCGTAGGCCGACACAATCTGCTGTACCAGCGCATGACGCACCACGTCGCTGGCGGTCAGGCGGCAGATGGCAATGTCCTGGATGCCGTCCAGCACCCGCACCGCCTCCTTGAGGCCGCTCACCTTCTCCGTCGGCAGGTCAATCTGCGTCACGTCACCGGTAATGACGATCTTCGATCCGAAGCCCAGCCTGGTCAAAAACATCTTCATCTGCTCGCGCGTGGTATTTTGCGCCTCGTCCAGAATGATAAAGCTCTCGTCCAGCGTTCTGCCGCGCATATAGGCCAGCGGCGCGACCTCAATGTCGCCTCGCTCCTGATATTTGGAAAATGTTTCCGGTCCGAGCATGTCGAACAGCGCATCATAGAGGGGCCGCAGATATGGGTCCACCTTATTCTGGAGATCACCCGGCAGAAAACCCAGCCGCTCCCCCGCCTCCACGGCGGGCCGCGTCAGAATGATGCGGTTGACCTTCTTCTGCCGGAACGCGGTGACGGCCTCGGCAACGGCCAGATAGGTCTTGCCGGTACCGGCAGGGCCTACGCCGACGGTGATCGTGTGATTCTGGATGGCCCGCACATATTTTTGCTGGCCCAGCGTCTTGGCCTTGATGGGCTTTCCTTTGGCCGTGACGCAGATCACGTCCTTGGAGAGCTCTTGCACCTTGTCATCTTCGCCGCGCTGGACCATGTCGATCAGGTAGCGGACCTTCTGCTCATCGATTTCCTCGTCCTTCGCCGCCAGATTCATCAGTGCCTCCAGCGCCCGCGCACCGCGGTCCGTGTCCTCCTCGGAACCCGAGACTTTAAGCTCCGTGCCCCGCGTCGTGATCTGCACATGGAACGCCTGCTCGATGCGGCTGACATTTTCATCAAAAGAACCAAACACAGAGATCAACTGTTCAATTCTGTCTGCGTTCAGAATTCGTTCTGTCAAGTTTACTCACTTCCATACAGCTGTATTTCCTGCTCCCGGGCAATCATCTCCTGACAGGAATAGATACACTGCAGGATGTAGCAGCCGGATGCCGATACTACGCTCTTTTTTTGAGAAAGAATCTGCCCGGCCACCATGCTGCGTTCCACCGTATTCGCGCCGTAGCCTTCCAGAATGACGGTGGCCTCCTGTTCTGTCACAGGCCGCTCCTCCGTGACGGTCTCCCGGCAGGTCTCGGTGATCAGCGTCACCGGGAACGTGATGCCGCCGGGCAGCGTCAGTTTTTCTCTTTCGATTATTTTATCACAGGTTACCCCGGAAATGCTACTGCTTCCCGATATTTTTATCCGAAGTCTCCCGATCTGAAGGTACCGCGCGACGGATTTTTGTCCGCGCTCCGCAGGAACCTCACAGACAGCCGGGGTTTTCACCTCCAGATTCCGCCAGGTCAGCGCGTAGATCTCCGCCTGCGCTCGTGCCGTCTGGAGGTTCACCACGAAGTCATTGACGCCGGAGACCAGCTTTTGGCCTTCCGTCACCGTGTCTCCCACCTGGCAGAGTGTCTGCCCCTCCAGCACGCTCATCTGGATAATGGTCCCGTCCCGGGCGGCCACCACATCGGCGGCCTGCTGACGGTCGAGCAGCGTCGGCGCCTTCTCGCGCTCCTTGACCAGCACCTGACAGCAGCCGCCGGAACAGTTGACCGCCGCCCATTGGAGACCGTCCACCAGATTCAGCAGCCGATTCTTGATATCCTGTGAGTGGATGCTGTCGGTTTTCGTACCAAAGCACACGCCCAGCGTGTCCACCGCCCGCAAAATCTCGCTGGTGGGAATCGTCTCATTGCCGGAGACGGAAACGGTCCACACATAGCAGGGAAACCGCAGCACGGCAAAGATCGCCAGCGCCAGTCCCGCCAGCAAAAAAGGACGGCGCAGCCAGGTCAGAAAAAACCAGACGCCAGGCGCTTCACGCACCACCCGCACCTCGGCCTGAGCACGCTCCGCCTCATGACGCAGCCGCTTGAGGTCGCGGAAAAAGACAAAGAGGCGGACGGTGAATTCATCTAGCGGGGTCGTGTCCCAGAATGGAACCTCCCAGTCCGCCAGCCGGTTGAGACACCGCTCCGGCGCGGCGCTGTGCAGCTCCACCTCCACATAGCCCCGCAGCGCCAATTCCAATGCCGTCATAGTGCCCGCCTTTCCACGCGGACCGCTTCCACCCGTCCATAAATCACGATTTTATCATGGTTCATCATCCGAATGGTCAGCCCTGTTCCCTCAACGCAAATCATGCCCAGATTGACCTTGACGCAGACCTCATTCTCCGAATAGGCGGAGATGCCGCCGTGCTGCTCGATCATGACCGCGGCGTCGCCGGTCATCTCCACCACTGGGAGTCCGGTCAGAATTTCCGGCGGAATTCCAAGTTTTTCCGAAGCCGAGGTCACAAAATCCATCAATTCACCCATCGTCTCACGCTCCTCTGTAAAGTTTATGAGAAAGGGGCCAATAATTTCCTCCCATCTTTCATATTCTCCTGACGAGGTGATGTTTCAGTGCGAAAGTTTCTTCGTGCCTTGTCCTTCCCCCTGACGCTGCTGCTGCTTTCCGTCATGCTGCTGCGCGCCGCGGAGACTGCCGACGCCGCATTCGACGCCATGCGCCTTTCCGCCACCGTCGTGGTTCCCAGCCTGTTCCCGTTCTGCGTTCTTTCCGGGGTGCTGGTCCGGTCCGGTCTGGCGGTCCGGTGGGGGCGACGGTGTGAAAAGCTCATGACAACGCTGTTTCATGTGGACGGTGCCTGCGCCGCGCCTGTCATGCTGGGGCTGCTCTGCGGGTACCCCATCGGCGCGGTCGCCCTCTCCCAGCTCTATGCGGACGGCGAAATATCCAAGCAGGGCGCGGAGCGGGCACTCGGTTTTTCCTGCAATGCCAGCCCCGGCTTTCTGGTTGCTGTGGCGGGTGGGGCGATACTCGGATCCGCGCGCGCGGGCTTTCTGCTGCTCGCGGTGCAGGTCTGTGCCTGCCTGCTGGCAGGCCTGGCACTGCGCGGGCGAGGATCTGCGCGCGTGGCGGTGCGCAAAACGGCCCGCCCCGTCTCTTTTGCCGCCGCTTTCTCCGCTGCGGTACGCGACGCCGCCGTGACCATGGTGCAGGTGTCCGGTTTTATTGTGCTCTTTTCCGTGGTGCTCTCCCTGCTGCGGCCCATCACCGCGCTGATCCCCGGCGGCGGTGCGCAGGCGCTTTGCGCCGGTTTCCTGGAGGTGACAAACGGCCTCTCCGTCTGCGCGGCCTCGGACTGCGGAGAAAAATTTCTGCTTTGCGCCGCCATGCTCGGCTGGTCCGGCCTCTGCGTCCATTTTCAGGTGCTCTCCTTTACGCTTCCGCTTGGGCTGTCCCCGGTCCCCTACCTGCGCGGCAAGGTTCTGCAAAGTCTGTTTGCTCTGCTGCTTGCCGTCCCACTTTCCCGGTTTCTGCGCGTGCCGGCCGCCGCCTTCACCGCCCCGTCCACCGCACCTTCCTTTCCCAGCTTTTTCTTGACGGCTTTCTGGGCATTTCTTTGCCTGATTTTCTTTTCCCACTGGAAATTTCGCAAAAAATCAGGTATAATAAAAGAGAATCGGGCGGGAGGTACGGACCATGCTGTTTAACGGGAAGGAATACCGGTTTTGCGCCAATTGTGCGCGTGCGGCCACGCTGGGCAATGGGCAGCTGCTCTGTCCCAGGAAGGGCGTTGTAGCGGAGAATTGCAGCTGCAGCGCGTTTCGGTATGACCCTCTTCGGCGGCGGCCCACACGGCCTGCGCGGTTGCCAATACCACCCGACGCGGATTTTACACTATAAGAAAGCCTGTCCATGGGACATGCAAGGAGGAACAAATTATGAAGAAGCTCGTAAACATATTGGGCGTCATTGTTCTGGTGCTGGCGGTACTGGCCATTGTCGCCACCGTGATCTGCCACTGCAAGCCGGACTCCTGCCTGTCCGTCAAGCTAAAGGAGCTGTCTGGAAAGTGCTGTTGCTGCCACTGTAAGGAAGAGCCGAACGCCTGAATTACAGCAGTAACGAGATGAAAACGCTGTCCCTCCAGGGCCTATGGCCTTGGAGGGACAGCGTTTTCACGCCTTCGGCAGCACGCGGAGCGCAACCTCGTCTGCGGTGCCGCCGCAGAGGCAGAGAGAAAAATCCGGTACAAATGGGATGTGCCGCAGCGGCACGCCCAGCACGGCGTCCGCCAGCCGGCTACCTGCAACCGCGCTGAAGCAGTCCAGGCCCAATTCCATCCCGGCGCCGGTATATTTTAAATAGCTCTCTTTGGCGCACCACACATCAAAAAAACATGCCGCAGGCTGACCGTTCAGCCAGCTTGTCTCTTCGTCGCTGAAAAATCGCGCGGCAATCTTCTCCCAAGGACATGGCTGATGACGCTGCAGATCCACGCCAACCGGCAGCCCGCTCAGCGCGCAGAGCCAGATCCCTCCGCTGTGGCTGACGGAGCAATGCAGCGTGGGCGCCAGCGGGAAATACAGCTTTCCCCGCCCATCGCGCTGCGGCTGCAGGCGACCGTCCGACGGGGAAATCCCAAGACGCAGCGATGCCGCCTGTCGCAGCCGCTCCTCTGAGCGACCCAACTCCTCGTCTGTATGCAGATACCAGATTTCGTTGTTCATGCTTCCGTAACGCCGCGTTGCTTCATATATTCCAGCACGTCGGAGACCCGGCGAAGCTTCCACACATCCCGCGTGGGAATCGACGTATCGAAGCGGTCCTCAAAGGCGCACACAATGCTCATGATATCAAAAGAGTTCAGCTCCAGATCCGACACGAAGTCGGTATCCAGCGTCAGGCCGGTGCGCCCGGTCACCTCATAGACAATTTTCTGTACCAGTTCAAACATGAAAATGCTTCCTTCCATCATACGGTGCTGCGTTTGATCTTTTTCGTCGAGGTTTTTTCAAACTCCGTATCCCGAATACTGACCATCTGAATCTGCTGATACGGTGGGATCTGTTTGTTCAGCTCGTCAATTTCCTTCTGCAGGTGCTCCAAAATTTCGTAAGAAGACATACCGGCCGTCTCCCGCAAATCCGGACAGATGCTGGCGGCAATTTTAACGTCGTCAGTGGCGTTGCCGCCGGTGGTACCGCTGACCAGCACCTCCCCCACCATGGGAATCCCGGATATCATCTCTTCCAGCTTTTCCGGCGAGACTTTTTTGCCGTTTTTGAACACAATCAGGTTTTTCTTCCTGCCTGTGATGTACAAAAAGCCGCGTCGGTCCATATAGCCCAGGTCCCCGGTCCTGAACCATTCGCCGTCAAACGCCTCGGCGGTCTGCGCAGGGTCGTGATAGTATCCCAACATGACGTTTTTTCCGCGGGCTAAAATTTCTCCGTCCACAATTTTTACCTCGCAGTTTGGCGTCACATGGCCGACGGAGCCTATGGCGCTGGAATGCGTACAGTTGACAGAAATCAGCGGCGAGCATTCTGTGATACCGTAGCCCTGCAGCACTCGAATACCGAGAATATCCAGATTTTCAGAGAGCTCCCTGCTCAGGTTGGCACCGCCGCAGACGCACAGATTCACCGAACCAAGTCCGCCCTTCTCCTTGATGCGCAACAGCGACTTTCTCCCAACAGAGAGGTGCAATTTCCGCAGAAACCGATTTAGCCGCATCAGTTTCGATACCTTTGCGGTCATGCCGGCCTCCTCAACGCCGCGCATGAGGCCCTTGTAAATTGCCTCCAATACCAGCGGTACCGCCAGCAGAATACCGGAATTGGAATGCTGCAGGTCCCGCAGCATGGTTTTCAGATCGCCGTTCAGCGTGATGCGAACGCCGTTCAGCAGCGTGCCGAGGACCGTACAGTTGAGGCCGAAGGTATGATACAGCGGCAGCGCCGTAAACAGGTCCTGCGTGATATCCGCCAGCCGCAGGCTGTCGGTTGCGTTGACCAGAATGTTTTGCTGGGAGAGCAGCACCGGCTTGGCGGCGCTGGTGGTACCGGAGGTAAAGACGAGGGCGGTCGGCGTATCCGGTGTCAGATTTTCGCCCAGCGGTGTGTTCCGCTTTTTACCCGCCTCGCACATACTGTGCAGGCTGTCCATCCGTTCCTCCGCAGCAAGCGAAGACAGCATCCGCAGGCTGCCATCTTCTCGCAGCGGGGCGCAGATCGGAAGAAATGTCTCCGAGGCAAACGCGCCCACGGCATCTGCACGTTTCAGCATCTCCCGGATCACGCTGTCCGGCTGCTCTGTGTCGATTGTCACGGCGACACAGCCCGCACAGGCGACGCCGAGGAAGGCGACCAGCCAATCGTAGCTGTTTTCGCCGACGATGGCAAGGTGACTCCCGGCAAATCCGCAGTCCCGCAACGTCCGCGCAAGCCCCAATGCGTCGTCGCTAAGCTGGCGGTAAGTGTGAGTCGTCAGCTCTCCATTTCGCCTGAATTGGGCGATGGCGATGCGATCCTCATATTTTCTTCCCAGATCGGTCAGATAGGGAAAAAAAGTATCATAGTATGGAATATCATATAACTTCCATTGTTTCATGTTGTTGCGTTTCCTCCTTGTTTTCATCGTAGGTCCATGCAAGATCCGTCCGCATGTTGTCATAATGCTTCAGAAGCTCCAGGAACACGTGAACCATTTCCGCGTCGAACTGAGTACCGGCGCCATTGCGCAGCTCTGATCTGGCGTAGTCCAGGCTGCAGCGGGCACGGTAGCGGCGCGTGGAGGTCATGGCGTCAAAGGAATCGGCAACTGCGATCATGCGCGCCTCTTCCGGGATATTGTGATTGCGGAGACCGTCGGGATAACCGTGACCATCCACGCGTTCATGATGGCTGCGGACAATGTTGGCCACGTCCTGGAACACCTTAACGGAGGACAAAAGCTCAAACCCCCGCGCTGGGTGTTCTTTGACCTCGTCGTACTCTTCCGCCGACAACGGGGCATCTTTGAGCAGAATCGAGTCCGGAATACTCAGCTTTCCCACGTCGTGGAACAGCCCGGCAATACGGACGCGCTCGCAGTAAGCATCGTCGCGGCCCATGGCGCGGGCCAGACGTACGGCGTAGTAGGAGACCCGGTCCGAATGGCCGCGGGTATAGATATCTCTGGCGTCCACAGTCAGCCGAAGTACGCGGATAATTTCCAAATAGCTCTCTCGGAGCTTTTCGTTGGTTTCCACCAGTTCCTCGTTTTGAATGCGAATCGTGCGCATCTGATGAATCGACTTGACGCAGGACTCTACCAACAGCTCAAGCTGGTCAAAGCGGTCGCTTTTTTCGTAGTAGCCCTGAATATCAAGAGCACGGATGGTCTTAATGGGAGGCGCCATGCTCTTGTGACCAGTCAGAAGGATAATAAACAGCTCTTGATTGAAGGCCCGGATACGCTCCACCACCTGGTCACCGCAAATCGGCGTCATCAGGAAATCCAGCAGCAGAACATCATACTGGCCGCCGCGAACCCGTTCGATGGCCGCAATTGGATCATTTTCCGCGTCGACCTGAAAGCCAGCGCTCTGAAAATAAGATTGCAGCGTCAGTGTCATCACCGGATCGTCATCCAGTGCTAAAATGGAGATGTCCTGATTTTCCGTCGATGTATTGACTCTCTTCCTCATGTTTTGTCCTCCTTTCCGGCAGAATCCGCTGGAATCAAAGTCATGCTCTCCAATGGAATTGACAGGCCAAATACAGCGCCGCCACCGGGATTGTCCTCCACCCACATGGTTCCGCCGAACTTACCGCGGACCACGGCGTTGGAAATGTAGAGCCCGAGACCGGTTCCCTGCGTACCTTTGCTTGTAATCATCTCGCGGAAAATGCGGTCCCGGACACGCGGTTCAACGCCAGGACCCGTGTCTCGGACGTAGATGCTGAGTGTGTCTTTCCCACTCCGGACGCCAAGGACAATTTTGCCGCCACCAACCTGCTTCTGCGCGTAGATCGCGTTGGAAATCAAGTTGTTCAGAACCTGGATCAGGTTGTTGATATCGCCGTGGAACGTGAAATCCCCTTCCATATTCTGCTCGCTGACGAGCTGACAGCCGCTGGAAACCAGCTCATGCCCCATCAACAGCGCGACCCGCTTCAGGAGATCGGAGAGGGAAAAGGTGGAATCCTCCGACGCGCTGGCATGGGCCGCCTGCCCCTTAATGGCGGTGATAATATCGGACATATACGCGCAGGCCTCACGGATTCTGGCAACCCAGGAATCCATTTCGCCGTAGATCTCTCGGTAATCGTCGCTGTTGACCCCCGGGTCGTCCAGGCTCTGCCGGCTCTCCATCACCAGATTGCTCAGAGCCTCACCGCAGCCGGAGATGCTCATGATCGGGGTTTTCAGGTTGTGGGCAAGACCGCCCACCATCTGCCCCAGAAACGCCAGCCGTTCCTGCTCCATCATGCGTGTTCTGCCATTCTCCAACTGCTGCATGCTGTTTTTCAGCGCCGTGATGTCCTTGAAAATGCAGACATAACCGGCCAGCCGCTCGCTCAACCAAAGAGGAGAAACCTCCGCGATGTAGTATTGCCGCCGAGTGCCGCTGGAAGCTTCCGTGGTCAGGGGCTGTTCATACGAGATGCTCGACTGTTTATGTTTGCAGGTTTCCACTGCCGTCAGCAGGTTGTAGATCGGCGTCTTTCCCTGTCGGTCCTCCTCCTTCGCGCAATCGCTCAGGTAGCAGTTCTCAACAATGTTATACTGCTTTCCAAACACCTCCCGGAAAGGCTGATTCAAATTCAGCACCAATTCCTGGTCACTGAGCACCAGATAACAGTCTGAAATCCCGTCCAGCACATGCTGCGTGGCGATGGGGCGGATATCCAGCAGGTGGAGCTGATAGATGGCGATTCCATAAAAGAGCAGAGTCGCCACAAAACTCAGGGGCGTTGCAGCGATCGTGAGGCTGCCAATTCCCAGTGTCGCCATGATGCTGACCACCAGCGGAATGACGGCGCCGAGAATGTAACAGACGCCCAGCCGTGTATACAGGGAGCTTTGCGAGTTGAAAATGAAGCGAAGCATCAGCAAAACGTCCACAATCAAACAAGCATAATTGTAGATACCGGAAATGTAGATGCCGGGTCCAAACTTGAGCTCACTGCGGATCACGGAAAAGTGCAGATAATAAAAGTGATGCAGCGGGTTGGTCCAGACCATCAGGTTGGTCAGCACCGGCATGATCAGCAGCAGCCAGCACCAGCGCGGCAGCTTTTCCCAGCTTTTCGTGAACGCCAGCGCGATCACCATGCTGACAACCGCGCAAAAAGATACGCCAACATAGGTCAGAGAATCAAGGACAAACAACCCCGTCGTGTCGGAAGCCTGCAGCAGTTTCATCATCAGCAGCGCCACGACCCAGACAAAATAGCAGGCGGACAGTGCGACAAACAGCCGCTTCAGCAGGAACGAGCCGCGATAGCGCAGCAGCCAAAGGAGAAACCAACCCAAAATGAACAGGATCACACAAAAGATCACTGTGGCAGTATTGGAAATCACGAGTCGCTTTCACCTCTCTCCGCGTCAATCCGGAACGCCCTCAGGCGCGTTTCCGGCGTAGATTCCGGCATGGCAAACCCACCTGCGCGGAGCTGGACCAAGGTGCTCTCCCACCGAGGCGTAATCCGTGCTTCTCCGCAGGTATGCGCTCGGTTCCACTGATCCAGGAGCGGCGCCAGCTGCGCCGCGTTCTCCCCGGCAAGCATCGCACCGAGCAGCGTGGAAAACGTCTCGCCGGACAGAGCCGGTATCCCGGGCAAGACAGCCCTGGCGGCTTCCAGCAGCGACACCGGCGTGGGATCAGCGATGTGACAAACCGGCATGGGTCCTCCGGAAAGCGCCAGAATTGCTTTGGCGCAGAAGTCCACCGGCGTCAAATCAATGGGAGTGCCCGCCATGGCCTCCGGCAGGGCGCCGACGATCTGCAAACCGCGCAGCGTCAGGTAGAGCGCGTTTGTCTCCGGCCGCAGCTGAAACACTCCGTCGCTGTCCCGCCCGACCAGACGGCCGACGCGGTACACTCTGGCGTTCAGGCCGCGTTCCATGCGGTCGTAGACCTCGCGTTCCGCCAGAAATTTTCCTTTCATGTAGATATTATCATGCCAGTTCTGGCCGATGTCGAAGTCCGCCTCCGTGAAATCCGCGCGGCGTTCCGGCTCGGCAACCACATACTCGCCGCAAATGCTGATTGTGGAGACATGGTGGAACGGAATTCCGGCCTCCAGCGCGAACTGCGCCGCGTTGGCCGTCCCAAGCACGTTCGTAAGCTGAGAATTCTGGTCGCTCGCATAGTGACGCACGTCCGCGGCCGTGTGGAAAACGACGTCCGCCATGGAGGAAAGCGCAGCGTAATTGTCGGAGAGCATTCCCATATGCGGCCGCGTCAAATCGCCTCGCACCACGCTGATTTTCCAGCCTTGCTGCGCGCTCCACGCCGAGCCGAAATACTGGCCGAGAATGGAAAACAGCCTCGCCTTGTCGCCGTCACGGAGCACGCAGACCACGCGCGCCGCGGCGTCACCGTCCAGCAGCTCCCGCAGCAGGTGCGCGCCGAGGAAACCGGTCGCGCCGGTCAGCAGCACACAGCCGGCAGGCAGGCCGGAACCGCCCAACGTTTGCATCGGCGCGGGGCAAATTACCGACGGCGCATTCGGGGCATCCGGGGCCGCCGGTGCGGCGGAAACCGTATCGCCAAGCAGCCCCGCCTGCTCCGAGAGCGTCGGATGGGCGTAAAAGTCGGCCATGGTCATAGAATATCCCGCGCTATAGTATTTGGTCAGAACGCCAAGCGCGGAAAGGGATGTGCCGCCCTGGCGGAAGAAGGACTCCGTCTCCGAGACAGCCTCGCACCCAAGTGACGCCCGCCAGATTGCGGAAAGCACGGGCATCACCGGCTGCTGTGTCGCCGGTCCCGCCTGCTTTTCAGAAGCATCCGGAACGGCAGGCGCAGAGGTCTGCGGCGCGGGCACATCCGCCCGGCTAACCTCCGGGACCCAGCTTTTCAGCTTCGGCAGGTCGGCCTTACCGCTCGGGTTAACCGGAATTGCCGGTAAAAATACGATCTCCGCGGGCAGCATATAGGTGGGCAGCAGGCCGCGCATATGGGAAAGCAGGGCGGCTTCGTCCGCTCCCTCCGCGGGGACCGCGAAGGCGCGCAGAAACGCGCTGCCGTCGCCGTGCTCCACAGGCAGCACCACGCACTGGGAGACGAGGCCGCTGTCCAGCGCCGCACCGCTGATTTCGGAGAGCTCGATCCGCAAGCCGTTCAGTTTGATCTGCGCATCGATCCGCCCCAGACACTCGATCACGCCGTCCGGCTTTCGCCTCGCCAGATCGCCGGTGCGGTACATGCGCTCGTCGGGGAAAAAGGGATCCTCCACAAAGGCGGCCTCCGTCAGGTCCGGGCGTCCGACGTAGCCCTCGGACAGGCAGACGCCCGCCAGATACAATTCGCCGCGCGCCGTCGGCAGCGCTGGGCGCAGCGCCTTGTCCAGCACGTACATCCTGCAATTTTGAAGCGGTTTCCCGATGGTGACAGGCCGGTTCGGATACAGCCGGGAGGCAGAGACGTAGACCGTTGCCTCGGTGGGTCCGTAGACGTCGATGAGGGCGGCATCCGTCGCTGCGGCGGCCAGTTCGACCAAGTGGCTGTTGCTGGCCTCCCCCGCCAGAAGCAGCAGGCGCACCTGCCGCACGGCGCGGCGGAAGCTGTCGTCCGCCAGGCACATCTGGAGCTGGGACGGCGTGATCTGCATGGTGGTCACCTGCGCGCTTTCCATACAGGCAGCCATTTTCCAGGGAAGCGTTCGCTCATCCTCATCGGCCAGAATCACCCTTCTGCCCATAGAGAGCGGCAGCAGGCCCTCCGCCAGGAAAATATCAAAGGTCATATTGGTGACGCAGAGGACAGGGCCCTCGTCCATAGCGAGAATGTCCCGCATCCCAGCGCAGAAGTTGGCCACCGCCCGTCGCGTCACCATGACGCCCTTGGGCTTGCCGGTGGAGCCGGAGGTAAAGAGGATGTACGCGAGCGCACTAGGAGAGACTGCGCAGGGGGCATAGGCCGCCATGCCGCTCTCCATGTTCACCAGCCCGGGAAGCTCCATCCCCTCCAGCGCGTGGCGACATGCCTCGTCACAGAGGACAACATCTGCTTGCGCTGTCTCCAACATATAGGCGACCCGCTGCGCCGGATAGTCCGGCAAAAACGGCACATAAGCGCAACCTGCCTTCAAAATAGCCAGCATCCCGGCAAAGAGATCGGGGCCGCGGCGGCAGCAAAGGCCCACCCGGCCTCCCGGCCGCGCACCGGACTGCTGCAGAAGGCCCGCAAGTCCGGCCGCCCGCTCCTCGAGCGCGCGGAAGGTGGTGATTTCCCCATGGAAGCAAACGGCCGGAGCATCCGGTGTCCGCGCCGCCTGTTCTGATACAAGGCGGTCCACGGAAACGCTGCGGAACGGTACCGTCATCTGGTTTGGAATGTCCAACAGCGTCAGGCGGTCCGCGTCGGAAATCATGGCGAGTTCAGAGAGGCGGCGGTCGGGAGCGGCCGTCATTTCGCCCAGCAGTGCCGCCAAGCAGCGGCCATAAAACGCGATGGTTTCCTGCTCGAACACCGAGGACGCGTACTCAAAGGTAAAGGAGAAGGTATCCGCCGTCTCGGCAGCCTCCAAACACAGCTCCAGCTTGGCTGTTCCGGCATCGGCCTCCAGCATTGTCAGGGGCGCGCCGCCGAGCGTGAGCGCAGAGACGTCCAGAGGGCGGTAGGAAAACATCGCCTGATACAGCGGATTTTCGCCGTAGGTGCGCGGCAGATCCAGCGCGGTCAGCACCTGATCCGCAGGCAGTTCCGGATGGTCCAGCAGCCACAAAACCTCCTGCCGAACCCGGTCCAAATATGCGCACACGGTCTCCCCAGCCCCCACGGACAGCCGCAGCGGCAGCGTAGAGAGAAACGGGCCGCAGATTTGCCACAGCTCGGGGCGGTTTCTGCCGGAGACCGGCGTTCCAACCACCACCGCGTCCCGCCCGGAAATTCGCGCGAGCAGCAGGCAGTAGGCGGCAGTAAACAGCATATAGGGCGTCAGGGACCGCTCCGTGCAGAAATCGCGGCAGGCGCTTGCCAGCCTATCCGACAACGCAAAGGCGGCGTGCGCGCCCGCAAAGTCGAAGGGGCGCGGACGCGGCAGGTCGGCAGGCAGGTCGAGCGCCTCCGGCAGGTCCTTCAGGTGCTCCGTCCAGGCCAGCAGCGCCTCCGACGGATCACGGCGCTCCTCCTCACAGCAGAAGTCCCGGTAGGTCAGGGACAGCGGTGCGGGATGTTTGCCCAGGTAAAAGGCGTTCAGTCGGGAGAGCAGCATGGGCGTGCTGACGCCGTCCCCCACAATGTGGTGGACGTCCAACAGCAAAACCCAACCCGTTTCATCCCGCCAGAGCGCGGCGCGGAGCAGCGGCGGTCGGTCCAGCGCAAAAGGCTGCAAAAACTCCGCCCAGGCGGACGCAAAATCCGCAGACGAGAGCACCGGGAGTGAAAAGGCAACCTCCGGCAGAATTTTGGCGACAGGACGGTCATCCTCGATCTGAAAGGCGGTGCGATAGAGGTCGTCTTCGGCAATCAGGGTACGAAACGCAGACTCCAGACGGGCTTGGTCCGGGACGATGCCAAGGCGGAATGCACCCGGCATATGGTAGGCCATGCCGCCCGATCCTATGAGGCATTCTATGTAAATATTTCTCTGAATCTCGGAAAGCGGGTAACATTCACGCGCCTCCGCGCGGCGCAGCGGCGATAGCGGCGCGGAGGGAGCGTCCGTCCCGCCCCGCAGCCATTGCTCCAACTGCACGGCGCTGCGGCAGGCGTAGAGATTGGAAATCCGCAGGCGACGGCCCAGGATCGGTTCCAGCCGACCAACGGTCTCCATGGCGTTGAGCGAATTGCCTCCGAACAGGAAGTAATCGCCGTCGGCACCCAGCTCCGGTCTCCCCAGCACGTCGCGGAACACTGCGACGATCTCCCGCTGGAGGTCGGTGGACGGGATTCTGTCGCCGCGGCCAAATTCCGGCATGGGCAGAGCTTTTTCATCCACCTTGCCGCTGCTGGTCATGGGCATGGCGTCGAGACGGAGAATGCGAGCCGGCAGCAGATAGACCGGCAGGCGGCTTCCCAGGAACTGCATCAGCTCCTGCTCGGAAACCGGCTCTTCCGAGGTGTAGTACGCACAGAGAACCGTCTGACCGAACTGTTCCGCGGCGCGTACGGCCGACTGCCGCACCGCCGGGTGACGGAGCAGGCAGAACGCCAGCTCATCCGGCTCCACACGCTGACCGCGCAGTTTAAGCTGCCGGTCCCGGCGGCCGCGCAGGCGCAGCTCTCCCTCCGCGGTCCAGCAGCCGACATCGCCGGTGCGGTACATCCGACCGCCGGTGAGGAAAGGGTCGTCCTGGAAGGCGCGCGACGTCAGCTCCGGTGCGCCGCGATAGCCGCGGCCCACGCATGCGCCGCCAATATAGAGCTCGCCCGCCACCCCGATGGGCAGCGGCTCCAGGCGCTTGTCCAGAATATAGAGCGCGCAGCCGCGCATAGGTTTTCCCACGGAAATCTGCGCACAGTGGCTGAGTTCGGCGATGCTGACGCCGACCGTCGTCTCCGACGGCCCGTACTGATTGTAGATGTGCGCCGCCGTCAGTTCCTTCAGATCAGAAAGCAGATCGCCTGGGAATGCTTCGCCGCCGCAGAGAATCCCCTTCCTGCCGCTGAGAACGGCGCGGAACGCGGAATACTGCAGATAGGTACGCAGCCGGGAGGGCGTCATGCTGAGATAGTCCACACCAAAGTCGTGCAGCAGCGCTGCCATGGCGTCCGGGTCCTCCTGCGTTTCGTCGGAGGCGAATACCACCGTCAGACCGTTTAGAAGCGAGACGGCGCTCTCCAGCACAAACGCATCGAAGGAGACGTTGGTCAAAGACAGCATCGCTCCCTGTGGAAATACCTGCCGCATTCCTGCCGCAAAGTTCAGCAGGTTGCTCTGCGTGATCTCCACGCCCTTTGGCTTTCCGGTGGAACCCGAGGTATAGACCACATAGGCGAGCGCGTCCATGGAAACCAAAGCCGGCGAAAAACCGTCGCCCTCCGGCGCCAGCCGATCCGCCAACAGCACCGGCAGGCCGAATTCCCGACAGGAACGCGTCGTGCACAGTGATTCGGAGGTTAGCAGCAAGCCCGCGCCGCTGCCTGTCAGCAGTTCCTGCAGCCGCGCGGTTGGCAGGTCCGGAGAAAGCAACAGCCAGGCGCCGCCGGCCGCCATGACGCCGGTCATAGCCACGCCAAGCAGATTGCCGCGGGGCAAAAGCACCGCCACAAGGGTCTCCTTGCCGCAGCCGGCTTCCTGAAGCGCCGCGCCAAGCGCCAGCGCCCTCCCGTACAGCATGTCGTAGGTGAGTTTCTCCTGCTCCGCACCGCGTTCAATCAGCGCGACCCGGCTGGGGTGTGCCGCCGCGGTCTCCGCAAAAGCGGCAAAGAGGCCGCCGACAGCCGGGGCAGGCGTGGCGTTAAAGGTATAGACTACCTGTTCCCGCTCGTCGGTCGAAAGAATACTGACCTCCCGGATGGGCCGGGTCTGATAGTGAAGAAGCTGGTCCAAAATGGCGCAAATCACCCGATGCAGCTGCGCGATCTCCTCGGCGGTGAAGAGTTGGGTCAGATAATCGTAGTCGACCGTATACCGGCGGTGATCCTCCAGATTGGTGATATGGATGCAGAGCTGCTCCGATTGGTATCCGCTGTAGTGCCACCGGCCGGAAAAGCGAACGGTGGCGCGCTCGCTTTTATAGCTCAGATTATCCTGATAGGAAAGAGCCGTCGTGAACAGCCGTCCGCCACCCGCGCGGGGCAGCGCCTCGATCCGCTCATAAGGGTAACGCTGATGGCGCAAAAGCTCCATCCAGCTCTCCCCCAGACGCTCACAGAATTCTTCCGCCGTCCAGCTCTCGTCCAACTCCGTGATCAGCGGCAGCGTACTGACAAACATTCCTGTGGTTTGTTTGGCGGTCAGGTCGGCGCGGTTGTGGATCGGGATGCCAACGGCGAATCGCTTGCCGCAGCCCATGCGCTGGGCGGCGATTGCCAGTGCCATATAATAGGGCGCGAACGGTGAGACACGTCGCGCCCGGCAAAAGGTCTCAATTGCATGGTTCAGGACCTCCGGCAGCCGGAAGGACAGCCGTCGCCCCACGGGGCTTAAATCCGCGCCGCGCTGTTCCTTGAACTGCAGCGGCTCCGAAGGCTCCTCCAGCAGCGTTTTCCAATAGCTTTCGTCCCGAGCGCAGGCCTTCTCTTCCAGATATTCCTGTTCCTGCCGAATATGCGTCCGGTAGTCGGGGGAAGGAGTCGGCGTCGGTGCGCCGCCCTCCAGCAATGAGAGATAGGTTTCCGCAATGCGGTTGCAAAGCAGCACCTGAGACCAGCCGTCTGAGATCAGATGGTGGGCCTTCAACAGCAGTCCACCCTCCTCCTCGCCGAGGCGGAACAGGTAAAACCGGCACAGGGGCGCGCCATAGAGCGGCATTGGCTCCCGCGCTGTCGCGGTCATCCAGTGCTCAACGCCATCCGGATCCGTCTGCGTAAAGTCGAGCACCGGGAACTGCGTCTCCTCATAGGGAGCATAAGTCTGCAGCGGCTCTCCGTCCGACGGCAGCAGCCGTAACCGCAGCGAGGCATCCGCCTCCAGCAACAGATTCACAGACCTTGCGAGCAATGTGAAGTCAACGTGTCCGGTAACCTGTACTGTCGCGCTGATTACATTGATGGAGGTGCCTGCATAGCGCTGCTCCAACGTCCAGATATTCCTCTGGCTGCGGGAGAACGCAAAGTGGCTACTTTCATTTTGCATTCTGGTTCACCTCGCTCAAAAATCCGGGGGATAGAAATAGTAACCTAGTACATTGTAACCGGAATGCTGTCAAAATACAAGACATCTCACCGTATTCCGACGCGATTTTCTATCAGTCTGTTATGCAAAAAATTATAATATGGCAGCGAGAACGTTTTGCACAAGATTTGGCGGAGAAGTCAGGATAACCTGGTGTATTCCGATTGACGGGAGCACGAGATTGCACAAAGCAGGCTGCCGCAATCCATCCGAATTGGTATTGCGGGCTGCAAAGCAATACCCGCAACCTCGACGAATACCCCCATCATCTCCACGAAATCCGTTATTTGTACGAAAACGTGGGACAATGAAGCTCAAAATCTCAAGAAATGCAAACAGTTGCTTCGGAAATCACTCCATCGCGGCTGTATCTTATCTGCCTGCTTGGGCTGGAAGCCTTAATATTGCTGGCATATGAGTAAAAAAAGAGGCACCACTATTCTCTCAAAATAGTGGTGCTTCTATGGCGGAGAGGAAGGGATTCGAACCCTTGATACGCTATTAACGTATACACGATTTCCAATCGTGCGCCTTAGGCCAGCTCAGCCACCTCTCCAAGGGTGGGCCGTTTGCCTGTCATTCCAGCAAACAGCTCTGCTATTGTACATAATGATTTCCAGTTTGTCAAGAGGCCATACCTTCATTTTCTCGCATTTTATCCGGCGTTCATGGCGTCGATGCAGACCTGCAGCACCTTGCCCGCGATGGGAGCGGCGGTCTTGGAGCCGTAGCCGCCCTCCTCCACCACGACGATAAACGCCAGCGGATATTGTTCATCCTGCACGAAACCCGCGAACATGGCGTTCGTGGTCTTTCCCTCCTGCGTTTCAGCAGAGCCGGATTTGGCGCAGACATAAACATCGGGGAATATGCCGGTTCCGTAGCTGTTCACCACGTTGTCGCGCATCATTTTGGCAATTTTTTGTGTGGTTTCCTCTCGGATGCCGCTCTCCAGCATGGTAGTTTTCGCAGCGTACTGCACGCTGTCTCCCTGTTTCACAGTCTCCATCAGGTAGGGCTGCGCGGCGCTGCCACCGTTCGCGATCATGCCCATAAAGGTCATATACTCACAGGGGTTAATGAGGTCCGTATACTGGCCGATGGCGGACCAGGAGAGGCTGCCGACAGAAGCATCGGTCAGGTCAAACTGTCCGGCGGCCGTCGTAATGCCGTCAAAGGTCAGCGTGCTGGTAATTCCAGCCTTTTCCGCGTAGGCCTGCATGGTTTTCGCACCGACCTCCTGGGCGATCTGTGCAAATGCACAGTTGCAGGAATTCGTGAGCGCCTGACCCAGCGTCTGGCTGCCGTGGATACCGGTGCAGGTAATCAGCTCGCCGCCTATAATGCAGGAGCCCTCACAATGAAACGTTTCGCTCTCAATGCCGGAAACATTTTCCAGCGCGGCGGCAAGGGTCACGATCTTGAAGATGGAACCTGGCGTATAGGTGGAGCGAAAGAATCGATTCACATAGACGCCGTCATAGGCGCCGGTCGTGTCGCTTGCAATATCCGGCACGTTGTCCGGGTCATAGGTCGGCGACGTGACCGCGCAGAGGATCTCGCCGGTCTTGTAGTTATAGACGCCGACGGCACCCTTCTGCCCGTTCAGCGCGCTCAGGGCAGCCTCCTGCGCAGCGGCGCTGATGGTCAGTGTCGCGGTTGGTGTCTGATCGGAGGTCGCATAAAGGCCAGTAATGGCATTATAGCCGACCATGCGGTCCACGTAATTTCCGAGCAGCGGCGCTTCAATATAGCCGTAACGGTCGCCCAGCAGGTGCATGGTCGCCATTCGGAGCGTGACGTCGTCGCTGTAAACGCGTTCGCCCGTGGCGTCCAGCAGCTCGGTGCCTGAACGGTCGTATACAAGGCCGGTACTTGGATTGATGCCGGTATAGACGTGTGGACTGCCCGGAAACGAGACCCAGTCCGCTGCCTTGACAAAATACTGTACGACAAACGCCAGGCTCCCGGCCACAATCAACACCGCAACCACCAGAACGATCCAGGCGCGTCTGGAAACCTTATTCATCCGGATCCTCCTTTCTGGATGGCAGCTTAATGGCAAAGCTGGCGTTTTGCCGGGTATCCGCTGCCTTGATGAAGCCCAGAAGGCCCCAGGCCGCCATCATGCTGGAACCGCCGTTGGAGACGAAGGGGAAGGTCACACCGGTCAGCGGCAGAAAGTCCACGGTGCCGAATACATTCAGGATGACCTGCATCATCAGGATACAGGCGGCGGCACAGGCACCGATCGTGTAAAAGCTGCTGCGCGCCACTGCTACAGACCGCACAACAAATGCGGCCAGCATGACCACCGCGAGGATCATCATGAGTCCGACCAGCAGGCCCCACTCCTCGGAGACCAGCGCGAATACCAGGTCGGTATCGGAGGCAGCCACATATTTGAGCCAGCCCAGTCCGGCTCCAAGGCCGAAAAGCCCGCCGGAGGCGATGCACATCATGGCGCGGGTCTGTTGATAACCGGCGTCCGTGGCGAGTTCCCAGACGTGGCCCCATGCGGCGAAGCGTTTTTGGATATAGGGCAAAAACCGTGCCGCGAGAACGCCGCCAAATCCGGTGCCCGCACAGATCAGCGCCAAAGCGGCAAAATCGCCGGAGCGCAAAAATGCAATGACGAGGAAGGCTGCGAAAAAGATCAGTGCCGCACCGAAGTCGCGCATCAGGGCCAGACAGCCGCAGATTGCCGCACTGTAGGCAATGAACAGAATCAGATTTCGCTTGGACACGATCCGGTCCATGGTAGACGCGCCGACAAAGACAAAGCAGACCTTGACCAATTCCGAAGGCTGGAAGGAAAACGGCCCAAGGATGATCCAGTTCTTTGCGCCATAGACCTCCTTGCCAAAGACCAGGTTAAAGAGCAGGAGCGCGAGCCCGAGCGCCGCCGCGAGATACCGCACCTTTTTGGCGCGCTCGAGACTGCGCAGCGACCAGCCAACGATGAAAAAGAGCACAATGCCCATGACCATGGCGATGATCTCTTTTTTGATATCGCCAGGCGCGGCGGTCGCCATCACGGCGACGCCCATGGTACAGAGGAAAAAAGCGATGGTCTCGACCTCGTAGCCGGTACGGCGCATGAGGCGGAACACGAGAAAAATCAGCCACTCCAGCACGATCAGCGCACCAAAGCCGATCGCGACGTTCGCCACATCCGCCTCGCCCACGTTCAGGATGAGCTGCAGCATGGCGAGAATCTGAAACACCGTCAGGAAGAACAGCGTTGTCTCCGGCTTGATCTTCCGGCCCGGCTTTGTGCGGTAGATTGCCTGCTCCTCCCGCTCCTCCCGGGTCACCGGCTCCAGCCAAAAATCAACGCCGCCGAGCTGGAATGGCTCGCCGAAGCCGATGGCCTTGATGCCCACCGTCTGCCCGTCCACCTGCACGCCGCCGCGGGAGGCGACGTCACTGATGCTCCAGCTTCCGTCGTCGTAGCGGGTCAGGACCGCGTGGGAACGGGAAATTGTCTGCAAATCCACCACAATGTCGCAGCCTTTGCCGCGGCCGATCATGTTCTCCCAATGGGTCACCGGCAGATTGGTCTCCCCGCCGATGTTCAGCCATGCCCAGATCTCCGGCTGCTTTCGAAAGGTCAAAAGCGAGCGGGCGCAGCGATAAAGAACCAGAAAAATCAGTACTGGGAATACAAACCGCATCGCAGTCAGGAACGCGGTGGAAACAGTCTCATGATTGGCCAATGCACTGCCGATGGCCTCGAAGAATTTCACAGGTTTGATCCCTTCCTTTCACACAGGAATTCTAACACAAATCCAAAAAAAAAGCAACAAACGCGCCTCCGTCTGCACGGCGAAGGCGCGAATTTCACTTCCAGAACGCTTCCTCAGCTTCCCTTTTCTCATCTTCGGAGATCTTACTCTCCGTGGCCGGTTCTTCCTCTTCGGTCATGCTGTCGAGATCACCGGTTCTGCTCATATGGTAATAGTAAGCCGTTCCGGCAGGCGCGCCCTTGTCCTTCAGCTTCCGCTCGACGTTCTCCCGCACGATCATGTAGATCACAGCAAAAACAGGCACCCCCAGCAGCATACCGATGAACCCGAACATGCCGCCGAAAAATGTGATGGAGACAAGAATCCAAAAGCTGGGCAGGCCGACCGCATCGCCCAGTATGTGCGGCCCGATCAGGTTGCCGTCAACCTGCTGGAGTACAAAGACAAAAATCAAGAAGTACAGGGCCTGCAGCGGATTCACCAGAACGATCAGCAATGCCGATGGTATCGCGCCGATAAATGGTCCAAAAAACGGAATGATGTTGGTCACGCCGACAATGGTAGAAATGAGCACCGCATAGGGCAGGCGCAGAATCGACATGCCTATGTAGCAGAGGACGCCGATGATCAGAGAGTCGAGAATTTTACCGGAAATAAAGCCGCTAAACACGCGATTGGACTTCTGGCAGACATCAAACAGCCGGTCGGCACGGGACCGCTTCATGACTGCGACCACAATTTTTTTGGTCTGCGCCAGAAATTTCTCCTTGGAAAGCAGCATGTAGATGGCCGCCACAGCACCGATCAGGAGATTCGTCACACCCTTGACCACGCTGTAGACCTGTGTGGTAACGCCGACAACAAGATTGTCCATATTGTCAAGCACCCGCAACTGGAACCAGCTGGTCAGTCCCTGATAGGCCTTGTCGTAAAATGTATTGATGAGGTCGCTGTATTCCGGATACTCTGCCGCCAGATTGGCAATCCACTTCTGCGCAGTCGTGTAATAGTTCTGCATATTGGAGACGATACCGCTGACGCTGTCGATCAGACTCGGCAGCAGCATGGCAAAAAAAGCATAGACTAAGAGGAGTCCGACCAGTACCGCAGCAACGACGCTGCTGCCGCGGCTGAGGCTGCGGACAGCTTTTTCCGAGAGCTTTCGGCCGCGCAGCCACTTCAGGATGTACCGCTCGACAAACATCATGATGGGATTGAGCAGATAGGCAAATACCAATCCGTACAAAACCGGGGACAGAATATTCAGCAGCTTCTGCAATACCGCAAAAAAGCCCGTTAGATTGTTGAAACTCACCCAGAGAATGATACCGAAGAAAATGACGCAGAGAAAGGTAAGGCCCCAGTAAAAATACTGGGAATTTCGTTTGAACTTCACGGCCGTCCCCTCCCTCCGCGCAATCTTTCCCAAAGAGTATCACATTCGTGTTCTTTCGTCAAGAAAGAACCGCCCGCAACAGTGCAATTTCCAACGCATAGCCGGGCAGCTCGTTGGGCGTTTCCAGCACCATGGGCAGGCCCTGCAGCGCGGGATTTGTGACAATTCTCTGAAAGGCCTCCAGCCCAAGGCTGCCCTGTCCCAGCTTCTCATGCCGGTCCTTATGGCTGGAAAATGGATTTTTGCTGTCATTGAGGTGCAGCGCCTTCAGACGGCTGAGACCGATCACGCGGTCAAACTCCGTCAGTACGCCGTCCAGATCGCGCGCAATGTCGTAGCCCGCGTCGTAGACGTGGCAGGTGTCCAGACATACGCCCAATTTTTCCGGCACGGCCGCGCGGTCCAGCAGCTCCCGCAGCTCTTCAAAGCGTCCGCCGACTTCGCTGCCCTTGCCTGCCATGGTCTCCAGCAGCACCGTGGTCGTCTGCTCCCCGGTCATTATTTCGTTCAGCATTCCGGAAATCAGGCAGATCCCTGCCTCAGTCCCCTGTCCAACGTGGCTGCCGGGATGAAAATTGTAGTACTGCCCCGGCAGCGCCTCCATCCGCAGCAGATCGTCCGCCATGGTGCTTTTCGCAAATTCGCGCGTCTCGGGCGCGGCAGAGCAGGGGTTGATCGTGTATGGCGCATGGGCGATCACAGGGCCGAAGCCATGCGCCTCCATCAGGCGCAGCAGAGACGCGGCATCCGCCCGGTCCAGCGGCTTCGCTTTGCCGCCGCGGGGGTTCCGCGTAAAAAACTGAAAGGTGTCCGCGCCGATTTGCAGCGCTGCCTCCCCCATGGAGAGAAACCCCGCGGAAGAGGACAAATGACAGCCAAGATATGGCATAACGTTCACTCCTTTTCACAAATTATATCATACCGGCGTAAAAAAACCCAGACCCGGTTTCCTTTTTTCCGGGTCTGTGGTATTTTGGGTACAGGAGGCGGTATTATGGCGAAATCTGAAAAACAAAAGCAAAAGCTGCTGGTTCTCCGCGACTACTTTCTGCGTCGAACCGACGAGGCGCACCCGGCTTCCATGTCCGATCTTTTGGACGTTCTTTCAAATCAAGGCATCCGCGCCGAACGCAAGAGCATTTATTCCGATCTGGAGACGCTCCGGGCCTGCGGCATGGACATTGAAAAAGCCGCCGGCTGCCACAGCGGCTACTATCTGGCCTCCCGCGATTTTGAGCTGCCGGAACTCAAGCTGTTGGTGGATGCGGTGCAATCCAGCCGTTTTTTGAGCGAGCGGAAATCCCGGGAATTGATCCGCAAGCTGGAAAATCTTCTGAGCGTCCACGAAGCGGGCGCTCTGCGGCGGCAGGTCGTGGTCAGCGGTCGCGTCAAGACCATGAACGAGAGCATCTATTATAATGTAGACCGGATTCATGAGGCCATTGCCGGCAATTCACAGATTCGGTTCCGCTACTTCGACTGGGGCGTGGACGGCAAACGCCATTTTCGTGAGGGACGCTATCTGGCCAGTCCCATTGCTCTGTGCTGGGCGGAAGAAAACTACTATCTGATCGCCCACTCGGAGCGACACGGCCTGACGCACTACCGGGTGGACAAGATGGAATCCATTGAGGCCACCGGCCAGCCCAGAGTACAGACCGAGGAAACCAAACATCTGGATCTTGCGGCCTATGGCAAGAAGGTGTTCGGAATGTACCACGGCAGCGAGACGACTGTGAAGCTGCGGTTTCACAACTCTCTGGCAGGTGTGGTGATCGACCGATTCGGCCATGACAGTCTGCTGATCCCCGACGGCCCGGAACACGTGATCTTTACGGCGGTTGTCGCAGACTCGCCGCTGTTTCTCGGCTGGGTCGCCGGGTTCGGCAACCGGGCGCAGATCCTCTTTCCCCCGCAGGTCGTGGACGAATACCGCGCCCTCCTGACTGCCTCGCTAAGACAGTATGAATCAGAAAATTCCTGAATCAGCGCCTGATCGATGATGAATTTCACTTTTTACAGCTTTTTATAGTAGTAAATTTTCAAAGCAGCCCGAACGAGACAAATGTACAACAGGCACCCCAGGCAGCTCAGGGACACCACAGGATGAAAATACCCGCCGATCACGACGCCCAGCAGCAGTCCCAGCGAGTCAAACCAGTAGGAGCTGTGTCCGGAGCGGTAGCAGATCTCCCTCGTCCGCTCGTCGTGCTCTCTGACATACTGCTTCCGCAGCACGTCCGGGCGGCGCATGGCCCGAAGATTTTGGATAATTCCAAACAGCATCAGCGCCACAACGCTGCTGCTGGCGCCGCAGATAAATCCGTTCCAGCCGTCCGCCCAGCGTTCATTCCGATAAGCGGGCTGAAACACCTCCAGCAGGCTGAGCACGATGAACACGATCAGGATCACAGCTGCCCCAGCAAACACAAAATTCTGATTCCGAATCGATTTCCGATAACGCTCCAATTCTTTTTCCATTACAGTTCCTCCGATAAATCAAATATTTCTTCAATGGTCAGCCCGAAATACCGGGCAATCTTGTAGGCCAGCGGCAGCGAGGCGACATATTTCCCCGTCTCGATGGAAGTAATGGTCTGGCGCGTCGTACCGACTGCGTCGGCCAGCTCCTCCTGAGACAGTTTTTGTGCCCTGCGCAGTTCCTTGATTTTTGTCCGCAAGCGATCATCTCCTGTTTGTTTGCTAAGTTAACTTTGCACTTTTAGTATAGTACACTTTGCGCGTTTTGTCAAGTCGACTTTGCACTTTTTATGATAACAGTAAAAAAATCCCCATCGCAAACCATACAGGCTGCGGTGGGGAGCTTCCTTACTTCGCGTAGAGAACGCCGATCAGATAGTTGAGAAACCGGACCGGCAAAATCCGGGACAGGATGACGAAGAATTTGTAGTCAAAGCGGATGGCATAGAGCGGCTTGACCGAACGCCGCAGCGCCAGCTTCGCGATGTAGGCTCCGGCGGCGCTGGGAGTCATGCCGGTCTGCTCATCGTGCTCCATGCGGGCGACGGAGCGTGAAATCCGGCCGCCGTAGATTTCATCGCCGCGAATCTGCTTTTCCCGCGCGGCGGTAAAGCCGGTTTTAATGTCGCCGGGCATGACCGCGCAGACCGTGACGCCATAGGGCCGTATTTCGTTCGCAAGCGCCAAGGTATAGGCATTGATGGCCGCCTTGGAGGCGGAGTAAAATGCTTGAAACGGAATCGGCACCGGCGCGGCAACGGAGCTCAGATTGACAATCCTGCCGCTTCCCGCCTGCCGCATATGGGGCAAAACCGCGCGGCAAACCCGGACCATACCAAAAAAGTTGACGTCCAGCTGGTGCTGCGCTTCGTCCGTTTCCGTAAACTCAACGGCGCCGGAGATGCCAAAGCCGGCGTTGTTCACGAGAATGTCGATTCTCCCCTCCTGTGCAATGACCTGCTCCACGGCGCGGCGGACGGCGCTTTCCTCCGTCACGTCGCCGGCCAGATGGAGGATTCCCTCCTGCTGCGCGGGCTTGCGGCTCATCTCATAGACCTTGCAGCCTGCTGCTTGCAGGGCGCGGGCGGTCTGCTGCCCGATACCGGAACTGCCGCCGGTCAAAAGAACGACCTTACTCATGGCTGTGAATCACCTTTGCCATAATATCCGCAGCCTCGTCAATCAGGGCCTCGGTCAGCGTCGCCATCAGGCTGGTCCGCAGCAGGCATTCGCCCGGGGCACAGGCAGGCGGCAGCACGGCGTTGACATAGACGCCGCCCTCATAGATATCCTTCTGAATTTGCAGCGTCCGCATGGACTCGTAGGTATAGATCGGGATGATCGGCGTGGTGGACAGCATGATCGGGATTTCATTTTCCTGATATTTTTTCCGCCCGTAAGCCGCCAGTTCGGACAGTCTGGTTACGAGCTCAGGATGCGCCTCAATATGGCGCAGGGACGCCAGCGCAACCGCGCAGTTGGCGGGTGGGATGGAGGCAGAGAAAATATGGGGCCGAGACGTGTGGCGCACATAGTCGCAAATCCGCGCGTCCGCCGCCATATAGCCGCCGAGGGAGGCCAGAGACTTGGAGAAGGTACCCATGTAGATATCTACCTGATCCTCGAGCCCATAATAGTTGGCCGTGCCGCGTCCGCCCTCGCCGATCACGCCGAGACCGTGCGCATCATCCACCATGACCCGCGCGCCGTACTTTTTCGCGAGGCGGCAGATTTCAGGCAGATTCGCAATGTCGCCGCCCATGGAGAACACGCCGTCGGTCACGATCAGCGCACCGGCGCTCTCCGGCACCTTTTGCAGAGATTTTTCGAGCTGCTCCATGTCCGAATGGCGGTAGCGCAGCATTTTTCCGTAGCTTAATTTGCAGCCGTCATAGATGGATGCGTGATTTTCCCGGTCACAGATTACATAGTCTCCGTGGGTAACCAGCGCGGAAATGATGCCGAGATTGGACTGAAAGCCGGTGGAGAAGGTCACGACGTCGTCCTTGCAAAGAAACCTTGCCAGCTCGCGTTCCAGCTCCAGATGCAACGTCAATGTGCCGTTGAGAAAACGGGAGCCTGAGCAGCCGGTGCCGTACTGCTCCAGCGCGTGAATGCCGGCCTCCACGATTTCCGGGTTTGTGGTGAGGCCCAGATAGTTGTTGGAGCCAAGCATGATCCGGCGCTTGCCCTCCATGATGACTTCCTTATCCTGCCGACTCTCCAGCGCGCGGAAATACGGGTAAAGCCCCGCCTCGCGGGCATCGTCGGCAACCATTCGTTCGTAGCATTTTGCAAAAATATCCAAATTCAAACTACCTCCTAAGTATGGGAAAAACCTGAAACAGGCCAGCGCGGCAAGGGCCCGCGATTTGACTTCCAGGTCATTTTACCATATTCTCGAAAAAAGTAAAGAAAATATCTTCTGTGGCCGTGCAATTGTGGCCTGCTGCAAACGATTATTTTGCAGCAGGCCTGTTTTCCTTGTTTACAGTTTAGGATTCTCATTCTACAATGGGTACGGGCGGACTCTAAATCAAACTTCTTCCTCCATGCTGAGACCGAAGGTGGAAAAGACGTAGTCGGCCACGCTGTCGTAAGTGCCTCCCAGCCCCGTTTTCTCCGTCATGGTCAGGACATAGTAATAATCCTCCCCCGCGATCAGGGCGCAGCGTGATACCGTGCTCTCTTCTTCTCCGCAGGTGGCCCACGCAAAGCGGTATTCGTCCATTGGGAAGCGGTTGAGTGTGATAACCTCCAGCTGATCCATGGGGAAACCAGAGATCGACTGCACGGCCTCCTCCACCGTGGAGGCATCCAGAACCTCAGTTGTGATGGAATAGTCGCCGTTTTCCGCGTAGTACACGTTGCTGCGCGAGGCTTCGCCGAAGGTCTCCTGCGTCAGCCCATCCGGCGCACCGAATACAATGGTATAGGGCTGCGCCGTGGATTCCCCAAATCCATCCTCCACATACTCCATCGTGGTCTGTGCCTTTCCTGCACAGCCGGTGAGAATGAGCAGCATCATCAGTAACAGTCCGAGTTTTTTCAATTTCTGACCCCCTTGAAAGGATACAATTGGATGTGGTGCTTACCCCTGCTACTAATAAATGCCCTTGGTTTCCTGAATATGTATCTGGATAAACGGAAAGCCCGAACGGGCGCTTGGCGGATTCCCGAGCGAACGCTGCTTCTGGCCGCGTTTCTGGGCGGCAGCCTCGGCACGCTGCTGGGTATGCTTGTGTTCCATCACAAGACGAGAAAGCTGAAATTCCAAATTCTGGTGCCGCTGTTTTTGCTGCTGCACCTTGGACTGCTCGTTTATTTTCTGCTCCAATAATCAATTACGCGCTGCAAAATCAAATTTGCAGCGCGTAATTGGTTATTTGTATTCCGTCAGCTTTCGTTTATTGCCATTTTCATCCACGACATAAGTGTGATCGAGCTGTGTCAGCAGATTTTTTCGGAACGCCGCCAGATAGTCCCGGCGCAGCACGTCCCGCTCGCGGAGTTCCTCCTCGGTCAGCCCGTCGGCCTTCGCCTTCCGGGCCAGCTCGTTAATTCTCCGCAGCCGTTCCGTCTCCATCAAATTCGCTCCTTATCCGTATGCAAATTCCACCTTGGCGAGCTGCGAGAGGTCCGCCGCGCTGGCCGCGACCACAGTCGCGTCATTGCAGAAGTACCAGCAATCCCCGATCAGAAGCAGGCGCGTTCCCGCCGAGACGTAGCCCATCTCGACCGACCCGGCCGCCGTCAGGCTGCCATCCTGCCAGGTATAGAGCTGGTAGCCGGTATCCGTCGGCACCGCGATCATCTGCTGATCCGGTAAGACCTGCACGGCGCTGGGATTGTTCATGGCCTGCGTCCACTGCTCGGAGACAAACGTGCTGTCCTGCTGCTGCAGAGAAGTGCCGCTTAAGCCGTAGGCAGAGAGCTGTACGCCGTTCACGGCACCGGTCTCATCCGTGGCCACGCCGACGCCGATTTCCGTGTTCTCGTCCCAGTAATAGAGATTGTGCGCCATCGAATCAAGGCCGGAAACCGCCACGGCCTTCAGTGTTCCCGCGCTCATATCCACGGCATAGCGCGGAATCAGGTCGTCATAGCCAACCACATAGGCCGTCGTTCCAACAAAGTGGATGCTGTAGACGGTCTGCCCGGCCGCCGTATCCTGTAACGAGCGCTGCGTGGTCAGGCCGCTGTCCAGCGCGTAAACCGCGTTGGTCGAGGTCCGCTCCTTGAGCTTATAGTTGACAAAGCCGTAGGTCTCGTCGGTGAAAATCTGATACGAATACCCGTTCATGACCGTGGCCAGATAAAGCTCGCCGCCGTTTAGCTCCATGGCCCCCTGTCCGAACAGATATCCATCCACGGTGCCGCTTCCCTGCAGGTTCAGCGTGCCATCCATACTCAGTCGGAGCAGCCGCGTGTAGGCGTTATAGCTGTAGTCCTGAACGGAATATTGCGCCTCCTGATAGGCGTCTCCGACCGCGTAGGTATAGGAGGTTCTTGCCAGATAGAGGCTCCCGCCGTCTGTGACGCTCCAGGCGTTATAGCCAGTCATGGCCCGGGTTGTCAGGCACTCGCCCGTGCCCGCGTCAATGGCGGCCAGCACGGTATAGTCCGTAGAGTCCAGGCCGGGGCAGATCCAGATGGAACCCACGTCCAGCAGCGCATCCTCACCGTTTTTGGTCACGGTTGGGATAAAGGTCCCGGGGTTGCTCTGGTCCGGCGACCAGATGCTGTAGGCGCCGATCAGATAGAGCACGCCGCCGGACAGATAAGAGCCGAGATACCGGCCGCTCTGGGCGTAGTCCGAAACGATCGTGGGATTGGCCGGATCGGATACATCATACTGCTTGACGTGGACCTTTTCGGACGAGTTGTAGGTATAGCCGCTCTCTGTCTCCGCGCTCTGATAGAGGTATTCATAGGTGATGACGAAGAGATTGCTGCCGGAGAGATAGACCTTCTGCGCCGTCTCCCCTCCCTGATAGCCCTCTGCACTCAACCCTGTCACAAAGGTCCGTCCGACCTCTGCCGTGTTCGCGCCCGCGGCGGAGACAATCACCAGCTCACTGCCGCAGACCATATAGATATACTGATCGTCTGCGACGATCAAATCGCCCTGGGTAACGCCCTCGGTCGGCGCCATCGCCAGCGTATAATTCGGATCTCCATAGGTCTCCACGTCGCTGTTCACCGGCTGTGCCTCATCGTTCAGGCTTTCATCCTCGCTGGCGTCGTAAATCTCGTTGGCAGCTTTCTGCACGGAGAGAAACGCGTTATAGAGCTCATCGTAGGACTCCGCAACCACAGGCTCCGTGACGGAAACCGTTTCCCCGGCGCTGTTTGTGATCTCAGAGGAATTCTCCGCAGCCGTCGACGTCGAGGCCTGCGCATTATTGCTACCGCAGCCTGTCAGCAGCGCGGCAAGCAGGCCGCATGCCAGCAGGAGCGAAAGTATGCGATTTCTTTTTTGTTTCATTCGTGATCCTCCATATCAAGTTGTCCCATGTCGGAATACGTTATCACTATACCGTAATCGGCGCAAACTGTCAAGTAAACGGACTTGTCCCGACGCCGCGTTTATAGTATACTAAAAAGTAATATGCGTATGCAGGAGGAACCACCATGCGGGTTTTGATCATCGGCGGCGGCGCTTCCGGCCTTACGGCCGCGCTGACTGCCGCGGAGTGTCCGGACAATCAGGTCACACTGCTGGAACGCCAGGCCAGAGTCGGCAGAAAGCTGACGGCCACGGGAAACGGGCGCTGCAATCTCACCAACCTCCATGCCGGCCCGGACCACTATCACGGGCAGCGCCCGGACTTTGTCCGCCCGGCGCTGGAGAACTTCGGCGTGCAGACGGCGCTTGCATGGTTTTCGTCACTTGGCCTTGTGACGGCGGCGGAGCCATCGGGGCGCGTCTATCCCTTCTCCGACCAGGCGGGCAGCGTGGTGGACGTGCTGCGGCTCGCGCTGGAGCAAAGCGGCGCACGGGTGGAGACCGGCTGCGAAACACGCGCGCTGACATGGCGCGACGGCGCATTTTTCGCGGAGACCGAGGGCCAGCTGTTCACGGCGGACCGGGTGATCGTCGCCTGCGGCGGCGTTGCCGGCGGCAGGCTGGGCGGCACCGATGCGGGCTACCGCCTGCTCGCCTCCCTCGGCCACACCCGCACCGCGCTCTATCCGGCGCTGGTGCAGCTCCGCACCGACCCCGCCTGCGTCCGCGCGCTCAAGGGCATCCGCACACAGGCAGCGGTTTCGCTGCGGCGCGGCGAAGAAACGCTGGGTGAAAGCCAAGGCGAAATTCAGTTTGCGGAATACGGCCTCAGCGGCCCCTGCATCTTTGCGCTCTCCCGCGCCGTCTCCGCTTCAGCCGGGGAGATTACCGCCGTTCTCGATCTGCTGCCCCAGATGGAGCAGGCCGCACTGGAACGGCTGCTGCGGGAAAAAGCCGCTCGCTTCCCTGCCCTGACTCTGGAAAATCTGCTGACCGGCGTGCTGCAAAACCGGCTGGGGCGCACCGTCGTCCGTTTTTGCGGTCTTGTTCTGGACGCGCCGCTCTCCTCCCTGTCCGCCGCGAAGCTGCATCAGCTTGCCGCAGCCGTCAAGGCCTTCCCGCTGCCGGTCACCGGCACGCTGGGCATGGACCAGGCACAGGTCACCGCAGGCGGCGTCTGCACTGGCGAGTTTGACCCGGATACGCTGGAAAGCCGCCTCTGCCCCGCCCTCTACGCCTGCGGCGAGGTGCTGGACGTGGACGGCGACTGCGGCGGTTATAATCTCCAGTGGGCATGGTCCTCCGGCCGTCTGGCCGGTCAGATGAAAGGAACAAATCGATGATTCGAATTCGCGATCTTTCCCTGTGCCCCGGCGATGGCGAGCCGCAGCTTTTGCGGGCCGCCGCCAAACAGCTCGGCTGTACCCCGAAGGAAATTCTCCGGATGCAGCTGGTCAAAAAATCCGTGGACGCCCGCAAGAAGCAGGATGTGCGAATGATCTATACCGTCGATGTCTCGGTCCGGGGTGACGAGGCCGTGCGTGTCGCGCGGGCCAAAAGCCCGCGGGTGAGCATTGCCGCCTACCACCCTTACCAGCCGCCCGCACCGGCCGCGCCCCCGGAAAACAGGCCCGTCGTCGTTGGCTTCGGCCCCGGCGGGATGTTCGCCGCGCTGCTGCTGGCGGAGGCGGGACTGCGCCCCATCGTGCTGGAGCGCGGGCAGGACGCCACGGCGCGCCGGGAGGCGGTGAACCGGTTTTGGGAGACCGGCGCGCTGGACCCTGAGTGCAACGTGCAGTTCGGCGAGGGCGGTGCTGGGACCTTCTCCGACGGCAAACTGAACACCGGCACGAATGACGACCGCGTCTTTAATGTGCTGCACCGGTTTGCGGAGTTTGGCGCGCCGGAGGAAATTCTCTGCGACGCAAAGCCCCACATCGGCACCGATGTACTGGTGGAGGTGGTGCAAGCCCTGCGCCGCCGCGTGGAGTCCCTCGGCGGCGAGGTCCGCTTCGGTGCAAAGCTCACCGGACTGACGGAACTGGACTGTCATATGGCTGCCATAACCTATACGCAGCAGGGAAACGTTCATACGCTCCCCTGCTCCCGCCTGATTCTGGCCATCGGCCACAGCGCCCGGGATACGTTCCAAATGCTGGAACAGGCGGGTCTTCCCATGGAGCCGAAGCCGTTTTCCATGGGCGTGCGCATCGAGCACAGGCAGGCGGACATCGACAAAAGCCAATACGGCCCGTTCGCCGGGCATCCCGCCCTGCCGCCCGCGGACTACAAACTGAACTGCCGCCTGCCGGACGGTAGCTCGGCCTACACCTTCTGCATGTGTCCCGGCGGCTACGTCGTGGCGGCAGCGTCGGAAACGGGCGGCGTCGTGACAAACGGCATGAGCAACCATGACCGCGGCGGCGAAAATGCCAATTCCGCGCTGCTTGTCACGCTGAAGCCGGAGGATTTCCCCTATGACGGTCCGCTTGGCGGCTGCCGCTGGCAGCGGGAGATTGAGGAGGCTGCCTTTTCCGCGGGCGGCGGCGATTACCGCGCCCCGGCGCAGCTGCTCTCGGACTTCCTGGCTTCCCGTCCCAGCGCCGCGTTCGGCGCAGTGCGGCCGACCTACCGTCCCGGCGTCACCTTTTGCAACTTGGATGACGTGCTCCCAAAAAGAATCACGGACACACTCCGCTCCGCCCTGCCGGTGCTGGATCGGAGCCTGCGCGGTTTTCTGTGCCCGGACGCGGTGCTGACCGCGCCGGAAACCCGCAGCTCTTCACCGGTCCGCATTCTGCGGGATGACGGTCTGCAGGCGGCCCTGCGCGGTCTCTTCCCCTGCGGTGAGGGCGCGGGCTATGCCGGCGGCATCACCTCCGCCGCCGTGGACGGCCTCCGCTGCGCCGAGGCACTGATCGCTTCCCTTTGACTCCACACAAGAAAGCAGCCGTGCCCTTCACTTCTGGGCACGGCTGCTATTTTCAGTTGAATTACGATTCGACGACCTCGAGAATCTCCATGGGACAGGCCTTGGCGCAAATCCCACAGGCGATGCACTTGGAGGCGTACTCACTGTCATCGGCCTTGACCATCAGGCCGAATGGACACGCCGCTTTGCACGCGCCGCAGCCAGTGCAGAGCTTCTTGTTCACCATGTACACGCCCTTGGCGTTCTGCGTAATGGCGCCGCTGGGACATGCCGCAGCGCACTTGCCGCATTGGACGCAGACCATGGGTCTGGCCACGCCCTTGCGGTCGACGATTTGGATGCAGGATTTGTCCGGATTGAACTCCTTATAGAACGCCTCGGAGCAGGCGGTTACGCACTGCAGACAGGCCATACAGGTCGCGCCCTTTTTCACAGTCAGCTTTTTCATTCGATCAGTACCTCACGAACGTAATATTTTTTGGTCTTCACTTTGCCATTATACCGCATGAATCGCTATAAATCAATCGATATTCTTGCTCCGATTTTGTCTATCTGTTTAAAAAATGCGAGAAATTTCCATTTTTGAATTGCGCTTTACGCGGTTAAAAACAGAATCAGCGCAGATACTACAACTGTCAACACAAAACAGTATGGAGGAACTGACATGAAACAAAGGATTGCACTTCTTCTGATCGTAACCATTCTGGCCGCTGCGCTCGTGGGCTGCGCGGGAACCAATTACGGCGATGGCTATGAGAACGGTTACGACTACGGCGTGGACTATGGCGGCAACGTTTCCACCGCGATCGACGGCTATATTGGCGACACAAACGGCGCCTACGGCGGAACCTATCGCGATCGCACCACCAATCGTACCCCCGGCACCGCCACAGGGCGTCCGACCCCCAGAGCCACCGTCACACCGGCTGCGGAGTAACAAAAAAGCGCTGTCCTTCCCCATCTGGGGATGGACGGCGTCTTTCTATTGTTACAGCGTCACGCGAATGTCCTTTTCATAGCTTCCATCCGACAGCGGTCGGAAGCTGTCGCGCGTCAGAAACGAGGTGCAGCGGCCGTACTCTTCCGGCACCGAAATCCGGATGGCAGCTCTGCCCAGATTGCGGAAATAGCTGACGGCGCAGCCGATCATCTGCACGCCGAGCTCCCGGCACCGGTATCCGGGCGCGAGTCCCAAATAGTCGATGCTCCCATACCCTGACTCCCTGCCACGCTCCGGATCAAGCTGGAGGAGACCCACCGGCTTCTGTCCCAGCATGGCAAACTGGATGGACGCCATTGGAGAAACGGGAATTTTATCGTCGGCCAGCTCCAGATACCAGTCGATCTCGCCCTCAAAAGGGCGAAACCAGAGATTATGGTCCACCTTCGTCGGGTCACCGCGCCACCAGTTCTGGCGCGCCAGCGTGGAGATCTCCGGGGACAGGTGCGAGTTGTCGTTCTGCCCGGAGAGCCGCCACGCACCGTCATAGCGCAGCTCGGTCACAGCGGTGTTGTCGCTGTGGCCGGCACATGCGTCGGGTAACAGCCGCGATAGAGACCGGGACAGCACACCGCCGTGGGAAAAAATCGCAATGCTGCCGCCTGCGTTTTCCCGGACAGCTTCCTCTAGACCGGAAAGGAACCGGTCAGTGTAGGTCTCATAATCCTCCGCTCCCTCGACCTTCCAACTGCGTGGGGCGCCGTTGAAGTTATAAAGCTGCTGCGCATCCGTCTGCTCCAGTTCGCCAAAGGGAACGTCTTCCCACACGCCGATGGAAATTTCCCGAAAGCGCGGGTCGCGCCGGATCAGCAGTCCCTTTGGGTCCGCCACGGCCATAGCCGTCCGGCAGGCGCGGGTCAGGTCGCTGGAATAGACCGCGTCGACCGGAATCCCGCGGAAGCGCGCCTCCAGCGCCGCAATCTGCCGGAGGCCGTTTGTCGTCACATTGGAGTCGTAGTACCCATGAATCCGCCGATACAGATTTCCCTCCGCCTCGGCATGCCGGATCAGATATACCGTCGTCTCTGCCATCAGATCACCGTGACATACTTTTGAATGTCCCTCTTCATTTTTTCCGCAGCCGCCTGTGCCTGCTCCGCATAGTCGCGGCCGTCGGTTTCCGCCCGCTTCCATGCGCCGATCAGGCTGCGGGAGGCGGTAACGATCGCGCCGTGGCCAAACTGGTCAAAGGCTCCCGCGACGTTTTTGGCCGTGCCGCCCTGGGCGCCATACCCGGCCACCAGGAAAAACAGCTGGTCGTATTTCCGCCGCATCGCCGCAAGGAGCTGGGGATCCGTTGCGCCCATGACCGCGCCGATTTCCGAATAGCCGCTTTTGGCAAAGAGGTCCGTGCTCCACCGCATGGCAAGGTCTGCCATCGCCGTGTGGACCACCCGGTCGCCTGAAATCAGGTCCTGCACCTCGCGCGCGGAGCGGTTCGGCGTCCGAACCAGCAAAAACACATTCTTTCCGGCGTCCTTACAGAATGGCAGAAAAGGCTTGACCGCGTCGGAGCCGAGATAGCCGTTGACCGTCAGGCCGTCGCAGGGATACGGGCTGTAGTGCTTTTCCCCGATCTTCACGCTGCCGAACACCGCCTCTGCGTAGAGCGCCGCGATGTGCGGCAGCTCGCCGCGCATGGAATCCATCACCACATAATACCCACGTTCTCTGGCCATCACGCAGAGCTCCTGCAGCACGGCGGTGCCGGAACTGCCGAGGACCTCAAAGCAGGCGGCCTGAAGCTTGACGGCCGGCACCGTATCGCGCAGCGCGTCGAGCAGATTCCGGCAGAAGGTCAGATAGGCATGGGAAAGGCCCTGCGGCGTCTCGCCATAAGCAGAAAACCCCTCCTGAAGCACGCAGTCCGGGACCACATCCTGGGATGGGTCCAGACTTAACATCGTGGGATTCTTCATTTTTCTGATTTTATCCTGCAGCACGTCAATGGCCATCGCACCCAGCCTCCGTCTTTTTTATTAATTAGTATACCATAAAAACAATTGTAAGAAAATAGGACAAAATCCTGTTTTTTCTTCGCGTATTTCTTTTGGTCCGACATATACTGTACCTGGAGGAGGCGTGTACTATGAAAACAACAGGTTTCTTATTGACCCTTGGTCTGGGTGTGGCTGCCGGAGCAGTGGTATCTTCCATGCTGCCGCAGAGCTCTGAGGTAAAAAAGGCGGTTGAATCCGCAGCAGAGTCCACAAGGCAGGCCGCGAAGCAAGTAGTGCAATCCATGTAATCCCCCAATGCCGGAGAAATCCGGCATTACATAGTTCTCTGATTGACAATGCACCTGTCAAATGCTATAAAAAAGACGTCGGGACAACCGAAGTTGTCCCGACGTGGTACGCCGGACAGGATTCGAACCTGCGACCTACTGATTCGTAGTCAGTCACTCTATCCAACTGAGCTACCAGCGCATATGCGTTCAACGCTCAACTATAGTAGCATGTTTTAATTGGAATTGCAAGTCTTTTTTCATCGTTTAGGAGGCGTTTCTGATGCATTCTGCTCTGCTCCGCAATCTGCGCGCCATCGTCACCTGCGACGACGCCAACCGCGTCCTGCGCGGCTGCGACCTCTACATAGAAGGCGGCGTCATCCGGGAGATCGGCGAAAATCTGCCGTATCCTGCCGACGAAACTCTGGACGGCAGTCACCTGCTTTGCTACCCCGGTCTCATCAACACCCATCATCATCTTTACCAGATCTTTTCCCGGAACCTCCCGGCGGTACAGAATCTGGAGCTGTTTCCGTGGCTGCGATACCTCTATGAGATCTGGAAAAACCTCGATGAGGAGGCCGTTCTGCTCTCCTCTCTGGTTGGTCTGGGCGAGCTTATGAAAAACGGCTGCACCACCTGCTTTGACCACCACTATGTATTCCCCGCCGGGTCCGGTGACCTGCTCGCGGCCCAGTTTGAGGCGGCATCACGTCTGGGCATCCGGATGCACGCTTCGCGAGGCTCCATGGACCTCTCCCAAAAGGACGGCGGCCTGCCGCCGGACAGCGTCGTGCAGTCCGTGGATGAAATTCTGAAGGATTCGGCGCGGCTGATTGAAACGTACCACGACCCCGCGTTCGGCTCGATGCGGCAGGTGGCGCTGGCCCCCTGCTCTCCCTTCTCTGTCTCCGCCGACCTGCTGCGGGAAAGCGCCAAGCTGGCGCGGCAGTACGGCGTGCGGCTGCACACCCATCTGGCAGAAACCAAAGACGAGGAGCGCTATACGCTGGAACGGTTTGGCCTGCGGCCGCTCGCGTATCTGGAGACGTTGGGCTGGATCGGCGACGACGTGTGGTTTGCCCACGGCATCCACTTCACGGACGAAGAACTCCGGCTTCTGGCGGACACCGGCACCGGCGTGGCCCATTGCCCCGTCTCCAACATGAAGCTTGCCTCCGGCGTGGCCCGCGTCCCGGAAATGCTCAAAATGGGCGTCAAGGTCGGTCTGGCCGTGGACGGTTCCGCCTCGCAGGACGGCTCCGACCTATTGGAGGAAATCCGCGTCTGCTACCTGCTGCACCGGCTGCACGCCTCCCATCGGGCGCCAACGGGCTACGATATTCTGAAGCTGGCCACGCGCGGCTCCGCTTCCCTGCTGGGCCGCAGTGACATCGGCTCGCTGGAAGTCGGCAAGTGCGCCGACCTGTTTCTGGTGGATGACCGGCGGCTGGAGCTGGTGGGCGCGACCTTCGACCCCGGCTCGGTTTTTGGCACCGTCGGCCTTCGCGCGCCGGTGGACTATACGATGGTGCAGGGCCGCTTTACCGTCCGGCAGGGCCGCCTGACCGGTGTCGACGAGGCGCGGGTCGCGCGGGACGCGCAGGCAAAGTGCGAGGCGTATCTGCGCTGAAACTGCACAAATCGGCCTGTCAAATTTTGTCAGGATTGCCGTCCCCAACGCGCTTGCATTTGGGGACGGCAGAGCTTATAATAAGGCTACAATTGAAGAATGATAGCTGCAACGAAGTGCTTTGCGCACGGGCTTCGACTATCACTCGGCTCAGGCTTGAGTGGGGATGTCAGAGATGACATTTCCATTTTTTGTTTTATTGAAGGAGGGCTACCCATGTACATTCTTGCAAACGGTAAGCTGATCACCCGAGACCCCGCGCAGGGGTACCTGTCGGACGGCGGCGTCGTCATCGACGGCACCAAAATTAAGGAAATTGGTCCGACGGCAGCACTCAGAGGAAAATACCCGGAAGCAGAATTCATTGACGCCAAGGGCGGCGTAATCATGCCCGCCCTCATCAACGCCCACACTCACATCTATTCCGCCCTGGCCCGGGGACTCTCCATCAAGGGCAACAACCCCACGAATTTCTACGAGGTGCTGGATGGCACCTGGTGGGCCATCGACCGCCACCTGACGCTGCAGGGAACCCGCGCCTCCGCAAACGCGCTCTACCTCGACTGCATCAAGCAGGGCGTCACCACCATTTTCGACCATCATGCCTCCTACGGTGAAATCCCAGGCTCCCTGTTTGCCATTGCCGAGTCGGCGAAACGCTTCGGCATCCGTTCCTGCCTGTGCTATGAGGTCTCCGACCGTGACGGCGAGGAAAAATGCCTGCAGGGCATTCAGGAAAACGGCGATTTCATCACCTACTGCAAAAAGGAACCAGACCCGATGCTCGCGGCCATGTTCGGCGGACATGCCCTCTTCACGATCTCGGACAAGACCTTCGACCGCATGGCGGCGGAAAATAACGGCCGCACCGGCTACCACATTCACGTGTCCGAGGGCATGAACGACGTCTATGACTCCCTGCAAAACTATGGCCGCCGCCCGGTGCAGCGGCTGCAGGACCACGGCATTCTCGGCGCAAAGACCATCCTCGGCCACTGCATCCATGTCAATTCCGCGGAAATCGAGCTGATTCAGCACACGGATACCATGGTCGTCAATAACCCGGAGTCCAACATGGGCAACGCCGTCGGCATCTGCCCGGTGCTGCCGCTGTCCAAGGCAGGCATCCTCCTTGGCATGGGCACCGATGCCTACACAAACGACATGCTGGAATCCATCAAGGTCGCCCTGTGCTCCCAGCGCAACAACGCCTGCCTGCCGAACGTCGCCTGGTGCGAGGTCACCGACATGCTGTTCCGGAACAACGCAAAGATCGGCGCGCGTTACTTCCCTGACGAGCTGGGCGTCCTCAAGGCCGGCGCCGCCGCCGATGTCATCGTCATGGACTACAATCCGTTCACCCCGTTTTCGGACAAGAACATCGATGGCCATATGATCTTCGGCATGACCGGCCGCCAGTGTCAGACCACGATCGCGAACGGCAAGCTGCTGATGAAGGACCGCGAGCTGATCGGCGTCGACGAGGAAGCCGAAAACGCGCACATTCTGGAGGCCGCCACGGACCTGTGGTGCAGCCTTGACAGTCTATAATTGTGGGAGGTATCTGCCATGTCTGAAAAAATGACTCCGATCCCCTTTGCGGAACTCATGCGCTGGTCCGTCGCCGAGTATGAAACATACGGCACCATGTTCGGCGTGGAACGCGCCTATCGCAAAAAAAGCAGCCAGCTTCTGCCCATCTTCGGCGAGACGCTGGAAACCCCCTTCGGCCCCGCCGCTGGGCCAAATACCCAGCTTACGCAGAACATTGTGGCCTCCTACTTCGCGGGCTCCCGGTTCTTCGAACTGAAGACCGTGCAGGAGATGGACGGCGACGCCCTGGCCGCCTGCGTGAACCGCCCCTGTATTCTGGCAGACGACGAGGGCTATAACTGCGAGTGGTCCACGGAGCTCTATGTCAAGCAGGCGCTGGAGGAGTACGTCAAGGCCTGGGTCATGCTGAAATTCTTCGCCAGTCACTATTGTCTCGGCGACCCGAACGGCTTTGTCTTCAACATCTCGGTCGGCTACAATCTGGCCGACATCAAGAAGGAAAAGACCGATACCTTCATCGATTCCATGAAAGACGCGTCTGCGCTGCCGGTTTTCCAGAGCGCCATCCATACCCTGAAGGCCATGTACCCGGATGAGATTGCCTACATCAACACGATTCCCGCGACCATCTGCCGCTCCGTCACCGTCTCCACGCTGCATGGCTGTCCCCCGCAGGAGATCGAGGCCATCGCCTCCTACCTGCTGTCCGAGAAGGGTATGCACACCTACGTCAAGTGTAACCCCACACTGCTGGGCTATCAGACCGCAAGGCAGCGCCTCGACGCGATGGGCTATGACTACATTCAGTTTGGAGAATTCCACTTCAACGACGATCTGCAATGGAAGGACGCCGTCCCCATGTTCACGCGCCTGCGGTCGCTGGCCGACTCGCTCGGGTTGGAATTCGGTCTGAAGCTCTCGAACACCTTCCCCGTGGACGTCAAGCAGCATGAGCTTCCGTCAGCGGAAATGTACATGTCAGGCCGGTCTCTCTACCCGCTGACCATCGAAATGGCCAACCGCATCGCGAAGCAGTTCGGCGGCAGAATGCGGATTTCCTATGCGGGCGGCGCGGATGCTTTCAACATTGAGGCGCTGTTCGACGCCGGAATCTGGCCCATCACCATGGCCACAACCGTCCTGAAGCCCGGCGGCTACACCAGAATGGTGCAGATCGCGGAGGAACTGGAACAGCACCCGTTCCGCGAGTTTGAGTGCGTCGACCAGGAAAAGGTCGCTGCGCTCTCCAAAGCCGCGCTGGAGGATGCCCACCATCGGAAGCCGGTCAAGCCGCAGCCATCCCGGAAATCCGAGGACGCCGTGCCGCTGCTGGACTGCTACATCGCTCCCTGCAAGGGCGGATGCCCAATCCGACAGGACATTCCCGAATACATCGAGCTGTGCGGCAAGGGCATGTACGATGAGGCGCTGCGGCTGATCGCGGAAACGAACGCCCTGCCCTTCATCACCGGCACCATCTGTGCCCACCGCTGCATGGGAAAATGCACCCGGAACTTTTATGAAGAGCCGGTTCACATCCGCGACACGAAGCTGCTGGCCGCGCAGATGGGCTATGAGGCCCTGCTGAAGTCTGTTCAGTCTCCCGCGCGGGTCCCCGGCAAAAAGGTCGCCGTCATCGGCGGCGGTCCCACCGGCATCGCGGCAGGCTATTTCCTGGGCCGCGCCGGAATCGAAACCACGATCTTTGAGCGCGAGGCGGAGCTCGGCGGCATCGTCCGCTACGTCATCCCAGAGTTCCGCATTTCGCAGGCTGCCATCGACCGCGACGTGGCGCTGATGCAGGCCTACGGCACGAAAGCAGTCTGCGGCAAACCCGCGCCATCCGTGGCGGAGCTGAAAGCGATGGGTTATACCCATATTCTCTTCGCTGTCGGCGCGTGGAAGGCCGGCAGGCTGGATCTCTCCGGCAATGTGCAGGGCGTCATCCAGTGGATGAAGGATCAGAAGGCTGGGGCGCAGGCCGTGCCGCGGAACGTCGTCGTCATCGGCGGCGGCAACACCGCCATGGACGCCGCCCGGGTCGCCAAGCACGCGGGCGCCCGTTCCATGCTCGTCTACCGCCGGACCAAGCGCTATATGCCGGCCGACGCGCAGGAGTTGGAGCTGGCCATGGCGGACGGCGTGGAGTTTATCGAGCTGGCCGCTCCGGTGGAACAGAAGGACGGAACCCTGGTTCTCAACCGAATGGAGCTGGGCGCGCCGGACGCCTCCGGCAGACGAAGCCCCATCCCCACCGGCGATACCTTCTCAGTCCCCTGCGACCTCGTAATCTCCGCCGTCGGCGAGCAGGTGGATTCCGCCCTCCTCGCGGCAAACGGCATTGCGGTGGACCGCAAGGGCCGTCCCTCGTTCCAGACCAATCTGGAGAATGTCTACGCCGCCGGTGACGCGACACGCGGCCCTGCCACCGTGGTGGAGGGGATCGCCGACGCGGCCCGCTTCGCGGCGCTGGTCATCGGCGCGCCCCATACCTATGAGATCCCAAAGGAGGCCTATCCCACGGCGAAGGCTTGCGTTGCCAAAAAAGGCATTCTGCGGCTTCCGCGGCAGGATGAACGTGAGCGCTGTCTCGGCTGCGACACGGTCTGCCAGAACTGCGCCGACGTCTGCCCCAACCGGGCCAACGCGGTTATTCGGATGGACGACGGCCGCCGCCAGATTCTGCACATCGACCGGATGTGCAACGAGTGCGGCAACTGCGAAACGTTCTGTCCCTATGCCTCCGCACCCTGTAAGGACAAGTTCACGCTGTACCACACAGCGGAGGACTTCGCAAACTCCAAAAACGCGGGCTTCCTCGTGCTGAACGGCGGCAGCGTGCAGGTCCGTCTCGGCGACAGCGTCGCGGTCTACGACATAACGGCCCCAGACTGTGCGCTCTACGCCGGACTGAAGGACCTGATTGCCACCGTCCTGAACAAATACGCCTATCTGCTCTAATCCAAAAAACCACCCCGCTGCCGGAATTGGCAGCGGGGTGGTTTTTTCAGTTTTCCTATTTCTGCCCCAGCAGACGGCTTACCATGGCCTCGTGGGCGCTGTTTTCCATTGTATCATCCAGCGGCTCCAGCAGCACCGTGCCGTATTTATATTCAAGCGCTGTTTTCAGAATATGGTCGCAAAGCGCCGGATTCTTCGGCAGCAGGCAGCCGTGGGAATAGGTACCGAACACGTTTTGGGCTCGCGCGCCCTCCATGCGGTCCTCGCCGTTGTTGCCAAAGCCCGCGAGGACCCGCCCGATTGGCCGGACGCCGCTCCCCAAATAGGTCTTGCCGGAGTGGTTCTCAAATCCCACCACCGTCTGCCCGTCCAGCTCATCGCAGGTGAATACATAGTTGCCGATCATGCGCTCCTTCTGGCCCACCGTCCAGATGTCGACGGCCCCCAAAAAGTCGCACTGGACGCCGTCCCAGGTCTTATAGTAGTCGCCCAGTATCTGGTAGCCGCCGCAGATGGCAAGAAACGTCTTGCCGTCCCGGACCGCCGCCTTAAGCTCAGCGGATTTTTCCGTTCCAAGATCCTGGAGTAGCACCTCCTGCTCGAAATCCTGTCCTCCGCCGATGAAAAAAAGGTCGTAGTCGGAAGCCTTCAGGCTGTCGCCGATGCAGCAGCGGTCGGCGTTGACGTCAATTCCCCGCCAGGCAAGGCGCTGCTGCATACAGATCACGTTGCCGCCGTCTCCGTAGAGGTTCAAGACGTCGGGGTAAAGATGACAGATGTTCAATTCCATGGCGTCACTCCCAAAAATCCTTGAACCCGTAGGTTTTACTGATCTTGTCCCGCAGGTTCAGCATGGCCGTATAGGTCGGCATGATATAGACGGGCTCGGGCTGGGCGGTACAGGTTTCCATCAGCGCCCCATAGTCCTTGATGACGGAAATCTTCTCCGTGGGGATTCCCGCATACTTGAAGCGCACCGCCATATCCTCGGCGCGAACGCCGGAGACCAGCAGCCGAGACAGCCTGTCCCCCATCTGTGCCAGCTTCTCAAAGTCCACGTCCCAGATCCAGCTTATGTCCTTGCCGTCCTGTGCGCGGTCGTTGAGGCAGACCGCAAAGACCGACGGCTCTGCCGTGTTCGCCAGAAAGTTCAACACCTGATTGCAGCCCGCCGGATTCTTAATCAGGATCATCCGGACCTCCGTGCCGCGAATCTCGAATTTTTCCATCCGCCCGAAGCCGCAGCCGAAGGTAGAGAGCGAATGGGCCGCGAGCTGCAACTCCAGCCCAAGGGCCTTCGCGCAGGCCATGGCGGCGCAGGCGTTGTAGATGTTGTACCCGCCGGGCAGGTTGATCACCGCGTCAAAGGACGCGCCGTCACTGGAAAACACCACCTCGGACCGCTCCGCATCGGAGGAAACCACATGGGTCACCGCGAGCTGCGGCTCCTGCCTCTGATAGCCGCAGCTTGGGCAGCGGAAGCTGCCCAGGTGGCCATAGGTCACATAGTCGTAGACGTATTCGTGCTTACACCGGATGCAGTAGGGCGCGTCGGACAGCTCATGCACGCGGTCCTGATAGATTGGAACGTTGACACCGTAGTAGAGCACCGGGTTCTCCACCTCACCTGCGATGGAGGAAGAGAGAGAGTCGTCGGCATTGAGACAGAGCGTGGCGTTCTTCGAGTTTGCGACGCCGATTTTGATGTTTTCCAGCGTATGGGTCACCTCGCCGTAGCGGTCGAGCTGATCGCGGAACACGTTGGTGACCACGATCAATTTTGCGTCAACATAGCGGCTGACGGCCTTAAAGGCCGCCTCGTCGGACTCGATGAGGGCGACCTTGCAGCGGCATTTGCCGGAAAGCGAGGCATGCATGGCGAATTCCGCCGTGATGCCGCTGATGAGATTTGCGCCGGACTTGTTGGCAAAGTAAGAAATTCCGGAATCGGCGACGGCCTGCTCGATCATACGAGAGGTGGTGGTCTTGCCGTTGGTACCCGTGACGATCACAGTCGTCACGTTCCTTGCCAGCGTACCCAGCAGATTGGGACAAATTTTCAGCGCAACGCGGCCCGGAAAATCCGTGCCGCCCCGCCCCAGCAGCCGCAGGCTGAATCGGGCGAGCTTGCAGGCCAGTACGGCCAAAAACACTTGAAACTTCATGCAGGGGATTATAACACAATTTCCCCGCTTTTACAACAGGAATCACCCCGCCGCAGCGGTGTGATTCCCAATGGTGCCTTGCTTGCGTGATCTTGATTGGCCGAAGCCAATCATTCTTTGCTGGCACCGTCTGCTGACAGATTCGCAAACGTGCGGTAAGGTTTTGTTGAAAATTCGACCGGGCGGATGCTTGCGCGACGGAACTGCCGTTCAGAAATTTTTATGAACCATTCAAAATCATGCAGCTGCTCATTTCCGGATATCACAGGATAAGTTGTCAATACTAAGGCGCAAGAGAGGCTGCGGTCTCCTATTCAAACGCAAAAAGCAGCTGGTTTCCCTTGCTGAAATTGCAAAATTATACCTCAGCGCCGAATCAAAAGTCAGCAGACTGGTTGTGACTAATCCTGAGAGGAGTACTTTCATGCATGAGAACCGACTGATTCACGAGACCAGCCCCTACCTGCTTCAGCATGCCCACCAACCGGTGGATTGGTACCCGTGGTGCGAAGACGCCTTCGCGAAGGCGAAGCGGGAGGACAAACCGGTTTTCCTCAGCATCGGCTATTCCACCTGCCACTGGTGCCATGTAATGGCAAGGGAGAGCTTTGACGACGAGGAGATCGCGCGGCTCCTGAACGAGAGCTTTGTCCCCATCAAGGTGGATCGGGAGGAGCGTCCTGATCTGGACAATGTGTATATGGCGGTGTGTCAGGCCATGACCGGAGGCGGCGGCTGGCCTATGAGCGTTTTTCTGACGCCGGAGAAAAAGCCGTTCTTCGCCGGCACCTACTTTCCAAAGGACAGTCAGCGCGGGATGATGGGCTTTCGGCAACTGCTGGAGGCCATTTCCTGGAAGTGGACGCAGGACAGAGCGCTTCTGCTGCGCTCTGCCGACGAGCTTTTGGCGCTTTTGTCCCGGCAGGAGGCCCGGTCCGGCAGCGTAGACGATTCCCTCCCGGACAAAGCACTTGCGCAATTCCAGCGGAGCTTTGACGAAGAATTCGGCGGCTTTGGGGAAGCGCCGAAATTTCCGACGCCGCACAATCTGCTGTTTCTGCTGGATCAGTACCGAAAAAAGAAAGATCGTGCCGCGCTTCACATGGCGGAGGTGACCCTGCGCCAAATGTATCGCGGCGGTCTGTTCGATCCGATCGGCTTCGGCTTCTCCCGGTATTCCACCGACCGCGCGTTCCAGATTCCGCATTTTGAAAAAATGCTCTATGACAATGCCCTGCTGATCCTGGCTTACACGGAAGCCTGCGACGTGACGAAAGACCAGTTCTATCTGGAGGCGGCGGAGCAGACGGCGGACTATGTGCTGCGGGAGATGACCGCCCCGGAGGGCGGATTTTACAGCGCGCAGGACGCGGACAGCGAGGGCGAAGAGGGCAAATACTACGTCTTTACACCGCAGGAAATCCGCCGGGTGTTGGGCGAGGAAACCGGCGGTGCGTTCTGCCGCTGCTACGGCATCACGGAGCACGGAAATTTCGGCGGGCGCAGTGTCCCCCATCTGGTGGGCACGGCGGAGGAAGTCCGCGCGCTGGCAGACTGTCTGCCAACCATGCGGGCATACCGAAAAAAGCGTGCCCGGCTTCATTTGGATGATAAAATTCTGACGGCGTGGAACGGTCTGATGATTGCGGCGCTGTCGCGGCTGGCCCGTCTGTCCGGGAAAGGCCGATATTTGCAGGCAGCGAAGTCCGGTGCCCAGTTCCTGGCTGCGCAGCTTCAGGACGGCGACCGCCTGTATGTCAGCCATCGAAACGGACAGCGCAGCGGCCCGGGCTTTCTTGACGATTACGCCTGCGCCGCGTTTGGACTGCTGGAGCTGTCACAGGCCGCGCAGGAGCCGGAATTTCTGGCGCAGGCGCAGCGCCTGCTCCGACGGGCCATTGCCGACTTCAGGGATACGGAGCGGGGCGGTTTCTATTTGTCTGGGACGGAACATGAGCGGCTGATCCTCCGCCCCAAGGAAACCTACGACGGCGCAGTCCCCAGCGGCAACTCCGTTATGGCCTACGATCTGGTTCGGCTGTCCCAGATGACGGACGACGCGCAGCTTGAGGAGTGTTCCAAACTCCAGATGGAATTTCTAGCCGGCCACGCGGCGGAGCTGCCCATGGCGCACTCCTTTTTCCTGCTGGCGCTCTCCGACTTTCTTACACCGCCGGATCATGTGACCGCGGTTCTCGCTGAGGACGATACGGCGGATACCGTACTGCGGCAATGCGGTTTGAATGCCATCGTCACCGTTTTGAAGCAGCCAACGGCGGAGTACCCGCTGCTGGGCGATCAAACCACCTACTATGTCTGCTCAGGACGCACCTGCCTGCCGCCCGCGAACGAACCGCCGTCTCTTTCCGGTTAAGCGGCCCGCAGACAAAAGCCGGCAGAGTGCCCGCGGGGCGCTCTGCCGGCTTTTGTCCATGCTTACGAATACATGGCGTTGGCGGCCATATAATCGTAGATCTGTTTGCCGTGGTTTTGTTCTTCTTTTTGGATATGGTTGAGCGTGTTTCGCGCATTTTCGTCCTTAAACTCAAAAATACACGAGTCATAGAGATGGGACGCGTGCTTTTCGGTCGAGAGAACGTCTGTGCAGAGATAGCAGTCCGCCTGCTTCTCCGGCGTTTCCGCAGTACCATAGGTGGCGGAGAAGCTGGGCTGACTCTGACTTCCGCCACCTGGCGCAGGAACAGAGCCGCTTTCCATTTTTGTGATGGTGTCCAAGTGCTGTTGTTCGGTCTTCGCAATCTGTGTGAAAAGGTCCTTGAGCTGTGGGTCGGCCGCGCAGGATGCGTGCTTGGTATACTTGTCTACGCACAGCTTTTCCTGCCCCTTCAGATCCTTCAGAAGGCTGGTTTCTTTTTGCGATAATTGCATTTTTAATCACCTCGGGCTTTAGTGTGTGCATACAGAGCTTGGTTATTCAAACATAGCTGATAATTTCGCTGGAAGCAGCCATAATAAAATAGGGTGATGTAAATATGAATTCAGTTTGGACCGCAACCTCAAGAATTCCGGGAAAAGAACCGCTGCGGGGTAACGCCCGTGTGGACGTTCTCATCATCGGCGGCGGCATGGCGGGCGTCCTCTGCGCTGATCGGCTGCAACGGGCGGGGGTGTCCTACGCGCTGGCCGAGGCCGACACGATCTGCGGCGGGATCACGAAAAACACGACGGCGAAAATCACTTCGCAGCATGGTCTGATTTACGACCGGATGATCCGCCGGTTCGGCGTTTCGTACGCGCAGCTGTACCTCAGGGCCAACGAGGCCGCTCTTTCGGAATATCGCGGGCTTTGTGAGAAGATCCCCTGCGAGTTTGAAGAAAAGTCCGCCTTTGTCTACTCCCTTGACAGCCGGAACAAAATTGAAAAAGAGCGATCCGCCCTGGAAAAAATCGGATATCCCGCAGAATCTGTGGAAAAGCTGCCGCTGCCGTTTTCCGTCGCGGGCGCGGTGAAATTTCCAAAACAGGCGCAATTCAACCCGCTGAAGTTTGTCGCGGCCCTTGTGCCGGAGCTAAACATCTATGAGCACACCAGGGTCCTCGAACTGACGGAGCGCGGCGCTGTTACGAAGAACGGTACCATCACGGCGGACAAGATCATCGTGGCCACCCATTTCCCATTTATTAATAAGCACGGAAGCTACTTTCTAAAGATGTACCAGCACCGGTCCTATGTGATTGCGTTGGAAAACGCCCCAGACGTCGGCGGCATGTATGTGGACGAAGCGCAAAATGGCATGTCGTTCCGAAACTACCAAAACCTCCTGCTTCTTGGCGGCGGCGATCACCGCACCGGCAAGCAGGGCGGGAACTGGAACGAGCTTTCCGACTTTGCGCGGCGGCATTACCCCGACGCCAGAGAGGCGTATCGCTGGGCAACGCAGGACTGCATGACGCTGGACGGTGTTCCCTATATCGGTCAATACTCCAAAAACACGCCGAATTTCTATGTGGCGACCGGCTTTAATAAGTGGGGCATGACGTCCTCCATGGTGTCGGCCATGCTTCTGACCGACATGGTTCTGGAAAAGAAGAACCCCTATGCGGAGGTCTTTTCGCCATCGAGAACGATTCTGCGACCCCAGTTGGCAGTCAACGCCTTTGAAGCAATCGCAAACCTGCTGACGCCCACGGCACCCCGCTGCCCGCACATGGGCTGCGCGCTGAAGCGGAACGCACAGGAGCATTCCTGGGATTGCCCCTGCCACGGCTCCCGTTTTTCCGAGAGCGGCACGCTGATCGACAATCCCGCAACCGGCGACCTGCCGGGAAAGGGAGAATGATTTGCCCCTCCGATGTATTTGGCCAAAATTCCGCCCTCTGCGGCGCGTTTTCGTTTCGTCGCTGTTCCTCATTTGCTGAGACCTTTGCGGAACCAGGCGGGTCTCGACATATTCTTACGCTGCTCGTGATTCCGAACGAAACACGAGCAGCGTTGTCTTTGATTTCGCTTTATTCTACAACGGGTCTTTCCAAGTTACTCAAACATTAAAGCGATCGTATTTCAGATAGCAGTCCACGCACAGTTTTTTATCTCCCTCAAGCCGGATCCAATTCGCGCCCGCTGTCTCGCCGCAGCAATCGCAGACATAGGAGCTGAATATCCGGGCGTGTTCCGGGAGGATGATTTTTGTCTCCTTGACGTCAAACATCTCCTGCGGCGCGCAGCTTTGATAGTATTGGAAGGATTCCTCGCGGTTCATGGCCTCCGGTTTTTTCTTCAAAACCAGCCGAACGGATTTTCCGGTTGTGCGATTATAGAACGAAAACGCCTGCTTCCCTGTCATGTGGAACAACAGGTTCCCCTTGCCAACACTGCAACCCAGGATCACCTGAATCGCATCCACGCCGCAGGCGTCGTTTTCGGAAATGCACACGACCTGCTCGTCATCAGAAAATGTCAGGTTCAGGAGCTCAATGGCATAGAGCGCCGCCTGATAGCCAATGGTCAGTCCGCCGCATTCGTGGCCGTGGAAGGCCACACTTTTCTCCCAAAGTGCCTTTTTATTCAGTTCCATATCGGTTCCTCCCTATTTCAGACGTGCCACCACATAGTGACCAACGTCATGGTTGATGTTTCCCGAATGACGCCGTTTGTTGCGGCTGACGCCACGGCCGCGGCAATCCGGTCGGTTTCCGCTTGGGTGAGATCCTTCCGCATCCCGACACGTGCGGCGCACCAGGAGGTCATTTCCTCCACCGTGCGCTCGCCCTCCCACACGGTGTCTTCATAGCAAACCATCGGACACCGGCCTGTGCCCCAGAGGTAATCGAAGGCGTAGGCAATGCCGTCATCCAGCGCCCGCCCGCCGGAGGAGAGTCCCAATGCGGCGAAGGCCGCGTCCAGCACGGGATCACGCCGACGGGTAGGCTTGCGCATGAAGCACCAGCCCCGGGAGCAGGCGTCCAGCTTGGTGAACGTGGCGAAATCCGTCACGGCCGGGGTCATGTGTGCAAACACAATGTCGAAAGCGCCCCGAAAGTTCAGCGCGTCGATGTCCGCTTTGGCCCAGTCCAGACAGTGAAACGCCACGTTCTGCATGCCGGTCTCCGCCTTACGCTCCTCCGCGTGGCGGAGCATTTCACTGGAAATGTCCACGCCCACGGCGCGCTTCACCCGCCGGGCCAGGGCCAGGGAATAACCTCCGCAGCCGCAGCCCACGTCCAGGGCAGCCATGCCGTCATCGGGTGCGGCGGTCTCCGCCACGAGGCGCAGGAACGCGTTGTTCTCAAAGTCCGGCTCGGCTCCGGTGCCGAACCGGGCGGCAGCGCCGTCCCAGACGCGGGCCTGCAGCGCGGACCTGTCGGCGGTTTCGTCCCGCCAGAGTTCGCGGATTCTTTCTATCTCCATCATAACTCCTTCCTGCTTACTGCACAATCACAAATTTCTGCCCGTCGATCTCCAGCACCCTGACGGGAATGCGGTAGACCTGCGTAATCACATCGTCTGTGATGACGGACGAATCTCCGTACTCGAATATACTGCCGTCCCGGATGAACAGAAATCTGTCGCAGTAGCGGACCGCCAGGTTGAGATCATGGATCACCACGATAACCAGAATGCCATCCTTGTCGGCAATTTCCCTCACCGTGCGCATCACCTCGTGCTGGTTATGCAAGTCCAGATTGCTGGTCGGCTCGTCGAGCAGCAGCACCCTGGGCTGCTGGGTCAGCGCCCGGGCGAGCACGACCTTCTGCAGCTCTCCGCCGGAAAGCTCGTCGACATAACGGAGGGCAAACGCATCCAGCTCCATGCGGTGTATGGCGTCCCAGGCGATCCGTTCGTCCTCTGCCGTGGGGTCCATTTTGATATACGGCTTGCGCCCCAGCAGCACGGAGTCAAACACGGTAAGCTGTCCGCCCTCGTTGTGCTGCGCCACATAGGCAAGGTTTTTTGCAATCTCTCCGCGCTTCATGTTCCGCACATTCCGGCCGGAGACGGCCACGACGCCCGCGTTTGGCTCCAGAATCCGGTTCAGACACTTGAGGAGCGTGCTCTTGCCGGCGCCATTGTTGCCCAGAAGCGCCAGACAGTGCCCCTCCTCCAGATCAAAGGAAATGTCTATCAGCACGTCCTGCGCGGCACGGTAGGAGAATCCAACATTTTGAACATCGATCATTTCCGTGCACCGCCTTTGAAAATCAGGTACATGAAAAGCGGGGCGCCGAGAAAAGAGGTGATGGCGCCGATGGGCAGAATAATAGGCTGTACGATCAGCCGGGCAACCGTGTCGCTCAAAAGCAGCAGCATGGCGCCGGCCATGGCGGATGCGGGCAGCAGGTAGCGATAGTCGCTGCCGATGATGCGCCGGATGAGATGGGGTGCGATCATGCCGATGAAGTTGATGATACCGACATAGGCTACGATGACCGAGGCTGTGAGGGAGCAGACCACCATGCTGGCAAGTCGCAGCCGCTCCGTATTGACGCCAAGGCCCTTGGCCGTGCTGTCCCCGTTCTGAATGGCGTTGTAGTTCCAGCGGTTAAGCATAAAGAAAACGATGCCCACCAGAACCACCGCAGCCATAATCAGTACCTCGCGCCAGGAGGTGCTGCCCAGGTTTCCGAAGGTCCAGAACACAACGGCCGCAACCTTCACATCGTCGGCAAAATACTGAAGCAGCGTAGTGCCGCCGGAAAACATGGCGCTGAGGGCCACGCCTGTCAGAATCATCGTCTCCGGTGTGACCTTTTTGATCTTGGAAAGGCCGAGGATGAGGACCGTGGAGAGCATGGAGCCGGCAAAGGCGCAGACGGATATGGTATAGGGACTGGAAAACTCCATGCCGACGACTGTCTGGGCCTGCAGCCCCGCACCAAGGACGATGATGGCAAAGGAGGCACCGAAAGCGGCGCCCTGTGACACGCCGATGGTGGAAGCTGAGGCCATGGGATTGCGCAGGACGCTCTGCATCACGCAGCCCACCACCGCCAGGCCAAAACCGGCGACAATGGCGGTGGCGACCCTGGGCAGCCGAATGTGGAACACGATGGAATTGCTCTGGGCCGTGCCGTTGCCCGCCAGTGTGGCAACGACCTGACCGATGGTCAGCCCGGAGGAGCCGCTGGCGATGGCGACCAGAGCGACCAGCACGGTTGCCGCGGCCAGAAAAAGGATAAACAGGCGTTTGAAGCGGATATATTCCCTGTAGGACGCCTTGCCGCAGATGCCTCTTTTCACGCCCATCTTACTCGCCGATGGTAATTTGGCCAAAGCCGAGGCCGTTCTCGTCAAGAACGTTCAGATAGTTACAGCCAAGCATGGTGTTGAATACCTCCTCGGCCTTTGCGGTGAAATCCACATCCGCGAACTGATCTGGATAGATAATGGTGGCGGCATAGTAGGCGTCCACAATGGCCAGCTCCATGTTGCAGGAGAAATAATTGAAGTTCACCTGGGCATAGACGTTGCCATTCTTCACGGCGGACAGGCTCTCATAGAAGGCCGCGTTGGTCTTATAGTCGTCCTCGACATAGGACATGTTGCCCGGGTTCAGGAAAATATAGTCCGGGTCCCAGGTCGTCACTTTTTCCAGATCGATGGTCATACCGCCTTTTTCGCCGGTCTCATCCACCACGTTCTTGGCGTGAATGACGACAAACGGCGGGTATTGCCCAAAGGTACCCTCGAAGCCGTGGCCGCCGGAGAAGCTGACGGCGCCGGGATAAACGGTGGGCTTGTCTGCATCGGGGATGTCCTTGGTGCGTGTGTCAAGATCATCGAGCCAGCCCTGAATGGCGTCGATCACGGCGCTCGCGTGGTCGCCGGTTCCCATGATGTCTCCGATGAGAGCAAGCGTCTCCGGAAAGTCGGCGGAGTTGAAGCTGGTGGCATAGACGCCAATCACCGGAATGCCGATCTGTGTCTGAAGCTCGTCCAGCTTCGAGGCATCCACCGAGGATGAGAAAACCACGTCTGGCGCGAGGGTGACGATTTCTTCCACATAGTTCGCATCGCCGCTGCCGCCGGAACCGGTGGGCGTGCACTTGGAGAAGATTTCGCTGTTGGCGTAGGTATACGGCATACCGGCGGGACAGGAAATTTCCAGCTCCGTGCAGCCAATCAGTTTATCCGCGGCGCCGGCGTAAGTCACCCAGCGCGCGGCGCAGCCGACGGTGGCAATGGCATCAATCTCGCCGGGAATCTCGACCTGACGTCCGGCCATATCCGTAATGGTCCTGGGGCCGGCGGACGCGGCCGTAGTCGCGGCGGAAGCGGTGGTCTCTGCCGTAGTTGCGGCCGAAGCGGTCGTGGCGGCGGCCGAAGCAGTGGTCTCGGCCGCATTAGCCGGCGTGGATGTCTGTCCGCAGGCAGACAAGGCTAGAAGCATCACAGCTGCCAGCAGCAGTGTCAAGAGACGACGGTACTTTTTCATTTCATGTACTCCTTTTCTTTTGCGCGGGCATGCGATTCTGAAAATGCCCGCCTTTTTTCGCAGGTTTCAGCACAGTTTCCCCCCACCATGGGACCAGCCCGGCGGGGTGTACTTCCACTGGAAAGATACGCTCTTTTTGGGCCCTCCACAAGCCCGGCGGGGGGATCGTTGTTCAATTCATGCCGCAAAAAGTAAAGAAAAAGCCATGGAACATAAAAAATAGACCGGATACGCGCTGCGCAATTTGGTTCCAGTCCGCGCAGCAGTTGTCCAATCCGGTAATCTGCATCAGGTCGGCAATCATCCCGGCGCAGACGGCAGTCAGCAAAATTTCACTGATGATTGCGACTGCCCTCAGTGGCATAAACAAGCCGTTTGCAATCAAGAGTTCCGGGAAAGGTCAGCCTACCATTCCCCAGAACTCTTGATTTTTCAGTCACATTCTTGAGCTTGATTCGCAGCAGACGTCTTCCGGTCCAGGTTCAAACGGACGGCAGGGGCCGCCTGATTGACATGGTTTACAAATTTCCTGGATTAATTCCAATTTTTGATAAAGAACCTGTTCCAGAAAAGTGGCATTGACGACAGCGCGGTTGACCGCCTGGTTGACCTCGAGCAAAGCAGCGGGGTCATCGGTGGCTGCGATCGCTTTCTGTAACTTTTCCGCCTCGGCGTTCAGAATATTCGAGAGCGCCATCTGCGCCAAAGCGACAGATTCCAGCAGATCCTCGCACGGTTTCGGTTCCGGACAAGCCGGTTTACATTTACAGCACAGCTCAGGACAAAATGTACCGCTGACCGGAACACACTCCAGCAGATAGGGGTAGCAATCGTGCTTTGAGGCCAGTGTAAACAGTCGGCACTCCCCGCTCTTTTTTGGGCCGCGGGCAAAAACCGCTGCGTCCACATGGAAACCTTTCGGAACGCAGCATTCCCATAGAACCTCTCCGCTTTTTAAACAATAACGAATTCTCTGCTTGCCCTCGGCAAAAAAGCAGCAATAGTAGCGATGCCCCGCAGAAGTCACGCTGGTAATCCATTGACGGGTCTTTTGAATGCAGGTGATTTGGCCCTCATTTTCAGTCATTGATACCCAAACCAGCCCAACTGCTGCTGCCAGAAGCAGGCATTTTTCTTCACAGTCATAACTGATGCTGGTAATGATCCCTATCCCCGCGCCGGTTTCCTCGTCCCGCAATCGGATGAAATCTACTTCATGAAAGCACGCATCCAATTTGTACAAGGTAGAAGGGCATCGGCCATCAGAGGCCCAAAAGCAACCGATGCAGGGATCATAACACAGAGATATATAACACCGACAGGTCGGAAAACACTCCGCTGCACAGAAACTGTTGTCCAGTCGGGTGACTTCCTGCGATCCCAGTTTGGTCAGAAAAAGCCAACAGCCGTCCGAGGCAATTCCTCGATACCGGACAGGACAGGTGCTGGCAAGTGAGAGTTCAGATTGTATTTTAATGATGATGATCACTCCTCGCTGGACCGGCCTCTTCACGCCGGCGTTTTCACCACAGGGAGGTACGTCTGGTCGTCACCTCCCTGCGGTCGAAGTTTATTCCGTCTCAGCGTCCATTGCGCAGGGTGGACTGGGTGGACAAGGTGGGCAGAGGCAGTCTTCAAATAACTCCAGTTTTGACTGGAGCACCATTTCCAGACGCGACACGGAGTTGATCGCCCGGTCTACGCTCCGATTTGCTTTCAGCAGCTCGTGGGGGCGCGCGCAAGGAAGCGAAACAATCTTACACAGTTTGTCGCTCTCGGCACTCAGAATGCGGCCAAGTGCGGCTTGTTCCTGCGCGATTGACTCAATGATATCGGTGATCGCCTGACAGCGGGTGATCGGTCTAGGCGGCAAATTTGGCATATCAAATCTCTCCACTTTTCATAGATAAGCACAGGGTGTTATCGCCCGGCTTTCATTCACAGCATATTCAAAAGCGGAACGATCTGCCACCAGAAACAGCACTGTTTCGCCATGGATCAGGTCGCAAGTCCGTCGGGCTGCTGGGCGCCCCC
>JAYFPO010000003.1:0-88530 GCA_034927685.1 Oscillospiraceae bacterium | reverse complement strand
GGAGCAGTCGGGGACATAGGTATAGTTCTGATCCTTGGAGGATGCGGCTACAATGACCTCGCCAACCTTCTTCGCCTCGGCAATGGCCTTCTTGGACCACGCGCCGGTCTCCACATAGACTGCCTTGCCGTTTTTCATCAGGTTCATCGGAATCATTGAGAACTGCAGCGTCGCGCCGCCCTGGATGAACAGCACCTTATAGTTGTCGGGAATGCCCATCAGGTCCCGCAGATCCTGCTCGGCCTCGTCGATAATCTGCTGGTACACCTTCGAGCGGTGGCTCATCTCCATGACGCACATCCCGGAGCCCCGGTAGTTCATCATTTCGTCGCGGACTTCCTCCAGCACAGACTCCGGCATCGTCGCCGGACCAGCCGAGAAATTATATATTCTGCCATACTTCATAAAAAGCGCCTCCTGTTATGATGTTCAAGGAATGTGCTATTTTCCCATGCTTTACACCATTATACGCAATGTTTTTGTGAAAATCAACGGGCGCACAAGAAAATTCCCTCCAATTGACGCATAAAAAATTTCATCGTAGGAATGCAAAAAACAAATCGATCAGAACGTTGCAGGAGTGCCCGAGCCAGACAGATGCGAGAAAATGCGCAGGGCATGAAAATACGGGCGGCGGGTGTAACCACCGGCGCTATGTTACGTCTATATATATGGCATCCTGATGCAATTTTGATGCAGCGGTGCGATAAAAATAAGGTATTCTTAAACAATTTTGAAACAATACGGCGCTTGTAGATGTACCGGCGCCGTGTTATGATAACATCATCAAGGAATATAACAGGAAAGTGGAGGAATTCAAAAGATGAAGAAACTCAGTGCCCTTTTGGCGGCCGCCATGCTGCTGGCCGTGCTGGCGGGCTGCGGTGCTCAGGTGGAGGGAGAGGCGTCTGTCCAGTCGGTTTCCATGATCTGCGGTTTGGGCTCCGTCGGTCTGGTGGACCGGTACGCCGGAACCGTCAGCCCCCGCAGCGAGACAGAGATCAAAAAGGATGACAGTAAGACAGTCGCAGAGATCAAGGTGGCGGAGGGAGACAGCGTCAAGAAGGATCAGGTGCTCTTTACTTATGATTCCGAAGCCGCGCAGCTCAGTTTGGAAAAAGCACAGCTGGAGCTGGAGCAGCTTAATAACAGTGTAACCTCTCTGGAGAGCGAGAAATCGGACCTGGAAAAGGAAAAGGCGAAGGCTTCCGCCGCGGAGCAACTCTCTTATACCCTGGAAATTCAGTCAACGGACACCTCCATCCGCGAGGCAAATTACAACATTGGCCTGAAGGAGAAAGAGATCCAGAAGCTTCAGGATTCCATGGAGAATCTGGAGGTCGTGTCTCCTGTGGACGGCCGGGTTCAGTCCCTCAACGCGGATGGCGGTACGGACAGCACAGGAAATACGCTGCCCTTTATGACGGTCATGGAGACCGGCGACTACCGGATCAAGGGCACTGTCGACGAGGCCAACGCAGGTACCATTACGGAGGGAATGGCGGTCATCATCCGTTCCCGGACCGACGACAGCGCTACCTGGAACGGAACCATCTCTTCCATCGATTTTGAAAATCCGGTACAGGACAGCAACAACAATTATTATGTCTCCAGCAGCAGCAGCGACGAGATGACCACTTCCAGCAAGTACCCCTTCTATGTGGACCTCCAAGGCGCCGACGGCTTGATGTTGGGACAACATGTCTATATTGAGCCCGACTACGGTCAGGAGGCCGAACAGGATGCAAATCAGATCTGCCTGCCGAGCTACTATCTGAACGACGTGGATGGCAGCGCGTGGGTCTGGGCGCAGAACGACAAGGAAAAACTGGAAAAGCGGACCGTCACGCTGGGTACATATGACGAGGGCGCGGATACCTACGTGATCGACGGCGGCCTTTCTGCCGAGGACTACATTGCGTTCCCGGACGAGAGTCTGCAGGCCGGCATGACCTGCGTGCCCTATGACGAGTCGGCATTCGAGACCAGTGGGATGAGCGATGGCGAAGGCTACGTCGAAGGCGTCGAAGGCAACGTCGAGGGCGTCGAAGGCAGTGCCGAGGGCGTCAAGGACATCGAGGGCGCGGTTCCCGCGGAGGAAGTTGATACTGGCAGCGTGGAGCCGGCCGCGACCACGGGAGGTGCCTTGGGATGATTCTGGAGATGAAGGACATCTGCAAGGACTACTCGATGGGAAAATCGACGATTCCTGTCCTGAGGGAAGTAAATTTGCAGGTAAATGAGGGCGACTACCTGGCCATCATGGGGCCTTCCGGCTCCGGAAAGACCACGCTCATGAACCTGATCGGCTGTCTGGATGTGCCGACCTCCGGCCAGTATCTGCTGGCGGACAAGGATGTGACCAAGTGCTCTGACAACCAGCTCGCGGACGTGCGGAATCAGGAGATTGGCTTTGTATTTCAGTCTTTCAATCTGCTGCCCAAGCTCACCGCGCTGGAAAATGTGGCGCTGCCGCTGCTCTACGGCGGCGTCAAGAAGGCAAAACGGCGGGAACTGGCGCTGGAGGCGCTGAAAACCGTGGGGCTGGAGGACCGCGTGAGCTTCCGGCCGGACCAACTCTCCGGCGGACAGTGTCAGCGCGTTGCCATCGCCCGCGCCATTGTGGGCAAGCCCAGGATGCTGCTGGCCGACGAGCCAACCGGTGCACTGGATTCCACGTCCGGCGAGCAGGTGATGGAACTGTTTCGGGCGCTGCATGAGGGCGGGTCCACCATCATCATGATTACGCACGACCAGTCCATCGCGGAGCACGCCGCAAGGCTCTGCCATATCCGCGACGGCATCTTGACCGGAGGTGACGGGCAGTGAACAAAACCGTAAAACGCGTGGTCATCGGCTGCGCCGTTGCGGCAGGCGTCACCGGCGCGGTCTGGGGAGGCCTGGTGATCTACCGCAACAGCCAGAAAAAGCCGGTGAACGTCTATGCTATGTCGAATTTTTCCATGACTGAGTACTGGGGGGACAGCGCCGAGGCCTACGGCATGGTCACCACGGATCAACTGCAGGACGTCTATATTTCCGATACGCAGCAGGTCCAGGAGATTTATGTGACAGAAGGACAGCAGGTCCGGGTGGGAGATCCGATCCTGGCCTATGACACAACACTCTCGGACATCGATCTGGAGAAGGCGGATACGGAGCTGCAGAAGCTGCAGCTCAAGCTGGAAACAGCCCAAAAGGAGCTGACGAAGATTCAGGCCATGCGGCCCCATTCCAGCGTTCTCATCACGCCGGAAACTTCGGGCGTCGAGTACCATCCGGCGCAGACGCCGCAGCTTCTTTCCGGTTCCGGCACCGAGGAGGACCCATTCTACTACCTCTGGGGAGAGGAGGATACCTTCTCGCTCAGCTACCTTTCCACGCTGTTCCCGACGGCGCCGGCCGAACCGGAGGAGACCACCGCGTCCGAAGAGACTACGGACTCCGCCGTGGATACGGATGAGGCTGCGCAGGTTGACCCAAGCCAGTCCTATGTGGTGTTTCTCGTCCGGGAGAACAACGCGCTCAACGCGCCGATTCTGCAGAGCTACGGCCTGCATCTGGACAAGAGCAGCGGGGAAGTGGCCTTTACCTTTTTTGAGCCAACGATCCCGGATGAGCTGCAGAACTATGAATCCGAGTCGGAACCCTACTACCAGGAATCCGGGTCCGATTATACCTCCGCGGAAATCGCCAAGCTGCGCAGTGACAAGGAAAAAGAGATCCGTGATCTGGGCGTCTCCATCAAGCTGGCGCAGGTTTCCTACGACAAACTGGAGGATGAGGTCAACGACGGCGTGGTCCGCAGCAAGATAGACGGGACCATCAAGACCGTGCTGGACGCGGATACGGCCTATCAGCAGAGTACGCCGGTGGTAGAGATTTCCGGCGGCGGCGGCTACTATGTGGATGTGTCCATGAGCGAGCTGGACCTTGACACCGTGACGATCGGTCAGACAGTGACCATCAATTCCTGGGAGAGCGGCGTTTCCTGCGAGGGCGAGATCGTGGAGATTTCCGAATATCCGGCGACCGATGCCAATGCCTGGTCCGATGGAAACACCAACGTATCCTATTACCCCTTTAAGGTTTTTGTAAACGAGGACGCGGACCTGCGGGAAAATGAATATGTGAACGTGACCTATCAGAAGCAGGTTGACGATGGAAACAGCCTCTATCTGGAGAACGAATTTATCCGAACGGACGGAAGCAAGAGCTACGTCTATGTGCGGAACGAGGACGGCCTCCTGGAAAAGCGGACGGTCCAGACCGGCCGGAATCTCTGGGGAAGCTACACGCAGATTCGCGGCGGCGTCACGGCGGAGGACTATCTGGCCTTCCCCTATGGCAAGGACGTGACGGAGGGCGCCAAAACGGTCGAAGCGGAGCCCTCCGATCTGTACGGATATTGAGGAGGGATGCCGAATGCTTGAAAATATTGCGCTGTCCATTCAGGGCGTATGGAGCCATAAGCTCCGGTCCTTCCTCACCATGCTCGGTATTATCATCGGCATTGCGTCGATTATCACCATCGTCTCCACGATCAAGGGAACCAACGAGCAGATCAAGTCTAACCTGATCGGCGCGGGCAACAACGTGGTGACGGTAAAGCTGAAACAAGACGGCAGCGACGTGGACCTGCAATACTCCTCGCTGCCGCAGGGCGTCACACCCGCGACGGAGGAGACGCGGCAGGCGCTGGATACGCTGGACGGCGTGGCGGAAACCTCGCTGTACCGCTGCCGCACCTGGACCGATGGCGTCTTCTATCAGAACACGGCGTTCAACGGCAACCTTTACGGTGTGGACAGCCACTACTTTTCTGTGAACGGCTATGGCGTAAACTACGGCCGCGGCTTTGTGGAGGAGGACTTTACGGGGGCCAGAAAGGTAGCGGTATTGGATACCAAGGCGGCGAACACGATGTTCGAGGGCCAGGACCCCATTGGGCAGACGGTTGAAATTCTGACGGAGCCCTTTACGGTGGTTGGCGTTGTCAGCACATCGTCCAGCGCCGCGCCGACCATCAACAGTATGAGCGACTACCAGATGTACATGGACACGTCGGCCGGTACCATTTTCATTCCGACGGACTGCTGGTCCATTGTTTACCGGTATGACGAGCCCCAGTATGCGGCGGTTTGCGCTACCTCCACGGATGAGATGACGGCTGCGGGAAACAACGTGGCGAAGAGCCTCAATGAAACACAGATATCCGGCGATACCTATTCCTATGAAGCGGATAATCTGCTGGAGCAGGCATCGGAGCTGCAGGAGCTCTCCAACTCCACCAACAAGCAACTCATCTGGATCGCCGGTATCTCCCTGCTCGTGGGCGGTATTGGCGTCATGAACATCATGCTGGTGTCCGTCACGGAACGGACGCGTGAGATCGGCCTGAAAAAAGCCATTGGCGCGCGGCGGAAGCGGATTGCCAGGCAGTTTCTGACGGAGGCGGCGGTGCTGACCAGCCTTGGCGGCCTGCTGGGCGTGGGCTGCGGCGTCGGATTGGCTTATATGCTTTCCTCCGTGATGGGAACGGCGGTGGCAATCAGCGTGCCGGCCTGCGTGGTAGCCGTGGTGTTCTCTGTTGCAATCGGGCTTATCTTCGGCCTGGTTCCCGCGGTCAAGGCCTCCAAGCTGAACCCCATCGACGCGCTGCGGAGAGAATAAGAAACAGAGATCGGGCGGCCCGGAAGGGCCGCCCGATTCATTCAAACAGTATGGACGCAGAATTGAAGAACAGAATCAAAAGAGAATCGCCCCGACGCCATATGTGACGAAGGAAACAATGATACCGGCGATCAGAACGCCGAGTGCGATAGCGGGGAATGCGGTTTTGAGGCGCATTTCCAGCATGGCCGCGACCAACGCACCGGTCCAGGCGCCGGTGCCGGGCAGCGGAATGGCGACCAGAACCACAATGCCCCAGAAAGCATATCGGTAAACCAGCTCGGATTTCTTTGCGGCACGGGTCTCCAGCCGCGCGACGACACCGTTCAGACGCTCGCTTTTCGTTCGCATCCAACCGAAAATTCTGCGGATAAAAAGAATGATAAACGGCACCGGAATCAAATTTCCGATGACGGAAATTACAATCGTTACATAGAGATTGAGCCCGTTGGCCGTCGCAATCGGAATTGCGCCGCGCAGTTCCAGGATCGGCGTCATGGAGAGCAGAAGCGTCATGAGGATCTTCCCGGGCAAACTGCCCCAGATATTCAAAATGGATACCTCCGAAATCATAATTTCGCCCGCTTTCCGCGAGATATACCCTTATTCTACAAGATCTGCCGCAGAATTCCTAGGGGAAAAACCTTAAGATTTCAATAAGAAAATCCCTCCGGATGCCGTGGGCAACCGGAGGGAAGCTCATTACTTGATTTCGCAGGTAGCGCCGACATCCTTGAACTTGACGGCCATGGCCTCGGCATCATCCTTGGAGATGCCTTCCTTCACGGCTTTGGGGGCATTGTCGACCAATTCCTTGGCTTCCTTCAGGCCCAGACCGGTGATCTCGCGGACAACCTTGATGACCTTGATTTTCTCGGCGCCGATCTCTTTCAGAATGACGTCGAATTCGGTCTTCTCTTCCACTTCGGCAGCGCCGGCAGCGGGAGCGGCGACAGCGGCAGCAGCGGCGGAAACGCCGAAGGTCTCTTCCAGAGCATGAACCAGCTCGGCCAGCTCAAGGACAGTCAGGGACTTGACTTCCTCGATCATAGCATTGATTTTTTCACTTGCCATTTTGATATTCCTCCTATTGAATCGAAATTATTCTTCTTCGGCAGCGGGAGCACCGCCGCCTTGCTGCTGGCAGATCTGATCCAGAACACAGGCCAGACTGCTGATGGGCGCCAGGAAAGTGCCGAGTACCTGCGCAATCAGCGCATTCTTGGACGGCAGTTCGCCGAAGGCCTTCAGTTGGTCCACAGACAGAACCTGTCCTTCCACGAAACCGCCCTTGATCGTCAGAACGTCCTTGTGTTTCTTCACAAATTCGCAGACGATACGGGCTGGAGAAATGGGATCGCCGGTGGTGCAGGCCATCGAAGTCGTACCGTTCAGAAGCTCGTCGAGCTCGGGATAGCCGGCGTTGTTGACGGCAAAGCGGGTCAGCGTGTTTTTGATGACGGAGTAATCGACGGAAGCGTTGCGGAACTGCTGGCGAAGCACAGTATCCTGTGCGACGTTAATACCGCTGTAGTCGACAAACACGACGGCGGTGGATTCCTTCAGCTTGGCGGTCAGAGCGTCCACGACCACCTTCTTGCTTTCCAGTACTTTTGCGTTTGGCATATAGGTTCACCTCCAAAAAAAGAATGTCCTCGTGCCAAAGGGCACGAGGACACAGAAATGCAGTACATTTTTGCGTAACCTCGGCAGGAATTATGGCCTATGCCACCTGCTGTCTTTGGCAACTTGCTAACTATAGCAGAAGATCAGAAGAATGTCAACAAAAAATCAATATTTTGTAGCGCTGACTTTGACGCCGGGGCCCATGGTGGAGGCGACGACGCAGCTTCTGATATACTGGCCCTTGGCGGCGGAGGGCTTGGCCTTCATGACGGCGCCCATGAGCGCATCCATGTTCTCGGTCAGCTTTTCGGGGCCAAACGAGACCTTGCCGATGGGGCAGTGAATGATGTTGGTCTTATCCAGACGGTACTCGATCTTACCGGCTTTGATCTCCTTGACGGCGGCAGCGACGTTAGGCGTCACGGTGCCGGCTTTTGGGGAGGGCATCAGGCCCTTAGGGCCCAGAATCTTACCGAGACGGCCGACGGTACCCATCATATCGGGGGAAGCGACGACGACGTCGAAATCAAACCAGTTTTCCTTCTGAATCTTTTCCACAAGATCCATGGCGCCGACGAAATCAGCGCCTGCAGCCGTGGCCTCGTCAGCCTTTGCGTCCTTGGCGAACACCAGGACCCTGCGGGTTTTGCCGGTGCCGTTGGGCAGGACGATGGCGCCGCGGACCTGCTGGTCGGCGTGACGGGAGTCGACGCCCAGCTTGATGTGGATTTCGACGGTCTCGTCGAACTTGGCAGTGGCGGTTTTGCAAACCAGAGCCAGCGCGTCGGCCGTGTCGTACTGGACGGAATGGTCGATTTGCTTGGCGCTGTCTTTATATTTTTTACCTCTAAACAATGTGTTTATCCTCCTTATAGTGGTAATGCGGAATAATCCTCCCACAATTCGGGGGTCCAGATTCTGTGTTCCGGCCCCGCTTGTCTCGACTGTCAGTCGACGACGGTGATACCCATGGAGCGGCAGGTGCCGGCGACGTTGCTCATGGCGGCTTCGATGGAAGCGGCGTTGAGGTCGGGCATCTTCTTTTCCGCGATCTCACGGACCTGCGCCATGGTAATCTTGGCGACCTTATCCTTGTTCGGCACGCCGGAGCCCTTTTCGACGCCCAGCGCCTTCAGAATGAGGGTCGGGGTCGGGGGTGTCTTGGTGACGAAGGTGAAGGAGCGGTCCGAGTAGACAGTGATGACGACGGGGATTTTAAAACCGGCCTGATCCTTGGTGCGTTCGTTGAATTCCTTGATAAACGCCGAGATATTGACGCCGTGCTGGCCGAGGGCGGGACCGACGGGGGGAGAAGCGGTGGCCTTGGCAGCCGGGATTTGCAGCTTGATATAGCCTGTAACTTTTTGTGCCATAATAAGCACCTCCTGAAGAAAAATGTGGTAATACGCCCTTGGCGTATTTCTGGCGGGGCAAACGCCCCTCCCACGTTCTGGCCGTCTGATACTGCTTCCAAATCATACGAGAGGCATTGGAAAGTTGTAGGAAAGGCCGGATTATTGGGAACAAACCTCCACCTGATCGAGCTCCAGCTCGACCGGCGTTTCGCGTCCGAACATCGATACAATGACGCGGACCTTGTTCTTGTCGACGTCCAGCTCATCCACCGTGCCGATGAAGGAGGTGAGGGGACCGTCGGTGATTTTTACGCTGTCGCCCAGGTTGTAGCCGACAACGATTTCGTGCTTTTCAATGCCGAGCTGCGCGATCTCCTCCTCCGTGAGGGGGATCGGCTTGTTGCCCGAGCCGACAAAGCCGGTGGCGCCGCGGACATTTTTGACGACGTACCAGGTTTCGTCCGTCAAAATCATTTTGACGAGCACATAGCCGGGAAACACCTTACGTTCTACGGTTTTCGGACCGTTTTCCGTGATTTCGGTCACGGTTTCCATAGGAATAGAGACCGCCTGGATCAAATCTTGCAGTTGCCTGGTTTCAACGGTTTTTTCCAAGGTGGCCTTCACCGTATTCTCATAGGCGGAATACGTATGGACGACATACCACTTTGCAGTATCAGCCATTATGACACCTTAACCCTTGACGAGAGAGATGATCCCCTCGACAGCCAGGTTGGAACCCAGATCAAACACCCAGATGAAAACGCCGACGACGAGCACACAGGCGAGCGTAATGAGCACGTTGTTGAGAATCTGCTTTTTGGTGGGCCATACAACCTTCTTCAGTTCGCTCTTCATCTCGCGGAACCACTTTTTGATCCGCTTGAAGGTGCGAACAAAGAAGTTTTCTTTCTTGCTAGCTTCAGCCATCGTGATCTCCTTTTCCGCGATTACTTCGTTTCCGTGTGCAAAGTGTGTTTGCGGCAGAACTTGCAGTACTTCTTCATCTCGAGACGGTCGGGATCGTTTTTCTTGTTCTTCATGGTGTTGTAGTTTCTCTGCTTGCACTCAGAACATCTCAGGGTGATTTTTACGCGCATTACGGCACCTCCTTAACAAATTGCCTCCCTGTATCGCGCCCGGCCAGTAAAATTTGTGCGGCGCCGAGACATTTCCGCGCCGACTGCCGGGGCCGAAAAAGGCAACAAAAAAATAAGCCCCTTTTTCACAGGTAAAGACATTTTACCATAAAGAGACCTGCCGGTCAACAGCAAAAACCAATTTCTTTCATACTATTTTCAAATTTTCCAAACTATGTTATACTATCACAAACGCGGAAAAAAGCGAGGAATTCAAATGAAAATTATGGCCATCGATTATGGCGACGCCCGGACCGGCGTCGCGATTTCCGACCGCTCCGGGACGCTGGTGGGGCAGACCACAGTGATTCATTCCTGGAACCGGGAAAAGACGGCGCTGGAGATCCGGCGGCTGCTTTTGGAGAGCGGCGCGGAGAAGCTTGTCCTGGGATTCCCACGGAACATGGACGGATCGGAGGGTCCCAGAGCGGTCCTGTACCGGGAGTTTGCAGCCTGCCTGCAGGAGGTGACCGGCATGGAGGTGACGCTCTGGGACGAGCGCAGGACTACCGTGGAGGCGCATCAGATTCTGTCCGACTGCAATTACCATGGAAAAAAGCGGAAAAGCACCGTAGACGCGGTGGCCGCATCTCTGATTCTGGAGGGGTATCTCAATTCGCTTTAGGCCGCGTTCCGGTCCGCAATTCGTTGAGACCCACAAGGAGGAGAAACGCGCCGAAAATTTTCCGCAGCAGTTCAGTGGGGATGAGCCGGGACAGGTAGGCGGATGCCGCCGCGAAGAGGACGCCGCCTGCAATGGCGAACACAACGAGGCGCCAGCGGACAAAGCGGTTTTTGCTGTGCAGAGTAAGGGCGGCGGCCGAGGTTGGCAGAAAATAGAGCAGGTTGATTCCCTGCGCGACGGCTTGCGGCAGGGCGGCGACAGCGGTCAGGTAGACGATCAGCAGGCTTCCGCCGCCGATGCCGAGCCCGGAGAGAAAGCCGCAGAGAACGGCAGCGATCAGCTCCATAGCAGCCGCGCGCCTCCCCACAGAATGAAGAGGCCCATGGCTTTGTGCAGCAGCGCTGTGGGGATTTTTTTATAGACGATACCGGCTGCGAAACCGCCGACCAGGCCGCCCGCCAGATAGGGCAGGGAGGCCGTAAAAGGCAATCCGCCGGTAAACTGCAACACCGTCAGGGAGACCAGGGACACCGGCAGCATGACGGCCAGCGCGGAGGCGAAGGCATCACGGCCGGAAAAGCCGCAGACGCCGGTCAGCAGCGGCACGAGCACCATGCCGCCGCCCGCGCCGAACAGCCCGCAGACAAGCCCAGCCGCGCCGCCGGAGAGAAATAGACGAAGTTTTTGATGCAAAACGATCACCCTGTATCAGCTTGAGCCGAAATGGGGTGATTTATGTTTCATTTGCTCAAATTGGATACAAGTTTTCGATTTTCAAGCGCTGTTATCAGATTTGGACGCAACCTCCAATAAAAATGGCCTTTCGAGTCCAAAGGAGAATCCGCATTCCCATCAAAAATGACATTCCGAAATCGTTGTTTTCCATTTTCATTGACAGGCGGTTCCATGTTGTATTGATTATCTCTCCGATAATCTTCCAAATTTTTATATCATAATAAATAAGAGGAATCAATTCGTAAAAACAATTGATTCCTCTTATCAATTTTGCTTCAAGGTTGTGGGAACCGAACCCATGCTGCCAACCGTTCGCCCTTTTTGACGCTATTTTGCCGATCCGGCGGAAAATCTGACTGCGCAATCCCGCGCTTCGAATTTTGAGGGTTGCTTTACGGACGTTCGATCAGTGCGCGAACCACATATCCGGCCATCATGAGACCGGCGCAGGACGGCACCCAGGATACGGAGGCGGGTACGCTGCGGCGACCCGGCGGCGGCGCTTCACCCAACGCGGCCGGCTTGCGCGGTTCCTCACGGCTGTAGAGCACCGTATGGTGCAGAACGCCGCGCTCGCGCAGTTCTTTCCGCATGATGCGGGCCAGATGGCAGCCCTGCGTTTTGGAGATATCCGTGATCTCGAACTGGCTGGGGTCCAGCTTATTGCCGGTGCCCATGGCGCTGAGAATTGGAACATTCCGCTCCCGTGCCGTCAGAATCAGACTCAGCTTGCAGGAAACCAGATCGATGGCGTCCACGATATAGTCGCATGGCTGCGCAAAAAACGTGTCTTTCGTCTCCTCTGAATAATGCAGTGGCAGGGAAACCGCCGCGCAGTCGGGATTGATGTCGCGGATCCGCTCTGCCATGACGTCGGACTTATATCGCCCCAGCGTAGAATGCAGGGCGCAGAGCTGCCGGTTCAGGTTGGAGAGGCCGACGGTGTCGCTGTCCACCAACGTCAGCGTACCGACGCCGGCGCGGGCCAAGCCCTCGGCGGCGTAGCTGCCTACACCGCCGACGCCAAAGATCATGACACGGCTTCCGCGCAGCCGTTCCAGTGCTTCCGGCCCCAGCAGCATTTCTTCCCGGATAAACGGATGCTCCATCGCGTCACGTGCTGCTGCTGCTGGACTCGAGCTTGAGTGTCATATAGACGTGCTTCATGCCAAACTCGTTCTGCGCTGCGGTAGCGTCGGCGATGATGCCGTCATACCAGGTCTGATAATCGGCTGTGCGCAGGGCCTGATCGACCAGATAGTCGCGGTAGTTGCCGGCAGCGCCGATATAGCGTACAAAATAATAGCCGTCGGAGCCCTGTATGACCGCCGTTTCTCCATCCTCATGCGCGCTGTCAAAGAGCCAGGTGTCCAGGGCGTCGTCGAACTGTCCGCGGTGGGCGTATTCATATTTTCCGCTGGTATTAGCGGTGTCTTCGTCGTCGGAGTAGGTGGCAGCAAGCTCCTGGAACGCGGTATCTGCGTCGTCGTAGCCCGCGTAGTCCGTTTGCAGCGCGTCCAACTGTTCCTTTGCGGCGTCCCAATCGGTGGTGGAAGTTCCGCTGTCGTCTGTGGTCGTGGCGGAAATCTTGATTACGTTGATGTTCAGTGCATCGTAATTATTGTCGGAGGAGGAGATATAATAGAGAACGTAATAGCCGTAGTCCTCATATTGCAGAGCCACCGTGTCGCCCTCCTGACGGGCGGGATCCGTGATCCATTCCTTCACGACGTCTGCCATGGAGGAGGTAGCGGTATTGCTCCGCAGGCTCTGCGTGCCATCCGTATAGTTCTCCGTCTCGGAGAGCGTGTTGCACTGGGCGAGGAACTCGTCCAGATTATGAGAAGAGGCTTCCGCCATGCTCTCCGCCTGTGTCTGGGCTTCCGCCATCGCGGCGGTTTGCTCGGTCTCATCGCTGGAAGAGGACTGTCCGGTGACATAATAGGAATGGTAGGTATAGACGTCATAATCGGCGGAATCCGCCTCGTAAGCTTCGCTCAGATCGTCCTGCGTGTACTGGTAGGAGTTACGCATCTCCTTTTCATAGTAGGAGACCGTGGTCAGAATCCGCTCGTATTCCAGATAGGTGGTCTTGCCGGTGCCGGTGCCGTAGACATTGCGGATGTAATCGTTTTCCGTCGTGCCGGAGTAAGCGGCATAGAGCGAGATCATGCTTTCCGTGCTGGTCAGCGAGTTTTCGCCGTCCTCGCTGAGGACGTAGTCTTGTGCCATGGCCTCGTCATACACGGCGTAGGTGGTGCGGATCTGCTCCACAGCCTGCTCCATGATGTAGTCCCCCCAGGTTTCCCCAGTGGATTCGTCGTAAACTTCATCCTGGAAGTTGTCGTTTTCCCCGAAAAGCTGGGTGAACATCGATCCATAGCTCTGGTTCAACTGCGAGAAGGTGTCCGCGTAGAAATAGCGGACCATGGTTGGTGTCAGTTCGTGATCGCCGACGGTGACGGCGACGGAGTGATTGCGGAAAAATGGCCCGCGGAACAGGACAATGGAGCCAATGGACAGAACGACCACCAGAGTGACGGCAATGCCGACCAACACGTTTTTCCTGATTTTCTTTTTTTGGGCAGCCTTGGCGGCCAGGTCAGGAGACCGACCGGCGCTGAAAACGTCCTTGGGGGTCTGCTTTTCTTTCGAAGCGCTCATAGTTGGATCAATCCTCTCGTTTTTTGCGTCGGCCCAGCCACAGGGCCGAAAGATGTTTATTATTATAACAAATTATTTCATTCTTGCAAGGCCTAAGCAGAAAATACACGATTTCCTCACAGAATTCCTGCGAGCACAGGGAGGCATGACAAAACGCGGCTGGGACGGACCCAACCGCGTTTCGACGCGCATGACGGACCGGAAACCGGTCCAGTCAAACCCCGCCGTGGCCGTGCGAACCCAATTATAACCTGCACGAACTGGCAGGTGGGTTACCTCTCCATACCATCACTGCTTCCAACTTCCGCCTGGGGCGGGAGGCCTGCAATCCGGTAGGGAAGTCCGGTATCCCGTAAAAAAGATGTGGGTTTAAGTGAGCCCGTCACGCACCGGGCAGGGGACTGTTATTCTTCTTCATCCTCATAGGAGAGCTCCATCAGGGCCTCGTACACTTCCTCAAGCTCCGTTTCATCCTGTATGGCCTCGAGGACCTCTTCGCCCTGATCCTCCACGATCCGCAGAATATTGACTTCCAGTGAAGGCTCCTCCTCGTCGGAATCCGCCGGCACCAGCGCCATATATTCCTGTTCCTTGTGCTCGAAGCGGCACAGAACTTCCATTTCGTAGCTTTTGCCGTCCTCATCGGTAATCGTGATGAAATCGTCGCCAAAATCTTCCTCCATTATGGGGTCCTCCGTTCGGCTCTTTGGTAGCCCTATTGTACCCCGTACAGAGAGGAAAATCAAGAGGAAATCTGTCCCGCTGCGGTCACGAGCAATAATCTTCCAGCAGTGCGCTGAGCGACGTTTCGTCCGCGCAGAGCACGCCGGGACTAAGGGCGCGGCGGTCTTCGGTTGGCAGACTGCTGACCGGCGTGTCAGTGACACAGCGCCAATCATCTGCCGCACAGTCCCAGACTGCTACCATCCCCTCCTTTTCGGTTACCAGATAGCCGGACGATGCAAACCCGATGGTTGCCAAAGATAGACAAAGCATGATCACGACGCAAATGCGGAATAATTGTTTCATTCTAGCATCCCTCCCGTCTTAGTTTATCCCAAGATGCGCCAGTTATAAAAAATTCAGAAAATGTTCAAAAACGGGAATTGACAGGTATGGTATAATAAACTGTATGTATGCCCTGCCCGCATATGCGTGGAAACGAGGCAGCTCTCTCCAGGACTTTTTTAGGACGGACAGCGTTTGGATGAGGAGGAACCGCAATGGCAAAAGGTGGTCATAAATTCAATTGGGAAACGCCCCAGAAGAAGAACCATCCAGTGCTGCACACCGTTTTACGCGTGATCGGCACGCTGTTTCTGGTCGGCGCTGTTGCCTTTTCTATTTTTTGCGTCTATTTTTTCGGCTGGGTGAAGAGCGATCTGAGCCAGCAGTCCTACCTGAAGCTGGAGGATTACAGCCTCGACCAGACCTCTGTGATCTACTATCAGGACAGCAAGACCGGCGAGTGGAAGGAGCTTCAAAAGCTCTACGCCACGGAAAACCGCGTCTGGACCGACTATGAAAACATCCCAAACAATCTGGTTTTCGCCTGCGTGTCCATTGAGGACAAGCGGTTCTTCGAGCATTCCGGCGTGGATTGGCTGCGGACACTCAAGGCCTGCGGCAGTATGTTCATCGGGAACTCCTCCTACGGCGGATCCACGATCACCCAGCAGCTTGTCAAGAATCTGACCAAGGAGGATCAGGTCACGGTGCGGCGGAAGCTGACCGAGATCTACCGGGCACTGCATCTGGAGGACGATTATGAGAAGAGCGACATCATGGAGATGTATCTCAATACCATCTATCTGGGCGAGGGCTGCTATGGCGTGGAGAGCGCCGCGCTCCAGTATTTTGGCAAGGATGTTTGGGATCTGAGTCTGGCTGAATGTGCCAGCCTGATCGGCATTACCAACAATCCATCCAAATACGACCCCTATCTCTATCCGGAAAATAACCGCGACCGTCAGCTCACGATTCTCTCCGAGATGCTGAAGCAGGGATATATCTCCGAGACGGATTATGATACGGCGGTGGCGGAAGAGATGGATTTCCATTCCGCCAGCAGCAGCGTCTACGACAACCAGTACGGCTATTATTCCTATTTTGTCGACCAGGTGGTCCGGGATGTGGTCGCGGATCTGATGGAACAGACTGGCTACAGCTACGAGGTTTGCTCCGATATGCTGACTTCCGGCGGGTATTCCATCTATTGTACCATCGATCTTGATGTGCAGACGGAGCTGGAGACGGTCTTTGAGGACAAGAACAGCCTGCCGACCACCGAGTCCAGCCAGCAGCTTGAGGGCGGCATGGTAATCATCGACAATGAGAGCGGCGATATCGTGGCGTTGGTCGGCGGCACGGGGGAGAAGACCGGCAGCCTGACCTTCAACCGTGCCACACAGAGTCAATTGCAGCCGGGTTCCGTGCTGAAACCGATCACGGTCTATGCGCCTGCGCTGGAGGCGGGCCTGATTACGCCGGTGACCGTGATGGATGATACGCCGCTGACCTTCACGGATGAGGCGGCCTGGCCCAAAAACTCCGACGGGATCTACCGCGGCCTCGTTAATATGACCACGGCGGTATCCCTCTCCCTCAACACGGTGGCGGTCAAGCTGGTCAACGAGTTGGGGCCGCAGGCCTGCTACGACTTTGCCACGGAAAAAATGGGGATTACCGGGCTCGTGGCGAGCCGCGGGCAGTATACCGACCTGACACTCTGGGGCATGGGCCTCGGCAGCTTGACGGACGGCGTCACCATTCGGTCGTTGGCTCAGGCCTACGCCGCCTTTTATAACCATGGCGTTTACCGGGAAGGCCGGACCTACACGAAAGTCGAGGACAGCAGCGGCAACGTGATCCTGGACAACGAGCAGGAGACCCACCAGGCGGTCAGCGAGAAGAACGCCTGGTACCTGACCTCCATGATGCAGGCTACCGTCACAAGCGGCACCGGCACCGCCGCGTCGCTGGGCAGTATGCCGGTGGCCGGTAAAACCGGCACTACCTCGGACAATTTTGACCGCTGGTTCGCGGGCTATACGCCCTACTATACGGCGGTTACCTGGACCGGCTACGACACGCCGGAGACCATTGTGACGACGGACGGCAGTGGAAACCCGTCCATAACGCTCTGGCAAAAGGTCATGTCGAGCATTCACAGCGACCTGACGGTTCAGGATTTCTGGAAACTCGGCAATGTGGTGGAGTGCAGCGTTTGCCAGGACAGCGGTATGCTGGCGACCGACGCATGCAGGAGCGATCCACGCGGCGACCGCACTGTGACCGCCTATCTGGCGCTGGAGGACGTACCGACAGAGTACTGCACAAACCATAAGATGGTGGACATCTGCGGCGTCTCCAACCATGTCGCGACGGAGTACTGCGAACAGCAGGCGGCCGGCAGCATCTACCAGGTCGGTATGCTGAACGTGAGCAGATTTTTCCCCATCGAGGGGATTGTCGTGCAGGACCAGCAGTACAATTACATCGGCGAGGTCCCGGCCGGCTATGTCGCTGCGGAGAGCGCGGTGCCCGATCCGCTGAATCTGGAGTGCTACGTCCATGTGGAAATCGTGAACGTCAAGACCGAGGAGGACCTGATCAAAGAGGCCCTGGAGAAGCAGCGGGCGGAGGCCGAGGAAAGCGCCGCAGAAAATACTGGAAGCAATGGAGAATAGGTATGTGGAGATCGGAAAACTGGAGAGATTACGAGGTGATCGACGCCTCCTGCGGCGAAAAATTGGAGCGCTGGGGAAACTATATCCTGGTGCGGCCGGACCCGCAGGTCATCTGGCGGACGCCGAAGCGCAATCCGCTCTGGGAAAAGTACGATGCGCGGTATCTGCGTGCCGCCACCGGCGGGGGAGAGTGGGATCGGAACCGCGTGCCGGAGCGCTGGCAGATCGGCTACGGTGATCTGACCTTCCACATTAAGCCCATGAATTTCAAGCACACCGGCGTATTTCCGGAGCAGGCGGCCAATTGGGACTTTATCCGGGAAAAGATCTCTGGTGCGGGCCGCCCGATCAGTGTCCTGAACCTTTTTGCCTATACCGGCGGCGCGACGCTGGCCGCCGCGAAGGCGGGCGCCTCCGTCTGCCATGTAGACGCGGCCCGCGGCATGGTGGCCTGGGGGCGTGAAAACGCAAAGTCCTCCGGGCTGGAGGACGCGCCCATCCGCTGGATTGTGGACGACTGCGTCAAGTTCGTGGAGCGCGAGATCCGGCGCGGCAAGCGGTACGACGCCGTCATCATGGACCCGCCCTCCTACGGGCGCGGCCCTTCCGGCGAACTCTGGAAGCTGGAAAACGATCTCTATCCCTTCGTGGAGCTGGTCTCCAGCGTGCTTTCCGACCAGCCGCTCTTTGTTTTAATCAACTCCTATACGACGGGCCTGGCCCCGTCGGTATTGGGATATATCCTGGACTCTGTGGCGGGCGCCCGTCACCGGGGACACAGCGAATGTGATGAGCTGGGCCTCCCTGTCCGGGAGAACGGCCTGGCACTGCCCTGTGGCGCTACAGGGCGATGGATCGCCGAATAGAAGGATTTTCCTATGGATGCAATTACAATCAGTCAGATCTCCTACGCGTATCCGCCGGCGGAGGGACAGGTGACGGTCAAGGTTTTTGACGGCCTTAGCCTGCAAATCGAGGCGGGCAGCTTTGTGGCCGTATTGGGGCACAACGGCTGCGGGAAATCCACGCTGGCCAAGCAGCTCAACGCCATCTTGCTGCCGCAGGGCGGCAGCGTGACCGTCTATGGCATGGACACCGCGGACGAGGCGCTTTTGTATGAAATCCGGCGCACCGTTGGCATGGTGTTCCAGAATCCGGACAATCAGATTGTCTCTAACGTCGTGGAGGAGGATGTGGCTTTCGCGCCGGAAAACCTCGGCGTGGAGCCTGCGGAAATCCGCCGCCGGGTGGATGAGGCGCTGCAATTGGTCGGCATGACGGAGTACCGCGAGCACGCGCCCCACCTGCTCTCCGGCGGACAGAAGCAGCGCATCGCCATCGCGGGCGTGATTGCCATGCGGCCCAGATGCATCGTGCTGGACGAGCCGACTGCCATGCTGGATCCCCGGGGTCGCCGCGACGTGATGGACACGGTGAAGCGCCTGAATGGGGACGGCATTACCATCGTCCTCATCACCCACCACATGCAGGAGGCGGCCGAGGCCGAGCGCGTTATCGTCATGGACGACGGCAAAATCGTCGCCGACGGTGCGCCGGAGGCGGTGTTTTCCCAAGTGGAGCTGATGCGGAGCGTCGGACTCAGCGTGCCGGATACCACGGCGCTGCTTTATGAATTGAACCGGGAGGGGTACGACTTCTCCCTGGATGCCCTCTCCGTGGAGGAATGTGCGCAGGCACTTGCCGCAAACTGGAAGGCCTGACCCAAATGTATCGGAGGAAACGCAATTGGCCCCTATCATTGAGACGCGGAATCTCAGCCACGTCTACGGCATCGGCACACCGTTTGAACACTGTGCCGTCGATCAGGTGAATTTTACCGTAGAGCGCGGCGAATTTCTCGGCGTCATCGGCCATACCGGCTCAGGAAAATCCACACTGATTCAGCATTTTAACGGGCTTCTGAAGCCCACGTCCGGCCAGGTCCTGTTTGAAGGCCGGGACCTCTGGGAGAGCAAGGAATTCTTGAGAAAGATCCGCTTTCGCGTGGGGCTGGTATTTCAGTACCCGGAGTACCAGCTTTTCGAGGAAACGGTTTACAAGGACATCGCCTTCGGCCCCAAAAATATGGGCTTGCCGGAGGAGGAAATCCGTCGCCGGGTCTATGAGGCGGCGGGTTTTGTGGGCGTGGATCGGGACGAGCTGGAAAAATCGCCCTTCGATCTGTCCGGCGGGCAGAAGCGCCGGGTTGCCATTGCGGGCGTCATCGCCATGGAGCCGGAGGTCCTGATTCTGGACGAGCCGACGGCCGGCCTGGACCCGCGCGGCAGCGAGGAGATTCTGGAAAACATCCGCGCCTTTCGTCGGGAGACCGGCGCGGCCATCGTCATGGTGAGCCACAGCATGGAGGAGGTTGCCCGGAACGCCGGCCGTATCGTGGTCATGAACGGCAGCGGCATCGCCATGGAGGGCGCGCCCCGGGAGATTTTCGCCCGGGCGGAGGAGCTTCTCTCCATGGGCCTGGACGTGCCGCAGATTACGCGGGTCTTTCTGCGGCTGCGGGAGCTGGGCCTGCCGGTAGATGCCTCTGTCTATACCGTGGAGCAGGCAAAGGCACAGTATCTCGATCGAAAGCGTGGTGGCGCGGGATGCTGAAGGATATCACCCTCGGGCAATATTTCCCGGGCAACACCGTCGTCCACCGCCTGGACCCCAGAACCAAGCTGCTGATGACCATTCTCTATATCGTGGTCCTCTTCGTGGCAAAGTGGTTTATTTCCTATGGGGTGGTGTTCCTGTTTCTCTGCATATCGGTGCTGCTTTCCAAGATCAAGCCGTCCGCGCTGCTGCGGGGCCTGAAGCCACTGCTGATCATTATTGTGCTGACCGGCGTCATCAACCTGTTTTACAGCCAGGGCGATCCGCTCTTTACCTTCTGGATCTTTACGGTCACGAAGGAGGGCATTGTAAACGCCTTCTTTATGATCGCGCGGATCATGATGCTGGTTTGCGGCACGTTCCTTTTGACCTACACCACCTCGCCCATTGCCCTGACGGACGGGCTTGAGATGCTGCTCAGTCCACTCAAAAAGATTCGGGTGCCGGTCCATGAACTGTCCATGATGATGTGCATTGCGCTGCGATTCATTCCGACGCTGATCGAGGAAACCGATAAGATTATCTCCGCGCAAAAGGCGCGCGGCGCGGACTTTGAGACCGGAAATCTGCTGCGGCGCGCCAAGGCGCTGGTGCCGATTCTGGTGCCGCTGTTCATCTCCTCCTTCCGCCGGGCCGACGAGTTGGCCACGGCCATGGAATGCCGCTGTTATCAGGGCGGCGTGGGCAGAACCAGAATGAAGCAGCTTTCCTTCGCGCCGCGGGATTATCTATGTTTTGGAATCGGCGCGCTGCTGCTGGCGGGAATTATCGTGCTGTGCAGCTTTTCCCTGTAAACGGAGGTTACCATTTGCGAAACATCGCGTTGTTACTCAAATATGAGGGCACTGCTTATCACGGCTGGCAGACCCAGAAAACCGAGCGGACCGTGCAGGAAACCGTGGAAACGGCCGTGTCGCAGGTCATGGGCCACCCGGTCCGACTGACCGGCTGCGGACGGACCGACGCGGGCGTTCACGCCCGGTGCTACGTTGCCAATTTCCGGACCGAAGCGGGGATCCCGACAGACCGGATCCCCTATGCGCTCAACACGCATCTGCCGGAGGATATTGCCGTGACCGGCGCTCGGGAGGTTCCGGAGACGTTCAACGCCATTGCCTCCTGCGTGCGGAAGGAATATACCTATTTGATCTACAATTCCCAGATCCGCGATCCGTTCTATGTGCACCGGGCATGGCTCTACCCCCGGCGGCTGGATGAGACCGTGATGCAGCGGGCGGCGCAGGTATTCGTTGGGACCCATGACTTTGCTGCGGTCCGTTCTGTCGGCACCGAGGTAAAATCCACGGTCCGCACGGTATATGAATACGAGGTAGAGCGGCAGGGAAATCTGATTTCACTCCGCGTCAGCGCCAACGGCTTTCTCTACAATATGGCCCGGGCCATGGCCGGGACGGTGGTCTACGCCGCCGAGGGGAAAATTGCGCCGGAGGAGATCGGCGGAATCCTGGCCCGGGGCGACCGGACGGCCGCCGGCCCAACCGTGCCGCCCGGCGGACTGTATATGACCGGGGTGTGGTATGAATGTGGGGAGGTTTCGTTTCATGTCGGAGTTTGACGACCAGAAGGTGACGCCGATCCAGCCCTTTTTGAATACGCCGGAGCCGCCGGAGAGAAAGAATCCCGCAAAAAAAATTATTCTGCTCGCGGTGCTTTTGCTGGCGCTGATCCTTGCGGTCTGCCTGCTGATGTTCCGCGATCAGCTGAACCTTCGCCGGGTGCGGCAGCTCTTTTCCGGCCAAAGCACCAGCGAGGTGATCTATCAGTATGATGATGGCAGCAAAAACGCCTATGTCTCCTGCCACAATGCGCTGGCCGCGCTGACCGGCAGTGGCCTGACAATCTTCGACACCGCCGGCAGTGAGCTTGGGACCATTCAGCACGTCTATCAGACGCCGTCCCTGCGCACAGGCAAGGACCTCGTCCTTGGCTGTGATGTGGGCGGCAACCGCCTCTCCGCCATCAACCAGAGCGGCACGGCGGTTCTAGACCTGGAGACAGACGGCACGATCCTCGACGCCGATATCTCCGGCGGCGATGCGATCTGCTATCTGGAGCTGCTGAAGGGCTATCGGGCGGTGGTTACCGTCTACGACAAGAAACAGAACCAGATTTACCGCTGGTATTCTGCCAGTCAGTATATGAACCAATGCGCCGTGTCGGAATCCGGCAAGTATCTGTGTGCCGTGGCGCTGGACAGCGCATCCGGCGGGTATGAGAGCACGGCGGTCCTGTTCCGGACCGATCAGGAAGAGCCGATTGCCCAGGTTTCCCTGGGCGGGCAGCTCATCTGGGATCTGCAGTTTGTGGACGACGACAAAATCTGCGCCGTCGGCGAAACACAGTTGGTTTTGCTGAATACGGCAGGAGAGGTTTTGGGGACCTATGACTACGGAGAGGGCTATGTGACGGATTACGCCGTCGGCGGATTTACCGCGCTGTCCATGAATATGTATAAGGCAGGCAACCGGTTTTCTGTGGTCACCGTGGACACTGCGGGAAATCAGTTGGGCGAGCAGTATATTGGGGAGGAAGTCCTGTCGATTTCCACAGCCGGCGACTACTGTGCTGTGCTGACCGCTTCCCATCTGTATGTGTACGATAAGAATTTGAATTTGATTGCGACTGGGGAGGATCTGTCTGCGGTATCCTCCGTGGTGATGCAGGACGACGGCTCAGTGATTTTGCTTGGCGGCGGAACCGGCCGGCTGTACATTCCCAACTAGGGTCTATAAGGAGACGCATTATGAAACCACCACTTTGCTCCAAATGTAAAAAGAACGTTGCGGTCATCTTTTTGACCCGCCTGGAGAACGGAAAGACCGTTAACGAGGGCCTCTGCCTGAAGTGCGCCAAGGATCTTGGCATCAAGCAGGTGGATGATGTAATGAAGCAAATGGGCATCAGCGACGAGGACCTCGAAAACATGTCGAATGAAATGATGTCTGCCTTCGGTGGCGCGGAGATGGATTCCGGCGACGAAGAGGACGACGAAGCAGATAGCCGCACAGCGACCTTCCCGTTTCTCAACAAGCTGTTCGGCGCGGGTGAGCAGGCCCTGCAGCCAGCCGACAGCGCGCCGGACACCCGGCAGGACGACAGCAGAAAGGGCAAGGATGTCCGCCATGAACAGAAAAAGAAAAAGTTTCTCGACAGCTACTGTCTGAATCTGACCGGCAAGGCGCGTGCCGGCGAGCTCGACCAGGTCATCGGCCGCGAGATTGAGACGGAGCGGGTCGTGCAGATCCTCAACCGCCGTCAGAAGAATAACCCCTGTTTGATCGGCGAACCGGGCGTCGGCAAGACGGCCATTGCCGAGGGGCTGGCCCAGCGGATCATCCAGGGCAACGTGCCGCAAAAGCTGCGGGATAAGGAGGTCTATCTGCTGGATATGACCGCCTTGGTGGCGGGAACCCAGTTCCGCGGCCAGTTTGAGAGCCGGATGAAGAGCCTGATCGGCGAAATACAGAAACTGGGCAACATCATTCTGGTCATCGACGAGGTCCATAATCTGGTTGGCGCAGGGGACGCCGAGGGCTCCATGAACGCCGCCAATATTTTAAAGCCGGCCCTGTCCCGGGGCGAGGTGCAGGTCATCGGCGCCACGACCTTTAAGGAGTACCGCAAGTATATCGAGAAGGATTCCGCGCTGGAACGCCGCTTTCAGCCTGTCACGGTGAGCGAGCCTACCATTGAGGAGGCAGTGGCCATTGTAAAGGGTATTTCCCATTACTACGAGCAGTTCCACGGCGTGGTCATCCCGCCGGAGATTGCCCGGGAGACGGTTGTGCTCTCCGAGCGCTATATCACGGACCGGTTCCTGCCGGATAAGGCCATCGACTTGCTGGACGAAGCCTGCTCCGATGTCAATCTGCGCAGCGAGACCATCAACCGGTTGGCGCAGCTGGAGAAGGACCGCGCCGACCTGCAGCTCGAGATCAACATGCTGATGGAAGCTCAGGAGAATCCGGACTATGAGCGCCTGGCAAAGCTGCGGAGCGAGGCCATGCAGATGGACCGGGAGCTGGCCGGGCTGCGGGCCGTGCCGAAGCCGCAGCTCTCCATTGAGAATCTTGCGCGAATCATCGAGCTCTGGACCAAGATTCCCGCCAGTAAGGTCAAAGCCCAGGAGTATGAGCAGCTGCACAGCCTGGAGGATCGACTCAAAACCCGTATCGTGGGGCAGGATGAGGCCATTGCCGCCGTTGCCCGCGCCATCCGCAGAAGCCGGGTTGGCATTTCAATCAAAAAGCACCCCGTCTCCTTTATCTTTACCGGTTCCACCGGCGTCGGCAAGACGGAACTGGTCAAATGCCTCGCGGACGACATGTTCGAATCCACAGAGTCGCTGATTCGGCTGGATATGTCGGAGTATATGGAGAAGCACTCGGTCTCGAAAATCATCGGTTCGCCGCCCGGCTATGTGGGCTACGACGAGGCGGGGCAGCTCACGGAGAAAATCCGCCGCAGGCCCTATTCCATTGTTCTCTTTGACGAGCTGGAAAAGGCCCATCCCGACGTGCTGAATATTCTGCTGCAGATTCTGGACGACGGCCATATTACCGACGCGCAGGGGCGGCTGGTCAATTTTGAAAACACCATTGTCATTATGACTTCGAACGCAGGCTCAGACCGGAAGGGCGGCTCGGTCGGCTTTGGCCGCACCGCGACGGAGCAGACCAAGGAGAAGGCCATGAAGGCCCTGGGCGAGTTCCTGCGGCCTGAGTTCCTGAACCGGGTGGATGAGGTGATCTGCTTCAACCGCCTTTCAGAGGCGAATTTCCGCGACATCGCCGTCATTATGCTGGGCGATCTGCAAAGTGCGATGGAGAAACGTGGGATTCGGCTTGACTGGGATGGTTCTGTTCTGGACACCTTGACGAAGAAGTCCTATTCCGCAGCCTACGGCGCGCGGAACCTCAAGAGGACCATTCAGCGGGACATCGAGGACCCCATTGCCGAAAAGCTGATCGACGCCTTCGAGAACCCGATTTCGCAGGTCAAACTTTCCACCGAGGGCGAGACCGTCAAGGTCGAAGCCATATAACTATGAAAAACGCGCCCACGCGGGAAGATTCCCGCGCGGGCGCGTTTCAGCCTGTCAAAGAACCGCAGTTTTAATATGCGAAAACTGCGGTTCTTCGTGTATAACGGGCATAATACGAGCCGAAACCGAGAAAAACGAGGGCTATTCCAAGCCCATGTTGCTAACTTTTTTAGATTCATGGCAGCATATTTTAGCCTCACCCATTGTGTCACACGGGCCAGACCTCGATGCTGTGTATAACGCATAGCGTGCTTTTCCTTGGCGTCTCCAAACACACGCTCTATCGTTTCTTTCCTCATGGCATAGATTTCCTTGCCACGCTCAGTCTTTCGTATCTGCTCCACCAAATCCAGTTGCTCTTGCCAGATGTGTCGCGTCAGGATTTTCTGCCCCTTCTCATTGGCTCCGCACTCTGCCTGAAAGGGACAGCCCCGGCAGAATTTGGTGCCGCTTCGGTAAGTGCGCTCACCGTTTCTATCTGTCGTTGTGTGTCTCAGTATCCCGCCATGCCGGCAGATATAGCAGTCGTTTTCGGCGGCGTATTCATACTCCCATGGTTTATACCAATCCGGGTTGCCCTTATACCGGGTATAAGGCAGCACCGGAATCCTTCCGTCGTCAAGAACTTTCTTCGCTATCCACGGGGTCTTGTATCCTGCGTCCATTGCCACAAACTCTACATCATATTTGCCTGTCACTCGGTCATATAACGCATCCCATGCCACAGCGTCATGGACGTTTCCTGCCGTTACCTCCACATCAAGAACAAAACCATGCCGTTCACATGCTGTGTGTGCTTCATAGGCAAATTGCCTCTCATGCTCACCTTTTACGAACATTCCGCAATCTTTGTCCGTCGTGGATACAGTTTTCTCCTCCCCCGGAGGAGTGCCGTCATCGTCATTGCCGTCATCATCCTCGATCGGCGACTTACCGAGCTTCTCGTGCTCCGCATTCACTTCTTTGTGAAGCTGCTGGGCATAAATCTTTGCTGTTTTAGCCACCATTTCCTTTTGAAACTTCTTCTTGTTTGCCGAGGCTTTGATGTGCGTTCCGTCCACGAAAATGATACTGGGGTCTACCATGGTGTGATTTAGAGCCTTGTTCAATATGTGATCAAATATCTCTTCCGCGAGTTCTGGAGGGAAGCGCTTGCAGAAAGCATAGCTCACTGTTGCAAAATGCGGTATGTTATCCAGCAGACCATAGCCCAAAAGCCAGCGATACGATAGGGTGTCGTTTACCCTCTGGTATGTCTGCCTGAGCGATGGAATACCAAACAGATGCTGGATGAGAACCATCTTCACCAGCACAACCGGGTCTGTTCCGTCCCGCCCGTTGTCATGGCAATAATACGGGCTTAGCCGAGCATATAGCCAGTCGTAATCCATTACTCGTTCTATCTTTCGCAGCAGATGATCCTTTGGTACCAGCTCGTCGATGTCCACCATGACTACTTCACGGATTATCTTTTTTTCCAGGCCTCCACTTCTCGCACCGCCTTTCGGCGACCTTTTTTGAAAATCTGGATGGGCCGCCCCAAAATTGCTTTTGGGGCGGCCCATTTTTGCCGTATTCGGCATGTTACCCCGGCGTTCATCCGGCGGACCGCTTTTGCGCCGCGCGCGGGACAGTTTGCCGCCCTCCTGAATAAGCTGAAGTGGTTCATTCTGTTTAATGATCGGGACCATTTCAGTCAGGAGGAAAATTATGGCGGTAATACGGGTCAGAACCGACTATCCCACCATTCAGGCCGCCGTGGACGCGGCGCTGCCCGGGGACGAAATTCTCGTGGAGGGCGGCGTCTACCGCGAGCGGGTGACGGTGGGCAAAAGCTTTCTCAGCATCACCGGAGAGAAAAACGCGGTGCTCGACGGGCAGTGGATGCCCGGCACCGCTTTCACCCTCGACAATACGAGCGGCGTGGAAATCCGCTCCTTTATCATAAAAAACTTTCAGGGCGACGGCGTGGACATCCTGGGCGGTGGGACTTCGAACGCCATCTCGCAGACGCGCTTCTTCAATATCGGCGGCAGCGGCGTCAAGCAGGACGCCGGGGTCTCGGACAGCCGCGTCACCGGCTGCAGCGTGAAATCCGCGGAGAGCGGCATTTACGACCTCGGGCACTGTCTGCGCGCGGAGAACTGCCGGATTCTGTACTGCCGGACGGGTGTGTCCTGCGAGGAGAGCTCCGCCGACGCGTGGATATGCCGCTGCGCCGCGGGCCGCAATGTTATCGGAATCGCCGCCGCCGGCATCCGCGCGCAGATCAAGGGAAACGACGTCTTTGGAAGCAGGAGCGGAGGGATCAACGTGACCGGCGCCGGCTGCCTGGTCGAGGGTAACGACGTCCGGGAGACCATCACCTACGACGGCATTTCCGTCGCGGCGGAGAACAGCACCGTCCGGGGGAACCGGGTCTGCAAAAGCGGCAGATACGGCATCTATGTCAATGGAACCGGCCTGAGCAGCATCCTCGCAAACGAGGTAAACGACAACGCGGATATCGGGATTCTCATCGAGCAGCAGGGCAACACGGTCGTGGGCAACCGGGCGCGGGGCAACGGGAAATTCGACCTCGTGAGGGTCCGGGTCCGGAATACTGTGCGCGGCAACAGCTGCGGCAGAAGCCTGCCGCCCTGGCTTTGCGAGGGGTGCGCGCGGAGTGCGGCGCCCGACGGCGAAAGCGGGGCCGTCCCCTGCCCGGCTTCGGCGCTCCGTGTCCCGGAGGATTACCCGACCATCCAGCAGGCCGTCGATGCGGCGGCCCCCGGAGGCGTCATATGCGTCGAGAGCGGCGTCTACCGCGAGCAGGTGATGGTGGAAAAAGACGGCCTCAGAATCATCGGCAAAGAAAATACGGTGCTCGACGGCGGGGGCAGGCTGGACGTCGGCTTTATCCTGAACGGCGCTTCCGGCGTGGAGATCCGGTCCTTCCGGATTGAAAACTACGTGAGCTTCGGCGTCGGCATTCTGGGCGGAGGCGGGAACGTCCTCGCGCGGACGGGCATCCGCGATATTCAGTTCTACGGCGTTTACCTTGACACCGCGACGAAGGACAACCGGATCAGCGAAAGCGGGGCCGAGGGCGCCTATAACGGGGTGTATGACTTCAGCAGCGGCCTCCGCATCGAAAAAAGCCGGTTTTCCTATAACGGGAACCTGGGTGTCTACTGCTTCGGCACCGGTACGGAGATCACAGAAACGGCCGCTGAGGATAACTATGACAGCGGCGTCGCCTGCATGGGGAACGGCACCCGGATCCGCGCCTGCCGGATCGCGCGGAATCTGCAGGACGGCGTTGAAATCCAGGGCGGCGGCGCCGTTGTCGAAGACAGCGAGATCTGCTCCAACTTCAATTACGGCGTCATGATGAACGGCAGCGACGGGACGGCGAGGAACAACCGGCTCTGCTCCAACGGCGCGTACGGGATTTTCTCGTCGAACACCGGCGGGAATACCGTCACCGGCAACCGGGCGGACGGCAACGGGCTGAACGGAATCGTCGTGTTGGACAATAATTTCGTCGGGGACAACACGGCCCACGGGAATTTTATATTCGATCTGGTCCGGGTCCAGACGAACAGCGTTTTCCAGAACAACGACTGTGAAAAATGCCTGCCGCCGTGGATCTGCTGCGAAAACGGCGTGCCGGAAGCGCCGGAAGCGCGCCGGTGCGGCCCGGCGGAGGAGGCGGCGACCATCGTGGTCCCGGACGACTATGCGACCATCCAGCAGGCGGTGAACGCAGCGCAGCCCTGGGACATCATCCTGGTGAAGGGCGGCGTCTACCGCGAACAGGTGACGGTCACCCAAAGCCGGATCAGAATCGTCGGCGGGGACGGGGCGGTTCTGGACGGGACGGGCACGCTGGAGAGCGGGTTTGTCGTCCAGGATGCCTTCGGCGTCGAAATCCGGTCGTTCACGGTCAGAAATTACACCGTGTATGGGGTCTCGGCCGTCGGGGACAGCCATGAGATCACGTTTGCCGGGCTCGCCGTCGTGAACTGCAACAGCGGTTTCTTTCTGGACCGCACCGCCAGAAACTGCCTGATTGCCGCCTGCACCGTTTTCGGCAGCGGCACCGTCGGCATAAACAACCGGGGCATCAATCTCCGCATCGAGGACTGCCGCATCTCCTATAACGGCAGCACGGCGATCGTCTCCTACGGCGACACGGTGACCATCCTCCGCAACGAGGTTTTCCGCAACTTCGGCAACGGGATCCTCAGCCAGATGACCGGCAGCACGCTGATCGCCGAAAACCGGATCTGTGAAAACCGGGTGACCGCGCTGTCCGCCCGCGGCGTCTCCGCGGTCCGGGACAACGACGTATCCCGGAATTTCTCGAACGGCATCGCGGCGATTGACGCGCGCTCCGTCGTCGAGGGAAACCGGGTCTGCGCCAACACGAAGGGGGGAATCTCCCTCTATTCCGGGGCCCTGGCCGCCTTTAACGAGGTGCGGGACAACGGGGGGTTCGGCCTGAACGTCGCCTACGGGGGAAATGCCGTCCTGTGCAACACCGCTTTCAACAACAGGGATTACGACATCGCGTTCAGCCAGTCCGGCAGCCAGGCCAGCGGCAACGTCTGCGGGAAGAGCGTGCCGCCGTGGATCTGCGGGGGCTGCCGCGCGGCGGAAGAAAATGATTTGGAGGAGGAAAACGCGCATGACCAGGCTTGAGCGGATCAGATGAGAGCTGGCTCTCCAGAGAGAGCTGCTGGAGGATATGAGGGCCCGAGGAAGCGGCGACCTCTTGACGGAGGCGCAGTCCGCCGCCGTCGCCGTGCTGGAAAAGCTGCTTGAAGAGGTGGAGGAAAGCGAAAAAAAGGCCGGCGGACCCGGTTACGACGGGACGGCCGGCGAAAATCCGCCCGAGTGGGAGCCGATACCCCCGGTCTAACGTGCCGGGCACATAAGTGCCCACACGGCCGGTCATGCTGAGGCCCCGTCTCCCCTCCGAGGAGCCTCGCAGAGTAAGGTTTTTGGGAAATGAATTCCCGAAAGCCTTGGAATAGGAGAATTTTTGCCGGCCAGACCAGCAAGACTCGCCGTGTCCGGCAAAAATCCTTTCGCCCGTGGCGAAAGGACGAGGGCTTTTTTGACAGTCTGAAACGCGCCCACGCGGGAAGATTCCCGCATGGGCGCGTTTGCGACCGGATCTGTAAGCCGGGTTCTGTCTTGACAGCCATCTATCTAGGCGCGCCGTTGCCGACGCGCTCCAGCCACCTTCTCGGAAGCAGCCGGGCCGGCCTGGCCTCCTCTGCGGTGTTGCTCCGAATAGAGTTTACAGCGACGGGCTGTCTCCAGCCGTCGGGTGAGCTCTTACCTCGCCTTTCCACCCTTACCGCGTTGCCGCGGCGGTATCTCTCTGTTGCACTTTTCCGCAAGTCGCCTTGGGCGGGCGTTACCCGTTATCCTTGCCCTATGGAGCCCGGACTTTCCTCACGGAAGGCCTTTCGGCACTTTCCGCGCGGCTGTCCGATCTGGTCGCCTAAATAGTATACTTTATTTGGGCCCTCTTGTCAAATGCGTTGCAATCAGGCGAAAAAAACGGTATAATAAAGATTGTATATCGCTGGAAAGAGGAACAAACGATGGATTTCGACGCGTATTTTGAGGGTTTTCGCGGCAAACGGGTGCTGGTTCTCGGCCTCGGCGTCAGCAACCGGCCGCTTGTGCGGCTGCTGCTGCAATATGGGATCGACGTGACCGGCTGCGACAAAACGCCGCGGGAGCAGCTTGATGGCGAAGTGCTGGAGCTGGAACGGCTGGGCGCAAAACTGCACCTGGGCGAGGGCTACCTCGCAGGACTCTCCGCCGACGTGGCGTTCCGGACACCTGGGATGCTGCCGACGCGTCCGGAGATCGCGGCGCTTCGGCAGGCCGGTACGTTGATCGCCTCCGAGATGGAGGCATTTTTCGAAGTCTGCCCCTGCACCATTCTGGCGGTCACGGGTTCCGACGGCAAGACCACCACCACGACGCTGATTTCCGAGATGCTGAAGGCCGCGGGAAAAACCGCGTTCCTCGGCGGGAATATCGGTATGCCGCTGCTGCCGCTGGCAAAAAAAATGAAGCCGGGCGATTTTGCGGTGGTCGAACTCAGTTCCTTCCAGCTCATGGACATGCGGCGCTCGCCCCATGTGGCGGTCGTCACCAATCTGGCCCCCAACCATCTGGACCTGCACGGCGGCATGGAGGAGTATGTGGAGGCCAAAAAGCAGATTTTCCTGCACCAATCCGAAGGCGACATTCTGGTGCTGAACCACGACAACGCGCTGACCGACGGCTTCCGTGAGGAGGCCCGCGGAGCCGTCCGCCTGTTTTCCCGGCGGGAACGGCTGGAGTCGGGTGTCTGCCTGCAAGGCGGCGTGATTTACCGCGATGGAAGCGAGCTTCTGCGGCAGTCCGACATTCTGCTGCCCGGTATCCACAACGCTGAGAATTATATGGCTGCCATCTGTACCGTGGAGGGCCTCGTGCCGGACGACTGCATCCGGCAGGTGGCCAGGACCTTTGGCGGCGTGGAGCATCGGATCGAGCTGGTGCGGATCAGGGACGGCGTGTCCTATTATAACGACTCCATCGCCTCCAGCCCATCCCGTACCATCGCCGGTCTGCGCAGCTTTGACAAAAAGGTCATTCTGATCGCCGGCGGCTACGATAAGCACATCCCCTATGATGTGCTGGGGCCGGAAATTTGCGCGCACGTCAAAAAGCTGGTGCTGACCGGCGTTACCTCCCCGAAGATTCGGGAGGCGGCGGAGCGCGCGGCGAAAACCGGCATGGATTTGCCGGAGATTTATGAAAACAACGATTTTTACGGCGCAATTCGGCAGGCTGCCGCGCTGGCGGCACCGGGCGATGTGGTGATCCTATCCCCGGCCAGCGCCTCGTTTGACCGGTTTAAAAATTTCATGGTACGCGGCGAAGAATTCAAAAAAACGGTTTGGGAGCTATGAACATGAAACAGATCGTCAATCTTTTGGGCGCGGCGGCGAAAAGGCTGCTGCCGCCCCGCTGCTCCGCAGTGCTCGTCGCGGCGGGCAGCGCCTCCCGGATGGGCGGCGTGGACAAGGTCATGGCGGAGTTGTCCGGTAAGCCTATGATTTTGCGCGCGGCGGAAGCGTTTCAGGCCTGTCCTGCCGTGCAGGAGCTTGTCGTCGTCACGCGGGAGGACCTGAAGGCAGACGTGGAAGAGCTGCTGCGGGACGCGGGCGTTACCAAGCTGACCCATGTGGTGGCCGGCGGGGGGACCCGGCAGGAGTCCGTGCAAAACGGGCTTTTCTGGTGCGACAGGAAATCCAAACTGATCGCCATTCATGATGCTGCGCGTCCGCTGGTCTCTCAGCAGGTGATTCTGGACGCCATTTCTGCGGCGGCGAGGACCGGTGCTGCTGCGCCGGGCATCCCGGTTCGGGATACGGTCCGGGTGGTAGAGCAGGGAATCGGCGTCTCCACGCCAAGGCGGGAGACGCTCTATGCCATCCAGACGCCCCAGGTCTTTGACGCGGATCTGATCCGCGCGGCAATTCAGCGCGCCGTGGAGAAAGGATTGCCTGGCACCGACGACTGTGCCGCCATGGAGGCCATGGGAATGAAGGTTACGGTCACGGCAGGCAGCGAGGAAAATTTCAAGGTGACGACCAGAATGGACCTGGCGCTGGCAAGCGCGCTTGCCAGAAGGAGGGACCTGGCATGAGAATCGGACAGGGCTACGATGCGCACCGCCTGACGGCGGGGCGAAGGCTGATTCTTGGCGGTGTGGAAATCGCCCATGAGACCGGTCTGGACGGACACTCCGACGCCGATGTGTTGGCTCACGCGGTCATGGACGCGCTGCTGGGTGCGGCCAATCTGGGGGATATAGGGAAGCTCTTCCCGGATACGGACGACCGGTATCGTGGCTGCGATAGCCTGCTGCTGCTGCGGCAGGTCGGTGTTCGCCTGCGGGAGGCCGGATTTTCGGTCGGCAATATCGATGCCACCATCATTGCCCAGCGGCCGAGACTGGCCGACCTGCTGCCGCACATGGCGGAAAACATGGCGCGGGCGCTGGAAATCAGCCCTTCGAAGGTCAGCGTCAAGGCGACGACGGAGGAGCATCTCGGCTTTACCGGCCGGGAGGAGGGCATTGCAGCCCAGGCGGTCTGCCTGATTTTGTAAAACGCATCCACCGCCCTGCCACAAGATAGATTGTGGCAGGGCGGTGTTTTACGCTGCGGCAGGGTTCAGACCGCGGCTTTTTTGCGGGCAGCGGCACGGAGCGCGAACAGGGTTCCGACGGTCAGCACGCCGAGCAGAAGACAAATTGAGTCATGACAGCATCCTGACTCAACGCAACTCTCCCTCTGTGTCGTTCATGACAGCGCTCCACTTTCGTGACAGTCCGACGGATTTTCTCCGACGGCCCGGACCCCGGCGGCCAGGCAGCGCACCGGTTCCTCGGCAAAGATCTCTTTCTGCTTCCGGCTGCACTGGCCAATTGTGAAGCATACTTTTGATTTTTTCGCCTCTATCATAACTTTATGGGTTAATTATAGGGGAAAACTATCTGATTCATCGAATTTTTTGATTTCCAACCTTTTTTCGCATAAGTGCGTCCGACGGCCTAGAAAAATGATCGAAACCTGCGCCTCCCTCATACAATAAACAGGGAGGGACACTGTAATGAATGAGTTTCTGATTACGTTTCGTTCCATGACGCAGGCGCAGAGCGGGCAAAGAGCGCTGCAGAGCAAGGCCATTTCAGCGGTACTGCAGCGGACGCCCAAATCAGTCGCTGTGCAGGGATGCGGATATTCGCTGTCTGTCGGGACGCAGCAGCAACTTCTGTACGCCGTGCAGGAGCTGCGCGCCCGGGGCATTTTATATAGTAAAGTTTATCGTAAGACAGATCGGGGAGCATTGGAGGAGGTTGTTATTTGATCTATTTTGACAGTGCGGCCACTACCTTTCGGAAGCCGCACGCCGTAGGGCAGGCCATGCTGCGAAGCATGGAACGCTGCGCCAGCCCGGGACGCGGCGGGTATCGGGCGGCCATGGAGGCCGCGGAGACGGTCTACGCCTGCCGGGAGCAGTGCGCCGGACTGTTCGACTGCGCACCGGAACAGGTCGTATTTACCTTCAACGCGACCCACGGATTGAATCTGGCCATCAAAAGCATGGTGGGGCCGGGAGATCGGGTCGTGGTATCCGGGTTTGAACACAATGCGGTCATGCGCCCGCTGACCGCTCTGGGTGCCGATGTTGTGATTGCGGGCAGGACGTTATTCGATCCGGCGGATACGCTGGAGAATTTTCAGCGCGCACTGGAGCGCCCGGCCAGGGCGGTCGTCTGCACGCACGTTTCCAATGTTTTCGGCTATGCGCTGCCGCTGGCGCAGATCGCAATGCTTTGCCGGGAAAGGCAGGTTCCGCTGATTGTGGATGCGTCCCAGTCGGCAGGGGTGCTGCCGCTCTCGCTGCGGCGCTTACAGGCAGCCTTTATTGCCATGCCGGGCCATAAGAGCCTCTACGGTCCACAGGGTACCGGCGTGCTGCTTTGCGGCGTGATGCCGAAAAAAACGGTACTGGAGGGCGGTACCGGCAGCGTGTCCCGGGAGCTTTCCATGCCGGAGTTTTTGCCGGACCGGCTGGAGGCGGGCACCAGTAATGTCACGGGGATTGCCGGACTCGGAGCGGGACTTCAGTTTGTCGCGTCGCAGAGGCCGGAACGACTGGCGGCCGGCGAAAGCCGGCTCTGCCGTCTCCTGGCCGACGGCCTCGCGCAGATGGACGGAGTCCGCGTATTTCGCGGCGGCAATCAGGTAGGCGTTTTGTCGTTCCAGGCAGCGGGGATGGACTGCGAGGAGGTCGCCCGGCGTCTGGCCGCGCACGATATCGCGGTCCGTGCGGGGCTGCAGTGTGCGCCGTGCGCCCACGAGTCTGCCGGTACGCTGGAGGACGGAACGATTCGCGTCAGCTTTTCCGCTTTCTCTGCAGAGGCGGAGGTCCGACAGTTCATACAGGTCATGCGGGAAATCAACACGACAATAAAAAAAGAGACGCCACACTGAACAGTGCCCCATTTGTTTTCAGTCATATATACTGAAAACAAATGGGGCGTGATAGGAAGCAATACGAAATCAGCGGGACAAAGAAGGGCTGTAAACCCATTCTGGACAAGCGAGGGGAAGAGACTCTGATTGCCAAAAACAGAGACTTCGAACAAAGCATACGTGCCAAAATAACTTGTAAAAATGAACGAGTGTCTATCTTGATCGTATTACTACCGCCGCAGCAAGGCAAAGTGAAAGGGCTTGCCGCCCGCATTTACAGACTGCAAGCCCTGCCGGCTGCGTAATATAAATCATTGTCGAATTTTTAAATATAATTTACAACCGCAGCGTTTCTTTCTTTTGCAGTGTCAGCCGAAGTGAACGACGGCAGGCGAAGCGGTCCGGACCGTTCCGCAGACTCAGCAGCCGCTCTGCCCCCGCAGTGGGAAGAAACTGTCCACCGGGAATTCCACCTGGTTGAACACCTCGGCCGGATCGGACTCTTCGGAGGAGCCGGTGCCGTCGGAACATTCCTTGGTTGGGACACAGTAATCGAAGCTGGGGACGAGCAGCTGGGTGTCGCGCTGCATCCGGATGACGGAAAACTGGCCCAGGGAGACATACAGCCGCTTGCAGTCGCCGCAAAGCGACAGATCATCGTCGAAGCAGTTGAGAATACCTTCCGGCAGTTCCTGAGGCTGCGGGTCGCTGCGGCAGCAGCAGGCGTCCATGAGCTTCGCGGCCAGGATCATCGGATCCACGGCCTCCACCACGGCCTCCGGGCAGGTCCGATCCACCAGGGCGCAGCCATCTCGGCAGCCGGGCACACTGTCCGAGGTGAACAGCTTCGCGCCGCAGTCGCCGCCGAACATGACGATGCGCTTGGAGAATACGGAAAGTCCCACAATGGCCACCGGCCGCGCGGTGCCCATCAGGGCGTCGGCGAGGATTCGGTAGTAGTATGTAAGGTCAACGCTATAGTATCCATGGTGAAAGGGGACCGCCGCCACGTCCAACGAGATGAAGAGCAGTTCAGCATAGCGGGCACGCGCGCCGGTGGCACTTTCCAGGGCGCACTGGGATTCTTTCGTCAGATAGACCCGCAGGTCTTCGATGTAATCCTTATCACGGAAGGAATCCGTGATCTTATCGGTATGGATGCAGACGGCCTCCCGAAGGTCGTTCAGGTTGACCGGGCATTTCGCCTGGCAATTTTCAGACATCTGATTACCTCCTCAAACATAGTAAAAGCAGATTCGCTTTCATACCAGTTTATGCCGAAGCCACGCGAGTGTGAAAAAAGGATAGTATTGGACAAACCAGAGATCTTATGATAAAATAAAATGATGAGATAATGGATTAATTTTGCGCGGTTTTGACAAAAAACTGCCGATGGGAGTCTTGTGCATGGGAAAGCTGATTGTCCTGGAGGGGACCGACGGGTCCGGAAAATCCACCCAGTTCCGCTTCTTGTCAGGGCGGCTGGAGCAAGAGGGCACGGCCTTCCGCAGACTGGTTTTTCCGCAGTATGACAAAGAGTCCTCGGCACTGATCCGGATGTATCTGCATGGGGACTTCGGTATGCGGCCCGGCGACGTAAACGCCTATGCCGCTTCCACATTCTATGCGGTGGACCGCTATGCGTCCTATCGGCAGGGTTGGAAGCGGGACTACGATGCGGGGACGCTGATCCTTGCCGACCGCTATACCACCTCCAATGCCGTCCATCAGGGCGCGAAGGAGCCACCGGAGCGGCGCAGGGCATTTTTCGATTGGCTGCGCGATCTGGAGTACCGCCGCATGGGCCTGCCGGCGCCGGACCTTGTCGTGTATCTGGACGTGCCGACCGAGGTGACGGCGCAGCTCATGCGGGAACGGGAGCAGGCGACCGGGACCCACGCGGACATCCATGAGGCAGACAACGAGTATCTGCGGACCTGCCGCGCGGCAGCGGCGGAGGCGGCGGACTATTACGGCTGGACGAAAATTCAGTGTGTGCGGGATGGAATACTGCGTACGAAGGAAGATATCCACCAGGAGATTTATGGTCTGGTAAAGGCCTGCATGGAGGAATAACTATGGTATATGTGCTGCTGGGGAATGGCTTTGAGGAAATTGAGGCCATCTCCATCATCGATATTCTGCGCCGGGGTGGTGTGGAGACCGAGACGGTCTCCGTCTGTGACAGGACGGTGTCGGGCGCACATGGGATCCCGGTTCTTGCCGATCGGCTGATCGGAGAAGTCCGCGCCGAAGCAGCGGAGATGGTCGTTTTGCCCGGCGGCATGGGCGGCGTCCGGGCCATTGAACGCTGCGCGGCGGCGCTCTCCCTGATCCGCGCAGTCTGGGATGCGGCCGGCTGGGTGGCGGCGATCTGCGCCGGGCCAACCGCGCTGGCACAGCTTGGCATCACAGACGGGAAGAAGGTCATCTGTTATCCTGGGCTGGAGGACCAAATGGGGTCTGCGCGGGTACAGCGGGGCGAAAAAACCGTCACGGACGGCAGGTTGATTACCGGGGAGGCCCCCGGCGCGGCCATGGCCTTTGGCCTGCGGCTGGTGAAAACGATCCAGGGCGAAGCGGAGGCGCACCGGGTTGCGGCCTCGATGGTCCTCTGACGCAGCGCGGAAAGGAGATCTGCCATGACTGAAGACGAACACAGGGAGCAGGAGCCGGAGGGCAGACGGGAGTCCTATCTGCATGCCGATCCGGCGCTCGACCAGGCGACGAGACCCTTTACACCCATTGACGTTCCGGAAGAGGAAGAACCCTACGATGAGTTGCCGGAGTATGAGGAGGAGTCTGAGGAAGAGGCCGGCGACGAGGAGGATGACGACGGTCATACGCCCCGGGTGCTGCGGGTGCTGGTGTACCTGGCTGCGGTGCTGGCAGCTGCCTTCGGGCTGGCGTATTTCACCTGGATCTGCGCGGGCGATATTTTTGCCCTGTCCAAGCCGGACCGGGAGGTCGAGGTGGTCATTCAGGCGGACGACACCGTCGGCGATGTGACCGAACAGCTGCAGGAGGATGGGCTGATCCGCTATCCGTGGCTGTTTCAGCTCTATTGCGGCCTGACCCATGCCGACGAAAAGATCAGCGCGGGTACCTACACGCTCAATAACGTCTACGATTACCACGCGCTGGTGAACGGCCTGCGCTCCACGGCACTGACCCGCGCCACAGTCACGGTGCTGATTCCGGAGGGTTATTCCTGCAAGCAGATCTTTGACGAGCTGGAAAAGGACGGGGTCTGCACGGTGAAGGATCTGGAGGAGACCGCAGCCAGCTATACGTTTGACTACGACTTTCTGCAAGGACTGGCCTATGGCGAAAGCAACCGGCTGGAGGGGTATCTGTTTCCGGATACCTATGAGTTCTATGTGGGAGACGATCCGGGGCGGGTACTGAATAAGTTTCTCAGTAACTTCAAGCGAAAATTTACGGACGAGCTGAAAGAGGACATTGACACGCTGAACGAAAAACAGCGAAAAAAAATGGAGGAAAACGGTTTTTCTGAACAGGAAATCCAGGAAAACACGATGGATTTGGGTAAAATTGTCATTGTGGCCTCATTGATCGAGAAGGAGAGCGGCGGGGCGTCGGAAAGCTCCACCATCTCCTCGGTGATCTACAACCGCCTGTCCAGCAAGCTCTATCCGCTGCTGGAAATCGACGCCTCGGTGCGCTACGGCCTTGACAAGTGGACGGAGGACCTGACGGCGGAGGACCTGGCCACCGACACGCCCTACAACACCAGAAAGAACCCAGGCCTGCCGGTGGGACCCATCAGCAACCCGGGGCTTGACAGCATCCGGGCGGCGCTCTTCCCCCGGGATACCGACTACTATTTCTACGTTCTGACCGACAGCGGCTTTCACCACTTCTCGGAGAACTACTATGAGCACCAGAAATTTATCGAGGAGATGGAAACCAGTGGGAATTAGACCGGAGTTGCTGTCCCCGGCCGGCGACCCGGAGCGGCTGCGCATGGCGCTGACCTTCGGCGCGAACGCGGTGTACCTCTCGGGGAAGCAGTACGGGATGCGCGGCGCCTGCGGCAACTTTGACGAGGCGGCGCTGCGGGACGCGGTCCGGCTCTGCCACAAAACAGGCGCACGGGTCCATGTGACGGTCAATACCCTGCCGCGGGACGAAGAGATGGCGGCGCTGCCGTCCTATCTGGAGCTGCTCAGCGAAATTGGCGCGGACGCGCTGATCGTGGCGGACCTCGGCGTGTTCAACCTTGCGCGCCGTTACGCGCCCCACTGCGAGCTGCACATCAGCACGCAGGCCGGCGTCGTCAACAGCGCCGCGGCGGAGGGGTGGTTCGACCTCGGCGCAAAGCGGGTGGTTCTTGCCCGGGAAATGTCGCTGGAGGAAATTGCGCACCTGCGGCGGCATACGCCGCGGGAGCTGGAGCTGGAGACGTTTGTACACGGCTCCATGTGCGTCAGCTTTTCCGGGCGGTGCCTGCTCAGCAACTATATGACGGGCCGCGACGGCAACCGGGGCGTCTGCGCCCAGCCCTGCCGCTGGAAGTACGCGCTGATGGAGGAGACCCGGCCGGGCCAGTATTTTCCGATCAGCGAGGCGGCAGAGGGGACGTATATCCTCAACTCCAAGGATCTGTGTATGATCGATCACATCCCGGCACTGCTGGAAGCGGGGATCGACGCGCTCAAAATCGAGGGCCGCAACAAATCATCCTATTATACGGCCATTGTGACGAACGCCTACCAGCACGCCATTGAGGCGGCCATGGCGGGAACGCCCCTCGCGCCGGTTTGGCGGGAGGAGACGGAAAAGGTCAGCCATCGGAATTACTACACGGGCTTTTACTTCGGAACACCGGGAAACAGCCAGTTCTACGGCGACAGCCGCTATGTGCGGGACTGGCAGATTTCCGCTATCGTGGTCTCCTGCGGGGCGGACGGCGCGGCGGTTTTGACCCAGCGCAACCGCTTTTGCGTGGGAGATACGCTGGAGCTTGTGACGCCGGACGCGGAGCCGGTTGCGCTGATTGCGGAGGCCATGACAGACGGGGAAGGAACCCCCCTGACGGTCTGCCCCCATCCGCAGCAGGAAATCCATATGAAGCTGCCGCGCTTTGCGCCGCCGGATTCGATCCTGCGGCGGAAAGTAGCCGTTGACACCGACGCTGCCCGGCGGTAAAATCAAAGATAATTTTTGTATCGATAGGAGATATGGGAGAATGAAGTACTTTGGACTGAATGAACTCAGGGAGCTGTTCCTTTCTTATTTTGAGAGCAAGGGCCACCTGCGGCTGCCCAGCTTTCCGCTGATTCCGCAGAACGACGCTTCCCTGCTGCTGATCAACTCCGGCATGGCGCCCATGAAGCCCTATTTCAAGGGCGAGGTGGAGCCGCCCCGCCATCGGGTCTGCACCTGCCAGAAGTGTATCCGAACCGGCGACATCGAAAATATCGGCAAGACCTCCCGCCATGGCACCTTCTTTGAGATGCTGGGCAACTTTTCCTTCGGCGACTACTTCAAGAAGGAAGCCATCCCCATGTGCTGGGAGTTTATGACCGAGGTCTGCCAGATCGACGCGGACCGCCTCTATCCGTCCATCTATCTGGACGACGAGGAGGCGTTCGAGATCTGGAACAAGGACATCGGCATTCCGGCGGACCGGATTTTTCGGTTTGGCAAGGAGGACAATTTCTGGGAGCACGGTTCCGGCCCCTGCGGCCCCTGCTCCGAGGTGTATTTCGACCGCGGCGAGAAGTACGGCTGCGGCAAGCCGGGCTGCACCGTCGGGTGCGACTGCGACCGCTATATTGAAATCTGGAACAACGTATTTTCCCAGTTCGACAGCGACGGCGAGGGCCATTATGCGGAGCTGAAGCAAAAGAACATCGACACCGGCATGGGCCTGGAGCGGCTGGCCGTTGCCTGTCAGGACGTGGACTCCCTGTTCGACGTGGACACGATCATCGCAATCACGAACCGGGTGTCCGAGCTGACCGGCGCCACCTATGGCCAGTCCCACAGGAAGGACGTCTCCCTGCGGGTCATCACCGACCACATCCGGGCCGCCACCTTCATGATTTCCGACGGCGTGCTCCCCTCCAACGAGGGCCGCGGCTATGTGCTGCGCCGTCTGCTGCGCCGGGCTGCCCGCCACGGCAAGCTGCTGGGGCTGAACCATGCGTTCCTCTATCAGATCTGCGAGGCCGTGATTGAAAACAGCGGTGGCTGCTATCCCGAGCTGCGGGAAAAGGACTCCTACATCACCAAGGTCATCAAAATGGAGGAGGAGAACTTTTCAAGAACGCTGGACAGCGGTATGCGCATTTATGGCGAGATGCTGGAAATGCACAAGGAGCGCGGCGAAAGCGTCTTTTCCGGCGCGGATACCTTTAAGCTGTACGACACCTATGGCTTCCCCGTCGATTTGACCACCGAGATGGTGGAGGACGAGGGCATGACCGTGGATACCGCCGCGTTCCAGCAGCTCATGCAGGAGCAGAAGGAGCGCGCCCGGGCGGCCCGGACGGCGCTCGGCGACCTGGCCTGGGCCGGGATTGACCTGGGGCTGGACAACACGCCCACAAAGTTCATCGGGTACAAGGAGGACGAGGGCGCGGGCCGGATCCTGGCCATCGTAGTGGGCGAAGAAATTCAGTCGTATATCCGGGAGGGACAGGACGGCATTCTGGTGCTGGACCGGACGCCCTTCTACGCAGAAATGGGCGGCCAAGTGGCCGACCACGGCGTCATCTTCATGGGAGAAAACCGTTTTGTCGTCAGCGATGTGCAGAAGGACAAAGGCGGAAAGTATCTTCATCACGGCCATATGGAGCACGGTGAGATTCTGGTCGACTGGACCGTGGACGCGGCCATCGATCTGGAACGCCGGAAGGCAATCCGCCGCGCCCACTCCGCCACGCATCTGCTGCAGGCGGCGCTGAACACCGTTCTGGGTGACCACTGCCACCAGGCCGGTTCCCTGGTGGAGCCGGATTACCTCCGCTTCGATTTCACGCACTTCTCGCCGATGACGCGGGAGGAGCTGCAGAAGGTCTCGCGGCTGGTCGGCGACATGATTCTGGACGGCATCGATGTGGAGACCATGGAACTGCCCATTGAAGAGGCCAGAAAACTCGGCGCCACGGCGCTGTTCGGCGAAAAGTACGGCGAGATCGTCCGCGTGGTCAAAATGGGCGATCAATCCCTCGAATTCTGCGGCGGCACCCATCTGGACAACACGGCGAAGGTCGGCCTGTTCCACATCAACGCCGAGTATTCCGTCGCCTCCGGTGTGCGGCGCATCGAGGCCATTACCGGCAAAAAGGTATTGGATGAGCTTGATCGGGTCGAGGGCATCATGGTCCGCGTGGCGGACAAGCTGAAGGCCACGCCGGTGGATTTGCTGCGCAAGGTGGATTCCGGTATGCAGGAAATCCGGAGCCTGAAGCAGACGGTGGATGCCATGAAGGACAAGCTGTTCGCAGGCGAGGCGGACCGCTACCTCTTCTCCGCCAGGGAAGTGCGGGGACTCAAGGTCGTCACGGTCTCTAACGGCGGTATGGATGCAGCCGATCTGCGGAAGATGGGGGATTTTATCCGAGACCGGTATCCGAATGCGGTGGCGGTTCTGGCCTCGACGCAGGACGATAAGGCGACGCTGCTGGCCATCTGCGGCAAGAACGCCGTTGCCCGCGGCATCAAGGCCGGCGATCTGATTCGGAAAGTGACCGCGATTTGCGGCGGCTCCGGCGGCGGCAAGCCAGATTCCGCCATGGGTGGCTGCAAAGACCTCATGAAGCTGGACGATGCGCTGGCCATCGTGGACGACTTTGTGCTGGAAAACGCCAAAGATTGATGGGAGAATATGAGATGGACTGCCTGTTTTGCAAGATCATTGCGGGGGAGATACCCTCAAACAAACTCTATGAGGACGAGATCTGCTACGCCTTTTATGACATCGAGCCCAAGGCACCGGTCCACTTTCTGGTGGTGCCGAAGCAGCATTTCTCCTCCGCCGCCGAAGTGACGCCGGAGAATTCCGCCATCATTGCCCACATTTTCGAGGTCATCGCCAAGCTGACAAAGGAATTGGGGCTTACAAGCTTCCGAATTGTCAATAACTGCGGAGCCGATGCGGGCCAGACGGTGTTTCATATTCATTTCCATGTGTTGGCCGGCAAGGTCATGACCGAGTTCGCGTGATCGGAAATGGGGCGGGTATTCCGCCCCGTTTTTGTGGGAAGGAGGGGCGGGATGCGGAAGCTGGCGTTGTTTTCCTTTGCCTTCGCGGCGGGCGCGTTTTGCTGCCTTTTGACGCTTCCAGCTGTGCTGCTCTGCGCGCTGGCAGCCTGCCTGCTCGCACTCCTGTTTCTTGGTATCGTGCTGCGGGGAAAAAAGGAGCGAATCGCCGCCATTCTGGCGGCGGGGCTGCTCTGCGGCGGACTTTGGGCACAAGGCTATTCGCTTTTGATTTTGCGCCCTGCGGAAGCCGTTGCCGGTGAAGACCTGCGGTTTTCCGTGGAACTCACCGACTACCCGGCGGAGACGGATTACGGCGCGTCCGTCGTAGGGATGATTGAGGTGGACGGCCACCGGTTTCGCGGCATCCTGTATCTGGACGACGCGGGCAGTTACAAGCCCGGCGACGTGCTTTCCGGCACGGGAGACCTGCTTGCTGCCAAAGACAATCAGGAGAATGGCAGCCTCTATTACCGCTCCATCGGCATTCAGCTGCAGGCGTTTCTGCGCGAGGACGTGGAGACGGTTTCAGCGGACAAAATACCGCTCCGCTGTTGGCCTGCCGCGGTTTCCCACGCGGTCAAGGGCGCGATTTCAGCCCTGTTTCCGGAGGATGTGCGCGGCTTTTTGCAGGCGCTGCTGACGGGCGATCATCACGGACTCAGCTATCAGGATAAATCCGAGCTGCAGATCGCGGGCGTCTATCACACCATGGCAGTCTCCGGGATGCATGTGTCCATCCTGATGTCCATTTTGTTTCTGCTGACCATGAAGCACCGGCGGATTTATCCGCTTCTGGGGCTGCCGATTCTGGTGTTCTATTGCGTCATGGTGGGCGGTGCGCCGTCTGTCGTCCGCGCTGCGATCATGCAGCTCTTCCTGATGGCTGCGCCGGTTTTTCGGCGGGAGCCGGACGCGCCCACGTCGCTGGGGACCGCGCTGCTGGTGCTCACGCTCGCAAACCCCTGTAGTTTGCAAAACGTCGGCTTGCAGCTTTCCTTCGGCGCCACCGCCGGCATTCTGGGCTGCAGCGGCCGTATCTACGGGATGCTGACGCGCCGAAAGGGGAAGCGGTTGGTCGGACTCCGAATTGCCGCTGCGCGGATTACGGCCACGACGTTGGGCGCATTGCTGCCGACTACGCCGCTGATGGCCTATTATTTCGGGACCGTTTCTCTGCTCGGCGTTCTGACCAACGTACTGGTCATTGGGGCGGTGACGCTCTGCTTTTCCCTGGGACTGGCGGCGGTGGCATCCTTTTTCCTTTGGCCCGCGCTGGGCGCGGTGCTCGCCGCACCGGTTGCCTGGCTGATGCGTTATGTGCTCCTGGTATCCCGCCTGATCGCCGGGCTTCCCTTTGCCGCCGTCTATCCGCAAACGCCCTATCTGGTGTTCTGGCTTTTGTTTGTCTACGGCGTTCTCGCGCTGCTGTTTTTGCGGCGTGAGCGCTTGACGGGACGTCTGCTTCTGGCGGTTTCCGGCTGCGCGGCCGTTACGCTCTGCGCCTGCGTCTGGTTTGGCTGGGCGGAGGGAAGCAGCGGGGAATTCGTTTTTTCCGCGCTGGACGTGGGACAGGGGCAATGTCTCCTGCTTCGCTCCGAGGGCTATACTGCTGCGATGGACTGCGGCGGCAGTCGGGATGACGAGGCGGGCGAGCTGCTGGCGCGGACACTGTTGACCGGCGGCAGCACGAGACTCAATTATCTGATTCTGACCCATTACGACGACGACCATACCGGCGGCGTCCGTCAGCTTTTTTCGCGGGTTCCGGTGGATGTACTGCTTCTGCCGGACATTGAGGACGACAGCGGTATAAGGCAGGAGCTGGAGACACTGGCTTCCGACTGCGGTACGCAGGTATACTATGTGACCAGGGACCTGACGATCCCCTTTGGGGCAGGCAGCCTGGAGATTTTCGCGCCGGTCAGCGACGCGGGCGGGAATGCCTCCTGCCTGAGCATTCTTTCAACCTTTGGCGACTATGATATTCTGGTGACCGGCGATCTTGGCATTTCACAGGAAGACCGGCTGTTGCTGCTCCACGAGCTTCCCGATATTGAACTGCTGGTGGCGGGACATCACGGTTCCCAGTATTCCACCGGCGAGGAGCTGCTGGAAGCCACAAAGCCGGAGACCGTTGTGATCTCCGTCGGTGTGAATTCCTACGGCCACCCGGCAGCCGAGACGCTGTACCGCATCGCGGCCGCCGGTGCGGAGACATACAGAACCGACCAGAGCGGCACGATTACCGTCAGGAGGTGAGACCCATGGCCTATCAGAAAAATAACGACGGTCTGACGGCGCTGAAGGCGGCGCTGCGGGAAAAGCAGCCGGGCCGCCTCTATGTCTTTTACGGTGAGGAGAGCTACCTGAAGCGCTACTATTTGGATATGCTGCGCAAGCAGCTTCTGAGCGGCCCGGCGGAGGCGTTCAACTTTCATCGCTTTACGCCGGAGACCATGAGCCTCGACGGCTTGCAGGACGCGGTAGAGGCGCTCCCCATGATGGCGGAGCGGACGCTGGTCCAGGTGGACGACTTTGACCTCTTCAAGGGGGCGGAGGCGGACCGGGAGCGGATGACTGCAATGCTGTCGGACCTGCCGGACTACTGCTGCCTGGTGTTTTGCTACGACACCGTGGAGTACAAGCCGGACAAGCGCCAGAAAAAACTGGTTGCCGCCCTGACGGAGCACGGCACGGAGGTGGAATTCCGCAAGCAGGATGCGCGGGAACTTGGGAGTTGGGTGCGGCGGCATTTTCTCAAGTACCGCAAGGACATCGACGACAAGCTGTGTCAGTATCTGATCTTCCGGACCGGCGGCAGTATGACGGCGCTGGTCGGGGAGATCGAGAAGGTCTGTGCCTATTCCGGGCAAGACGTCATCTGCCGGGCGGACATCGACGCCGTGGTGGAGCCGGTGCTGGACGCCGTGGTATTCGATATTACGGACGCCATCGCGGGCGGAGACTACGGCCTGGCGCTTGGAAAGCTGCGGACGCTTTTCCAGATGCAGGAGGAGCCGATCCCGATTCTGGGGGCCATTGGGGCACAGATGCGGCGGATGCGCTGCGCCAAGGTGCTGGCAGCGGGCGGGAAAGGCGGCGACAGCCTGATGAAGCTCTGCGGCATCGGCGACTACCCGGCCAGAAAGACCATGGCTGCGGCGGTTCGCGTGACCCAGGGATTCTGCGATCGGGCGGTACTGCTCTGCACCGAGACGGATTACCAGATGAAAACCTCTTACGACGATCCGGAGCGGCTGTTGGGGCTTCTGCTGCTGCGGCTTTCCGAGGAGGCAAAACATGGTTAAAATCCGGGAGGCCATCGTGGTGGAGGGCCGATACGACAAAAATGCACTGCGGCAGGTGGTGGATACGCCGGTTTTTGAGACGAGGGGCTTTTCCGTCATGAAGGACCGCGAGCTGATCGCCTTTTTGCGGCGGGTTGCCGAGACGCGGGGATTGATTATTCTGACCGATCCGGACGGTGCCGGTTTCGTGATCCGCGGCCGGTTAAAGAGCGCCATTCAGACCGGGCGGGTGCTCCATGCCTATGTGCCGGACATAGCGGGCAAGGAGCCGCGCAAGGAAAAGCCCGGGAAAGAGGGGAAGCTCGGCGTGGAGGGGATGCGCCCTGAAACGCTGCTGGAGGCCCTGCGCCGCGCCGGCGCGACCTTTGAGGGAGAGGAAGCGACCCGGGAAGCCGGAACTCCGATCACCAAAAAGGACCTTTATGCCGTCGGTCTGACCGGTTCGGACGGCAGCGCGGCGCGGCGGGAACAGCTCAAGCAGGCGCTCAGCCTGCCGCGCCATCTCAGCACGAACGGGTTGCTGGAGGCGCTGAACGTCCTCTATGACCGGGACGATTTTTTATCTGAGGAACGTTGAAATGACCGAAATATCTGTACAGGAACTGGTAAAATCCTTTGAAATAGGCAATAACATCCTAGACGGGCTGTCGTTCGAAGTGCTGGAGGGCGAACGGGTCGGCATCATGGGTAAAAACGGCGCGGGAAAGACCACACTGTTCAAAATCCTGACCGGCCAAATGGACTTCGATGGGGGAGAAGTTGTGATCGCGCCCGGCAGGCGGCTGGGCCTGATCTCCCAGATTCCGCAATATCCCGAGGGCTACACCGTGGAGCGGGTGCTGCGCTCGGCCTTTGATGAGCTGGTGCGTCTCCGCAAAAACATGGAGCGGCTTGAGCGCAGCATGGCGGAGGGCGCCTCCGACGCTCTGCTGCGGGAGTACGACGGTCTGACCAGCCGCTATGAGCTCGGCGGCGGCTACGGGATGGATGTGGAGGTCGACAAGATCTGCAACGGCCTTGGCATCCCCGCGCCGATGCGCGGGCAGGAATTCGACCGCCTCTCAGGCGGCGAGAAGACCCGGGTGAATCTGGCCAGACTGCTGCTCGAAAAGACCGACATCCTGCTGCTGGACGAGCCGACCAATCATCTGGATCTGCGCAGCGTGGAGTGGCTGGAGGACTATATCCTCAAATTCAAGGGCACGGTCCTGACCATCTCCCACGACCGCTTTTTTCTGGATCGGGTGGTGCAGCGGATCGTGGAGATCTCGGACGGTAAGGCCGAGTTTTACAGCGGAAATTATTCCTTCTATATGGAGGAAAAGCGGGCTCGCTTTGCGCTGCAAATGAAGCAGTACGAGCAGGAGCAGGCAAAATTAAAGCAGCTGGGGTTCACCGTGGAGCGGATGAAGGGCTGGGGTATCAACAACCGTACGCTGTACCGCCGCGCCATGTCCATCCAGCACCGTATGGACCGGATGAAAACGACCGACCGGCCCACGCAGGAAAAAACCATGCGCGCCCAATTCGGAGAGACGGAATTTCGCGGCGACGAGGTGCTCAGCGTCAAGGGATTGGGAAAATCCTTCGGCGACCGGACGCTGTTTTCGGACGTGGAGCTGCAGGTGTTGGGCGGCGAGCGTATTGGCGTTCTGGGCGACAACGGCACCGGAAAGACCACGTTTTTGCAGGTTCTGCTGGGCGAAGAGCCGGGAATGGGGAAAATCCGCTTCGGCCCCACGGTCAAGTGGGCCTACCTGCCGCAGATCATCCACTTCGAGCACCCAGAGCGGACGCTCTATGACACCATGCTCTACGAGAAGAACTGCACGCCGCAGACAGCCCGGGACCGGCTGGGAATGTATCTGTTTCAGGGCGAGGACGTGTTCAAGACCGTGGCTTCGCTGTCCGGCGGCGAGCAGTCGCGGCTGCGGCTGTGCATGCTGATGGATGAAAAGATCAATCTGCTGATTCTGGACGAGCCGACCAACCATCTGGACATCGCCTCCCGGGAGTGGGTGGAGGCCGCCATCGAGGAATACGACGGGGCGCTTCTCTTCGTCTCGCACGACCGCTATTTTGTGAAGCAGTTCGCGGAGCGGATCTGGGAGTTGGAGGACGGGGCCATCCGCGATTATCCCTTCGGCTATGAGAAATACCGCGCCGTCAAGGAACGCGAGGCGGCGGCCCGGCAGGCCGCGCCCACCCTCAGAAAAGAAAAAAAGGAAAAACCGCCGAAAACCGGCGGCACCAGGGACACGGAAAAACTGGTCCGGCGGCTCGAGCGCGAGATCGATGTCCAGGAAAAGGATCTGGCCGGACTTGAAGCGGAGATTGAGGCGGCCGCGACGGACTATCAGCGCCTGGCCGCGCTGATGGAGACCCACGGCGAGGCGGAGGCGGCGCTTGCGGCCCTGCTGGAGCAGTGGGAGGCGGCATCGCTGGCGTTGGGCGGCTGACGCCTTGACAGCGCCGCGCGAAATCGGTATAGTAATGGAAATAATGCCAATGTGCGACAAAGGAGATAGTAACATGAGCGAATCCTGCAACGGCAACTGTTCCAGCTGCCAGGAGAATTGCGACAGCCGCGAGGAGGACCAGCACGAGGATCTGCACGCGGAACTGAACGCGAATTCCAAAATCAAAAAGGTGATTGCCGTCGTCAGCGGCAAGGGAGGCGTCGGCAAGAGCACGCTTACCTCGCTGCTGGCCGTGGCCATGAGCCGCCGCGGCAAATCCGTCGGCATTCTGGATGCCGACATTACCGGCCCCTCCATTCCCAAGGCGTTCGGTGTCACCGAGTGCCGCGGTCAGGACGGCGGCGGCCTGTATCCGGCGCTCTCCGGGGGCGGCGTACAGATCATGTCCATCAATTTACTGCTTGATGACGAGACCTCGCCGGTCCTCTGGCGCGGGCCGATTCTGGCCGGGGCGGTCAAGCAATTCTGGACCGACGTCAACTGGGGCGAGCTCGACTACCTGTTCGTCGATATGCCTCCCGGAACCGGCGACGTGCCGCTGACCGTGTTCCAGTCGCTGCCCATCGACGGCGTGATTCTGGTCACCTCGCCGCAGGATCTGGTCTCCATGATCGTTCGGAAGGCGGTCAACATGGCCAACATGATGAAGATTCCTGTTCTGGGCTTCGTGGAGAACTACAGTTATCTCCGGTGCCCGGACTGCGGAAAGAAAATATCCGTGTTCGGCGAGAGCCACCTCGATCAGGTCGCCGCGGACTATGGCCTGCCGGTACTGGCCCGTCTGCCGATTGACCCCGCGCTGTCTGGCCTCGTGGATGCCGGGCGCATTGAGGACGCCGATACCTCCCGCGTGGAGGAGATTCTGACCGTACTGTGATTTTCCCGAGCGGCGCTGCAAATGCCTTATGTTGCAGCGCCGCCTTTTTTTTGCGTGCGCGCCTTCGAATGTTCTCCATACAAAGACACTTGACTTTATCATAAAAACAATGTAAAATAGTCAGAGTAAAAAGACAAAATAGAGTGGAGAAATTTGTATGCTTTATCAAAGCACCAGAGGCGACGACTGTGCTGTGTCCGGCTCCCGGGCCATTCTGCAGGGGATCGCGCCGGACGGTGGATTATATGTCCCGCAGGGCGGCCGGCTGCCAAAGCTGGACTGGAGGGATCTGATTTCCCAAAACACCATGGAGCTGGCCGCGAAGATCATGGAGGCGCTGCTGCCGGAGTTCTCCGCCGAAGAGATGACGCGGCTGGTTCATCGCGCCTATGATGACAGATTCGAGACGGCGGAGCTGACGCCGACTGTTGCAGTGGGCGAGGACTTCGTGTTGGAGCTGTTCCGCGGACCCACCAGCGCCTTTAAGGACGTGGCGCTCTGTATGCTGCCGCAGCTTGTGACCGCGTCCCGCGAAAAACAGGACGAAACCGATGAAATCGTCATCCTGACCGCCACCTCCGGCGACACCGGCAAGGCGGCGCTGGAGGGCTTCCGCGATGTGCTCGGCACGAAGATCGTCGTGTTTTACCCGGAAGAGGGCGTCAGCAGGGTCCAGAAGGCCCAGATGGCGACGCAGCAGGGGCAGAACGTGTCGGTCTGCGCCATCCGCGGCAACTTTGACGACGCCCAGACCGGCGTCAAGAACGTGTTTCAGACCTGCACCGATCAAAAGCTGCTGGAGGGGAAGCCGGTACGGCTGTCCTCGGCCAACTCCATCAACATCGGGCGTCTGATTCCGCAGATCGTCTACTATTTTAAGGCCTACGGGGACGTCGTCCGCGCCGGGCGGATTTCGGCGGGCGAGAAGCTCAGCTATGTGGTGCCGACCGGAAATTTCGGCGACATTCTGGCGGGCTATCTTGCGAAAGGCCTTGGGCTGCCGGTGGGCAGGTTGGTCTGCGCCTCCAATGAGAACGATGTTCTGACCGAGTTTCTTCGGACCGGCCGCTACGATCGGAACCGGACGTTCCACAAGACCATTTCACCGTCCATGGACATTCTGGTTTCCAGCAATCTGGAGCGGCTGCTGTACTTAAAATGCCGGAATTCAGCGCTGATTCGGGCGCAGATGGAGTCGCTGCGGACAACCGGCGTCTATCAGATTTCAGACGGGATGCTCCGGGATATTCAGGAGGAATTCTGGGCGGGCTGCTGTGATGAGGCCGCCACGAAGGAGACGATCGGCGCGGTCTATGACACATACGGCTACCTGATGGACCCCCATACGGCGGTGGCCTGGAACGTGGCGCAGCAGTACCGTGCCACGGGCGCAAAAGGGCCGCTTGTGGTGCTCTCCACCGCGTCGCCCTATAAATTCCCGGCCGCCGTGCTGGAGGCGCTGGGAGAGCGGCCTGACACGGATGAGTTTGCCGCGATGGACCGGCTTGCCGAGAAGACGCAGGTGCCGGTACCGCCCAATCTGCGGGGCTTGGCCGCGCGCCCTGTACTGCACCGGGATGTGATCGGACGGGACGAAATTCTGCCCTATGTGCTGCGGAAGTGGGGGGAATGAGTTGATGCAGATTACAATTCGAGTACCGGCCACGACGGCCAATCTGGGACCGGGATTTGACTGCTTCGGCTGCGCGCTCGCAATGTACAACACACTGCGCTTCACGGAGCAGGAGAACGGCTTTTCGTTTGTCGGCTTTGAAGAGATCTATGCGAATGAGGACGACCTGGCTGTCACCGGCTACCGCGCGGCCATGGAGCGGATGGGGCTCTCGCCCATGGGCCTCCGAATCGAAATTGAAACCGGCATCCCCATTTGCCGCGGGCTTGGCTCTTCCTCGTCTCTGATTGCGGCGGGCGCGTTGGCCGCCAACGCCTTCCACGGCAGTCCGCTTTCGCGGGAGGAATTATTGGAGGTCTGCAACCGGATCGAAGGGCACCCGGACAATCTGGCGCCGGCCATTTTCGGCGGCCTGACCGCCTCCATGCTGGTGGACGGGAAACCGGTGATGGTCCGCTGCCCGATTCATCCAAGGGTGCATTTCGTGGCGCTGATTCCGGATTTTGAGTTTTCCACCAGAAAAGCCCGCGCGGCGCTGCCCAAGACCCTGACCTATCAGGACGCGGTATTCAACGTATCCCATGGCGCGATTTTATTGCGGGCGCTGGAAGCCGGTGACGAGCGGCTGATTGCCATGGCCATGGCAGACCGCTTTCATGAGCCCTACCGCAAGCCTCTGATCGCAGGCAGCGATGTGGCGGAGCAGGCAGCGCGGTCGTGCGGCGCGTTGGCCTTTGTCCTCAGCGGCGCAGGACCAACCTTTCTGTGCGTGACCACAGATCCGTCCTTTGCGGAGAAAGTGCGGGAATCGCTGGCGAAGCTGCTGCCGGCTTGGAGCGTCACCCCGCTTCCCGTCGATCAACAGGGCGCAACCGTTGAGGAACGGGAAATATAGAAAAGCCCCCGCGGTCCCTGTACAGGGACCGCGGGGATTTTTATAGCTTTTCATAGGCGATCCGTGAGGAGCCGTCGGGCTGGTCGATGATGCCGCAGCGGGTAAAGCCGTTTTTCAGAATCAGGTGCTGCATGACCCGGTTGTCTTCGTGCGTGTCGATTCGCAGGTGGCCGACACGGGAGTAGCACCACTGGATACAGAAGTCGAAGATACCGCTGTAGCGGCCTGACGAGGCGATGCGGTGCACCGTGTGGTAGGGCGCGTCGCTGCGCCATGCGCCGTCGATCTTCGCATAGGTCGGGTCCTCGCCGCTTTGCAGCATAAAGACCGCCTCAATGGCGCCGCAGACCACACAGACGTAGCTGCGGTGCTGCGCGATATCCCGCTGCACGGCGGTGACAGGCGGATGATTTTCACCCCATTGGTTCGGGTTGCCCGTTTCGGCCATATAGCGCCTGGCGCGGGCGTAGATTTCGAGAATGGCGGGGTAGTCCCGCTGCTCGGCAGGGCGGATCTTGGTGTCCATAGGAAGCGGAACGGTCATTTGCTTTGGTCCTCCCGCTCCAGGATCATGTGATAGCCGCCGGTGCCGTAGTCGAGGCAGCGCTTGACCCGGCCGACGGTGGCGGAACTGACGCCGGTGTCATCCGTGACCTTTTGGTAGGATTCACCGGCGCGGAGCAGCCGGGCGACCTCCAGCCGCTGGGACATGGCCTGCACCTCCTTGATGGTGCAGAGATCCTCAAAATACCGATAACAGTCCTCCAACGTTTCCAGCGTCAGAAAAGACTGAAACAGTTGATCTGTCGCGGCGCTTTTCGGCAGAGCCATGACGCACGCCTCCCAATTTTCAGATGATACTATGGTAGCATGCGAAAGCGGAAAAAGCAATGCTCCGCGCAGAAATTTCCGGGGAGGCGCAGCGCGGATGCGGCGGGCCGCCCGCGGGAGAGAATCCCACAGACGGCCAAAGCAACCGGTTACTCATAGACATGGAGCTTGGCACGCTCTTTCGAGATTTCGGTCCAGTGGGGGATGCCGCGCAGCAATTCCGCAAATTTCTTCATAATGTCGGGAACGTCGATGCCCTGCGGGCAGACCTGACGGCAGTTTCCGCAGCCAATGCAGGCCTGCGGCTGCTTGTCCTCCGGGAGGGAGTCCACCAGCATGCTGGACGTCAGGGTATTCCCGAGGACAAAGTCGCTGTAGAGGGAGATGAGACGCGGAATATTCAGCTCCTGCGGGCAGCTCTTGCAGCAGTAACGGCAGGCAGTACAGGGAATCAGATTCTTCAGCATTTCTCCGGTGATCCCTTCCAGGCAAGCCCGCTCTTCCTCTGTCAGGGGCTTTTCTTCAGAGAAGGTCCTGACGTTTTCTCTGATTTGCTCCATCGTCGACATGCCGCTGAGCACAATCTGAACGCCCTCCTTTTCCTGCAGCCAGCGGAAGGCCCAACTGGCGTCGGAGTCGTCGGGACGGAAGGCCCGCAGCTTTTGCTCCGCGTCCTCGGGCAGCTTTGCCAGCTTGCCGCCGCGGCATGGCTCCATGACGATCACCGGCAGATTCCGTTCCCGCAGCAGCGCATAGGTCGCCTCGGCGTTTTGCAGCGTCCAGTCCAGATAGTTAAGCTGCATCTGGACAAACTCAAAGACGCCGTCATAGCGGTCCAGGAAGCGGCGCAGCACGTCCAAAGACGCATGGGTGGAGAAGCCAAAATGCCGGATTGTTCCTTCCTTTTTCTGTTCCTGCAGGAAGGGAATAATACCGAGCGATTCATCCGAATAGACCTCAACGGATTTATCATAGACGTTATGCAGCAGGTAGAAGTCAAAGTAATCTACCTGACAGCGGCGCAGCTGCTCCGCAAAGATGGGCTTCGGCTGGAAGTTGGGGTTGATTTCGTGACCCGGCATTTTGGTGGCCAGATACCAGGTGTCCCGGGGGAACTGCTTCAGAATCTCGCCGACCACCGGCTCCGACTGGCCGCCGTGATAGGAATAGGCGGTGTCGAAATAATTGACGCCATGTTGGTAGGCGTATTCGAGGATTGCGCGGGCTTTTTCCAGGTCCACCTGGCCGTCGGCGGTGGTGGGAAGCCGCATATTTCCCATGCCCAGCCGGGAAAGCGTTAACCCTTGAAAGGAACGATACTGCATTTGTACACTCTCCTTTATGCTTATGTTAAAATCATCATAGCACAATTTCTTCCGTTTGAAAAGGCGCGGCCAATGTGTTATGTTATAGAAAACGGAGGCGGGGAAGTATGGGCGAAGCGGTAAACATGCAGATCATTGCGCGGATTCACAGCGATTTTAAAACGAAATTCGGAATTCCGCGGCAGAGCGGGCTGGTGGAAGAACTGCGGGCCACAGTGGTCTTTGAGGAGGAATACCGGGATCCAAACGCGGTGCGGGGCCTGGAAGATTTTACGCATATCTGGCTGATCTGGCAGTTTTCCGCGTCGCTGCAAAGCGGCTGGTCGCCCACGGTCAGGCCGCCGCGCCTCGGCGGCAACGCCCGCATGGGCGTCTTTGCCACGCGGTCGCCTTTCCGTCCCAGCCCCATTGGGCTCTCCAGCGTCCGACTGGACCGGGTGGAGCTGGACCCAAAACTGGGGCCGGTGCTCTATGTGGCCGGGGCCGATCTGATGGACGGCACGCCGATTCTGGATATCAAGCCCTATGTGCCGGATGTGGACAGCCACCCGGAGGCCGGCCGTGGCTTTACGGCGAGCCACCGGGACTATCAGCTCAAGGTGGAGTTCCCGCCGGAGCTGCTCGAAAAAATCCCGGATGGCAGACGGGAGGCGCTGCTTGGCGTTCTGGAGCAGGACCCGCGTCCGTCCTATCAGACGGACGAAAACCGTCGGTATGGCCTGTCCTTTGCCGGATTCGACGTGCGTTTCCAAGTGGCGGAGCGAACGCTGACCGTTGTGGAAGTGGTCAGAGCAAGCGAGAAAAACACCCCGTAAGGGACGCTGCGCAAAGAAATTTGCCGCAGCAAATCAATTCTTGACCGACGCACCTTACGCGGGGCCAAAACCGGAAAGACCACTCCGAAGGAGAACACCTTTGGCGTGGTCTTTCCGGTTTTCTGGGAACAGCGGTCCGACCCTGGAATCACAAAAGTCCACAGAAAAACGTATCATAGATAAAATGAACACGAAAAAAGGATGGGGTTCTGTGTCGGATATGAATACCGTTTGTAGTCACGAACTACCTGTAAAACCATTACAGCAAGTAGTTGATCTTACGAATCCATTATATCAATCCCTGCAAGGAAAATATTTTATTGGGCAGACTCCGACATTGTTTGTCGGCAACGGCAGCAATGCATGGGCAGCATTATGCAATCCCCCCGATTCCCACAGGAATCTGTTTTTTAATGTATTTACCATCTCCAATTTTTCTTCCAGTGTGATTTCTGCCAAACTTTGGTTGAATGCGGTTCTGTCAGGAGATTCGGCTTCTTCCTCATTCATTTCTCCGACGAACACGGCGCTCACTCCAAAAACCGACCACAAGGTTCAATTGCGATATGTACAATCCACTGGGGAAACACCCTCCGGCGGAGTCAATATCTTCGGCCGCATTGTGCCCCCCTATACTACTTTGGCGTCGGAAGAGGACGGGAAAATCATCATACCGCCGGGCGGAAATGTTCTGCTATTCCTGACATCTTCCAGCCCTGAGACGATCAACGCCATTGTAGCTTTCGGCTGGTGGGAAACCAGAGAAGAATACAGTATATCTTGATTGTTTTCTTCGTTTCTTAAAATCGAAAAAGGAAAGCCCCAATCGCAGTTTGATGATCCTGCGATTGGGGCCTTTTTCATTGTCCGTTTTACCGAACCCGAAGCGCACCCGCAAAGGGGTGTTTTTGTGTTAGAATCTCGGCGTTTCCAGATTGGAATAGGGCCGCTCCTGGAAGGGGTGGGCGAAAGAAGCCATCCAGGAGACCGGCTCCCCGGCGGCGTACAGATGACTGGTGTCGCCAATGGACTGGCAGCGGAAAGAGGCGATTGCCGGATTCCGTTCCTCGGACTGCACAATTGTGACAGACGAGGCCGGGATAAAGAGCGAGTGGAGCAAAACAATGGGGGAGATGCCGAGCAGATGGGACAGCATGATGCAGGTGATGCCGAGATGGCAGAAGCACACCAGCGTTTCGTCGCTGTGCCGCTCTACCCGGTAGCAGTTTTGTTCCCGGTGGTAGCCACAGGAGGCCAGCAGACCATCCAGATTACGGATGACATCGTCGTATTCTGCCCGGCAGTTGGTGCCCGCGAGCAGCGGCGCGTCGTCCCAATGGTCCTTGCCGTAAAGGGCCGGCTGTGCGGTCCAGCATTCCGGGTACATATCCCAGCAGCCGTCCGCGCTGCCCGTTATCTCGTTATAGGCAGTACCCCGAAACTCTTGCAGCCAGTCCAATGTAACGGCCTTGCGGCCCAAAAGCTCCAGGGACGGCCGCGCGGTGTCCTGTGCCCGGCCCAAGGGGGAACAGTAAAATCGATCGACCTGCCAGTTCTTAATGCGTTGTGCCAGAATGGCTGCTTCCCGGTGGCCTTTTTCCGTAATGGTGTTGTGCTCATAGTCTGGTTCTGCGTGCCGGATAAAAATGAATCGCATGAAAGATCCTCTTTTTCTATAGTAACGTAGCTCCGGCCGTTAGGACGCAAGCTTTGCGGCAAGATCGGCAGGGAGGCTTTCTGAGGCCTGGACGTTGTTGATGACGAGCGCGTCGGTGATTCCATAATTTGCAATGATAGAAGCGACGCTGTCCGTGTCTTCCCGGATGTCCACGACAATAATTTCATCGTAGTAGTCAATCATGTAGGGAACGAAGGCGTTGCCGTAGGACTCTTTGAAAATCAGCAGCCTGCGGCCGGTTTGGTTGTTCGTGGTGATCTTGGTCAGGGCGTTGTCGCCGCCGAGAAACGCCGAGGCGTAGGCGTTGGTTTCAGTGTTGAGCGCCAACCCGTCCAGAAAGCCGCTGCCGTTGTCATAGGTCATCTCATACTCTGCCAGCGGCAGGTGGCAGACCGTGTAGTCTGGATTCGTTTTCAGACAGGCGGGCGGCTCCGTGCAGAAGGAGTAGAGCGAGCCGACGTAGCCGGTCTGCACCGTGGTCTCATAGGAGCTGAGCTGCCGCGGCGTGATGCCGACGGCGCGGCAGTAGGCTGCGGAGGCGTAGTAGGCGCCGAGCGACGTCCAGTGGTGGTCCGTGCGGTAATAGAGGTACTCGCCGCTGTGTTCCGCCAGCAGACTGGCTGCGTCCACGGCGGTAATTCCATCCTGAAGCTGCGCGTAGGTCGCCGAAATGTAGGCGGCCTGGTTGTCATACTGGTTATCAAAGCCGGCCGGAGCGTGAAAGGCGCAGCATTTTGGGACCAGCAGAGCGCTGACATGGACCGCCGGGAACCGAGCGGCAAAGGCGTTGACGGCGGCGGCCCAGTCGGCGCAGCCGCTTTTACTCATTGAGAAGTACTCCAGCGCGTAGTCGCCGCAGACCAGCACGTTGCCGGAATAGTAGGCGCTTAGATTGTTGTGGTAGTGGATGCCCGTGACGGTCTCGTCTATGTTGGAGACCGGGTCTGCAGACCCGGTCAGGGGTACGGTCTCGTCACTGGGGTCGCTGGCAGGGGTTGTGGTATCCGTCGCGGCGGGTTCTGTCTCGTCTTCCGGCGTGGTCTGCGGAATTGTGTCGCAGGTGGTGCAGACCTGTGTCTCCGCAGAGGTTACAGCGGGGTCTGGGATAGAATTGCTGACGGTTTGCTGACTGCTGCAGCCGCAGAGCAGCAGGAAAAGTGCCAACAGAACAAGTGCTTTTTTCATATGTGACTCCTTCTCAATTCATAAGCTTGCTTCACCATTTGAAGCTCGTCCTCATAAAGGCAGTTGGGAAAGTCGGCCCGGCCCAGACCGCACAAAATGGTGGAAAATTCCAGGTAACGGACGGCGGAGACCTCCTCCCGCTGCAACTGCAGCGCCTCCGGCTCGACGGGCAGAAGGCAGAGATAGACCGCCGCGTATTCGCTGTCACGAAAGGGACGGCCGTAAAATTCCGTTTCCAGTTTGCGGCGGCGGAAGCCGATCAATTCCAGATCCTCCGCGCGCGCGGACACGCCGAGCTCCTCCCGCAGCTCCCGCAGGGCGCTTTCCAGGAAATCACTGCCCGCCGGAAGGTGCCCGGCGGAGGAGATATCCCAGCAGCCGGGGTAGGCGTCCTTGCCGTCGCTGCGTTTTTGCAGCAGCAGGTCAAAGCTGTCGCCATGGGGACGGGCCAGCCAGACATGGGCGGTGCCGTGGAGGTCACCGTCGCGGTGGACCAGCGCCCGCGCTTTGGTTTCTCCGGTTTTGCTGCCGTCCTCACGGCGCAGATCAAAGTACTCGGTCATGAAAGTCACTCTCTCTTTGTCCCTCATAGTACCGCCTTTTGTCAGGCAGCGCAAGGGGTATTCTGCCGTCAAAGCAGCAGCTCCGCGGTTACAAACAGACGGCCCTTTCGGGAGGAGCCGCCCAGTTCGGCGACGGTGCCCTTGCCGTGCCCACGCAGGGAGAGTACGTCGCCCACGCGGATCGGCGCGTCCGGCTTGAGGCAGGGCTGATAGTTGAGGGTCGCCGCGCCGGCCTGAATCAGCTCGGCCGCCGCGGTGCGGGAAAGGTGAAAGAGGCCGGAGAGCACCGTGTCCAGCCGCGGAGACTGCACCGTGAAGCTGCGGACCTGGACCCGCCGCTCCGGCGCTGGCACCGCCGACAGCAGGACGGATTCCGTTCGAACGCCGAACCTGCCCACCTTGTCGAGAGACCCAAGCAGATGGGACTCTACCGAGGGCAGGCAGAACAGATAGGCAGCGGGGCCGTCAATCCAGATATCACCCAGCCACTCCCGGCGGATGCCGAGGCCCAGCGCGGCCCCTAAGTAGTCCCGGTGGCCCGGCTCGCCGAACCCGGCCACGGCCCGGATGACCTTAATCTGAGCGGCCTCGTCGAATTCCTTCGCATCCAGATAGTAGGGCAGGAAAAAGGCCGCCTTCCGCTCGCAGTCCTGGTGACCGCCGCGCAGCAGCAGTGTGCAGTCGCCCTGCGGCGCGGCCCATTTTTGCACCTCCGCCTGTTCCGCCGGCGTCAGAAACGCCGTGGAGGTGACGGAGGCGGTCTTTTCACAGCGGCGGCAGAGGTCCTCCGCCCGCCGCAGCAGCTCGTCCAGTTCCATCAGACTTTCTCCCTTGTATACGCGCCAATCTGGCGGCAGACCCGCTCCACGTCCTCCTGAAATTCGGAGATGGACATGCGCAGTACCCCAGCCCGCAGGGCGGAGAGCTGGATCAGGCCATCGGAGGTGACCACCTTGACGGCGTCATTTTTGCCGATCTCATGGGACAGGCGCTCAATATATTGGTCGCCGGTCTCGTTTTCCTTCGTAAAGACCACCTGAACGCCGCGGTGGTCAAATTTTTCGCCGCGTCCGTCCCGGACGCGGTAGGCGTCAAAGACCAGAATCAGGTCGCAGCCCACAAATGCCCGGTAGTTGCAGAGAATGTCCATCAGCGCGGTCCGGGCGGCGTCCAGATCATAGGCCGCCAGCGCCCGCAGGCCGTCCCACGCGAAGACGGCGTTGTAGCCGTCCACGATCAGGACGCTTTTGCGGGGCGTATAGGCGGACGGCTTCGCCGTCTGCCGCGGGGCGGGGGAGCGGTACTGCGCGCGCCGAATAGGGCCGAATTCCCGCTCCAGAATCGCCTGCAGCTCCTTTTCCTCCAGATTCAGGTTCTGGGTCCGCACCCGGGGCGGCGCGTCCGTGCGGCGCTGCCGCAGGCAGGATTCCAGATGCATATATTGCGGCACCTGGTTCCACTTGACCGAAAAGCCCGCGCCATGGGCACAAAACACGGAGTCCGGCGTGTGTTCCAGATCACTTTCCGGATCGTATTGGCACGCGGCGACGACCTCCTCCTGATTGTGGCAGGGCGCGTAACCGGAAACCCGGCAGGCCAGCCGCCCCCGGCCGCCTGTGTAAGCCGTCAGCTCTCGCTGGTAGCCGCGCAGCGTGGCGACCGGCGCGACGCCCTCCAGCACGGCGCTGTCGCCGACGCTCTCCGGGGCGGACATGGCGGATTGCCTGGCGCGGAGGTCCTGAATCGCGCGGCCGATCTGCGCCTGGGGAACCTCCAGCCGGAAGGAAAATACCGGCTCCAGCAGGATGCTTTTCGCCTGCATCAGGCCTTGCCGGACAGCCCGATAGGTAGCCTGTCGAAAGTCGCCACCCTCCGTGTGTTTGAGGTGGGCACGGCCCGAAACCAGCGTCAGCTTCATATCGGTGATGGGGGAGCCGGTCAGCACGCCGAGGTGCTGCCGTTCCTGCAGATGGGTCAGAATCAGCCGCTGCCAGTTCCGGTCCAGTACATCTTCGCCGCAGCAGCTGCCGAATTGCAGGCCCGCGCCCAGCGGAAGCGGCTCCAACAGAAGATGGGCCTCGGCGTAGTGGCGCAGCGGTTCGAAGTGGCCGACGCCCTCCACCGGTGCGGCGATGGTCTCCTTGTAGAGAATCCGCCCGTCAGTGATTCGCACGTCCGCGTCGAAGCGGGAGAGAATCAGGCTGCGCAGCACCTCAATCTGGATTTCCCCCATCAGATGCAGTTGAATTTCCCGCAGACGGGGGTCCCATACGAGGTGGAGCAGCGGGTCCTCCTCCTCCAACTCGCGCAGCTTTTGCAGGAGTTCGCGCGGGTCGCAGCCGTCCGGCGGCGTCAGGCCGTAGGTCATGACCGGCGTCAGCACCGGCGCGGCGGAGGAGGTCTCCTCGCCCAGTCCCTGACCGGGATAGGTGCCGGTGAGGCCCAGAACTGCGCAGACGGTTCCCGCCTCCGCCTCCTGCACGCTCTCAAACCGCGCGCCAGAATAGAGGCGGAGGGAGGTGACTTTTTCCGAAAGCGGCGCCCCGTCGTCTGTTTGGTAGGAAATCTGGGTGCGGACCGACAAACTGCCGCCGGTCAGCTTCAGGCAGGTCATACGGTTTCCCTGGCTGTCCCGCAGAATTTTGTAGACCTTGGCTCCAAATGTCGGGCCACAGTCCGGGGGGACGGTTAGCCGGTCCAGGCCCTCCAGCAGCGCGTCGATGCCGTCCAGCTTCAGGCCGGAGCCAAAGTAGCAGGGAAACAGGCGGCGACTGCGGATCAGCTCGGAGAGTTCGCTGTCGGCCAGCGCGCCGCGTTCCAGAAAGCGGCCGAGCAGCGCCTCGTCCCGCAGCGCGGCCTCTTCGTGGAAGGAGGGCAGCATGGCGTCGGCGCAGTCCTCGCTGAGGCGGCTGCGCAGTTCCTGAAGAATCGCTTCCCGGCCGGGACCGGGCAGGTCCAGTTTCGTGACAAACAGGAAGGTGGGAATCCGGTAGCGCCGCAATAGCTGCCAGAGCGTCTCGGTATGGGCCTGCACGCCGTCCGTGCCGCTGACGACCAGCAACGCATAGTCGAGCACCTGCAGCGTCCGTTCCATCTCCGCGGAAAAATCCACATGGCCCGGCGTGTCCAGCAGTGTAATTCTGGTATTTCCAGCGGTCAGCAGAGCCTGCTTTGAAAAAATGGTGATGCCACGCGCCCGCTCCAGCGCCTCCGTATCCAGAAAGGCGTCCCGATGGTCCACCCGACCCAGCGTTCGGATGGCACCGGCCCGGTAGAGCAGGCCTTCCGAAAGCGTGGTCTTTCCCGCGTCCACATGGGCCAGAACCCCAATGGTGATTTTCTTCATGATTCGCCTCGGTTCGCTCTTTTTAAACAGTATACCATAAAAGCGCTCGTTCCCGCAACCGCCTAAAATCAAGTATAAAACAAAGCAAAGCGACAGAAACGTTACGCTGAAAACAAAAGGAAAACAGAAAATACGTTGAAATCGTGGCGGGAAGGTGGTATGATAAAAGCCGAAAACCGACGATACTGCGAGAATGTTGGGAGGAACCGATATGGATTACAAAAAGCTGCAGAACGGCAGCGACATCCGAGGCGTCGCCCTGGAGGGCATCGAAGGACAGCACGTCAATCTGACGGAGCAGGCCTGTCGGGACATTGGCCGGGGCTTTGCGCTGTGGCTCTGCGCCAAAATTGGGGGAGCGCAGGCACTGCGGGTGGCTGTTGGCCGTGACTCCCGGCTGTCCGGGGCGCAGCTCAGCGCCTGGTTTTGCGACGCCATGGCGCGGCAAGGCGTTTTGGTGACGGACCTTGGTATGGCCAGTACCCCCGCCATGTTTATGAGCACCGTGACGGAGGGCGATCGGTTTGACGGCGCTGTGATGATTACAGCCAGCCATCTGCCATTTAATCGCAACGGGTTCAAGTTCTTCACCGCCGCGGGCGGTGCGGAGAGCGGCGATATCAAAGAAATTCTGGCCTATGCCGGTTCCGATGCGCAGACCGGCCTTTCCGCGGGCAGCATTGAAACCGGTGAATTTATGAGCGAATATGCCGCGCTGCTGGCAGGAAAAATCCGCGCGGCCACCGGAGAGGCGCAGCCGCTTGCCGGCTTCCGCGTTGTGGTCGACGCGGGCAACGGCGCGGGCGGCTTCTATGTGGACAAGGTATTGAAGCCCCTGGGCGCGAACACCGAGGGCAGCCGCTATCTGGACCCGGACGGCAGCTTCCCCAACCACATTCCAAACCCGGAAAACGAGGCCGCCATGGAGAGCATCCAGGAGGCTGTTCGGGAGAGTAAGGCAGACCTCGGCATCATCTTCGACACCGATGTGGACCGCGCGGGCGCGGTCCTGTCCGACGGCAGTGAACTGAATCGGAATCGCCTGATCGCCATGCTGTCGGCGATTCTGCTGCGGGAGCATCCGGGTACGACCATTGTCACGGACTCCATTACGTCGGCCGGTCTGGCCAGGTTTATCGCGGAGAAGGGCGGCGTCCACCACCGCTTCAAGCGCGGCTACCGCAACGTCATCAACGAGGCGATTCGCCTGAATGCAGCGGGGCAGGACACACAGCTTGCCATGGAGACCTCCGGCCACGGCGCACTGAAGGAGAATTATTTTCTCGACGACGGCGCGTACCTGGTCACGAAGCTGCTGATCGAGCTGGCGCGCGGCAAAAAGCAGGGCTACACGCTTCACTCGCTGATTGAGACGCTGGAGGAGCCGGCGGAGAGCTGCGAATTCCGCATGGGGATTCAGGTGGAGGATTTCAAGACGTATGGGCAAAGGGTGATTGACGAGCTGACAGCCATCGTGGAGACAAAAGCGGGCTGGTCTCTCGCGCCGGACAACTTCGAGGGCGTTCGGATGAATCTGGACGAAACCCATGGGAACGGCTGGTTCCTGCTGCGGCTTTCCCTCCACGATCCGCTGCTACCCCTCAACATTGAGAGCAATTCTGTTGGCGGTGCCAAGCGGATCGCGGCCGAGCTGGCCGACCTGATTCGGCGCTATGACAAGTTGGACGCGGCAAAGCTGCTGGAATTTGCCGGCTCGCGATAAGATCGAAAACAGAAGCCGCAGCGCCTGCCACAATCCCGGCGGGCGCTGCGGGGAAGGATAGCGCGGGGTTCCGCGCGAAACCAAAAGACGGCGCGTCACGCGCCGTCTTTTTTGTTGATTAAAGCCGCCTCCGCCGGCCGGCAGAACAGAGTCGGCGCTTGGCGTCCAGCCACCGCAGCAGCTCCGGGTGACGGAGTGGCGGCTTACTCCGTACAGCCTTCCGGATAGAGACACGGGAAGTGAAGGTCATGGAAAAACTCCAGCCACGCGGCGTCCGGTGCGCGGTTGGTGATCACGGAGGAAAGCTCAGAAAAGCCGCCGATCTGGACGAAGGAGGTTTTGTCGAACTTGCTGGCATCCAGGCAGAGGTAGGTCTGCCGCGCCGATTGAATCATGGCTTTTTTATTGAGCGAATGGTATTCACTGGAATCGGTGGCGCCGTTGTTTCGATCCAGCCCCTTGCAGGAGATGAACGCCTTGTCCACATGGTAGTTGCGGATGGTCTGCTGGGCCTGATAGCCGATTAGCGCCAGAGAATCCTGCTTCAAAGTGCCGCCGGTAGACATAATGGTCCAGCCATCGACACCGGCCAGTTCCACAATCACCTCGATAGAATTGGTGATGACAGTGAGATTTTTCTTTTCCTTGATCTGCTTGGCGAGAAACAGGGAGGTGGAGCTGTCATCCAGCATGAGGTGGTCGCCGTCCTCGATGACGGAGGCGGCCAGTTCGGCAATGGTGCGCTTGGCGTCCACGTTGGCCTTTTTTCGGATGGTGTAAGAGAGGTCGGACTTGGTGCTGTTTCCCCAGATCGCGCCGCCGTAGGTTTTGGTGGCGTATCCCTCTTTTTCCAGCTTGTCCAGGTCGCGGCGGATGGTCTCCTCCGTGACGCCGTAACAGGCGCTGAGCTCGCCGACCAGCACCCGCTGTTCCGCCCGCAGCTTGGCCATAATTTCATTTTTCCGTTCGATTGCCAGCACGGGAATACGCCTCTTTCCTTTGTTTTATGTGGGGTTTATTTTATCATAAAGCGTGGGGTTTTGCAATCCGATTTTCAAAAAACAACGGAAACAAACAGAGTAGTTTCCATGGAATCCAACAAGAAATGAAACAAAATAAACGAGAAGCACTATAAAGAACCCACGCAGTAGGGCGTCGAAACATTGCGACCAGGCGGAATTTTGTCCAGAATGGCGCAAAAAAACAAGGCGATTTGCTGAATTTGCACCGAGAATCAACGAAAAACCAAACGGAAAGAATCGGCTGGATTTCGTATTTTGGAAGAATAAAGGTTGAATTTGCGGTCGGAATTTGGTATGCTAGGATTTACGATTTGAAACTATAAAGAATGGAATGGTGTCTGTTGGTCTTTTCAAGCCTGATTTTTCTGTTCCTGTTTTTGCCGCTGACATTGATCCTGTATCTTTGCAGCTCCAGCGTCAACCAGAAGAACAATGTGCTCGTGATCATGAGCGTGATATTTTATGCGTGGGGAGAGCCGGTCTATGTGCTCCTCATGCTGTTTTCTGCGTTCGTCAACTATTTTTGCGGCCTCCTCATGGGCGCAGCCAGGAAGCACAGCCGCCGGAAGGCCAGTATTGTGGTGTGCGTGGTCATCAATCTGCTGCTGCTGGGCCTCTTCAAGTACACCGGCTTTTTGGTGGAGAACCTGAACGCCATCACCGGCCTTTCCATTGCCGCGCCACAGATTTCGCTGCCCATCGGCATTTCCTTCTATACCTTCCAGGCCATGACCTATTCCATCGACGTTTACCGCGGCGAGGTGAAGGTGCAGCGGTCCTACCGCGACTTTTTGCTTTATCTTTCCCTGTTCCCGCAGCTGATCGCCGGTCCCATAGTCCGCTATTCGGAGATCGAGCCGCAGCTTACCGAGCGCAGGACCACCATGAAGGGCGCGTTTTACGGTCTGACGCGGTTTTCCTTCGGCCTCGGCAAAAAGGTTCTGATCGCCAACTACTGCGGCGCAGTGGCGGGGAAAATGCTGGACGGCACGCTCTCCCAGTCCACGGCGGTGGGCGTCTGGCTGGGAATCGCCATGTATACCCTGCAGATTTACTTTGACTTTGCGGGCTACTCCGACATGGCCATCGGGCTGGGCCGGATTTTCGGTTTCAAATACTCTGAGAACTTTGACCTGCCCTATACCTCCAAATCCATCACGGAGTTCTGGAGAAGGTGGCATATCTCCCTGAGCTCGTTCTTCCGGGACTATGTGTATATCCCGCTCGGCGGCAACCGGAAGCACCAAATGCTGAATCTGTTTATTGTCTGGTCCCTGACCGGCCTCTGGCACGGTGCGAGCTGGAATTTCGTCCTCTGGGGCATGTATTTCTTCGTGCTGCTGGTCATTGAAAAGACGATTCCAGACAGGCTGGAGCGGATTCCGGGCTTCGTGCGGCACCTGATTACGCTGTTTTTGCTGATGATGGGCTGGACGCTGTTCTACTGCACCGATCTCAGCCGTCTGGGCCAGACACTGGGCTGTATGTTCGGTTTTTACGGCGCGGGCTTCACCGATTATTCCATGGGCGTTACGCTGGTGAACAATCTGCCGCTGCTGCTGCTCGGCATCGTGGCCAGCTCGTCGATTCCCCGCACCGTCGGGAACGTGTTCCGGTCGCTGTGTATGCGGCGCGGTTCCGCCGTGGCGGCCAAAAAGGTCTATGTGATTGCGGTGTTTGTGCTGGATGCACTGCTCATTTTTGCCAGCGTTGTGTCGCTGTTGGGCTCCAGCTACAATCCGTTCCTGTACTTCCGATTCTGAGGAGGGAGTGACAATGAAAAAACTCTATTTGACATTCCTGGCCGTTGTGCTGTTATTCTTCACAGTATTTGGCTTTTATTCGCTTATCGACAAGGACGACGAAATTTCCAAGACGGAAAACCGCGGCCTCACGCAGAAGCCGAGCTTTACGCTCTCCGCTCTTTTGAGCGGCGATTACATGGAAGAGCTGGAGACGTACTATACGGATCAGTTTCCGCTGCGGGACCAGCTGATGAAGCTGAACGCGGTGCTCAACCGGTTCTACTACTATTCCGTCGGCGATGATGGGGCACTGATTATCAATACGACGAATAACGCAGGCGCCGGCGGCATCGGCAGTGTGCAGGAAGACGAGACGGGAGCCGAGACCACGGCCTCTCAGGAGACCGGAACGGACACCGATACCGACGCCGATACCGGTACAGAAACCGGAACGGAGACCACGGAACCGGCGGTGACGGACCCGGCGCTGGACAATCCGGAAAATGCCGAAACGGTCAACAGTCTGCTGGTGGTCGGGGACCGGGCCATGGAGATTGTCTACGGAGACGAAGCGTTGGAGGCTAGTTATGCGCAAGCGGTAAACAATCTGGCTGCGGCGCTCGGCAGCGGCGTCAAAACCTATTCTCTGGTGGTACCGAACAGCACGCAGTTTTACGGTCCGGAAAGTGTGCGTACCGGCTCTACCGATCAGGAAACGCAGATCAACTATATCTACAGCAAGCTGAGCAGCAGCGTCACCGCGGTGGACGGCTACAGCAAGCTGCGGAGCCATGTCGACGAGTATCTCTACTTCCGCAGCGACCACCACTGGACGGCGCTGGGCGCGTACTATGCCTACACGGCGTTCTGCGAGTCGGCAGGGTTCGAGCCGGTTGCGCTCGACCAGCTTGAGACCGGCCTGGTGACGGAAACCGATTCCGGTTCCACTTCGTTCCTCGGCACGCTTTACACGGCGCTGGACGGCCACGAAAAGCAGCGCCAGGCGCTGGAAGCAAATCCGGATACCGTCAGCTACTATCTGCCGACCGTCGATACGAACGCCACCAGTTATTCTTCGCTGTCCGGCGGCGAGCTGCAGGGCGCCTGGGCCGGTATTACCACGGTGGCCAAGAGCGTGGCCGATCCGTATCTGTATATGGCGTTCATCGGCGGCGATCAGCCCATCGAGGTCATCACGACGGATGTGGACAACGACAAGGTCTGCATGGTGCTCAAGGAGTCCTACGGCAACGCGTTTGTTCCATTCCTGACGAATCACTACAGTAAGGTGGTCGTGGTGGACCCACGGAAGTTCAACACAAGCGATACCTCGACCCTGCTTTTGTCCGAGCTGGCAAAGCTGGAGGGCGTGACTGATTTGCTCGTCATCAACTATCCGTTTATGCCGCAGAATGAATACTATATCACCCGCCTGAACCGTCTGGCCGGGCAATAAAGAAAGCATCACCCCATGACCGTGTGGCCATGGGGTGATCTTTGTTTTCCGGGCGTCAGCGGGCGAGCTTGCGGGCGGCCGCTGCGCGCAGGGAAAACGCGGCGCACGAAGCGGGAAGTGCTGCCAGAGAGGCGCAGAGCCAGGGAATCGGGTGCTCCGTGATCTGCCACAGCCAATAGGGCGGCAGCGCGAGACGGATCACGCCCAGCGCCGGGAAGACAAGCGCCAGGTCGGTATAGATCGGGCAGAGCGCGGCGGAGGCAATCAATACAAAGGGCATCAGTAGCCTGATCTGCGACGGATTCGGGAGCAACGCCGCAAGCAGCAGGGCCGTGGACGGCATCAGCAGTGAAAAAATCAGCGTCGGCAAGAGGAGCGACCCGGCAAACGCCGCGGCCGGCAGGATTGCGCGCGAAAGCAGCAATGCCGCCGTGACCGCCGCGGCGGCGGAGAGCGTCCTTGCGGCCAGAGAGGGCAGAACAACGCGGCGCATGGCGCGGCGCAGGCCGATCCGGGCGGCGACCCAGCCGAATTCCTCTGTCAGCGTGTCGCAGGAGCCGTACACGAGCAGCGAGAACAGAAAGAGCGAGACGGCGCCGCAGGTCAGGGCGCGGGCGCGGACATTGACCGGCACCGCCGCGCCGTCAGCTGTCACCACCTCAAGAGAAAACGCGGGGCCATTCGCCTGCATCGTCTCATAGGCGGCAAGAATTTCGTCCTCGCCGATGCCGGTACCCGCAAGGGCGTCCACGGCAATATAGGGCGCATATTCCCGATAGACCGCGGCGGCGGCATGGTTCCGGTACAGCGCCGGCGCGAAGGATGACGGGGACTGAATCAACAGCAGCGCGCCTTCCAGCTCGCCGGACGGCAGCTTTTCCGCAAAGCCGCGCGCAATGACCACGCCGCAGTCCAATACACCGGATGCGACCTGACCGCGCAGCGTGTCCGCGTCGGCGCAGGAAAGGAAGCCGTTTTCCAGTAAATAGGAGACGACGCGGGAGGAGGCGGAGCTCCCGTCCAGATCGCAGACGCCTGCATGCGGCTGCACGGCAGCGGTTCCGACGGCAGGGGCAAAAAAGACGGCCACCGTGCAGAGAACCAGCAGAAAAAGGAACGACACGGAGGAGGCGACACGTTTCCAGGCAAGTGTCAGGTACATTCGGCTTCGCCTCCCATCCGAATCCGGCGAAGCCGGGCGTGCAGGCGCCACGCTGCCACAGCGGAATAGAGGACCGCGGCAGCAACGGAAAGGGCGGAGAGTGTACCTCCAAACAGCGGTGACAGGAGTGACTGTGCCGCGCCGAACGGCGTGCACGCGCCGAGCAGCAGCAGGCTGTCCGGCAGCATCTGGCGCGGGATCAGGCCGCCGCAGAGCAGAAGTCCGGCGAAGGAGACGGCGGCGTTGACGGTCAGACCGTTTTTTCCGCACAGGGTCAGCCACACGCCGACCAGACTGAGGAACAGGAGCGCTGCGGCGGCGGAAAGCAGGGGAATGGCCCCGACGCGGAGCGCTGCGGCGCGCGACAGCGCAAGCAGTGCCGCCGCCGTGAAAACCGCGCGGAAGAGCAGGGGATAGACGACCTTTCCGCACAGGAACGACGCGTCACGCACGCCGCAGGCGCGGAGCCTGCAGAGCATCCCGCGGGTACAGTCCGCCGTGCAGAGCCGGTCAAAAAACAGCGCGCAGAGCATCAGGGCAAACGTGAGCCAGCAAGCGGCGTAGTAGGCCGCCGTGGTCATGGAAGTGCCGGCGTATCCGGTCTCCTCCACCGTGAAATAGCGCGTGTCCGCGGTCATCGCCTCATTCAGCAGAAGGGGATTGGTCTGGCGCAAATAGGCGCTGTGTGCCTCCTCGCCGAGTGCGTCGCGGAGGAGCAGCGACTCGCCGCAGAACACGCCGTACTGTCCAGCGGAGAGAAGCGTCTCCCCGTACCTCGCGACGGACGCTGCCACGTCGGAGTGGGAGGCGGCCGCCGACGACAGCACAATCCGCCCCTGTGCTTCCGTGCCGGTATAGATATTGTCGAGGAATCCTTCCGGCAGTAAGATGACGGCGGCGCAGCTTCCGTCCTGCAGGGCGGTCATCGCTGCGCTTTCTTCCATGCGCGCCACGGTGAGCAGCGGTGCAATGCCGTCCCCAACCGCGTGAAGGAGGATCCGGCTTGCGGCCGAATCCTCCCGATCCACCACGGCAACCGTGACGGGCGTATAGGGGTCCCCGGCCCCGGGCGCAAGGGCACGCACTGCTGCTGCGCAGGCGAGCGCAAGCACGGCGGTCAGCAGAGCCGCCGGAAGCAGACAGTGCAGGAACAGACCGAGGTCCCGTTTCAGCATGTTCTTCTCCGCACCATCAGCTGGAGATTCCGCTGAGCGACTGGACGGCGTCCTGAATTTCGGTCAGAAGATTGCGGATCTCCGTCTCGTTCATGGTCAGAAGATCGGTGTAGGACGGTGCGGTCGGCATACTGTCCTCGCGCAAAAGGATGAACTCCGCGTCAAAATCACAGTCGTAGCCTGACATGGTGATGGTATTGACAGCCAGATCCATGTGTTTGCTGTCGGCTTCCAGTGTGCCGGAAAAGCCATAATCGCCGTCAGTTCCATCGGAAACAGCCACATCGAATGCGCCGCTGTCCTTGTTCCAGAGCACTGAGCCGGTGAGAACAGTGTCGCCGTCCGACTGTGCCTGCAGAGCCGCCGAATACAGGCTGCTGCTGCTTTCCGTTACCTTGTAGGAGACGGAATAATTCTCCAAGCCGCCATCAAAGTCCAAGCGGATTTCTTTGGGCGCTTCCCAGGACGGGCCGCAGGCCAGGGAGAGGTTTGTCGTCTCCGAGGAATCCGTGGCCGTGAAATCTACGGCGACAAGCTGTTCGCCGGATTTGCTGATGTAGAACACAACCGATGCGGTTTCGTCGCCCGAGTTCTCCGCGAGGTCATCCAATTCGGTCTCGGCTTCGTCCAACGCCGCGCGGAACTCCTCCGCAAAAGACTCGCTCCCGCTGCTGTAAGTGCCGTCGGTATCCCCAAGCGCAGTGAGGTAGTCGTCGTAGGACGAGAGCAGCGCGTCGAGCTTCTCGTTTTCCTGCAGGAAGTTGATGGTGTCCCGCGCCACGGCAATCAGGGCATCGTGATCGAGCTGCATTTCCACCGCCGTAGTCTTGATGCTGTCGCCGGAAAACGACAACGTTTCCGCACGCTTTGTGACCGCTGCGTTTTCCTTCAGCGTCTTGTGCATGGCCGCGAAAAACTCACTCATAAACGCAGAGGAGTCCTTACGAAGCTGCGCGTTGTCGGTTCCGTCGCCGCTCAGCAGTTCGGAAATGGTGTCGTATGCCTCTCCGAGATCATACGCGCCGCCCGGCGCAAACTCAGAAAGCGGCAGATTTGTGGCGGCATCCTTCAGGCCGATGCCATAGGCCTCGCCCCCGAGCAGCGCGTCCGAGTCCAGGATCAATGCGTCCTGATCGAGAAAAAGGGAGGCATCCGCAAGCTCGCTGCCGTTTAACGTGGTATTCAGCACCGCCGCGGAGGATTCGCCGTTGTTTTTACCATAGACTTTCAGATTCACGCCGACGTCGAGGCCGTAGCCATATGCGCTCTCCATGAAGGATTTGGTGTTGCAGCTGAACTCGGCACTGCCGCCGTTTTGAACGCCGCACAGCAGCTCGCTGAACGCGGAGCTGCCGGATGCCTTTACGGCGTTTTGAATGCCGCGGGTGAGGAGTGCAAACGGGGCGCCGCGCACGGCGGCAAGCACGCCGAAGGCCAGGGCGGCGAGGACCAGAACTGCCGCGGCGACGGCCACAAGCAGCTTCTTTTTCCGGGCAGGTTTCTGCGGCGCAGCGAAACCCGCGTACATGCCGCTCGCTTCCCAGGCAGGGAATTGAGCCGTCTCTGATGATGGGCTGTCCGGTGCCGGGTCTTCCGCGGTGGGGCGCAGATCCTCGGCATTGGGAAACTCGCCGGAAGAATCGGCCGACGCCGCGTTTTCCGGGGCGTGGCTGCCATCTTCCGGCAGCGAATCGCGTGGGTCTTGTGGATACAGCTTGTCTTCGTCCATTTCTCTTTCTCACTTTCTATTTATCGTTCGGAATAAAGCCCGGTAGCTTTCGCAAAAATGCGCCTGGTCGTCAGGGACGCCCGCCAGTTCCTCCCGGCGGAAGGTTTCAGGCTGCTGCCCGAGGAACACCAGCCTGTCGCAGAAGCGTACAAACTCATTTGGGTCGTGGCCCACATAGAGTACGGCGCGCCCCTCCGCCTTCAGGCGCAATACCAGCGCCTCAAGCTCCTCCCGGTAGTCCACGTCCAGCGAGGCACAGGGCTCGTCGAGCAGCACATTTTCCGGGTTGCCCAGGAGTGCGCAGGCAATGCTGACCTGGCGCTTCATTCCGAGCGACAGGCGGGAGACGCGGAGGTCCGCCCGGGCCTCTACGCCGAAGGGAAGCCGCTTTGGCACATGGCAGCCTGCCAGCTTTGCAAAGAAGCGGAGATTATCGCCGACCGTCAGGTCCTCAAACAGCGTCGTTCCCTGGGGTGAGTAGCCGACGTTACCGCAAGCGGAAATGCTGCCCGCGTCCGGGCGCAGCACGCCTGCGAGAATAGAAATGGCCGTGGATTTACCGGAGCCGTTGGGTCCGGCAAGGACGACGCACGTCCCGTTTTCCGCAGAAACGGTTAAATGATCCAGAATCCGATGCGTTCCATAGGAAAAACAGATGCTGTTCGCGGCTATCATGCCGAAGCCCTCCCTCGCGGTTCCGGCACGCTGCCGCGCACCGGAGGGTATCAAAGAAACGGGCCGGGACTGTCACAAAACGGAACGGTCAAGATCGTTCCCTACAAGATACTGTTCAAGTATTGCGCTTGATACAAACTGTGTAAGGCCCGAGTCTTCACTCGATCGCAATTTTTTGACAGCCCGACCCGATCCAGCGTGCAGCCAATCATCACAGTGGCCGGAGAAAGGGCTTACGCCGCAGATCTCTTCGGCCACACCTCCGGCCTACGCGCCGATCTGCGCCGTCAGGAAGCTGCGAAGCGCGTCGATGCCCTCATCGGTCAAAGGAAACGATTCCGTCCGCTCAAGTTCACTTTTCTCCCGGCAGAACAGGCCGTGCCAAAGTTCCGCTGTGATTACGCCATCCGCTGGCTTCAGAAAAAATCGGAGTGGCCCGCAGGAGCCGGAAAAGGTGTTCCCATTTTCAAAGCTGTGCCGCGTCGGCAGAAAAATTTCCTTCATGGGCGGAACACGATCTCACCGGTCTCCGCGTTCATGCTCTCCACAATGGCCAGGGATTCCAGCTTGATTCCGGCGGCGCGGTAGTGGTCGCCGGCGCCCTGAAAACCCTTCTCTACCACAATGCCGATGCCCTGAAGCTGTGCACCGGCCTGCGCAATGATGGAGCAGAGACCGTCCAGCGCTTTGCCGTTGGCCAGAAAATCGTCGATAATCAAAATCTTATCTTCCGGACGCAGAAAGCGTTTGTCCACAATGACGTTGTTGTCCCGGTTGTGCGTGAAGGAATGGATGGTAGCGCAGTAAACGTTGTCGCCCACGTTGGTGGCGGTGGATTTCTTGGCAAAGACCAGATTGCAGTCGAAGTACTGGGCTGCGATGGCGGCAATGCCAATGCCGGAGGCCTCAATGGTAAAAATCTTGTTGATCTCCACGCCGGCAAAGCGGCGGTGGAATTCCTTTCCGAGCTCCTGCATCAGGCGGATATCTACCTGATGGTTCAGAAAGCTGTTGATCATCAGGATATTTCCAGGACGTACAATGCCCTCCTGGCGAATTTTCTCTTTCAGAAACTCCATGAATTCAGTCCTCCATCAGCTTTTCCATTTCATCCAGCAGCGAGCCAAAGAGCTGCAGCGCCTGATTGACAGGCTCCGCCGTCGTCATATCCACCCCGGCGCCCTTCAAAAGGTCAATGGGGTCCTGGCTGCAGCCACCGGAGAGAAAGTGCAGGTAGTCCTGAACGGCGGACTCTCCCTCCTGCAGAATCCGCCGGGACAGCGCGATGGCGGCGGCGTAGCCGGTGGCGTACTGGAACACATAGTAATTGTAGTAGAAATGGGGGATTCTGGCCCACTCCATGGCGATCTCGGCATCCACCACGATGCCGTCTCCAAAGTACAGGCGGTTGAGGTCCCCATAGACCTCGCAGAGCTTTTCCGCCGTCAGCGCAACGCCCTGGGCGGACAGCTCGCCGAGCTTCAGCTCGAACTCGGCAAACATGGTCTGCCGGTACAGTGTGCTCTTGAACTGCTCCAGAAAGTGGTTGATGAGGTAGGCGCGCTCCTTCTTCCCGGTGGTCCTGGCCAGCAGATGCTGCATGAGCAGCGCCTCGTTGCAGGTAGAGGCCACCTCGGCGACGAAGATCACATACTCACGGTAGACCTGCGGCTGGTTCTGGTTGGAGAGGTAGGAGTGCAGTGCATGGCCCATCTCGTGGGCCAGCGTGAACTGACTGTCCAGATTGCCGTTAAAATTCATCAGCACAAAGGGATGAACCACCGCCCCGGCGGAATAGGCGCCGCTGCGCTTGCCCTGATTTTGGTAGACGTCAATCCAGCGGTGCTCGAAGCCCTCTTTCAGGATCGCACGGTAGCGCTCGCCCATCGGCGCAAGCGCGTCATAGACCGTCGCTTTCGCCTGCTCATAGGGAATTTCTACGGCGGCGTCCTGCACGAGCGGCGTGTAGATATCGTAAAAGTGCAGCTCGTCGACTCCCAGCAGCTTTTTTCGCAGCGCGACATAGCGGTACATCTTGTCCATGTTCTGGTGGACCGCGTCAATCAGATTATGGTAAACCGATACCGGCACATGGGTACCGTCCAGCGCCGCGTGGAGCGAGGACTCGTACTTTCTGGCCCGGGAGTAGAACTCAAGCTGCTTGACCTGCGCGTTCAGCACGGACGCGACGGTGTTTTTGTAGGTTCCAAAGGTGTGATAAAGGTTTTCGTAGGCGGATTTCCGCAGCGCGCGGTCTGGAGATTCCTCGCAGCGCACAAAGGTGCCCTGCGTCAGGACGTGCGTTTCGCCCTTGCCGTCCACGGCATCGGGGAACTGGATGTCGGCGTCGGCGAACATGGAATAGATGGAGTCCGGCGCGTTTGCCATCTCCCCGGCGGCGGCCAGAAGCTTTTCCTCGGCGTCGGAGAGCACATGGTCTCTGGCGCGCAGAATGTTGAAGAGGCGGCGGCGGTACAGCGTGAGGGCCGGTTCCTCCGCATAGAAGCGTTCCAGTGTCTCCTCGCCGAGCAGGAGGATTTCCGGTGTCTCAAAGGAAACGGCGGTCTGCGCCTCCACATAGAGGGTCATGACCTTGGCAACCATGGCTTGGTAGGCGGCGACCCGGGTATCCTCGTCGGATTTGCGCTGGGCATAGTTGATGAGGCTGTCCAGATGACTGCCGAGCTCGTCGTACAGCCGCAGGTAGGCAAGCAGCGTCCCCGCGCTTTCTCCCAGGCATCCGGCATAGCCCGCCGCCTGACTGACGAGCTCCGCCGTGGCTGCTCGGTCCGTCTCCCAAGCCTCGTCGCTCATGTAGATATCCTGAATGGCCCATTTGTCACGTTCGATCAGTTCGCTGCGCTCAGGAATCCGTTTTCCCATGAACTTTCCTCCTTATTCGTTTGCTTCATGATAGCATATCTCGCCGCCGAAAACAACCGGAGGCAAGGATTTCAGTGATACAAAAACACGCCGTCCGCGCAGACGGTCAGAAGGTGGCGACCTCCCGTGCCGCCGGGGAAGCCGGCTCCACGGAGACGGCGGTCAGCAGGGGACCGACACCCTTATAGAGCGTATGAAAGCGCACGTCCACCCGGGCGGTCACCCGCACCCAGTCTCTGGATTTCAGCGCCGCTGCCTGCTCGTACCGGCAGGGGATTCCCATGAAGGAAATGTCCGCCTCACAGCAGGTCATGACGAACCGGCCCGGCGCGAACATGCCGTCCTTGTCGCGGCGCAGCTTTGCCACCTGGGCCAGAAAACGGACCGTCTTTTTATCGTATTTTTTGGGTTCTTCCGTGATGTCGCGATAGAAGAGGGCATAGTCTTCGTCGCCGACCTCCACCACCGGGGCGCCCAGATCAAAGGGAAGCGGGTCCTCCAATTCGTCGAAAACCGTAGAGCCGTCCTGGTAGTCGTAGACGATATCGACCCGCCGGTTCAGCGCGCGGGCCAACTTATGCAGCGGAAGCGTGTCGCTCCCCACAGGCACCCGGTTGAACACCACCATTTCGCAGCCCTGCAGCTTGTCCACCACCAGTGAGCGCATATTTGCGTTATACTGGAGAATGGAGCGAGCGTCGGCGAACGTGACCTCCTGCGCGATGGCCCAGTCCCGGGGCATCTTCTGGTAGAAGTCTCCGACGAGCTGCATTCCGTTGAGCTCCAGCACGACCCGCTCGGCGCGGTGCTTCTGCAGAAGCTGCGTAAGCTGCTGGGTGGTCACGGTCTCCGTGTCCTCCAGCACCTCCAGATAGACGTCCTGATGCGGATAGCGGGAGAGGTCGTATTCCGCCTCGCCTTCTTCGCAGACGAGAAGCAGCGTCCGTTCGCCCGCGTTGAACCGCGGATCTTCCAGGGTTTCCTGAATAAATTTCGTTTTACCGGCTTCCAGGAATCCAGTAAAAGTATAGACTGGGATAGACATGGCACACCTCGATTACACGCCGAAGAGCCGCCGCAGGGCGTCCTCATTCAGCTTGGACCCGATGACGCAGAGTCTTCCCGTCACCGACGGACCGCCGGTGCGCACGTCGGCCTCCCCAGGCACATAGTCAAAGTGAATCCAGCCGCCCACACCGGGCACGATGCCCTTGGCGCGCAGCACGACGCCATATTGCTCCGCATGGTCCAGCACTTTCAGGCAGTCCTCGACTTCGCCCATGGTGAACTTTTTCGGCGTTTCCACGCCCCAACTGGTGAACACCTCGTCGGCATGGTGGTGATGATGGTGCTCGTCGTCCCCATCGTGGTGATGCTCGTGCTCGCCGTCCTCGTCGTGGTGATGGTGGTGCTCGCCGTCCTCGTCGTGGTGATGCTCGTGCTCGTCGTCCTCGTCGTGGTGATGATGGTGCTCGTCGTCCTCGTCGTGGTGATGCTCGTGCTCGTCGCCCTCGTCGTGGTGATGCTCATGTTCGCAGCAGCAATGGTCGTCATCGTGCGCTTCCTCATGCTGCTGCCGCAGGGCCTCCAGCGCGTCGTGCAGCGTATCTGCCTGCTCAATGGCGTCGCGGATCTGTTCGCCGGTCAGCTCGGGCCAGGGGGTTGTGATGATGGTCGCGTGGTCGTTATGGGCACGGATCAGTTCCACGCAAGCCTGCAGCTTTTCCTCGGAAATGGCGTCGGTCCGGCTGAGGATGATCGCCGTTGCCGTCTCAATCTGGTTGTTGTAGAACTCGCCGAAGTTCTTCATATAGAGCTTGCACTTGCCGGCATCGGCCACGGCCACCAGACTGCCGACCTGAATCTCCTTGTCATCCAGCCGCAGAACCGCCGCCATGACGTCGGATAGCTTACCGACGCCGGATGGCTCAATCAGAATGCGGTCCGGGTGATACTCCGCGATGACCTTTTCGAGCGCACGGCCGAAGTCACCCACCAGGGAGCAGCAGATGCAGCCGGAGTTCATCTCCGTGATTTGGACGCCAGCATCCTGCAGGAATCCGCCATCGATACCAATTTCGCCGAATTCGTTTTCGATCAGCACCAGTTTTTCGCCCTGATAGGCTTCCGCAATCAATTTTTTAATGAGGGTCGTCTTGCCGGCGCCGAGAAATCCGGAGAAAATATCGATTCTAGTCATAAATTGCACCTTCGTATCAGAAATTTGTGCTATTAGTATAGCACCTTTTGCCGGCAACTGCAACCGCCTTGCGAGGAAACGACTTTTCAGTATTGACAAAAAAAAGACGACGTGATAAAATAACAGCCGTCGCTGGAAGCTGGTTTGGAGAGATGTCCGAGCGGTTTATGGAGCTGGTCTTGAAAACCAGTGACCCGGCAACGGGCCGTGGGTTCGAATCCCACTCTCTCCGCCATTCTTTCCAAAAAATTTGTGATTGCAGTTTTGATTCGGAGTGATACCCAAGCGGCCGAAGGGGCTCCCCTGCTAAGGGAGTAGGCGTTTAAAAAGCGCGCGAGGGTTCAAATCCCTCTCACTCCGCCAAAAATCCGGGAATTACCGTTTAGATCGGTAGTTCCCGGATTTTTTTGTATCCATTTGAATTGCTGGATGTTGATCAATCAAGCAAATTAATCAGAATTGAATAAAAATAGAAAAGTGTTATCCTGTGGCTGTCTCTGTTGCTGTCATTGCTCTTGCACACAACAATCTCGAGCTTTGCACTTTGGGCTTTTTAATATCCGGATTTGGTTGCTCCATATACCGCCTGTTCGTAGGTGTACCCCTCATATTGAAGCTGCCCGATCAGTTCATCCCTAGAAAAACTCATGATGTCAAGATAGTTCTCCGCCGACTTGGCGGCCTGCTCATTCCAGTCTGCGTTGCAGTTGTCTGCGCCATATGTAGCTTGGCTGTTTGTGAATCCTTCATACTCAAGTTGATCAATCAGGACCATCATGCGAAAATGGGGCGGTGTCCAAATAGCTCTTTGCTTGCGCAAGAGCTTGCGCATCCCAGTCCGCACCGCAGTTGTCCGCAGCGTAGGTAGCGTCCTCGGTTGAAAATTTCTCATACTCAAGTTGATCAATAAGCCCAGAGTATGAAAATGACATAGAAGAAAGGTAGCTGTTTGCCTTTGATAGCGCATTTCGTTTCTCCGAGGACACCTGAGCTTGCGTTTGCACTGGATTTTGAGTGGCTGATGTCTCATTTTCTTTTTCATCTGGTCCAGACCTTGCGTCAATTCGATTGATCTCTTCCGGGTCCGCTTCTGAACTTGTATCATCAGATGAAAATGGCCCATCTGTTACGCAATCAAACACAATTTTTCCGTTTCTCACTAACACCAAAATATCCCCGGTATTATTTTTTGCAACAAGGGCTGTCGTAACATCTATATCGCCAAAGCCATGCGCTGCCGCAGCATCTCCCACTGAATCCCCGATAGACACTGTGCTCGCTGTTACCTTAGACCACGCGTCAGAATCATCCTGATACAGCGCGATAAGATCGCCAGAATCCATATCGACCTGATCCATACTATATATCACAATCAGTCCAGAGCCGTCATCATTTTTCGATACCGTACCAGTCATGCCGTCAACGCCATTTAATGTTTCCTCAATCACGTAGGCTATTTCATCTAACGTGATAGCCGTTTCTGAGTCTGTCTCTGTTCCTTGCGGTTCCATAGACTCTTTTAAAGACAACGGTGCAGTCGTTGCTGCCGCTGTCGTGACAGAAGCAACCTCCTTCGTCTCACCACAAGCGCACAGCGAGACCGCCATCACAGCGGCGAGCAACAGTGTAATCTGCTTTTTCATAGTTCTCTCCCCCTAAATCTCTTTATTTTATCAGCACACAAGTCCAATAAATCGTCTTTTCGATTTTAACCACGCAGAAAAACATTTCAGGCATTGGAATATTTCGACAAAGAACTCATGAATGCAATAGAAAAAAGGCGGTCCAGAAAACGCGGAAACTCGAAATAGCGGAACTGTTTCGTGATTGAAATACGGATGATTCGAAGCTCAAAATACTGATATTCTAAATGATTTTTAACAACGTAATAAAAACTGCAACAATAACATATGAGCCAAACGATTGATAGGTTGCGTTTTATCTCTACAAAATGACAGATACATAGAGCCGTCCTGTCCCTCAAAGCCGGACGGCAGGCAGATTTCGCAGCGACGCCGGAACCAGCCTAAATCTAGATTATGCCTGAAATCAAATTTTGTCAATATTTTCCAGCTATGTTTTAAACACAGATTGCCAGAAAACTACCATTAGGGGCGAGGTTTTGCAGGGCCGGTGCAGCCGGAAAGGACATTTGCGCAACAAAGCCTACGGAGAAAGGGAACCTCGCGAAGGAATGGCGATCAAGGCTGGAGGAAGACGCGTCGAGGAAACTTGAAGCGATATCTCCTTCTGGAGCGACAGGACGGTACATCGAAAACGAAGCGTCAGCCGGTTCCCATGATTGGCGCGCGAATTCAAAATCATACACAGGTTGATTCCTATCCCATTGAAGATGGAAAAGTCGCACGAGAGTGATGCATTTTCAATTTAAAAAAAGCCGGCCCCGGCGGGATTAGTTCCCGCCGGAAACCGAAATTCAATCAGTAAGTATTTACAGCAAGTATGCAGAAAGCCTTGCGCCGTATCGTTCAGCAGGCAATCTGGCACATTTCATAGCCATCGGCTGCCAACATTTTCAGAACCCGTTGGAAGCCGATTTCCGAATCATAAACGTATTTGGAAAAGCCGTCGAGTTCTGTCAAAGAGAGTTGCTTGTTTTGCAGATTCACCCATAGCGTGTATTTCATTGCGCACCCCTTTCAGCATGCTGTTCCTCTGCTCTCAATATAGTATAATGCATGTAGCGGAATTCGTCAAATGAACAAACCGTGAATTCTATTTTTTTGTCGAAATCGCATAATTTTCATCCGGATGTGGGTGAAAGATCCCGGGTGCGCTTGGTGATTTTACGGCTCCACAAGCGACGGCTCATCTTCCATACTGCACTGATCCGGGTCCATGGACTTGCGGCGCTGTTTAAAGTGGTACATCTGCCGGTCGGCGGACTGTACCGCGTCGCGGACGCTGCCGATGCCCCGGAGGTAAATGCCGCAGCCGACAGAGACCATAGGCACCCTTGGATCCTGCCTGCGCGCGCTGTGAATTCTGCGGAGAAAATCCTGCTGTGCGGCACGGATGTCCACTTTTTCTGTCACGTGGCTGATGACGCAAAACTCGTCGCCGCCGATCCGATAGCAGAATCCCACCTTAGAAAACGCGCCAAGGATACAGGACGCAATGGTCACAAGACAATCGTCACCAATGGCGTGTCCATAGTCGTCATTGATCTGCTTGAAGTTGTCCACGTCAAAGTAGAGAATGGTGATGTTCTGTGTGCCGTCGGCATGATCCAGCTGCGTTTCATAGGCGCAGCGGTTGAGCAGCGAGGTCAGCGCGTCGAGCTGCTGGCTCATTTCGCAGTAATGGGCATAGTAGAGCGCGGCTGCGAAGGAAATGCAGAGCCAACTGACATGAATTTCCGGCGATAGAACCTGCACGATGGTACCGAGCGTGACGAAGAGAAACATGAGAATCCAAACCAGACGGTTTTGACTCTGCCTGAAGCGGGCCTCGGTCAGCGTTTCCCAGAACAGAAACAGCAGACTGGACAGGAAGGACAGGACGAAAACCCAGTAATAGCCGCCTCGGTGATAGCTGTTGGCAGCGTCGACGGAAAAGATCAGGCCAAACCAGAGAGACAGTATCGTAAATATCAGATTGACAGCGGTGGGAATCCAACACAAGATTGTTGTGCGGCGTTGCGATGGGCCGATGGCCCGGCCAATCAGCACCGGGATCGCGGGAGAGAGGAGAAAGCCGACCAGATTGGCGGCAATATAGAGCACACGATAGGCGGGCGCGCTGTTTTCCAGCAGGACAGTTGCGAGTTCCGCTGCGATCACTGTGGCGATTGCGGAGTAGGATAGAAGAAAATACTGCCGGTCCGACTGCGGGAGGACACTGTTACGCAGAATCATGCAGATCAACAGCAGCATGGCGGCAATATTAACGGCGGAGAGAAGCAAATCAAAGAGTATCATAGCGCGCTCCAAATTTTCAGAAATTCGCGACATTTCCACTATTATAACAAAGCAAATCAGCGTTGTCAGCCGAATAAGCTCGAAACTTTGGAGTTTTTTCATTCGCTGGAGGGAAGTTCGCTGAAAAATTGCATTTCGAATGCGAACCGTGTACAATGACTGCAGAGCGGGAAGGAGGCACATCATGGAATATCGGATTTTGATCGTGGAGGACGATGAGGTAATTGCGCGGGTGATCGGGGAGCACCTCTCAAGCTGGGGCTATCAGGTTTTGCGCGTGGCGGATTTTGCAAATGTCCTGCGGGAATTCTCCGCGTTCTCACCGCATCTGGTCCTGCTGGATATCTCTCTGCCTTTTTATAACGGCTACCACTGGTGCGCAGAGATTCGAAAACTGTCCAGCGTGCCAATTGTGTTTTTATCCTCGGCTTCAGACAATATGAACCTCGTCATGGCGATGAATTTGGGCGGGGACGACTTTATTCCGAAGCCCTTCGCGTTGCCGGTCCTGACGGCCAAGGTGCAGGCAATTCTCCGCCGGACCTATGATTTCGGCGCGGCGGCGCAGCTGCTGGAATGCGGCGGCGCGGTGTTGAATGTCTCCGATGGAACCCTGCGGGTTCGGGACGCTGCGGTGGAGCTGACGAAAAACGAGTGGAAGATTCTGCAAATGCTGATGGAGCGCCGCGGCGCAGTTGTCAGCCGGGCGGCGCTGATGACGCGGCTCTGGGAGTCCGACGCGTTTGTGGACGAGAATACCTTGACCGTCAACGTCAACCGCCTGCGGAAGAAGCTGGATGCGGCGGGGCTGTCTGACTTTATCACGACGAAAAAGGGCGCGGGCTACCGGGTGGGGTGATCGGTGTGAGGAATTTTTTGGACTATCTTTGGCAAAAACGCAGATTGATTGCGCTGTTGCTGGCGTTTGCGTGCATTTTTGCGCTGGTATTTTTTTTATATCATCTGCCGGCGGAGCCGCTGCTCTATGCGGCAGTGCTCTGTCTGTTCGTGGGATGTGTCCTGTTTTTCGCGGGCTTTGTGGCGTTTGTGCGCCGTCGCCGGTTCCTTTTTCGCGTTTTTTCCAACGTCCGGGAGGAGGTGCTTTCCCTGCCGGAGCCGTCGGATGCACTGGAGGAAGACTATCAGTCGCTGCTGCGGGCGGTTTGCATGGACCGCGCGGAGTTGGCCGCCGCGGCGGAGACCCAGCGGCAGGAGCTGCTGGACTACTACACCCTCTGGCTCCACCAGATCAAGACGCCGATCGCCGCCATGCAGCTTCTTTTGACGCAGTCACCGCCCGACGGCGAGGCGGTTTCCGCCGAGCTGCTGAAGATCGAGACGTATGCCTCCATGGTGCTGACCTATCTGCGGCTGGACAGCGACTATACGGACTTTGTGCTGCGGCGCTGTGAGCTGGACGATATCGTGCGCGCGGCTCTGCGGAAGTTTGCCAGACTGTTTATCCTGAAAAAAATAACCCTTCGGTTTACGGAGACCGGCCGTGCGGTCCTGACGGACGAAAAGTGGCTGGGCTTCGTGGTGGAGCAGGTCCTTCTGAACGCCCTGAAGTACACCCCTGCCGGGGGAACCATCCGCATATTCGGCAGCGGGGACGCGCTGATGATCGCGGACAACGGCATCGGGATCCAGCCGGAGGACCTGCCGCGGATCTTTGAGAAGGGCTTTACGGGCTATAACGGCCGGGAAGAGAGTAAATCCACCGGCCTTGGGCTCTATCTGTCCAAGCGGATTTTCCGCAGACTTGGCCACACCATTGAGGTTGTAGCAAGGCCCGGCGGCGGCACCGAGGTACGCCTGACGCTTCAGAATGGCGGCCGGGTTTTAGAGTAATGTGACAAAAATGTAAGGTATGGGGTCGGATTGTAAGGCAAATCCATGGCGGGCAGCCGTGCCGCGCGGTAAAATAGGGGCAGCTTCAAAACAGAAAGGAATGCTACACATGCCACTATTGGAAGTCAGTCACCTGAAAAAAGTCTATACCACCCGCTTTGGGGGAAATCCCGTCGAGGCGCTGCACAACGTCAATTTTTCCGTAGAGCAGGGGGAGTATGTCGCCATCATGGGCGAGAGCGGCTCCGGAAAAACCACGCTTTTAAACATTCTGGCCACACTGGATCGTCCCACCTCCGGCGAGGTGTCTCTCCGCGGGCAGAGGGTGGGAGAGATCGGTGAGCGCCGCCTCTCCGAATTCCGCCGGGACAATCTCGGCTTCGTCTTTCAGGATTTCAACCTGCTGGACACGTTTTCGGTGCGGGATAATATCTTCCTGCCGCTGGTGCTGGCGGGGAAGGACTACGCGGAGATGGAGAAGCGTCTCGCGCCCATCGCGGAAAAGCTGGGCATTGCCGACCTGCTGAACAAGTATCCCTATGAGATCTCCGGCGGGCAGAAACAGAGGACCGCTGTGGCCCGGGCGCTGATCACCGGCCCGCAGATCGTGTTGGCGGACGAGCCGACCGGCGCGCTGGACTCCCACTCTTCCGACGCCCTGCTGCGGCTCTTTGGTGAAATAAACGGCGCCGGGCAGACAATTCTGATGGTCACGCATTCCGTCAAGGCCGCCAGTCACGCGGGACGGGTGCTGTTTCTGCGAGACGGCGAGGTGTACCACCAGCTCTACCGGGGCGCGCAGACCACGGAGGCGCTGTTTGCCAAGATATCCGACACCCTGACGGTACTGGAGCGGGGCGGTGAGCTCCGTGGGTAAGCTCTATCCGCGCCTGGCCATGCGCAATCTGGTCAAGAACAAGCAGTTCTATCTGCCGTACCTGCTGACGGTCATCGGGACCTCGGCGGCCTTTTATATCGTCATGGCGCTGGCCAGCGCCAGAGACCTGCCGCTCATGACGCGGTTTACCTATCTTTCCATGTTCATGACCATCGGCACGGCGGTCATCGCGCTGTTTTCGATTATTTTCCTCAGCTATACCAACAGCTTCCTGATGAAGCGCCGCAAGAAGGAACTGGGGCTTTACAATGTTCTGGGGCTTGGCAAGCGGCACATTGGCAGAATGCTGGGCTTTGAGACCCTGTATACGGCGGTCGCCGGCATTGGCGGGGGCATCCTGCTGGGGCTGCTGCTGCAAAAGCTGGTGACGCTGCTGCTGTATCAGATCATGCATTTTAGCGCGTACTACGGCTTCTATGTGTCGTGGACGGGAATTCGCTACACGGTGGTACTTTTCGGCGCGATTCTGCTGCTGAATCTGGCGCTGAATCTGCTGCGTATTCACGTGCAGAACCCCATGGAGCTGCTGCGGGAGGGCAGCACGGGCGAGCGGGAGCCGAAAAGCCGCTGGCTGCTGGCGGTGCTGGGTGTGCTCTGCCTGGGAAGCGGCTACTGGATCGCCGTGACCACCAAGTCGGCCATGACGGCGCTGAGCCTCTATTTTATCGCAGTGTTCCTGGTGATTATCGGTACCTACTGCCTGTTTACGGCGGTCAGTATTGTCTGGCTCAAGGCGCTGCGGCGGAATAAGCGCTACTATTATCAGACAAACCACTTTATCGGCGTTTCCGGAATGCTCTACCGCATGAAACGCAACGCCGTGGGACTCGCCAACATCTGCATTCTCTCCACTATGGTGCTCGTCATGGTCTCTGGGACCCTGGCGCTGTACCTCGGTTCGCAAAACTCGCTGGAGCGGCAATTCCCGGGCAACGTAGCGGTCAGCGTCTTGTACGACCCGACGGAAGAAACTCCCTTCAGCAGCGAGGCGATGGGGACAATTCTGCAAGCCGCGCTGGAGGAGAAGACGGACACGGCCGAGCCGGTATTCAGCTACCGCGAGCTGAGCCTTTACGCCAAGATAACGGAAACCGGCTATGTGCTGTATCCCTCCTATGTGAGCGGCGCTGTCAGCCTGCATTTTCTGACGCAGGCGGAATATGAGCGTGCTGTGGATGACGGGAAGCTGGCGGAGGCAGCGCCGCTTGCGTTGCAGATGGAGGGCGGTACGACGCTGACGGTGACGGCCCAGGCCGTGTCTGGGCGGCAGCCCGCCACCGACTGTGCGTATTTCGATTCCTTGGAATCCAAATGGTATGTGCTGGGAAGCGAAGACCTGCAACTGCTGGACGATGCGCAGCGGTCGGCGTTCGGCGACCAGGCTGCGAACTGGAATTGGCACGGCTACTGGAACGCTTCCGCGTCGGATGAGACGCTGCTGAATCTGCCGCAGACGCTCGAGCAGGGCGGGGACTGGTCGAATCAGACAATCGGAACCTGGAAACAGCTTGAGGTGAATACCCTGGAAAACTATGGGCAGGATTACTATTCCCTCAACGGCGGTTTCTTTTTCCTTGGCCTGTTTCTGGGGCTGCTGTTTATTTTGGCCACGGTGCTGATTATCTACTACAAGCAGGTCTCCGAGGGCTACGAGGACCGGGAACGCTACCTCATCATGCAGAAGGTGGGCATGGAGCAGCAGACGGTACGCAGGTCCGTGGGCAGTCAGATTCTTGTGGTATTCTTCGCACCGCTGCTGGTCGCCGGGATTCATGTGGCTTTCGATTACGGTCTGATGACCCGGCTGCTGACGCTCCTCTCGGTGCGCAGCACGCTGCTGACGCTTTGCTGCACGGCCGGGACCTTCACGATTTTCTGCCTGATCTACGGGCTGGTCTACTGGGCCACTGCAAGGGCATATTACCGTATCGTGCGGGCATAGAAGCGGCAATGATCCACGCGGAGAGAAATGGGGGTGGAATTCTGTGCGCCGATTTGGTACAATTCAAAAGAGAGGCGGCCATATTGGCCACATCGGCGAACACTTTGCCGCCCACATTTTTTCGCGGACGGAGCAACCAGAGCATGTATTTTCCGTCCTGACTAACAGGAGAGGATGTGCGAAATGCTGGAGGACCCGCAGATCATTCAGCTATATTGGGACCGGGACACCCGGGCAATTGCGGAGACTGATGTCAAGTATGGCAGGCTCTGCAACCACATTGCCATGAACATTCTGGAAAATGTCGGAGACGCGGAGGAATGCGTCAACGATACCTATTACCGTGCGTGGGACGCCATCCCGCCCCAGAGGCCGGAGTCGTTTTCTTCCTTTCTCGGCCGGATTGTTCGGAATATCGCACTGGATCGCTATCGCTATAACCACGCCCGGAAGCGGTCCGGGAAGATGGATGTGCTGCTTTCCGAGCTGGAGGACTGTATCCCGTCCGGTACACGGACCGAGGAGCTGTTCGAGGCCGGCGAGGTCAGCGCACTGATCGACCGCTTCCTTGATACGCTGGAAAAGCAGCGCCGCAACATCTTTGTCCGCCGGTATTGGTATTCCCAGCCGATCCGGGAGATTGCGCGGGCCTGCGGCATGACGGAGGGACAGGTAAAATCCATTCTGTTCCGTCTGCGGAATTTGCTGCGCACCGCGCTGGAAAAGGAGGGAGTTGCGCTATGAATCGGGAGGACCTGTTTGACGCCATCGGTGGGATTCAGGATCGGTATATTGAGGAGGCGGACCCGGAGCAGGCACCGCGGAGAACGCCGCGGCTCCGCCGGATGCGTCCGTATCTCAGCGCGGCCGCCGGGCTTGTGCTGGTGATCGGTCTCGCCTTGCTTGGAAAAAATACGTTGTTGCGGAGTAAAAACAGCACCGCGGATGTCGCAATGGAGACCGCAGCGGAGCCCTTCGCGGCGGCGCGCGGGATGGAATCCGCCGGGGCGGAGACCACGGCCGGGCAGGCAGCATCCGGGGCAGGAAACGAGGGCTCAGACGGCGTTTCAGAGGACCAGGCTGCCGGCGGCGGGAAGATCGCGGAGAAAGAGGCGTCCGAGGTCGCCGTGCCGGAGCTGACGCTGCCGCTGGAGTGGAACGGCGAATGCTATGCGCCCACACTGACGGAGTTGGCGCAGGAGATCCCGGAAGGGACTGTGCTGGCCGGCTCTCTGTCGGCGGAAGAGGGGAGCGAGTTCTATCTGTCGGAGGAAACACTCGCCGGCGCGGCGGTCTACCGCAGCGCCATGGAGCCGTACGCCTTCTATGTTTCTTACGCAGACGGCTGGCAATGTTATCAAAAATAGCGACGGAGCACCGCGAAAAAAGCAGAAATTATGCTTGCCTTTTTTTGCCGACCATGGTAGGATGAAAAAAATGAAATCGACATGATTTCGGAATATGGTTTGAGTGCCGACGCCGCCGCAAACACGGTGGCGTCGGAGAATAGGGAATCAGGTGAGAATCCTGAACGGTACCGCCGCTGTAAGCGCGGAGGCCGCACACGGGGCGAGAGCCCGCCATTGGGAAACCGAGAAGGTGGTGTGCGGCTGAGGAAGCGCGAGTCAGAAGACCTGCTCGAACGAAGTCCCTCTCACGGAATTTGAGACAAAGGGACGCTCTTGTCCCGCGCGGGAATACGGCCGTGGGGGGGGGGGGTGGGG
>JAYFPO010000029.1:0-23823 GCA_034927685.1 Oscillospiraceae bacterium | reverse complement strand
ATGTGAATGGTAATATGGGGTTTTATAAAATTGCCAATTACCTTAATTTGCAGGGTATCCAAAAAATCAAACGTGCCAACGGTACTCTCGCCCAATGGAGTACGCATTTTGTCAGAATGATAATCGACAATCCTGTGTACTCTGGAAAGATCGCTTTTGGCAGACGAACGAGAGAAAAGGTCAAAGGCACGAAAAATGAATACCGCCAAGTACACCAAGATGAATACATTATTGCAGACGGTCAGCACGATGCTATTATAAGCGAGGAACTATGGAACCAGGCACATGAAAAGCGAGAAATAACAGGCATAAAATCCACATCTAAAATTGGTCGGGATAGAGCGCACTTATTAAGTGGCATTTTAAAATGCCCGAAATGCGGTGGCCCGATGTACACCAACAAACACGCTTGGACAAACAAGGACGGTACATATAAAGAAATTTACTATTATGTGTGCAGTAAAGCTCGGACAGCACGGGGAAAAAGCTGTGACTATAAAGCTATGCTCAAAAAAACCGACATTGAACCGCTTGTCATCGAGGCAATCAGAGAACTGATTAAAAATCAGGATTTTGCAACCGAAATCAAATCAAGGATAGGCAAGGAAATTGACACTTCCACGTTAAACAGAGAGCTAAGCAATTATGAGTCCAAGCTGCGGGAGATCGAACTTAATAAAACCCGTCTTGAAAATGAAATTGACAGCCTGCCGGAAGATACTCGTTTTAGAGAACGCAAGCTCCATGATATGACACTTCGGCTTGATGGACTGTATGACATCATCGTAGAACTGGAAGAAAAGATTGAGGATGTAAAGCTGCGCCGCAAAGCTGTGGAGCAAGATGCCATTACATTGGAAAACATCTACACCCTACTGGCTAACTTTGATAAAGTGTATGATAAAATCAGCGATGAAGAGAAAAAATCTCTAATTTCTTCGCTAATCAAAGAAATCGAGATTTTCCCATGTGACGAGGCTGAATTGCCTTTGAAGTCTATTTTATTCAATTTTCCTGTTTATAAAGACGGTGGAGATGTTTGTGGGTTTTTGTGGGACAAAAGTACGCACGTCTCCACGTGGGCACAGCGGGGAAACATGTCGACGGCCTCTGCCGCGGCGGTTCGATAGCCGCTCGCCTCCAACAGATGCAGGTCGCGGGCCAGCGTGGCCGGGTCGCAGGAGACATAGACGATTCGTTCCGGACTCATCGAGGCCATGGCCTCGATGACGTCGGCGCTGAGACCCTTCCTAGGCGGATCCACCAAAATGACGTTTGGGTGAATGTGCTCCTCCGCAAACTGCTTAGCCGCCTGTCCGGCGTCGGCGCAGAGAAATCTGGCGTTCCCGATTCCGTTCCGGGCTGCGTTTTCTCTGGCGTCCTCAACGGCGGCGGGAACCACTTCCACGCCGATGACAGAACCGGCCTTTCTGGCCATACACAGGGTGATCGTGCCGGTGCCGCAATAGAGGTCCAGCGCCGTATCCGTGGGTTTCAATTCCGCCAGCGCCAGGGCTTTGTCATAAAGCCGCTCCGCCTGCGCCCGGTTTACCTGATAAAACGACCGGGGCGAGAGACGAAAATGCAGGCCGCAGAGTACGTCGTCGATGGTTCCGTCGCCATAGAGCGGCACAAAACGGTCGCCCAGCACCGCGTTGCCGGGCTTTTTGTGCACGCCGAGTACCACGGTTTTCAGGCCGGGCACGGCCTGCCGCAATGTCTCCGTCAGGGTTTCCACATGGGGCAGCGTTTCCCCGTTTGCAACGATACAAACCAGAACCTCGCCGGTCGCCATGGCGTTCCTGACATAAATGTGTCGGACCAGTCCCGTTTGCGCCGTCTCGTTGTAGACGGAAACCCGATATTTCCGCATCCAGTCCACCACGCATTGCCGCGCGGCGTCTGCCGCCGCGGACTGAATGCGGCAGTGCGCGGTCGGAATGAGCTCGTGGGTCCGCTGGCGAAAAAAGCCCGCCTCCGGTTTTCCGTCGCAGAGCGCCACGGGAAACTGCGCTTTATTGCGGTACTCCTCCGTCGTCTCTCCCCCCAGAATGTCAATTTTACCCAACTTGATGCCGCCGATTCGCTCGAATGCGTCCTGCACCCGTGTCGCCTTGAGACGGCATTCTTCCTCGTAATCCATATGCCAGAATGCGCAGCCGCCACACGCGCCAAAATAGGGACACGCCGGCCGGACGCGATGCGGCGAAGCCTGCAAAATCGATTCCGCCGCCCCATAGGCTACGGTTTTCCCGACTTTGAAAATCTTGATCGCGCAGCGCTCTCCGGCAATGACATGCGGCACGAATACCGCCATCCCGTCCACATGGGCAACGCCCTCTCCTTCGCTGGTATAGCCGGTGATCTCCGCTTCGTAAACCGCTTTCTTCTTCAGCATGATTACCCCATGTTTCACGTGAAACATCCCGTCTCCGCGAAACTGCCTCTCTTCTGAATGCATTGATTATAGCACCGCCTTGCCGGATGGGCAAGAAAGATGTATACTGATAGAAAACAAGGTCGAGGCAATGCAATGCTAACTTATGAATTCTGCACGCTCTGTCCACGCCGCTGCGGTGTAAACCGGACTCGCGGCGAACTTGGCTTTTGCCGGATGCCCGCGCACATTTTGGCTGCCCGGGCAGCCCCCCACTATTGGGAGGAGCCGGTGATCTCCGGCAACTTCGGCTCCGGCGCGGTCTTTTTTTCCGGCTGCACGCTTGGCTGCCGATTTTGCCAGAATGACTCCATCAGTCACGGGGGCCTTGGCCGCGAAGTTTCCTCGCCCCATCTGCGGGAAATTTTCCTGCGGCTGATCGACGAGGGTGTGGAAACCCTCAATCTGGTCACGGGGACCCAGTTTCTGCCCTCCATTCTCCCAGCCCTGACGCCAAAGTTGTCGGTGCCGGTGGTCTGGAACTCCGGCGGCTACGAAACTCTGGAAACGCTGCGCGCGCTGGAGGGCTATGTGGACGTCTATTTGCCGGACTTCAAATATTCGGATTCCGCGCTGGCGCGCCGACTGTCCGGCGCGGAGGATTATCCGGAAGTTGCCGCGGCGGCCATCCGGGAAATGTACCGGCAGACCGGACCGGCCGTGACAAAGGATGGCATTTTGCAGCGCGGCGTTTTAATCCGCCACCTGATTCTGCCCGGCTGCGTGGATAATTCGCTCGGCGTACTGGATTGGATTTCCGACGCCTTCCCACGCCGTGACGTGCTCGTTTCTCTGATGCGCCAATACATGCCCATGGGCCCGGCGGCGCAGGAAGCCCCCTTCGACCGGCCGATCACGGACACAGAATATGACGCGGTCCTCAGTTATCTGTATTTTCTGGGGCTGGAAAACGGCTTTACGCAGGAGGCCTCCGCCGCAGATCCGCAGTATGTTCCCACGTTTAATTTCGAAGGGATTTAAAGCGGACGTTTGCACATTTCGAACAATTGTGCTATACTACACGCAAGGGGTGATTTTATGGGTAGGACCAGCTCCAAACAGGACGAAATTTATCAATTCCTTGGGGAATTTATGGATAAAACCGGGCACGCGCCCTCGATTCGAGAAATCGGCGAGGCTGTTGGCCTCAAATCCACCGCAACGGTGCACTATCACCTGTGCGACTTGAAGCGGCTCGGTAAAATCCAGATGGACGAGAACAAGAAGCGCACCATCACTCTGCCCGGCACGACCTACAGCCGGCAAATTCCCGTGCTCGGCGTGGTCACCGCCGGACTTCCGATCCTGGCCACGGAAAATATTGAGGGCTACATTCCATGGGACGGGGACGCCAGCTGCTTCGCGCTCCGTGTCCGCGGTGATTCCATGATCGGCGCGGGCATTCTGGACGGCGATAAGGTTGTGGTTCGGCCGCAGCCAACGGCGGAAAGCGGCCAGATCGTCGTGGCCCTGCTGGGCGATGAAGCAACTGTGAAGCGTTTGAAGCGGGAAAGAGGCTCCGTCCTGCTGATGCCGGAAAATCCAGCCTATGACCCCATCGATGGACGCGAGGCCTCCATCCTCGGGCTGGTCAAAGCAGTGATTCGGGAATATGCGTAAGGTCAGGGCTTGTTGCAGAATGTAATTTTGTGGCAAGCTTTCCTGTTTCACGTGAAACAGGAAAAAAGGTTGGAAAACCCTGCCGCGTGTGCTATAATAATTCGAGATTTTTTTGATTTCTTTTTTCGGAAACGGGAGGCTTTGCATGGGGAAAATCATCGCGGTTGTCAATCAAAAGGGCGGCGTCGGGAAAACCACCACAGCCGTCAACCTGACGGCGGCCTTGAAGGCGGGCGGTTCCCGGGTTCTGCTGTGTGATTTTGATCCGCAGGCAAACGCAACCTCCGGGCTCGGCGTGCCGCGGTCGAAAGCAGGTGCTTCCGTTTACGACATGATCATCGATGGAAAACCCGCTGTGGATCTCTTGATTTCCACGGAATATGGAGATCTGCTGCCGGCCAGCGCCTCTCTATCGGGCGCCGGGATTGAACTGGTCGGCGTCGAGGACCGGGAACACCAGCTGAAAAAAGCGCTGGCCCCGCTGCGGGAGCGGTATGACTATATCCTGATCGACTGTCCGCCGTCCCTGGAACTTTTGACGCTCAACGGCCTCTGCGCAGCCGATCAGATTTTAATTCCCGTTCAATGTGAATACTATGCTCTGGAAGGGCTCAGCGATCTGATGGCGACGCTTCGCGCCGTCAAACGGCGGCTGAATCCAACGCTGGAAATCTTCGGCGTCCTGCTCACCATGTTCGACGGCCGCACCAATTTCAGCATGCAGGTGGCGGAGGAAGTCCGCCGCCACTTTCCCGGCAAGGTATTTGCCGCGGTGATTCCGAGAAACGTCCGTTTGGCAGAGGCGCCCAGTCACGGCATGCCCGTCTCCGCCTATGACCGTCTGAGCCGCGGCGCGGTCGCCTATCAGAATCTGGCCGAAGAAATTCTCAGGAGGAAGCTATGAGCAAGCAGCAAAAGGGGTTGGGGCGCGGTTTGGGCGCGCTTTTTGGCGACTTGTCCGAAACAACTGCCAAAGCCCATACGCTTTCCATTCAAATGGTTGAGCCAAATCCTCTGCAGCCTCGCAAGGCCTTTGATGAGGACGAGCTGCAGCAGCTGGCCGACTCGATCACGGAGCACGGCATCATTCAGCCGCTGGCGGTCCGCGCCATGGATAACGGCTTTTATCAGATCATTGCCGGCGAGCGGCGTTGGCGCGCTGCCCGGCTGGCCGGACTGCAGGAGGTCCCCGTCCTGATTCTGGACGCCGACGACCGCGCGGTCATGGAACTGGCGCTGATTGAAAATCTGCAGCGGCAGGACCTGAATCCCCTGGAAGAGGCCGGAGGCTACCGGACTCTGATGGAGGAATTTGGCCTGACGCAGGAGGAAACCGCCGCGCGCGTCGGGAAATCACGCCCTGCCGTCACCAATTCCCTGCGGCTTCTCTCCCTGCCGCCGGATCTGCAGGCCAAGCTGGCGGCCGGATCTCTTTCGCCCGGCCATGCCCGCGCGATTCTCTCCCTGAAAACCGTGTCGCTGCAGCGCGCCGCCGCGCAGAAGGTGCTATCACTGCATCTTTCCGTCCGGCAGACCGAAACGCTCTGCAAGCATATGGAAAAGTCCTTTCTGGAAGAAGAACCGGAGCAGGTGTCCTTTGCGGTGGATTATCTCGCGGAGTGTGAAAAGGATCTGTCCGGGCGTTTGGGCCGGAAGGTAAAGATCGTCAGCGGAAAGCGAAAAGGCCGCTTTGAATTGGAATTCTATGGACAGGACGATCTCCAGCGTCTGCTGGAACTGCTCCAGTCCCTACAGAAATCATGAGGTGAGGTATTATGCTGGATATCAAAAAAATCAAGGACAATCCGGGGGAAGTGAAGGCTCTGCTGCGGGCCAAAGAAGTGGACTGCGATAGGCAGGTGGACCGAATTCTTGAATTGGACTTGCAGCGGCGGGAGCTGATTGCCTCCACCGAAGCGGAAAAAGCCGAGCAAAACAAGGTTTCCAGGGAAATCCCGCAGCGCAAGAAGGCAGGGCAGGACGTAGCGCCGATTTTTGCCAAAATGACGGAGCTGAAGGCTTCCATCGCCGAAAACGACGAGAAGTTGCGGACGATCGAAGCGGAATACCGCGTACAGATGCTCTCTCTGCCAAACCTGCCGGACCCGGACCTGGTTCCCGGCGGCAAGGAGCACAACGAGCCGCTCCGCTATTATGGCGAACCCCATAAGTTTGATTTTGTGCCCAAGCATCATGTGGATCTCTGCACCGACCTCGGCCTCATTGACTATGAACGCGGCGCCAAGTTGGCGGGAACCGGCTTCTGGATTTACCGCGGCATGGGCGCGCGGCTGGAGTGGGCGTTGCTCAATTACTTTATGGACTGCCATCTGCAAGACGGCTATGAGATGATCTTGCTGCCCCATATGTTGGAGTACACCTGCGGCGAAACCGCCGGCCAGTTCCCCAAATTTGCCGATGAAGTCTACAAAATTGAAAACCCCACGGACGACCGGATGCACTTTATGCTGCCCACCGCGGAAACCGCGCTGGCCTCCCTGTACCGCGGTGAAATTCTGCGTGAGGACGAGCTGCCCAGAAAGCTCTTCGCCTACACCCCCTGCTTCCGCCGGGAGGCCGGCTCCCACCGGGCCGACGAGCGCGGTATGGTTCGCGGCCACCAGTTCAATAAGATTGAAATGTTCCAGTATACGCTGCCGGAAAATTCCGACGAGGCCTTCGCGGAGCTGGTAGCCAAGGCGGAAAACCTGGTCAAGGGGCTGGGCTTCCACTTCCGCACGGTCAAGCTCGCCGCCGGGGACTGTTCCGCCTCCATGGCGCGGACCTACGACATTGAAATTCAGATTCCATCCATGAACGGCTATAAAGAGGTCTCCTCGGTCTCCAACGCCCGGGACTATCAGGCCCGGCGCGGCAACACTAGGTTCCGCCGGGAAGCCACCGGCAAAACGGAGTTTGTCCACACACTGAACGGTTCTGGCCTGGCCACCTCCCGGATTTTCCCGGCCATGGTGGAGCAAAACCAGCAAAAGGACGGCTCGATTGTCGTTCCGGAGGTCCTGCGCAAGTATCTCGGCGGCCTCGAGGCGATCAAAAAAACAAATTAGAAAGGACGCAGCAGCAATGAAAAAAGTATTGAAGGAATTCCGAGACTTTATCACACGGGGAAACGTCCTGGACATGGCCGTTGGCGTGATCCTCGCCTCCGCCTTTGGCAAAATTACCGCCTCTCTGGTCAATGATCTGCTGATGCCGTTCATCAGCTGGATTTTCGGAGCGCAGGATACGACCGCGTTGAATCTGGTTGTCCGGCCGGAGATTACCAATGAAGCCGGCACAGTAATCCAGAAGGGGATTACCATCGGCTTCGGTACCTTTCTGACTACGATCATCGACTTCCTGTTAATCGCACTGGTTATATTTTTCATTGTCAGGGCGGTTAACCGGGCCCGTTCCCTGCATGAGAAGAAGGCAGCGGAAGCGCCCCCCGCGCCGCTGAAGCCGTCCGCCGAGGAAAAACTGCTGACGGAGATCCGCGATCTTTTAAAAGAGCAACACAAATAAGCGTCCTGGCGCCGCCGCAACCCGGAATGTTGCGGCGGCGCCAGATTGTGGTAACTCTATAATTGCTGGCCTTCTCTTGCCCGGGATCATTTCCTGTGCTATAATGGGGGAAATACGCAAAAGAAGGGGCTCGCCATGGATGATGCCGTCGTTTCCCTGCCAAAGCAGGATCTTCGCAAGCTGTTGGGCGCCGCTTCCGGCGATGCCGCGCTGCTATACCTGTATCTGCGGGCCGGGTTTCCGCTGGAGCAGGCGCGGGAATCCCTGCAAATGGCGGCGCCCCGGCTGGACTGCGCCACCGCCGCTTTGCGGCAGATGGGGCTGATCGAGGAGACGCCGCGCTTTCTGCAGCAGGAGGAGCGCCCTGTCTATACCGAGCAGGACATTGCCCGGGAAATGGACAAGGGAAAGAGCTTCGGTCTGTTGGTGGGCGAGGTGCAGCGGAAGCTGGGCCGGGTGCTTTCCACGGAGGAACTTAAGATTTTGCTGTCTCTGCGGGACTATCTGCGTCTTTCGGATGAGGTCATTTCGATCCTGATCTCGTTTTGTATGCAGCGCAGCCGGGCAAGGGGCAATGTCCGGGCTCCCTCCATGCGCAGCATTGAAAAAGAGGCCTACTATTGGGCGGACAACAGCATCGATACCCTCGAGGAGGCGGCGGCCTATATGCAGCAGCAGTTGGTCCGGCAGTCCCGCCTTGGCTCTATCCGCCACGGTCTGCAGATCTATGACCGCCGCCTGACGCCCAGTGAGGAAAAGTACATACTGAAGTGGTTGGATGTGGGCTTCGGCGAACCCGAAATCCTACTGGCCTACGACCGGACCTGTCTGCACGCCGGCGGACTGAAATGGAACTACATGGATTCTATTCTGACCAGCTGGCAGGGTCAAAATCTTTATACCGTTGAACAGATCGAGCACTTCGACCGTGCGCCTGACCGTCCGCGGCGGACCGCCCAGCAGCAAAAGCAGGACTTTCATGCCGGCAAGGAGCCGGATCCCATGGAACTAAAGGCCATTGAGCGGATGATGCGCCGCAAAGAGGAGGACTAAGGCATGGCATATTCCGAAGCGGTGCTTCGGCGCGCCAGGGCGCAATTGGCGCAGGCGCAGCAGGAGCGGCAGGAGACCTTTGAGACGCATCTGCAGGAAGCCTACTCCCGGTATCCGCGCTTGAAGGAGATCGACCGGGCGCTCCGCCAAACCATGGCGGCAACGGTAGCGGCCACATTCCGCGCCGGAACAGACCCAAAAGAGGCCGTTGAAAAAATCAAGGACCAGAACCTTGCGCTCCAGGCCGAGCGGGACTGGATTCTGGAGGCCTCCGACCTCGACGAGGACTTTCTCGACAGCTCCCCCGTGTGCTCCATCTGCGGCGGCACCGGCTATGTGGGCTCCACCATGTGCGAGTGCCTCCGGGAGCTCTGCCGAATTGAGCAAAAAAATGAGCTCTCCTCCCTGCTTGGCTCCGGCAAGGAGCGGTTCTCCGCGTTCCGTCTGGATTATTATTCCGACGCTGCGGACCCGCAGCGGGGCGTCAGCCCCCGGCGGCTGATGGAGGAGACGCTGCACCGCTGCCGCAAGTACGCGCAGGACTTTTCGCAGGATTCCGGTTCCCTACTGTTTTCCGGCAAAACCGGCCTGGGTAAAACCTTTCTCTCCGGCTGTATTGCCCGGTCTGTCGCGGACCGTGGCTTCTCTGTGGTCTATGAGACCGCGATTACGATGCTCGGCGATTTTGAAGCGGCCAAATTCGGCGATTTTTCGGAGGCGCGCATCGCCAAAACGCAGCGGTATTTCGCCAGTGACCTTCTGATCGTCGACGATCTCGGTACGGAACTGGTGACACAGTTTACCCTTTCCGCCCTGTATAACGTCATCAACACCCGTCTGATTAACGGAAAACAGACCATCATCTCTACCAATCTCACGACGGATGGCATGAAAAACCGCTATACGCCGCAGATTGCCTCCCGCCTTCTGGGCGACTATGAGCTGATCCCGTTTTTTGGGGACGATGTCCGGCTCCGCGGCAAATTGTAAAAACAGTGGCGCTGCATCAATTTCGTTTTGCAGCGCCCTTGCTCTGCGCATACTAATGTCCCGGCTTGCTTCCCTTGACACAAATGATAAGATAAAAGAAAAAAAGAAGGTACTTTATGCTAGATTTCAGACCCCTGTCTCCGGAGGATGCCGCATGGCTGCGTCCTGTCCTGCGGGACACCGAGAACCTGAGCTGTGACTATTCCCCCGCCTGTATGGTCATGTGGGGCAACGCCAGCATCGCCGAATGCGGAGGCTTTTACGTCCCGATGGTCACCTATAACGGGCGGTCCCTGTATCTCCGTCCCATCGGCGCCGGTGATTTCATAAAAACTCTGCCCGCGCTGTTTGATGACAGCAGGGAGCGTGGCATTCCCTTTCGGATGTATGGGATCACGCCGGAGGTCCGGGCACATTTAGAAGAGACGCAAACTTTTATCTACACCGCGAACCGGGATAATTTCGACTATCTCTATTCCGTGGAGGCGCTGGCCTCGCTGGCCGGGCGAAAGCTGCAATCTAAGCGGAACCACATCAATCGCTTCGAGGCAGAGACCCCGGACTGGTCCTGCCGGCCGATTTCCCGGGAAAATATCCCAGAATGCGAAGCACTCATCACGGAATGGTACCGAGAGCACTATGAGAAAGGCGCCGATCCCGCGTCCTTTGACGGCGAACGCCGCGCGATTGCCACCGCCTTCGATCACTATGAGACCTTCGGCTTCGACGGGCTCACACTTTGGACCGGCGACAGGCTGGTCGCCTTCTCACTGGGTATGCCGCTGAACCGAACCTGCTATGACGTAAACTTTGAAAAAGCACTTTCCGAAATGCCGGGTGCGTATGCCCTCATCAATCGGGAGTTCGCCCGGTTGGTACAGGAGAAATACCCGGAAATCCGCTATCTGAACCGGGAGGACGACTTGGGCTCCGACGGCCTGCGGCAGGCAAAACTCTCCTATCACCCGGAGCTCCTTCTGGAAAAATACATGGCCTCGTTGCCGGAGGACGCGACGTGCGAATCGCAACGCTAACCGATCTCCCGGCGCTCACCGCCCTCTGGTCCGACTGCTTCGGTGACAGTCCGACAGTCATCCGGGAGTTCTGGGACTCCCTGTTTCACACCTGCACCGTCTTTACCGCGGCTGAATGCGGCGCCATGGCCATTGCCATGCCCGTTCGCTGGCAAAATCGGGATGCCGCCTACCTCTATGCGGTCTGCACTGCGCCCCACCTGCGTGGACAGGGCGTCAGCCGCGCCCTGCTTTCCGAGGCGGAGGCGTATTTGACTGGGCAGGGTAATTCCTACGCCGTTCTGGTTCCCGCCGGCGAATCCCTGTTTGGCTTTTATGGCGCACTGGGCTATGAAACCACGTTCTTCTGCGAACGGCAGACCTTTTCCGGCGGACCGGCCGCGCCCGCGAGGATCGTTGCTCCCGCCGCCTACGCGGAATTACGGCAGCGTTATGCGCCGGACGGGATCCAGTATCCCCTGCCATTGCTGACCTATCAGGAAAAGGCGGGTTGTCTGCTGGACCTTCCCGGCCTCGGCTGCGCCGCTGTGGAACACACCGACGGCGGCTTTTCCGCCCGGGAACTGCTGTCCGACGACCCCGAACGGGCCGCGTCTGCACTCTGCGCGTTTCTGGGCTGCGCCTCCCTGCCGGCCAGATTGCCAGGGCATGCGCCGTTCGGTATGGCCAAGTCTTTGGACGGCAGTCCGCTATCTCCCAGCTTTCTGGGTCTGGATTTTGGATAAACGACAGCGGGCACATTGAAAAATGTGCCCGCTGTCGTTTATTCTGGAGTGATTATCCTTTCAGCCCGCGCGTTTGTCTGTCCATATCCTCAATGACAATATCGAAGATTTCTCCCAGTGTCGCGCAATATTCCAGTACGCGCCATGGTTCATTGGTATGAAAGTGAAGTTTCACGAGCGTTTCGTCTCCAACCGCCAGCAGACAGTCCCCTTTGAACTTCCGCGTGATGTCGTCGTGAATGGTATCCTCGTCCAACTGGGTTCCCTCAATCAATAATTGCGTATCATATCGAAATTCCAGCATATTCGCTTCTCCTCAAATCCTGACCAGCTCATATTCGTCGGTGCCGAGACCAATCTTTTTTCCGTGGACGATCTGGCCGCGCCAGTCGGTGATGGGGTGGGCGGCGCTGAGCGGCTCGCCCTCTTTTCCCTCAATCGTGCTGCCCTTCTGGGGTATCTGACGGTTGACCGCGTCGCAGCAAGCCTGGTCGATGGCAACCGGGTCAAAAGACGCGAACATGCCGACATCCGGCACAATGGGGATATCGTTGCTGTTATGACAGTCGCAGTCCGGGGAAATCTCCATGGCGAGGCTGATGTGGAACGCCGGACGGTTCTGCACCACCGCCTTGGCGTATTCGGCGATCTTGCAGTTCAAATTTTCCAGCGCCTCATCCTGCGCCGGCTGTACCGCATCCATGGGACAGACGGCGATGCAGCGGCCGCAGCCCACGCACTTGCTATGGTTGATGGTCACCTTTTTGTTCCGCATCTCCGGCGCACTGTGGGCGCAGATGCGCTGGCAGCTTCCGCAGCCGATACAGCGGCCCTGGTCGACATAAGGCTTTCCGGCGGAGTGCATTTCCATCTTGCCTGCCCGGGAGCCGCTCCCCATGCCGAGATTCTTCATCGCGCCGCCCATGCCCGTCATTTCGTGGCCCTTGAAATGCGTGAGCGAGATCACAATATCGGCGTCCATAATGGCGCTGCCAATCTTCGCTTCCTTGACATATTCACCGTCCACCGGCACCAGCGTCTCGTTGCTGCCCTTTAGTCCGTCGGCGATCAAAACGTGACAGCCGGTGGAACTTTGCGAGAAGCCGTTTTCATAGGCCGTGTCCAGGTGGTCCAGCGCGTTTTTTCGGCTGCCGACGTAAAGGGTGTTGCAGTCGGTCAGGAAGGGCCGCCCGCCCAGCTCCTTGACCACATCGGCCACCGCCTTGGCATAGTTGGGCCGCAGAAACGACAGATTGCCCAGCTCTCCAAAGTGGATTTTGATGGCGACGAATTGATTCTGGAAGTCGATTTGATCCATCCCGGCGGTCAGAATCAGACGTTTCAGCTTTTGAATCCGGTTTTCCCGGTCGCTGATGTGAAAATCCGTAAAATAAACCTTGGATACGGTCATGAGGTTCTTCCTTTCCTGCTATTTCTGGAAGCTGCGGCTTTGGGCCACGGCCAGCTCATCGCAGCGGTTGTTCTTCGGGTTCTCCGCATGCCCTTTGACCCAGTGGTACCGGGCGTCATGCAGTTCGAGCAGCGGCAAAAGCCGTTCCCAGAGGTCCACGTTGAGGGCGGGCTTTTTGTCGGATTTGATCCAGCCCCGCTGTTTCCAGCCATAGACCCACCGTTTCTGGAGGGCGTCGATGACGTATTTCGAATCGGAATACAAATCAACCGTGCAGGACTCCTTTAATTTCGAAAGGGCCTCAATGACGGCGGTCAACTCCATGCGATTGTTGGTGGTCTTCGGTTCGCCGCCGGACAGCTCTTTTTCAAGGCCGCCGTAGCAGAGAATCGCGCCCCAACCGCCGGGACCCGGATTGCCGGAACAAGCGCCGTCTGTGTAAATTTCGACTTGCTTCATCAGGATCATACCTTTCCGGGCCCGGGTGGCTGCCGCGTTGTCCGCGGCAGCCGCCCGATGCAATCATTCTGCTTCGGTCTCTTCGGCTTCTTCCTCCTGGTCCACTCGCTCGACGGAGATGACGCGGTTGCCCTCCTCGACCCGCATGACGGTGACGCCCTGCGTATCGCGCCGGTAGACGTTGATATCGGAGGCGGACATTCTGATAATCACGCCGCCGGTTTCAACCAGCATGATATCGTCCTGCTCGGAGACCACACGAACGCCGGCGATCTTGCCGGTTTTCGGGGTGATGTTGTAGTTTTTGACGCCCTTGCCGCCGCGGCTCTGGGGCTGTCTGGCGCCGTCCTCGGAGAGGCGGAGGTATTCACAGAGCTCCGTCCGTTTTCCATAGCCCTGCTCGGTGACGGACAGAAGCTGTTTGCCGTCCTCGCAGAGTTCCGCACCCACCACATAGTCGCCCTCGTCCAGACGGATGCCGCGGACGCCGGCAGCTTCACGGCCCATGGGCCGCACGTCCTGCACGTTAAAGCAAATCGCCATGCCGTCGTGCGTCGCCAGAATGACGTTGTCGTTGTCGCCGGTGCGGAATACGGAGATCAGCTCGTCCCCCTCGTCCAGCGTCAGCGCCCGAATCCCCGCCTTGCGGTTCGAATCCAGGGCGTCCAGATGCATCCGCTTGACCGTGCCATTTCTGGTGACCATCATCAGGTACTCATCCTCGCGGAATTCCCGCAGCAGCACCATGGCGGTCACCCGCTCCTCCGGCTCCAGCGGCAGCACATTGACGATAGCGGTGCCGCGGCCCGTCCTTCCGGCCTCCGGGATCCGGTAGCCCTTCCGATTGTGGACCCGGCCATGATTGGTGAAAAACAGGATCATGTCATGCGTGGAGGCGATGAAGAGGCTCTTGACGTAGTCTTCCTCCCTGAGGCTCTGGCCGCTGATGCCGCGGCCGCCGCGCTTCTGCGTGCGGTAGATATCCACGGGCATCCGCTTGACGTAGCCCCGCTCGGAGAGGGTGTAGCAGCAGTCCTCTTCCTCGATCAGGTCCTCGATGTCCAGCTCATCTTCCACGTCCTCGATTTCCGTTTTTCGGTCGTCGCCAAATTTGTCCCGGATCTCCGTCAGCTCGCTTCGCAGGATGGCGCGGACCTTTTCCGGGTCGGCCAGCAGAGCATGATAGTAAGCGATCCGCTCTTCCAGCTCCCGGTATTCCGCTTCCAGTTTTTCCTTTTCAAGCCCCTGCAGCGCCTTCAGGCGCATTTCCAGAATGGCCCGGGTCTGAATCTCAGAGAGACCAAATCGCTCCATCAGCCGCTGCATGGCGTCGTCGTAGGAGGTTCTGATGATGCGAATGACCTCGTCGATGTTGTCCTGTGCAATCAGCAGGCCCTCCAGGAGGTGGGCGCGCTCCTCCGCCTTGCGAAGGTCGTAGCGTGTGCGCCGGACGATCACGTCCTCCTGGAAGGTCAGATATTCGTCCAGAATATGGCGCAGAGACAAAATGCGCGGCTGCGTCTGGTTGTTGACCAGCGCCAGCATGGTGATGGAAAAGCTGGATTGCAGTGTCGTCTGGGTAAAGAGGCGGTTCAGCACCACCTGCTGGTTGGCGTCCCGCTTCAGTTCGATGACAATGCGCATTCCGGTCCGGTCGCTCTCATCCCGCAGGTCGGAGATGCCGTCCAGCCGTTTATCGTGGACCTGTTCGGCAATGTTGGCAATCAGCGTCCGCTTATTGACCTGATAGGGCAGTTCCGTCACGATGATCCGCGTCCGGTTCTGGCCAAATTCCTCAAATTCCGTTCTGGCCCGAACCACGATCCGGCCGCGCCCGGTGGCGTAGGCGGCGCGGATCCCGCTGCGGCCCATGATAATGCCTCTGGTGGGGAAATCCGGGCCCTGGATATATTCCATCAGGTCCGGAAGCGTGGCCTCCGGGTTGTCCAGCACGCAGATGGCGGCGTCAATGACCTCCCGCAGATTGTGCGGCGGGATGTTGGTCGCCATGCCGACTGCGATGCCGCTGGATCCGTTGACCAGCAGATTGGGGAACCGGCTGGGCAACACCAGCGGCTCCTGCCGGGTCTCGTCAAAGTTTGGCTGAAAATCCACCGTCTCCTTGCCGATGTCCCGCATCATCTCGTCGGAGATCCGGGCCATTCTGGCCTCGGTGTACCGGTAAGCCGCAGGGGGATCGCCGTCCACGGAGCCGAAGTTGCCGTGGCCGTCAATCAGCGGATAGCGCATGGAAAAATCCTGCGCCAGCCGGACCAGCGCGTCGTACACAGATGCGTCGCCGTGGGGGTGATACCGGCCCAACACATCGCCGACGGCGGTGGCGCACTTTCGAAATGGCCGATCATGGGTCAGACTGTCCTCGTACATGGCGTAGAGGATTCTCCGGTGCACCGGCTTCAGTCCGTCCCGAACATCGGGCAGCGCCCGTCCGACAATCACGGACATGGCGTAATCGATGTAGCTGGTCTTCATCTCATGGACCAGCTCGGTGTTGACAATGATCTGCTCCGGGTACTGAATGTCCTCGGGCCTGTAGTCTTTATTCTTGTGTCCTGCCAAATTCCGCAGCCTCCTTAAATGTCCAGATTGACAACGTACTTGGCGTTGACTTCAATAAATTCTTTCCTCGGCTCGACCTGCTCGCCCATGAGCACGGTGAAAATCTCGTCGGCCGCCACCGCGTCCTCCAGGCGGATGCGCCGCAGCGTCCTGGTCTCCGGGTTCATGGTGGTCTCCCACAACTCGTGCGGGTTCATCTCGCCGAGGCCCTTGAATCTTGAAATGTCAACCTTAACGTTCGCGTTGTCCCCGCGCAGTGCGGCGGAAATCCGGTCGCGTTCTTCATCGGAGTAGGCCACGCGGCTCTGCTTGCCGCGTGACAGCTTGAAGAGCGGCGGCACGGCGGAATAGACGTAGCCCTCCTCGATCAGCGGCCGCATAACGCGGAAGAAGAACGTCAGAAGCAGCGTACGGATGTGGCTTCCGTCCACATCGGCATCGGCCATAATGATAATTTTATGATAGCGCAGCTTTTTCAGATTGAACTCGTCGCCAATGCCGGCGCCCAGCGCCGTGATGACCGGCTGCAGCTTATCGTTGCCGTAGACCTTGTCGGCCCGGGCCTTTTCCACATTCAGCATCTTGCCCCAAAGCGGCAGAATCGCCTGGAACCGGCTGTCCCGGCCCTGCGTCGCGGAGCCGCCTGCGGAATCCCCCTCGACGATATAGAGTTCAGTCAGCGCAGCGTCGCGCTCGTTGCAGTCCCGCAGCTTATCCGGCATCTGGCCGGATTCCAGTCCGGTCTTGCGGCGGACCGACTCCCGGGCCTTTCTGGCGGCCTCACGGGCACGATTGGCGGTCATAACCTTGTCGAGAATGATCTTCGCCGCCGCCGGATTCTCTTCCAGATAGGTGGAGAGCTGCTCGTTGACCACATTGTCGACCAGCGTTCTGATATAGGCATTGCCAAGCTTTTGCTTGGTCTGCCCCTCAAACTGCGCTTCCGGCAGCTTGACCGAAATGACCGCGGAGAGGCCCTCCCGGACATCCTCGCCGGACACCTTGTCGTCGCCCTTGATGATGTTGTATTTGACGCCGTAGGCGTTGATAACCCGGGTCAGCGCCGTTTTGAAGCCGGTCTCATGCATCCCGCCCTCAGGCGTGTGAATGTCGTTGGCAAAGGAAAGCAGCGTTTCATTGTATCCGTCATTGTACTGCATGGCGATTTCCGCCATAGCGTCGCTCTTTGTGCCGCTGAGGTAGATCATGTCGCTGTGCAAAACCGTCTTATGCCGATTCAGATAGGCTACAAATTCGCGAATGCCGCCTTCATAATACATGGAGTCGTGTTCGCCGTCCTCCGTGCGTCTGTCGGCAATTTCGATGCGGACGCCGCCGTTTAAAAACGCCTGTTCCCGCAGCCTTGTATGCAGCGTTTCGTAGTCATACTCCAGCGTGTCAAAAATCTCCAGGTCCGGTTTAAAGGTGACGACCGTGCCGTGCTTCTCGGTTTTGCCGACGGTTTTTATTTCCTGGGTGATGGCCCCGCGGGAAAACCGCATCTCATAGATGAGTCCCTCCTTGTGCACCTGTACCGTCAGCCACTCAGACAGCGCATTGACCACGGACGCGCCGACGCCGTGGAGGCCGCCGGAGACCTTGTAGCCGCCTCCGCCGAATTTACCGCCGGCGTGCAGAACGGTATAGACAACCTCCAGCGCGGGCCGTCCGGTCTGCGCCTGCGTGTCCACAGGAATCCCGCGGCCGTTGTCCGTCACGGTGATGGTATTGCCCTCGTTGATCGTCACGGTGATGTGATTACAAAATCCGCCCAGCGCCTCGTCGATCGCGTTATCTACGATCTCGTAGACCAGGTGGTGCAAACCGGAGGCAGAAGTGGAGCCGATATACATACCGGGTCGCTTTCTGACCGCCTCCAACCCTTCCAATACCTGGATTTGCGACGCGTCATATTCTTCTTTCTTGACTGGGTTTTTTACAATGTCTGACATAAGGCGGCCTCCTTCCTCGTTCGCTTTTCCATCGTCTGGGCGCTCAGCTGGACAAGATAAACCCGGTCCAACCCATATTCCTGCGTCAAAAGAAACGATTTTGGGAGCTCCTCTCCGGCCGTAACGACCTGGCCGTTTTGCTCCGCTTCCCGCAGAAATGCCCTGGTATGTTTGGAGCAGGTCGTGTTGTCCAGGTCAAAAATGCCCACGATGGAGCGTTCCCGGACCGCCATGCTGCTGCCGATGGGTAAATACATAACTATCTCCTTTATCTTCGCGCGCCCTGTTGGATCGTGACAACCTGACCCAGATCGGTCAGGCGGTCCTTTTCGCAGCAGGTGATAAAGACCTGCCCCGTTCTGATCTGATTGAGCACAAAATTCTGCCGTCCTGCGTCCAGCTCCGACAAAACGTCGTCCAGCAGCAGAATCGGCTCGTTCCCTGTATCTGTTCGGAAGATTTCCCGCTCCGCCAGCTTTAGAGAGATCGCGGCGGTTCTGGTTTGCCCCTGAGAGCCGAAGCTCCGGATCGAGATACCGTCCAGCTCCGTCAGAAAATCGTCCTTATGCGGCCCGGACAGGCACTGCGCGGATTCCAGCTCCGCCCGGTAATGACTTTCCTGGTGCTCCCGCAGTGCGGCATAAAGGGCCTCCGGCGGTACGAAAGGGTCCTTCACCGTGGAGACGGTCTGATAGGTCAGAGAGAGGCTCTCTTTTCCGCCGGAAAACTCTCGGTGAAAATGATTGGCATATTGCTCCAGGGCGCGCAGGTATTTGGCGCGCCCCGCGATCAGCGTGGCGCCGTAGCATGCCATTTGCTCGTTAAATTCCGGCAGCGGCCCCAGCAGGGAAGGATGCTCCCGATGATCCTTTAAAATTCTCGACTTATGCTCATACAGCTTTATATATTCAGAAAGCGCCTTTTCATAACCGGGCCGAAGCTGGCAAAGCGCCGTATCCAGGAGCTTTCGCCGTCCCGCTGCGCCGGTTTTCAGAATCAAGAGGTCCTCCGGGCAGAACAAAACCGTCGGCATCAGACCGTGCAGATTGGTCGCGTTTCTTTGTCTGACGCCGCCGAGATACAACTGCCGCTGCCGTCTGCCCTGAAACATCACCGCCCGGATGGTCTGTGTTCGATCCTCCAGGGACAGCGCGGCCTGTAAATCGCAAAAGTCGTCTCCAAACCGAATGAGTTCCTGCTCCTTCCTGGTACGGAAGGACCGACCGGTAGACAAATACGCGATGGCCTCCAATAAATTGGTCTTTCCCTGCGCGTTGTCGCCGACGATCAGATTGACGCCGGGAACAAAATCGCTGCCAAATTCCTCATAATTACGGAAGCTATACAATGTCAGACGGTCAAGCCTCATGGGCGGTCACCAGATATCTGTTTCCGAGAAATACCACCTGGTCGCCGGGCCGCAGCTTTTTGCCGCGCATGGTGCAAACTTCCCCGTTGACCTCGGCATCACCATTCACAATCATATTTTTTGCCATGCCGCCGGAACCGGCCGCGTTGACCAGCTTCAGCAGCGATTCCAGCTTGATATATTCCGTCTGAATTGGAACCTCCTGCGGCTCAGAAATTTTTTTGGTCACGCGTACCTTCATCTCATTCCCCCGCTTTCAGACGAACTGGCAGCACCATATAGCTGAATCGGTCGGAACCGTCCGGCGGCGTCAGAACCACGGGACTTAAATTGTTGGAGAGACCCAGCGTGACTTCCGTGGTAGGAACCGCCTTCAGCGCCTCCAGCAGATACCGACAGTTGAAGCCGATCTCCAGCTCTCCGCCGTCTCCGGCCACGCTGCAACCGTCGTGCGCGGATCCGACCGTGGAAAAGGTTTTGAAATCAGCGGAATTATCTCCAAAAAGACAGCGTACCGGACTTTTGATTTTCTCTGAGATAATCAGGCCGACGCGCTCAATCGAGCTTGTAATTTTCCCCACGTCGGCGCAGAGCAGAATGGGACTGTTATTCGGCACTACCCGACGCCAGTCGAGGAATTCACCCTCCAGCAGGCGGCAGATGAGTGTGGCGTCGCCAATTTTAAACATCAAATGCTTGGTTCCCAGTGTGAAATAGGTTGCCTCATCGGTATCACCCAATATTTTTTCCACTTCCCGCAGCGCAGCGGCCGGCGCAACAAATTTCATTCGCCGCCCAATTGGGGTCTCCGGATGAAACCGCCGCAGCGCAAACCGATATCCGTCCACGGCAACGACGGTGATGGAATCGTCCTCCACCTCAAACAGGCATCCCATATGAATGGGTCGCGCCTGATTTTCGCTGACGGAAAAAATAGTACCGTCGATCATATTGCGCAGTTCTCGCTGCGGAATGGCGACTTGCTTTTCCGAATCCACATCCGGCAAGGCCGGATAATCCTCGGCGTCGATGGCCGTGATGGTAAAAGAGGAAATGCCGCATTGGATCGATACTCTGTAGTTGTCGTCCACCGATACGGAAACCATTTCGTCAGGCAGTTTCCGAATGATATCGGAAAACAGCCGCGCCGGGAAAATATAAGCGCCTGTTTCTTTGATTTCAGCAGGAACCGTTACAGTAATACCGGTTTCAAGGTTGTAACCGGTCAATTCCAGACAGGTCCCCGCCCTGATGTGGATCCCTTCCAGAGCAGGAATAGCACTTTTAGAGGCAACAGTTCTGGAGGCAACGGAGACGCCGCCTACGAGCAGGGCTTTTTCACAGGTAAAACGCATCATAAAAAACTCTCGCTTTCTAATGAAATAAGAAGGAGGTAATCCTTATCAGTCGTAATAGTAGAACTGGGAAAGCTGTGGAAAAGTGGAAAAAAGTCTCACACCGTCTGAAAAAAACCTACACAGATGGTTGTGCAAGAAGAACCGTATGTTTCCACAGAAAATGTCGGGAAATTATGTCAATCGGTTTTTCACAGGAAACGCATGCACAATTCACAGCTTACTGTTGATATTTGCGGTGATGTCCCGGAGATTGTCGGCAATGGGGGAGCCGGTCTCATGTATGGAATTTTCTATTTTCCGGGTGGAATGCAAAACGGTGGTGTGGTCCTTGCCAAACTCTTTGCCAATGTCCGGCAGACTCAGATTGGTCAGCTTTCTGATTAAGTACATTGCCACCTGCCGGGCCTCTGCCGTCACCTTATTTTTCAGCGTACCGCGCAGTACGTTTTCCTCAATGGAATAGAAGCGACTGACCTCGGCGATGATCAGACCGGGCGTCGGCAGCGCCTCCGGTTTTCCCTTGTACATATCCTTAATTGCCCGGGAAACAGAGGGAAGATCAATTTCATGACCGGTCAAATCCCGGTACGCCATGATTTTTTTGACGGTTCCCTCGATTTGACGAATGTTGGTTGTGATATTATCCGCAATGTAGGAGCAAACGTCGTCCGGCATCTGAAGCCCCAGAGAATATGCTTTGTTTTTAATGATGGCCATTCTGGTCTCATAGTCCGGCGGCTGGATGTCGGCAAGCAGGCCCCACTCAAAGCGGGTCAACAGCCGATCTTCCAAACGCTGCATCTCATTGGGCGGTCGGTCGGAGGTCAGAACAATTTGTTTTTTTGCCTCATAGAGAGAATTAAATGTGTGGAAAAATTCCTCCTGCGTGCTTTGCTTTCCGGCGATAAACTGAATATCGTCCACGAGGAACAGATCCGCGTTCCGATATTTATTCCGAAATTCAACGTTTTTTCCCTCTTGGACGGCAGCAATCAGTTCGTTTGTAAACTGGTCGCCCTTGATATAGACAATTTTACAATCTGGGTGCTGGCGGTGGATTTCCCCGGCAATGGCATAGAGCAGGTGCGTTTTTCCAAGACCGGATTGGCCATAAATAAAGAGCGGATTGTAGGCTTCCGCCGGATTGTTGGCCACGGCCACTGCGGCGGCGTGGGCAAAGCGGTTGGAAGAGCCGACGACAAAGCGGTCAAAGGTGAATTGAGGATTGAACATGAAGGGTTCTGTTTCTTTTCGGCTGTCCCGATACGCGGCGGCCTCGTCTTCGCTGATAACCTTCAGTGTTACGTTCCAGTCGAAAAGATCTTTCATTGCCTCCTTGATGTAAAGGGAGAAGCGGCCAAGAATCATATCTTTCCGGTATTCGGAGGGAGTGTATAGAACAATGGAGGATTCGTTTACCTCCATGATTTCTGCGTCGTCGAGATAGGAGGAGACAACGGGAACCGTAAGCTGCTTTTCCAACGCCGCGATGACCCGTCCCCAGATATAAGCGGAGGAGTACATGACAGGGCTCCTTTCCATGGGATTTTTCCACAGAATTTTCATTCAAAAACTGAGAAATTACGTGGATTAATCATACCATAAAACCGCCCCTATTGCAAGAAATACATTATAATAAAGAATTGCTTTCATTCTTGCCATTTTACGGCAAAAACATACAAGGTGTAGGGAAACCATCCGTACATTGCATTTTCAGGAAAGGTATACTATAATTTGCAGGGGGTGGTTGCCATATTTTCCATAAAAATTCTGACCGTTGGAAAGCTCAGGGAACGGTTCTATCAGGCAGCCTGCGAGGAATATCTCAAGCGCCTCCGTGCATTTTGCGACGTTGCGCTTCTGGAACTGCCGGAGTGCCGGCTGCCGGAACACCCCACGGAAGCGGAAATCCGACAGGGACTCCAGCGGGAGGCAGAGGAAATCCGGGCCAAAATACCGAAGGGAGCGTTTTTCTGCGTTTGTACGCCGGAAGGAAAACAGCTTTCCTCAGAAGAACTGGCAAAGACACTGGAAGAAAGAAAGAGTGGCGGGACATCCTCCGTCTGTTTTCTGATCGGCAGCAGCTTCGGCGTGGATTCCGCGATAAAAGCCATGGCGGACCTTTCTCTCTCAATGAGCCGCATGACATTTCCACACCATCTGTTCCGCGTGATGCTGTTGGAGCAGCTTTATCGGGCCGAGTCCATTCAGGCCGGGACAAAATACCATAAATAGGGAGAAAGTGACATGAAAAAGCTTTTGAAAATTTTAGGATTTTTTCTGCTCGCCATCGTTATTTTTGTGGGCGCGATTTTGCTGTATCTGACCGTACGGGAATATCGTCCTGCGGAGCAGGAGTCGATCGCGGTCGAATCGGGAGAATACGCGGCGACATTTTCCGGCAATACCGTTTCCATTCTTACCTTCAATACCGGTTATGCGGAGCTTGGTGACAACGCCGACTTTTTTATGGATGGCGGCAAGAGCGTCCAAAGTACCGACGAAACCAGAATGAACGAGAATCTTTCAGAAATTGCTGCACTCCGGCAAAAGGCGGATTTCACGCTCTTGCAGGAGGTGGACCAAAATTCCAAACGGTCCTATCATGTGGATCAGACCGCGTATTATGAGGAAGCCGGTTTTTCCGGCGCCTTTGCGCTGAATTTCTCCTGTCCGTATGTCCCCTATCCCCTGCCTACCATCGGACAGGTCAATTCCGGCGTGCTGACGCTGTCCGGCTTTACCCTGGGGGATGCGGAGCGAATCAGTCTGCCCTGTCCCTTTTCCTGGCCAGTCTCCATTGCCAATCTGAAGCGCTGTCTGCTGATTACGCGGGTCCCCATTCAGGGGAGCGACAAGGAGCTGGTGCTGGTCAATCTTCATCTGGAGGCCTATGACGACGGCGCGGGGAAGGCGGCCCAGACGGAAAAGCTGCTCTCCGTATTGCAGGAGGAATATAAGAAGGGAAATTATGTGATCGCCGGCGGCGATTTCAATCAGACCTTCCCCGGCGGCCTCGACGCCTATCCGATCAAGGACGCCTCGCTCTGGACGCCCGGCGTGTTGGAGGAGAGCAGCCTGCCGGATGGCTGGCAGTTTGCCTGCGATAGTAGTAATCCCACCTGTCGCCTGCTGAACCAGCCCTATGACGCTTCGTCGGAACAGACCCAGTATTACGTGATCGACGGCTTTATTCTCTCGCCCAACGTCGAAAAAATCAGCGTGGAAACCCTGAATCTGGAGTTCCACGCCTCGGATCACAACCCGGTATATCTGGAGGCAACACTGAAATAAAAAACAGCCGCGCCGC
>JAYFPO010000007.1:0-11570 GCA_034927685.1 Oscillospiraceae bacterium | reverse complement strand
GTCAATTGTAACAGCGGAAGAAAGCCGGCATCCGGGACAGCAAAAAAAAAGGCGACACGCGCCACTGTCGCGCACCGTGGAAGCGCAGCGGATTTGCCTCAGTCCGGTTCCTCCCTGTGCTCATAACTCTTTAATATGACGTCGCCATAACTCACGTAAAATGTCATGGTTTCCATGCCATACGGCGGGTTATGCAGGCCATCGAACGTTTCTGCCTGCATCACGACTTCGTAATACGGAGTATCCGGTACTTTCCGCACGCGAAGAATCCTGTCCTGCCAATACTGCCGGGGCTCGCCATAGTATTCTTCGATGGCGTCGTACGCCGGATCATACAAAAGGCGCAGCAGCACCTGTTCCTCCGACGAGCACTCCGTTTTTGTCTCCGCTGAAACCGCAGTCGGAAACAGAATGCAGACAGCGGCAATCGTAATCGTAATCGCAATCGCTTTGCGCATCAGAACACCCCCCGCAATAAGGTTCCCACGATTTCCCGCATTGTTCAGGCGAATCCATGGAATTTCCTGCCGAAAAAGGCAATATCTTCCGATTTCATTACGAGGAGGTCCTATATGATGAATCAAATTCTAAAATTTGTGCTGATCCTGCTGCTGGCGGCCGCGCTGGTGCTGGGCGCGCTGGTGCTCTACAACCGGCTGTCCGGCCAGTACGAAAAAACGCCCGCCGTACAGGAGACGGCGGACACTGCCCGGGACGAGACCACCACAGAACCGGCTTACGACCCTGCCCCGGACTTCACGGCCTACGACAGCGACGGAACCGCCGTCTCGCTCAGCGATTACGCGGGCACGCCCGTCATCGCCAATTTCTGGGCCTCCTGGTGCGGCCCCTGCAAGAGCGAGCTGCCGGACTTCCAGACGGCCTACGAAACCTACGGCGACAAGGTGCAATTTCTCATGGTCAATCTGACCGGCGGCCGGGAGACCCGGGAAAGCGCCGACGCGCTTTTGGCGGAAAAAGGCTATACCTTCCCGGTTCTATATGACGAAGGTGGCAGCGCGGCCAATGCCAACGCCATCAGTTCGATCCCCGTGACCGTCGCCGTGGATGCGGCGGGCCATCTGGTTGCCAAACAGATCGGCCAGCTCAGCGCGGACCGGCTGGACGACATGATCGCGCAGATCACGGAGCCCTGACCGGTCCGGAAACGGCAAACGGATTTATATCTCAGTGGGCGGGGTTTTTCTTCCTCATCCGGCGGGGTTTTTCAACACATCCGTCACCCAGGGAACACCTTCCCCCCAAAAAACAAGGGGGGGGAGGTGGATGAGGGGCCGCGATTCATTCGGCTTCCTTCCCGCCGGCGGACTCTTCCCGGCTGATGTACTCTTCCTCGGCCTGCTGCTGCGCGGCGATCAGCCGATCCCGCAGCGCCAAAAGGTTGTCTGTCACGTCTGTGATGACGTTAAACAGATAAGTATATTCCGGTGTGATGTTCTGCATACTGGGCGCTCCTTTCTTTTGTATTGACAGCGACTTCCTTTGCACGGTGACAATCATACAGGGCCGGCGGCGAAAATGTGCTCACAATCTGTCGAAAAAAAAGAAAACGGAAAAATTCATGTTTTTTTCATATTTCGTTCAATAAAAAGATGCAAAAGCGCAATAATGATAGAAAATCAGCCCAAAATGCGGCAGAATTGTGAACGCTGCCCCGGTCGTTTCCGGCAATTGCGTCCGCTGCGGGGACGGCGCACGCCGCGCAAGGCGGCAGAGCGGCGCGCCGGCGGCGGCGGAGGAGGCGCGCCAGCGAAATGCACAAAATACTTTGCCCAAATAAAGAAAAGTTAGGGAAATATCTGCTTGACATTTCCCCGCCGTCTGTATAAAATGTGTATAACAATACGAGAGGAGCCGCCGCTATGACATCTGCCGTCCGCACAACAAAATATGCGTCCGCCGATGCCGCTTCCTGCGCACCGGCTTCGGCGTCTGCCCCTTTTTCCGGCTTCTTTGTGGACGCTGCGATTGCCGCAGGGTCCATTTTTTTAATTCTGCCGGTTGTCCTGGTACGACTGCACCTTTCTTTCCTTGTATTGCCGATTTGCCTGTTGATTTGGGCGCTTTGCAATCTTCCGCCGGAAAAGCAACGAATGAATGGATCCTGCCGACCGTGATGGGCCGGGACGATTGATTTGAGCGGCTTTGCTTTTTGGCGAGGCCGCTTCCTTTGTATTTGAAGCTGAAAAGCAGCTTAAAATAAATCTGATCAAAATGAGGGTTATCAAAATGAAAAAGACCAAAAAGCTTCTCTGCGTCCTTCTGGCCGCCTCGATGCTGGCGCTGTGCCTGTCCGCCTGCGGCAGCTCCGCCTCTTCCACCGAGACCACGGCCGCTGCCGGCGAGACCACCGCCGCTTCCGGCGAGACCGCCGCCGCTTCCGGCTCCAAAACCCTGCTGCTCGGCGGCATCGGCGCCCTGACCGGCGACTATGCCAACTACGGCACCTCCGTCCGCAACGGCGCGCAGCTCGCCGTCGACGAGATCAACAAGGCCGGCGGCATCCTCGGGATGCAGGTCTCCCTGGACTTCCAGGATTCCCAGGCCGACCCCGACAGCGCCGTCAACGCCTACGGCAAGCTGATGGACAGCGGCATGAACGTCTCCCTCGGCGCCGTGTTCTCCGGTGAGACCACCTCCGTCGTCGCCGCCGCCAAAGAAGACGACATCATGCTCCTGACCCCGTGCGCCTCCGCCGACAAGGTCATCACGGGCAACGACAACGCCTTCCGCGTCTGCTTCAAAGACTCCGCGCAGGGCACCGCCTCCGCCGACTATATCGCCTCCAACAACATGGCCACCGAGGTCTCCGTGTTCTACCAGAGCGATATCGACTACTCCGTCGGCCTCTACAACGCGTTCAAGACCGAGTGCGAAGCCAAGGGCATCACGATCAAAGAGGTCCAGACCTTCACAGACGGCACCAAGACCGACTTCTCCACGCAGATCAACGCCATCAAAGAAGCCGGCACCAAGCTCGTCTTTATGCCGATCTACGCCGCCGAAGCCTCCGTCTTCCTGACCCAGGCCGCCGGCAAGCTGGACGCCGACACCGTCTTCTTCGGCTGCGACGGCCTCGACGGTATCCTGACCAAGGTCTCCGATACGTCCGTTGTGGAAAACGTCATGATGCTGACGCCGTTCGCCGCCGACTCCAAGGACGAGAACGTGCAGACCTTCGTCGCCGCCTACAAGACCGCCTACAGCGCCACGCCCGACCAGTTCGCCGCCGACGGCTATGACGCGGTCTACGTCATCAAGGCCGCCATGGAGAAGGCCAACGCCACCGATCCCACCGCCGCGGACTTCACCTCCAGCATCGTCTCCGCCATGACCCAGATCACCGTCAAGGGCGTCACCGGCACCATGACCTGGAGCGCCGACGGCGAGACCCAAAAAGAAGCCAAGGCTATGATCATCCACGACGGCGTCGCCGTCCTCTACGAGGGCTGATCGCACCAAAAAAAAACGTACGAAACGTAACAAAAATTGGACCCTCCGGGCGGATTTTCCGTCCGGAGGGCTTGAGCAACCGCGGGGGTACTCCGCGGCTGCCGGGCCGTACTAGTTGAAGGAATTGAGATAATATGACACATTTTGTTCAGACCCTGATCAGCGGCCTCAGCCTGGGCAGCATCTACGCGCTGATCGCGCTGGGCTACACCATGGTGTACGGCATCGCCAAAATGCTGAACTTCGCCCACGGCGACATCATCATGGTCGGCGCCTACGCCGCCATCGTCGCGGTGTTTCAGCTCGGGATGCCCCCCTTCGCCGCGATTCTTCTCAGCATCGTCGTCTGCGCCGTGCTGGGCGTGCTGATCGAACGGCTCGCCTATAAGCCGCTGCGGCAGGCGCCCCCGCTGTCCGTGCTGATTACCGCAATCGGCGTCAGCTACCTGTTGCAGAACGTCTCGCTGCTGATCTTCGGGTCCGAGCAAAAGGCGTTCCCGACGCTCTTCACCCTGCCGACGCTCCATGTCGCGGGCGTCGACATCGACGGCATCACCCTCGCGACCCTCGCCGTCACCGCCATCATCATGACCAGCCTCTCCCTCTTCATCAACAAGACCAAGATGGGCAAGGCCATGCGGGCCGTCTCCGAGGACAAGGAGGCCGCCGGCCTGATGGGCATCAGCACCAACAAGACCATCACGATCACCTTCGCGATCGGCTCCGCGCTGGCGGCCTTCGCCAGCATCTTCTACGGCGCTGCCTACGTCTACATCAAGCCGACCACCGGCGCCATGCCCGGCATCAAGGCCTTCACGGCCGCCGTCTTCGGCGGCATCGGCTCCATCCCGGGCGCCATGCTGGGCGGCATCCTGCTCGGGCTGATCGAGCAGCTCTCCAAAACCTACATCTCCACGCTCTGGGCCGACGCCATCGTCTTCGGCGTGCTGGTTGTGGTGCTCGTGGTCAAGCCGACCGGCCTGCTCGGCAAAGAGATCAGAGAGAAGGTGTGAGAGGATGAAGAAAAAACGCTCGAGCGACCTGCTTACGCTGCTGATGGTCGCCGCGATCTACGCGGTCGTCTGCGCCCTGCTCTATACGGGAAACGCCAGCCGCCAGTTCACCAACATGCTGGTCTCCGTCTCCTGCTACATCGTCATGGCCATCTCGCTGAATCTGGTCGTCGGCCTGCTCGGCGAGCTGTCCCTCGGCCACGCGGGCTTTATGTCCGTCGGCCTGTTCTCCGGCTGCCTCGTCTCCATCGCCCTGCTCTCCTCCGTGCCGATGGCCCTGCGGCTGCCGCTTTCCATGCTGGCGGGCGGCCTCGTCGCCGCGGTCTTCGGCCTCATCATCGGCCTCCCGGCCCTGCGCCTCAAGGGCGACTACCTCGCCATCGTCACGCTGGCCTGCGGCGAGATCATCAAGAGTCTCATCACCAACCTTGACTTCACCGGCGGCGCGCTCGGCCTCGACACCGGCGGCATCTACTCGAACGCCAAGACGCTGCTGCCCTACGCCATCGTGCTCGTCTTTCTGACCGTCATCGTCATGATGAACCTCAAAAACTCCAAGTACGGCCGGGCCATCATGGCCATCCGCGACAACCGCATCGCCGCGGAGTCCACCGGCATCAACGTCACCTACTTCAAGCTGATGGTCTTTATCATCGCCGCCTTCTTCGCGGGCGCGGCGGGCACGCTCTACGGCCACAGCTTCGCCAACGTCAAGCCCGCGGCCTTCGACTACAATATGTCGATTGAAATTCTCGTCATCGTCGTGCTCGGCGGCATGGGCTCCGTGCGCGGCTCCGTGATCGCGGCCATCCTGCTCCAGGCGCTGCCGGAGCTGCTGCGCGACTTCAGCGACTACCGGATGCTGCTCTATTCGATCCTGCTGATTATCATTATGCTGCTGAACGCCTCCCCCAAGTTTGCGGAGCTCAAGGGCCGCTGGTCCATCGGCGCCGCGCTGCGGCTGGCGCGCGCGAAAAAACCGAAGGAGGAGGCGAACGGACATGAGTGACAACAGAATACCGCCGTCCCCGCTGGTCCCCTACCCCAGCAAGGCCTACGTTCCGGAGCGGGACGTGGAGGCCATTCCGGTCCTGGAGACCCACCACCTCGGCATCGACTTCGGCGGCCTGACCGCCGTCGACGACTTCTCCCTGACCATCGGCCGGACCGAGATCGCCGGCCTGATCGGCCCCAACGGCGCGGGCAAAACCACGGTCTTTAACCTGCTGACCAACGTCTACCAGCCCACGCGCGGCAGCATCATGATCAACGGCTTCTCCTCCGCCGGCAAGAACACCGCGCAGGTCAACCGGATGGGCATCGCGCGGACCTTCCAGAATATCCGGCTCTTTTCCAATCTGTCCGTGCTGGACAACGTCCGCGTCGGGATGCACAACTCCACCCGCGAAAACCTGCTCGCCTCGATCACCCACAGCTTCGGCTACCGCAAGGCGGAGCGCGTCACGCGCGAAAGCTCTCTGGAGCTGCTGGACTTCTTCTCCCTGGCGGACATGGCCGATTCCCCGGCGGGCAGCCTGCCCTACGGCGCGCAGCGGCGGCTGGAGATCGTCCGCGCGCTGGCCACCAGCCCGAGAATCCTCCTGCTGGACGAGCCTGCCGCCGGCATGAACCCCTCCGAAACCATGGAGCTGATGGAGAATATCCGCAGCATCCGCGATACCTTCCGGATCGCCATCATGCTGATCGAGCACGATATGAATCTGGTCATGGGCATCTGCGAGGGCATCTGCGTCCTCAACTACGGCAAGATCATCGCCAAGGGAACGCCCGACGCGATCAAATCCAACCAGGCGGTCATCGAGGCCTATCTGGGCAAAAAGGAGGCGCGGGACCAATGATGCTAAGCGTGGAGAACCTCAATGTCTACTACGGCAAAATTCACGCGCTCAAGGACGTCTCCTTCGAGGTGCAGGCGGGCGAGATCGTCGCGCTGATCGGCGCAAACGGCGCGGGCAAATCCACCACGCTGAAAACCATCTCCGGCATCCTGCGCTCCCGGACCGGCAGCATCACCTTCCTGGACGAGAATATCTCCCACACGGAGTCGCATAAGCTGCTGGCCAAGGGCCTCGCCCACGTCCCGGAGGGCCGTCGGATTTTCCTCCAGATGACCGTCCAGGAGAATCTGGAGATCGGCGGCTACATCCGCAAGCGCATCACCGACGAGGACCTCGAGAGCGTCTGCACCCGGTTCCCCCGGCTGAAGGAGCGCAGAAACCAGATCGCGGGGACGCTGTCCGGCGGCGAGCAGCAGATGCTCGCCATGAGCCGCGCCCTGATGAGCCGCCCGAAGCTGCTGATGCTGGACGAGCCCTCCATGGGCCTGTCGCCCATCCTCGTGCAGCAGATTTTCGATATCATCAAGGAGCTGCACGCCGGCGGCACCACCATCCTGCTGGTGGAGCAGAACGCCGAAATGGCGCTGCGCATCGCCGGGCGGGCCTATGTGCTGGAATCCGGCCGCGTCACCCTGACCGGCACCGGCGCGGAGCTGATGGCCAGCGACTCCATTAAAAAAGCCTACCTCGGCGGGTAAGACCAAGCGCCCGCCGCAGCGGGTAAGGCCAAGCGCCCGCCGCGGCGGGTAAGGCCGAAAAAACGACTGCCCCATCGTGGGCAGTCGTTTTTCGCGTCGCGGGAGGCTTACGGGGTGCGCACGTTTGGCTCCCTCATCCGTCACGGCTCTGTTTTCACCCCTCATCCGTCACGGCGAAGCCGTGACACCTTCCCCCTCGGGGGAAGGCTTAAGGGGGAGCGCCAAAAAGGCTTCCACTATGAGGGTAGCGCGAAGCGCGCTTTAAGATCCAACCGGCTTGCCGGTGGCAAGCCGGACTCCGAACGTCAGCTGGCATTTGCACAGCAAATGACTGATGAGGCCGTACCTTGGCTCCCTCTGCGAGGGAGCTGTCGAGCGCCAGCGAGACTGAGGGAGAGAACACCGTCCTTTTTTCCACGCCAAAATGGAATCTCTGCGTTTTCTCTCCCTCCGGCGTTTCTCCGGAACTGCCCCCGATCACAGCGAATGCCCCGCACGGACGATGCACCGCGCGGGGCATTGCTCTTTTTTGATTTCCGCAGACGCCGCTTAGCCCGCCATGGCTTTGCACTCGCTCGCACAGCTGCGGCATTCGGCGGCACATTTTTTGCAATGATCGTCCTGGAACATTCCGCATTCCTGCTCGCATTCGCCGCAGACCGTCGCACAGAGTCCGCACAGGTCCGGGGCATGGCTGGCTTCCATCGACATGAAGGAGGCCGCTTCTTTACAGAGACAGGCGCATTCACCCAACATGGAAATACAGTTTTTTCTCGCGCCGACATCCGGTTCGGAAAGGCACAGGTTTCTGCATTCCATACAGACCTGCGCGCATCGGTTGCAGGCGTCAATACATGTTTGATTTTTGTTGCTTGCCGGATTTAAGATTCCCATTGTAATTTCCCTCCAAATTGAATTTCAGCATCAGTTTGCCCCATTCTTTGAAAGTTATTACAAAAAACCGGACATGGCGGACGCACATTCCGCAAACCGCGTTGGGAAGGAACGACCCGGCTGCGTCCCGGCTCTCTCTGCGAGGAAGCCGCCCGAAGCTCGTATTTGAAAAGCCTCTCTCTGAAGAGGGAGGCTTCCAGACGCCGCCTGACCGTCCGGCGTGTGGGCGGTATCCAGCGACAGAGAGACGTTTCCTTTCGGATACAGGCACATTCCTTTTGGAATCCCCGTTTATTTCGCGCGCAGACGGGCGATCAGCTTCACGATTTCATACCACAAAACCGCCGCCGCCGCAATGCCGACCGAGCCGAAGAGCTGCCCGGCCGTGAGCGGCGCGAGCTTCAGGGAATCGGAAAGCGGCGTATAGAGAATCACCGCCAGCAGGAGCAGCGTGCCGAGATCGGCCGCCCACATCACCCAGTCCTTCCCCAGGCGGAGGATCGACCGAAACGCAAAATCACGATCCGAGCTGTTCACCTGAACCAAAAGCAAGTTCGACAGCATGATGACCGCGAGACCCATCGCGCGGGCGACGGGCGCCTTCGCGGGATCGCCCGCCAGCACGGAATAATAGGTCCCGAAGGAAGCGGCAAACACGGCCAGCCCTTGCAGCACGCTTTTCAGCAGGAGCCGCCCGTCCAACAGCTTCGCCTGCGGGTCGCGGGGGCGGCGGGTCATAATATCCGTTTCCGCCGGCTGGCGCTCCAGGATGATGGAGCAGGTCGGGTCAATGAGCAGCTCCAGCAGCACGACGTGCAGCGGCAGGAGCATCAGCGCCGCCGGCGCGACGCCCAGCATGGGGGCAAGCAGGGAGGTAAGCGCAATCGGAATATGGATCGTCAGGACATACCCGACCGCCTTTCGGATGTTGTCGTAAATTCTCCGCCCGTCTTTGACGGTTTCCACAATGGTCGTAAAGTTATCGTCCATCAGGATCAGATCGGCGGCCTCGCGGGACACCTCGCTTCCGCGCCTGCCCATGGCAATCCCGATATCCGCATACTTCAGGGCCGGCGCGTCGTTCACGCCGTCGCCCGTCATGGCGACGATTTCGCCGTTCTCTTTCAGCGCTCTGACAATCCGCATCTTATGCTCCGGCACAACGCGGGAGAAGATCGAGACGTCTTTGACCGCTTCCCGCAGCTCCCGGTCGGACATTTGATTCAGCAGGTCGCCGGTCAGGAGTTTGTCGCAGTGCTCCATCCCGATCTTTCTCGCGATGGACGCGGCGGTGCTCCCGTTGTCGCCGGTAATCATCACGACGCGGATCCCGGCCCTGCGGCAGATCGCGATATCGGCCTTGACGCTCTCGCGCGGCGGGTCGGAAAGGCCGATCAGGCCGCAGAACCGCAGGCTGCATTCGGTCAGGTCCGCGGGGACCTCCTCCTCCGAGGCCGGCGCGGCGGCGGCAACCGCGATCACGCGCAGGCCCTCTTCGGACAGCTCCGCCATCCGCCTCCCGGCGGCCTCCCGTTCGGCTTCGGTCAGGTGGCAGAGGGTCAGGATTTTTTCCGGCGAGCCCTTGGCGGCGATGACAATCCCGCCGTCTCTGCGCCAGACGTGCCCCATCATCTTCCGCTCGTTGGTGAAGGCATACTCGCGGAGGAGGGTGCCGCGGAAGAGCTGCGTCTTTGTGATCCCCCGGCTTTCGCAATACGTAAGCATTGCCTGTTCCATCGGGTCATAGGCGTTTGTCTCGCAGGCAAGCCCCATGGTTTCCATCAGGGTGCGTTTCTCGCCGTCGGGCGCCCAGCTCTCCTGGACCGCCATCCGGTTCATCGTGATGGTTCCCGTTTTGTCCACGCAGAGCACCGAGACGGACCCCAGCGTTTCCACAGACGGAAGCTTTCGAACCAGCGACTGCTTCTTGGCCAGTCTCCACGCGCCCATCGAAAGGAACACCGTCAGGATGACGGGGAATTCTTCCGGAATCATTGCCATGGCAAGCGTGATGCCGGACAGGATGCTTTCCGTGATACGCGCGCCGAACGCGTGGTCGGGCAGATTGCAATAGGTCACCACGCAGACCAGCGCAAACAGCACGCCCGCAATCCCTGCACATGTTTTGACGAGTCTGCCCGTCTGCTTCTGCAGCGGAGACGGTTCCTCCGGGGCGTCGGCCACGTGCTTGCCGATCTTGCCGTACTCGGTTTCCGCGCCGATTCGATCCACCAGCACCGTGCCGGTGCCCTGCGTGACCAGCGTGCCCGCATAGCAATAATCCCTGCGCCAATACTCATTGGACGGCGCGGCATTCTCCTGCGTGACCTTCCAGACCCCTTCCGCCTCGCCGGTGAGCGACGACTCCTCCACGCAGAGATCGCTGCACCGGACCACGACGCCGTCGGCCGGAATCTTGACGCCCTCACAGATCAGCATCCAATCGCCCGGGACAAGGTCCACGCTGGCGATCTCGGTCTCCTTGCCGTCCCGGATGACCGTCACATGCGGCGCGGACAAGTCCTTGAGCGCCTGGATGGTCCGGTCGGTTTTCCATTCCTGTATCACATCAATGCCGATCATGCCGATGACGAAAATCAGCATGATGGCGCCGTCTCGCGGTTCTCCGAGGAAAAAATAAATGACTGCGGCCACAATCAGCAAAAGGAACATCGGCTCGCTGAGAATATGGAGAACTTTGCGCAAAAAGTTCTCCTTTTTCTTCGGCACCAGTTCGTTTTTGCCGTATTGCTGCTGCAATCGCTTCGCTTCGGCGGAGGATAGCCCCGCCAGGTTGTGTTCTGTCATAAAGAAACCTCCGTTTTCGCCTTTCGGCGGCGTCTGATTTCTCTTATGGCACTCCATACAAGGTCGTTTTGTCCAAGGTATAAAAATAGCGCACCTATGGAACATACAACTGTCCCACAGATGTGCGCATCCCTGCAATCTGTTGCCACTTGTCGGGTGGCCCGGCCCCATGTACCCTCTCGGAAGAGTCCATCGCCTGCTCAGTTTGTACTGTTGATCTTGCATCCTTTTTACAGAATGTAATGCAGTGCAAAGAGAATACTTCGTATTATATGTTCCATCGGCGCACTTGTCAACGGAGAATTCTGTCTCTTTCAGGGAGATTTCAGGCAGAAGGCCCACCGGGGGCGCTCGTCCGTCACGGCGTCGCGTTCTCTCCCTCCGTCACGGCGTTGCCGTGACACCAGACGGTCGGTGTCCGGCTTGCCACCGGCAAGCCGGTTGGATTTTAAAGCGCGCTTCGCGCTACTCACAGAGGGAGGCTTACGGGGGGCGCTCGTCCGCCACGGCGAAGCACCCATTGGCTCCCTCTGCGAGGGTGGCCCAGGCCAGCTTCTCTTGCCCTTCGGGCAATTCACCTTCAGCTGTCGAGCGAAGCGAGACTGAGGGAGAGAACGCCGTCCTTTTTTCCACGCCAGGTTGGAATCGCCGTGTTTTCTCTCCCTCCGGCGCTTCGCGCCACCTCCCTCGCAGAGGGAGGCTTACGGGGGTCCCTCATCCGTCACGGCAAAGCCGTGACACCTTCCCCCAAGGGGGAAGGCTTACGGAAGAAGGCTTCCCCTATGAGGGGAAGCTGTCAGCGAAGCTGACTGATGAGGTGGGAA
>JAYFPO010000008.1:0-102204 GCA_034927685.1 Oscillospiraceae bacterium | reverse complement strand
TGGAGCCTCAAAAGCCAAACTCAGGGCTTTTGAGGCTCCAATTCTGTTTCCTGTCCGCTCACTGCGCCCGCTTGGGCCGCTCAGCCGGAAGTCGCCGTTGGCGACGTCGTGCCCCGCGCCAAGAATGAACGCATACAAACGCACTGAACAGCTGTTTGGGTCAGTGCGATGCTTCCGTTTCTTCTTGCAGCCGGGAAAGCACAAGATTGACAAACGTTTTTGCCACATTGGGATCAAACTGAGTCCCGGCGTTCTTCAGAATTTCCTTCCTTGTGGCTGCAAGAGACAGCGCTTTTCGATACGCACGATCTTGCGTCATGGCATCGTAGGCATCCGTAACAGCAATAATACGCGAAATTAGCGGAATCTCTTCGCCGGAAAGGCCGAAGGGGTATCCGCTTCCGTCCCAATGCTCATGGTGATACAAAACATAGGTGGCTACATGGCTAAGCTCCGGAAAAGAACTTAAAATCCGACAACCGATTTCAGGGTGCTTTTTGATTTCTTTCCAATCCGCCTCACTCAGTCGTTCGGTCTTTGTCAAAATACTCTGGTCGATCGACATTTTCCCGATGTCATGCAAAAGAGCCGTCAATTCCAACTCATTCATCTTGTCTTCGGACAAACCGAGCGCTTGGCCAAGCTCTTTTGATGAAACCGCAAGCCGCTCTGTATGGCATTCCGTTTCATAGCTTTTTTCAAGCATCAGAGTTTTGATTGTCGCCAAAATATGACTATGCTGGCTTTGGCGCGTCAATAGTTTCCCTCGATACATTTGGTCCTCAGCCAATGTCATTGTTGCTTTGAATGATTCGCTTTCTTTCCTTTTGGTGGCACATCCGAACGAAATATCGACAAACGCCGGCTGTATATTCTGAGCGAGGTTCTTGAACCTGATTTTCATTTCCTTGATTAGACGTTCCGCGTCGTTCCCATCCGTATTCGGGAGAAGAATTGAAAACTCATCGCCCCCAGTCCTCGTAACAACGTCCCCGGCTCTGCCGCAGCGCGAAAGAATCTCTGCTGTATTCTGAATCAGCGTGTCGCCCTGAACATGACCGTAGACATCGTTGATCAGCTTCATTCCATTGATATCCCCGACGATGATTGAAAACGGCAGATGTTCCGCGTTATCTAGTTCCGCAATTGCCTTAAAAAAATATGTACGATTAAAAAGGCCTGTCAGATCATCATGGTAGCTCAAATATAGGATTCTTTTCTCCTCTTCTTTTCGTTCGGTGACATCGCGGCTGACGCCAAGCAATCCTATCACGTTGCCTTGCGCATCAAAATACGGGGTTTTAATGGTCTCAAGAATCATTTCCTTCCCATTTGGACATGTCACGCTCTCTTCATATTTCCGAGCAACTTTTGTCTTGATCGTTTCAATATCCATTTTCAGAAATCGCTCTACCTCATTATCAGGGAACAAATCAGCGTCAACATGCCCGATAATATCCTGTTCGCGTATTCCGGCAAATACCTCAAATGCTGCATTGCAACCCCAATAAATGCCATTTACATCTTTATAGAAAATCAGGTCTGGAATGCAGTTGATCATAGCTTTATGCAGAGCATGGTTGTGGTCATAGAATTGTAAAGACGCACCCATCATCTTTTCCGGCGCTTCAATAGAATCGCTTTTATCAGCAGATAACTTTTTCATATTTTTCCCCAAAAACTCCATAGGATGGTTGTCTCATCATACGCTTCAATTCACACCGTCAGAAAACCAACAGCATCACTTATAATACCGTTATGCAATTCCTTCCCTGCGCCTTAGATTGATAAAGCGCGGTATCAGATCGCCGCATAATATCCTCTAATGCTTGCCCAGGCTGCCATGCCGTCATGCCGATACTCACCGTAACATGAAACCGGCTTTCAAAGCAAACATATTCATGCTGTGCCGCCTCGGATAAAAAGACCTGAATCATGTTATGTACTTCTTCCGTGGTATAGCGCATGAGTAAAATTGCAAATTCTTCTCCTCCAAGGCGAGCCACCTGACAGCCCTGATCAAAATATTTTTTTAGTATCTGAGAGAAATCTCGAATTACAAGATCACCGGCAGAGTGTCCATACTGATCATTTACTTCTTTAAAATGGTCTAAATCGAGCATGATGATATGCAAGGGATGCCCATCCTCCTCAGCAGCCATGATCCACTCTTTTCCTTCTTTAATAAATGCTCTGCGGTTATTCAGCACACTGAGTTCATCCGTCATCGCCAGTTGCCGAAGAACTTCATTGAACTCATGCATCTCTGTGACATCATCGAAGATTTTCACCCAGCCGTGAAGTGTCTTTTGTCCGCCTATCTTCTCTGTCTCAATGTTATAATAATGTCTGTCGCCGCCAATAAAAAGTTCTATCGTGGACGGGGTTTCCTTAACAATCGCTTTTGTCAGATCCGGCCTGCTTTCAAATACGGAATAGAAGTTCTCTTTTACTAGTTGAATCTGTATCCCGGAGAAAAGCACCTCGGCGCTTTTGTTATAGTCCATAATCCTGCCCTGACAATTGATGAGAAGAATCGCATTGGAGCTGGCTTCAAAAACCTTGCTTCTGGCAAGAGAGATTGCTTCCAGAAAGTCATACCATGATATCGCCATCATTACCATGGTGCATGTAATGGGAAGAAGCAAGGCCATATAGTCTAGCTGAGCATTGCGCAATATACCCTGCTGAAGGACCAATCCTGTCAATGCAACAGCAGAAGCCGCGATTAAAAGATACAACTTTCCACGTTGCCTTTGCTTGGACTTCACTAGATTCTCAAAGAATAACGCAAAAGATACAATAATTGACAGGGCAGAATAGGCGCTTTGTACTCTCATCCACGGACCGGGAACTTTTACAAAAATCAGTCTGTCAAATTCTTCCACGAAATCAACAGAAGCAAAATACAGATGATGATAACTGTTTGTAAGCCGAAGCATTAAAGTGATAACCGGAATCGCATAGATTGCGGCAATGATTGCTTTTTTATTGTGCCTGAAATACCCACAGTACATTAGGCTGACCGTCAGCCATAATGCGGAAACAAATGGTATCCCAATGTATTCAACAAGATTCCAAAATTCAATTTGTTCAGAAGTATAGGAATTCAATTCCATGGTATAGCCCAGAATATAAAAACCGATTGCCAGAGAAAGCAAAAACAAGGCACCCGTGTAGTCGGACCCACTGAGAGCCCGAATTCGCGCGGCATAGGATACTACTACAATCATAATGGTAATCAGATATACGCTTACACAGTTGATAAAAAGCATATCAATATTTCACCCTTTCCATAGAATGACTATACATGGCAACAGCGCTTCTTTGCATATGCTGTCGTCTCTGCTTTTCTTGATCGCATTCCGTGTTGCATATATAAAATCATGCGGGAATAGATTATGATTAATCGAGTTTATTGTCGCTTCTACCGCTTTCCGCTGCTTTGATTTTCCGCCTTGCCAGCACAGACGCACCTATGTCAGCCATTCAGCAGTACCTCCATTCGGTCATTCACTTATTTAAATCCCAAGTTCCTTTGCATACCTGGAAAGATTGCTCACATTCTTTTTATCATCTGCAACATAAGCGTTAATTGCCTTGTTGAATATTTCGTTGTCCAGGCGGGTGCGATATTTGAAACAATCGCGTCAATATAAAGCTTTTTTTGATATCGCTGGCCGCACGGCAACAGCCCAAGCTCTAGGTGCGAAGTCCAGAGCCTATAATGAAAGCGGGCTGATTCAATACAGATCATTCTCCCGGGGAATAGAACAGCCAGAAGCTGCCCTTGGGAAATATCCGTACTGCCGGCAGGCATAATAGCAGTGTCGGAAATGCTTATGTCATCCTTCATTCTTTAAGACTGCATACATCATATCTGGCAGCCCAGACCCAATATAATCTGCCGTTCTTGCTATGCGACCGGATGCAGCAATTGCTTCTTTTGGCAAGATCCCTTTTGCCATGCATCCACCGTTTTTTGCGCACAGATTGCGGAAATAGTTGTTTAATTGTAGTATAGCGTGGAAAACGGAAAACTACAACAACCTTTTATGCGCAAACTTCAAGTACCGGTTCCGCTCCATAATTCTCTAAGATGTTGATGAGGTTTTAAGAAAAGGAATCACCTAAGCGACAACCCAAAGAAAACTGCGGTTTTGAATTTGGTCAAAACCGCAGTTTCTTTTCCGTGGGATGAAATAAGTTGACTCATTTTAGTCCGGAATATATTCGACTATATCAGACAATTTGCAATTGAGAATTTTGCAAAGGGAATTCAACGTATTAGTCGAGACGGACTCGTTTTTTTGCAATCTTAGGATCGTCGAACCGCTGATATTATCATAATTCTCTTTATTCCTCAATGTATAGGTTGTAGCGCCTTTCTTCCTCATCGTTTTCCACATTGGTGCATAAGAAATCAGCTTATTCACCCCCATTACTCTTTACTTTAACTAAAGTATGCCCTATAATGGGCATACATGCGTATGCTCAATATCGGGCACATCGGTACGAGGGTTTTTACATAAATCACGAAAGCGGCAAGTTGAAAAACATTCAACGAGGCAGCAAGCAACGATAGAATTTATTGGAGTACATCATGGTAGCTATGGAAGAACAGGTTGAGCAGCGAGCAATAGACAAGATAAAGTCTTACAATAAGCAGCGGGTTGGATTGGCCATCGTGATAACCGTATTGATTGGTATCTTGATTTTCTCCCCGTCCGTCGGGACAGAAGCGCTGCCTGTCCGATTGTCCGTGTTCTGCTCTGTGGTCAATTTGTTATGCAGCGCGGCTTTTGTACTCTCATTCCGGAATTCATCCGTATTATTCCTTGCGGCGACCAGTATCACAGGGTCCCTGCTTGGTTTGAACCAAATTCATTTTTCGCTGTTTTTCATCCTTTTTCTGGTCAATGTCGGGACGGTTTTCATCTCAAGCATAACCGCCAACGCAATCATTCGTTCCTTTACCAACGAAATTAACGAAATAAGCCGCCTGAAAACCGAGGCAACAACGGATAGCTTAACGCGGCTTCTCAACCGCAACGGCTTGGAGCAGGTTGCGGGAACCGCCTGGGCCTTTTGTAAGCGCGATAAAAAGAAAGTCGGCGTCATCTTGGTGGACATCGATTATTTTAAAAGCTATAATGACATCTTGGGACACTTGGAGGGCGACAATATCTTGCGGCAGGTGGCCGACAGCATAAAAGGCTGTTTCATGCGGGAAACCGACATGATTTGCCGGATTGGCGGAGATGAATTTCTGATTTTTCTGCCGGAAATAAACGATGATTCTATATTGGAAATGGCCAAGTCGCTTTCTTCCTCCATTATCAATTTGAAAGTCAAAACCACCTCGGATCACAATCCCTGCGGTTTTTTGTCCGTAAGCATGGGGATCGCAATGAGCGTGCCGCTGCCGGACGATTTGCTGTCCGACCTTTATAAATCTGCGGATAAAGCTCTGTACCATGCCAAAAGAGCTGGAAGAAATTGCATCTCTTTTCATAATAAAATTATACAAATCTCTTCTTTTACGGATGAGTCGTTACCCGTTGACGAATTAACGACAAGCGTTCTTTAAGCCTGCCTATCAGACGAAAGCTTTCTTCCGACAGGCCACGCACGCCATAAGCATTCTGCCATACGACCGATCATAGAACCATTGCTCCAGTTTTTCAATCATAAAAAAGAGCCAACAAACACCGTAAAGTCGCCGTTTGTTGGCTCTTTTATACTTTGCCCAAGCACAAAGGCCCGCTTTTCATATGTACATTACACTTGATGCCCGACTTTTGATCAGCAGTTTTGCTCTAGAATAGCAATGTAATGAGAGCCAAGGAAAAATGCATGGCTGCGTGGCAGTCGTCCTTGGAACACCTGTTCCCGCTATGATGCGACCAAGGCGGAATGCCGGGTTCCGACATTCCGCCCATATCAATAGTTTCCCCTGTTCTATGTCAATTGCGAGTTGACACAGGATGCGGGATCTACGCCAAACCGATCTAATCCTTCCAGTTTCCTCCATGGAGCACTTTTTCTTCCGCCGGGGCGGATACTGATCCGGATTATGGTATGGTCATTGGCAGATCCTTGTGCTGAGCTAGTCGCGCGGATAGATCTTCTTGTAACAGTCCCGGCACAATTGCCCGGCACCTTCGATATAGTAGTCTCGAGAATGGATGTGCGTTTCTTTCAGAACGTCCGTCTGTCTGCCGCAAATCACGCACTTCTCAAATTCGCTTTTTATTTCTTTTGCCGGAATGTTTTGCAATTTCTTTTGAACTTCAATTCTTATTCCCTTTTGTGGTTTCTCGCTTTTTTTTATTGGAAACATCTGAAATTTTACCTCCAATCAGGATACCGTCGTCTTGTTTCTGTCCCGCAATTCCAACCACACCGTCAATGCTGTCCAGACGGCGTTTTAGGTGATGTCATAGTTTCATTCTGGAATTTCCGTTCTGGTACAACATATGCAGATTGTCCGCGTACATGCCGGAGGCGACGAACATCGTTGAACCCTCATATATATTGAAAATATAGCAAATTATGGTATGTTCTAAACGCAAATGTTCCAACATCATCTTTTTCGTTCCCTGCTCGCCGTTTTAAAAAAATTGCGCGAATGATTGGTTTGTATCGCGAACAAACGAAACGTCTGCTATCACGACAAGCGTTCTTTATGCCTGCCTATAGGACGGACGCAATCGTTGACGTCCTTGCTCCAGCTTTTCCACGCAGAAAAAGAGCCAATAAACATCGAAATTCGGTGTTTATTGGCTCTTTGACACTGCTCCTACTCGATTCGCCAGGGAATGTCATGGGTGCTTTTCTGTTAGGTTTTAAATCTGCATGATCTGTTTTGTATCCTTTTATTTGACTGTCGAAATAATAGGAGTCAGGAAGCTGCTAATCGCTGTCGTTTGCTCAAAAAAACAATCGATCTCTTTCTATTGTCTATTTATGACTTCCCCGGCCTCGTAGGCACCAAGGGGTCTGCCGCGTTTTCCTTTTGCTGTTCCTGGGTATCTGTAAAAAATTTAAACGATAAATTAAGATATAGAATTTTCTCGGAATCCTGAAAATCAATACCGGTCAGGGTTTCGATCCTTTTCAGGCGGTATTTCATGGTTGCGCGGTGGATAAACAGGTCCTGCGCAGTTTTCGCTGCGTTGAGCTGATTGCCAAGGTATTGTTTCAGCGTATGCACATAATCGCCCTGATTCTCGCGATCATACCGGGAAAGCGTTAATATCTCCGGCGCGCAGAGAAAACGCCCGTCAAGCTCCTCGGTCAATTTGGACCTCATATAGTAAAACACAATATCTGAGAACTTGTGGTACCATTGCGACGGGAACTGCTCCACGCCGATCCGGATCGCAATGGACGCCTGCATATAATGATAGGACAGGTCCAGAATATCGAAAAAAACGCGACTGTACCCCACGCGGAAATACCCGTCCCGGAACGTGTTGAGATACGCAGACATAAAGGCGTCCGGAGAATTGTCATAGTACTCAAGATTCACAATGCAGACAATGCTCCGCTCATATTCGAAGGAACAGCAGCCGCGGAAATATTTGTTAAATTGTATGCAGTAGTACGGAATGGTTCGGATATAGTAGTCCCTGTCGCTAAGCATGATGCTTGCGCACAGGTATGGCCCCGTCATGCGCCAGCCGCGCTGAGACATACTGTTTTCCAGCTGCCAGCTTTTAACGGACTCCCCGTGCAAAAGATCCACAAACATATCCGTCAGGTGATCTCTGGGACGAATCGCGGCGTTATCTTCCGTCAGATCGAAAACCAGCTGAATAAAGGAGGCAAAAAACCGGATCAGACCTCCCTCGTATCCCAGAAACGCGTTGCGGTCCTCGGAGACCATGACGCGGCAGGCAAATTCTCCGTGATAAAACACGTTGAAGCACATGAGCCGGCAAACGAATATGCTCGGCTCGTAGATAAACGGCTCGGTCAAATCCCTGATTTTGACGAAAATGATATCGTTCTTGAAAAATTCTACGATTTCCGGAATCAGCATTCCGTTGCTGTCGGGCTGCGCATACCCGGAAACCTCCATCACACGCTCAGTTTTGTTGGAAATTCCAACAAATCTGAAGTCGGAGTTATTGACGATAAGCTCATTTCCGTTAAAATAGGGTGCCATCAGGTCGACCAGATACTGAATGTTGCGGCCATTATTCACAGCGTCCTGCAGCATCTGCTCCAGCGTGTTATATTCAAAAAAAATGCGGCTGACCTCATTGGAAAGCTGGATCAGGTTTTCTTCCTCTTCCAGCACAAGCAGATGCAAAGGCGGGTTTTTGTACGTCTCCGGAGGATTGCCAATACATATCATTGCAGTATCCTCCTGAATTAAAACTTCATCGGACAGTTTTTCAGCAGCTGCAACATACAGTACGCCCGCATTCAGTGTCGTTCCCCCATCATATATTTCGCAGCGCTCCAGCACAAATGGGCTGTCTGTCGCAATGTAATTTTTATACACAGCGCGTCTAGCAAGCCCGTCTTCTATAATTCCAATGCATAGCGTCAATAGAATCCCCTCCGCAATCTACGTTTTCAATACCTTATCCACATTGTATATATTAAAGAAGCAACAATCAACTCTTTTGTCATATATACTGCGGAACTACTTGATTATATAGTATATATAGGTATTATCCATCGTGCAGTATATCCATCAAAGCTCATTGCGCAACTGTTCTTCAGTGAAAATAATAGTCAAAGGAGAAATATTATGTTAACGCCAAAAGAAAACTTCCTTGAGCTGCTTCACAAAGGGAATCCCGATCATCTTGTGAATCAATATGAACCATTCGAATTCGTTCTGTTTGAAGACCCGGTGCTTCTGTCCTGTGAGTTTACCCGCATCCCAGGGCAGGATGTCAAAGATGGCTGGGGAACCCTGATTCGCTGGAAAGCCGGCGAGCATGCGGGCATGCCCTGGATTACCGATGAGACCAAAGTCTGTCCCGATGTCACGCAATGGAGAAAGTATGTGAAAGCGCCCGACCTGACCGTTGACTTTGACTGGTCAAAGGCAAAAGAGGCGGTGTCAAAGATCGACCGCAAAGAAAAGCTCGTCGCAGGGGTGATGGTGACCGGCATTTTTGAAAGATCGCACTTCCTGATGGGATTCGAAGACACGCTGATGAATTTTGTGGCCGAACCCGAAGCCATGCATGAGTTGCTGGACTATATTTTGGATTACAAGCTCGCGTATGCGAAGCTTCTGATCGACAACATTCATCCGGACGTTATGCTGCTCCATGACGACTGGGGCGCAAAAACCCGCATGTTTATGAGTCCGGCGACCTGGCGTGAATTCATCAAGCCGCGCGTTGCCAAACTGCATAAATACGTGCACGATCGCGGCGTCCTCACGCTCTTTCACGCAGACAGCTACCTCTCCAACATCATTGAGGATATGAGCGAAATCGATACCGACGTTTGGCAGGGCGTTCTCCCGGAGAATGATATTCCGGATCTGCAGAAGCGCCTCGACAAAATCAACTCACATATGCTGCTCATGGGCGGCATTGATGGAAGCGTAATCGACTTCGAAAATTGGACCGAAGAAGCTGTCCGCAAGGAGACGCAGCGTGCCTGCGACGAGTATGTACCGGGCGGCCGATACATTCCCTGCATCACCTACGGTCTGGCTGAGTCTATGTTCCCCGGCGTTTATGAGGCGATTTCAGCCGAAATTGAAAAATACTCCCCCAAATTCTTCAAATAGTCAATCGACGGAGAATTTGCAAAACAATTTTTAAACCATCAAAGGTGTTTTTTCGTGTTGTCATCACCAGATACTCTTTGAAACACGAGCAGCAAGTTTGAGCAAAGTAATAAAATGCTTCGCATGGCATTTTGTACTCAAAACGCAAAATAAAGCGCCGGAAGCCCAGCATTCATGCGGGTTCCCGGCGCTATTCTGTTTATTCCCACTCCACCGTCGCGGGGGGCTTGCTGGTGATGTCGTAGACGATCCGGTTGATGCCGCTTACCTCATTGACGATGCGGACGGAGATCCGGTCCAGCACCTCATAGGGAATCCGGGTCCAGTCGGCCGTCATGAAATCCGTCGTTGTGACGCTGCGCAGGGCCAGCGTGTAGTCATAGGTCCGTCCGTCGCCCATAACACCGACCGAGCGCATATTGGTCAGAACCGCGAAATACTGGTTCATAATCCCCTCGAGATGGGCTTTTGCGACTTCGTCGCGGAAAATGAAGTCCGCTTCCCGCAAGGTATCCAGCTTTTCCTTCGTGATTTCGCCGATGATGCGGATGGCGAGACCCGGTCCCGGGAAGGGCTGGCGCATGACCAGGTACTCCGGCAGGGCCAGTTCCCTTCCGAGCTGCCGCACCTCATCCTTAAAGAGCATACGCAGCGGCTCGATGATCTCCTGAAAGTCCACATGATCCGGCAGGCCGCCCACATTGTGGTGGCTCTTGATGACCGCAGCATTCCCCGCGCCGGACTCGATCACGTCGGGATAGATGGTACCCTGCACCAGATAATCCACCTTGCCGATCTTTTTGGCCTCCGCCTCAAAGACCCGGATAAACTCTTCGCCGATGATCTTCCTCTTTTTTTCCGGTTCGGTCACGCCAGCCAGTCTGGAGAGGAACAGTTCCTCCTTGTCGGCACGGACAAAATTGACGTCCCACTTCCGGAAGGCCGCCTCCACCTCGTCGCCCTCACGCAGGCGCATCAGGCCGTGGTCCACAAAGACGCAGGTGAGCTGCTTTCCCACAGCCTCCGCCAACAGCGCCGCCGCCACCGAGGAGTCCACGCCGCCCGACAGCGCCAGCAACACCTTGCCGTCTCCGACTTTTTCCCGGATCTGGCGAATGGCGGTTGCTTTGTAATCCCCCATGGTCCAATCGCCCTTTGCGCCGCAGACCCGATAGAGGAAATTCCGGATCATCGGGAGCCCGTACGCGGTGTGGTTGACCTCCGGATGGAACTGCACGCCATAAAAGCCGCGGCTCTCGTCGCAGATGGCCACATTGGGGCAGGCATCCGAATGGGCCGCGAGCGAGAAACCCTCCGGCACCTTTTCCATATAGTCGCCGTGGCTCATCCACGTCACGCTCTGCGCCGGCAGGTCAGTGAAGAGCTTGCAGGCGGGATCAAAATACGTCTCCGTTTTGCCATATTCCCGGGCGGAATCCTGCTGGGCCGCGGTGACCCTGCCTCCCAGATTGTGGGCAAGCAATTGGCAGCCATAGCAAATGCCCAGCACGGGAATGCCCAGTGTAAAGATGGCCGGGTCCACCTGCGGCGAATTCGCCGCATAGACGCTGTTTGGGCCGCCGGTAAAAATAAAACCGATGGGATGTAGTTCCATCAAGCTTTCCAGCTTCGTTGTATAGGGCTTTACCTCGCAGTAGACGCCGCACTCACGGACGCGACGGGCAATGAGTTGGTTATATTGGCCGCCGAAGTCAAGGACAATCACGGTTTGATGCTTCATGTTGTCGCTCCTTCCGATTCCATTTCTAAGTATCATACCAAATCCGCCGCAAAAGGACAAGAACCCAATGCGAAAAAGGATAATTTGTTTCGCCCTTGTCCTTTGTGGAATATTTCCAAAGCCTTGGTTCAAAATAATGCACGAGGTGAAGCCCGTTGTTTATTTCCTATCTTCGTTCCGCCATTCTCTTTTTTGTGCTGGTGCTGTCGGTGCGTCTCATGGGCAAGCGACAGATTGGCGAAATGGAACCCTCTGAATTTGTCATCACCATGCTTCTGGCCAATCTGGCGTCCGTCGCCGTGCAGGATTCCGCCATTCCTCTGATATCCGGCCTTGTCCCGATTCTGACTGTTTTGGCGCTGGAACTGATTCTGGCCTATCTTTCCCTGCGCTCCATCCGAATCCGACAGTTGTTCTGTGGTCATCCGATCATTCTCATCCGCAATGGCACGGTTTGTCAGGAAAACCTTTGCAGCACGCGAATCACGATGGACGAGCTGGTCGAGCATCTGCGGGAAAACGACATTATGGACCTTTCCACAATTAAATATGCAATTTTGGAAACCAACGGGCAGATCAGCACCTTTCTCTATGGGAAGGACCAACCTCCAACCGCCCGTGACTGCGGTATACAGGTCAAAGATGCCAATCTTCCCTACACCATCATCTCCGACGGAAGAATTCTGAAAAACAACCTGCTGGTTGCCGGACGAGACCTTGCATGGCTGCGGGAGCAACTGAAAAAGGCCGGTTGTGAGGCCGGAGAGGTCTTTTTCCTGACCGTGGACGAAACCGGAAAACAGATTCTAATCCGAAAGGAGCCGAAAGCTTGAAATATCTGGTCATCGGTCTTTCCATTCTCGCCGTAATTCTCTGCCTCTGCCTGCTCTTCTCGCTGCTCTCCAACCGCTATCTGGATGAATGCAAAGCGCCGCTGCTGGAGGCGGAATCGTATTTCCCGGCAGAGGATTATGCCTCTATCCTCCCTCTGCTGGAGGAGGCGGAGGCCAGCTGGTCCGTGCGGAAAAATTTCTTCAGCTGCATCCTCAGCCACAGCGAACTGGATTGCATCAATTACGCCTTTGCCCGACTGACCGCCTATGCGGAGGAAGCGGACATGGCGGAGCTGCGCGGCAACTACGAGGAGCTCCTGCGCATGCTGGACCATATCCGCGGCATGGACGAGCCACGCTATTATAACATTCTCTCCGCCTTTGTGCGGCCGGACCTGCCGTGACGCAGCCCGGCTGCGGTACTCGTCCCGGTTCGCGCCGCAAGTTGAGAGACCCGCCAGTTTTCACCGGTGGGTCTCTTACTTGTGGCATAGCCCTGGATTGCGTGTCATGCCTGGCATAGGTACGCTCCGACAGTTGCATCCGCTTTTCAGCAGAAGTCCCCTTGTTTTGTGCGGTGTTACCAGAATCACACAAGCCATGACAAACATGATCGATGCCGCTTGCGTCATAGATCAGGTTATAGTACAATGACGGCAACGACAGGGCGAACGCCACACAGAAAGAGGACAATACAATGGAAACCGATCTGGATCACAGACTGTCTTTTGCATCCGATTATATGGAGGGTGCGCATCCGGCAATTCTATCGCGCCTGACGAGCACGAATCTTCTGAAAACCCAAGGATATGGAACCGACCCGTTTTCGGAGTCGGCACGCCGTAAGATCCGCGCGGCCTGCGGCTGCCCGGATGCGGAGGTGCATTTCCTGATCGGCGGGACCCAGACCAACGCCACGGTGATCGACGCGGTGCTAAGGTCCTATCAGGGCGTGGTCGCCGCGGACAGCGGCCATATCAGCGTCCACGAGGCGGGCGCGATTGAGCTCGGCGGGCACAAAGTGCTGACGCTCCCGCAGAAACACGGGAAGCTTGCGGCATCGGACCTCGAGGCGCTGCTTTCCGATTATGAAAGCGACGCAAATCACGATCACATGGTCATGCCCGGCATGGTCTACCTCTCCCACCCGACGGAGTACGGAACGCTGTACTCTCTTTGCGAGCTGCGCCAAATCAGCGCTGTCTGCCGCAAGAACAACCTGCCGCTTTATCTCGACGGCGCGCGCCTGGCCTATGCGCTGGCCTGTCCCGGGAACGACGTTACGCTCCGCGACCTTGCAGAACTCACCGATGTGTTCTACATCGGCGGGACGAAATGCGGTGCGCTGTTCGGCGAAGCTGTGGTAATCCCACAAAAGGATTTTATCCCGCACTTCTTCACCATCATGAAGCAGCACGGAGCGCTGCTGGCAAAAGGGCGGCTGCTGGGCATCCAGTTCGACACGCTGTTCTCGGATGACCTCTATCTGCACATCGGCGCGTCCGCAATCCACACGGCGGATCAAATCCGAAACACGTTACAGCGTCATGGTGATCGGCTTTGTTTTGCGTCCCCAACGAATCAGGTGTTCGTCGTTCTGGAAAACGCCAAAATGGAGGCGCTGGCGGAAAACGTCGAGTTTGGCTTCTGGGAAAAGTACGACGACACGCATACCGTCGTGCGTTTTGCCACAAGCTGGGCAACCGCCGAGGCGGATGTGGAAAAGCTGCTGCGCATCCTTACCGCGTAGCCGGAAATGCTCCAAGCTTTTCCGCACCCTACGCGCATTCTCCAGTTTGGAGAAACCCTGCATTCCAGCAGGAATCCGGCCGCTCATCATCGCGCCGCGTCGCAGGCAGGTCAAAAAAGCAAACAGCGAGATTGCGCCCCGAACGGGTTTGCCCAATCTCGCTGTTTGCACTGGAATTGCGGCGCTTCCTACAAACGGCCGCAATCCGCCGAATGCTGTTATTTGCCCGGGATAATCTCCAGCCAGTAGCCGTCAGGATCCTGAATGAAATAGATCCCCATGGCTGGGTTTTCATAACAGATACAGCCCATTTCCTCGTGGAGCGCATGTGCCCTCTCAAACTCGTCGACACGAAACGCCAGATGGAATTCCTGCTCGCCCAGATCATAGGGCGCCTTATGATCCCGCAGCCAGGTCAGCTCCAGCTCAAAATCCGCCGCGTCATTGCCGATAAAAACGATCACGAACGCGCCGTCGGGCGCTGTTTTGCGGCGGTGTTCTGTCAGGCCGAGTGCCTGACGGTAGAAGGTGAGCGATCGTTCCAGATCAAGCACGTTGTAATTCTCATGCACCAGTTTGAATTTCATGGTATCCCCTTCCTTCTGACCTCGGTTTCCCCGCGGGCGCTGCTGCAACGCAGGGCGATTCCTTTTTTTCGGAGCAGTTTCAGTCTTCTTCCGTACCGGCGCTTCCGCTCCTCGTGATATAGCTCTTCGGCGTCATGCCGGTGAGCTTCTTAAAATGCATATAGAAGTTATTCAAATTGGAGTAACCCGTCAGCTCCGAAATCTCCTTGATGCTCATATTCGTATTCTTGAGGAGCTGCCTCGCCTTCTCAATCCGCATCCAGTGGACGCACTCGATGCAGGTCATCCCCATATATTTCTTGAAGAGATGCGAAAGATGATAGGAACTGATATAGAACTTTTCCGCAATATCGTTCAGTGTCAGGCTCTCGCCGAGATGCTCGCCCAGATAGAGCAGAATGTCGTTGACCTGCCGGTTGGATGAGAACTGCATCCCGACTGCACGGTTGATGGCGGCGATCAGCTGTTCCCCATTAATCGGCTTCAACAGCAGATCGTCTGCCCCCAGCCGCAGCGCGGACTGTGCATATTCAAAAATACTGTATGCTGTAATGACGATAAATTTCGTGGTGCTGTGCTCCTGCTTGGCCCGCTCAATCACGTCCAGCCCGTTCATCAAGGGCATCTGAATGTCTAGGAATACCAAATCCGGATGTTGCGTCAAAATCGCGTTCAACGCCGCCTGCCCGTCGTTGACCTCCGCGATAATCTGAATCGGCATCTGCTCTTCATTCAGAAAATAACGGATCAGTTTTCCGACCGCCGGTTCATCGTCTGCAATCATCGCTCGGAGCATGCGTAATTCCTCCCTAAGGTTGATTTTTTTATGAACTATGTTATCATAAATATAACACAGATACAGTTTTTTTACCAGACGGAGGAGAAAAAAATTGAAAGATGGCAGACAGATTACTTCCTGGGGCCATGTCGATTGGATCCCGTCCGGACAGCTCGGCGCCGGAAACCTGACCGAAATCGGCATCATCAGTCTTTTGCCGGGAAAGTGCCAGGCAGAGCATACCCATTATTCGGAAAATCAGTTTCTCTACACGCTCACCGGACACGGCGAGCATATCATCGACGGTCACCGGTATCCCATTGCGCCAGGGGAGTTTTTTTTTCTTCCCGTCGGCGTGACGCACACGACCACAAACCTGGGCGACGATATGCTGTCCGAGCTGATGCTTTCCGTTCCGGTGCATCTCTCCGCTGCGATTCCGACCTCCGCAGCCATCCCGCGGAAGGCATCGTCGGACCCGGCCTTTATTCGTGAAACACTGCAGCGCGGCGTCAACCGTCTGGCCAGGGAGACGCTGGACCATCTGAATATTCCGGTGGTCATCACCGACGCGGAGCATGAGCTGGTCTACGGCACGGATCTGTCCGACCGCTGTCAGGGCTGTAAGGCAGCAGATTGTCCGATCTGCTGCGGCGTGCATGAGCTGCGCACACAAAGCGGCTACTCCTGCGGTTCCGTCACTTGCCCCAGGGGCCTGTCCGTTCTGGTGCAGCCGGTGAGCGTCGACGGCGAAACGTACCTGTATATCAAGGGCGGCCTGATTCAGGAGTACGGAAACCTTTCCCAGCCGGACGATGCCATCTACGACGTGCCCGGCTCCACCGTCAATGCCATTCGGATTTTTTTGCAGGACATGAACCGCTATCTGCAGGATTTCTATTTAGAAAAGCAGATTGAGCGCGAAATCTTGCTGCGAGACGCCGCTGTGGCGAAGGAGCAGTCCCACAGCAAGGCGCTCAGTGAAGCCTTCGAGCAGAATAAATGTAATACGCTGAACATTCAGATTCGCAACCACTTCCTGTTCAATTCCCTGAATTCCATCGCCTCGCTCGCCATTCGGGACAATTCCGTGGACACCTATAAGGCCATTCTCGATCTGGCCGAGCTCCTGCGGGGACTGCTGCGCCGGGAGGGCGCCCGCGTCCCGCTCAGCGAGGAGCTGGAATTTCTCCAGCGCTACCTTCGACTGCAGGAGCTGCGCCATGAGGGGACGCTGGTGGTCCGCTGGAACCGATGCTCTGCGGCGGAAAACGTCATCGTCCCCCATAATTTTTTGCAGCCGCTGGCAGAGGACTCCTTTGTCCACGCCTTCAAGGACACCATGGGCGTCAAGGAGCTGTCGGTGGAAACCGCCGTGGAGGGCGGCCGCGCCTCCGTCCGTATCTGTGACAACGGCTGCGGCATGGACGAGGAGACGCTGCGGCAGCTTCGCGTCTCGCTGCGCTCCGATGCGGTACACGGCCTTTCCATGGTCTGGCGCAAGCTCTCCGGTGTGTTCGGCATGGATTTTTCCTTCGACATTGACAGTGCGCCTGGACAGGGTACCTGCTACCATCTGACCTTTCCCCTGTAAGGAAAGATCTGACGGCGGCGCTCGTCTGCGCGGCCTGTTCCTCCCCCCCCTGAACGCACGGAGAAACCGCGCCCCTGTCCCCAGACGGCGACGGGAACGCAAGGACGGAAACCGAAGCAACCCCTGCGACGGCCTGCGCGAGGCGCCGGCGGAACAGGCAAAAATGGCGCACTGCAAAACGGAACGGTTCTGACCGTTCCGTTTTGCAGTGCGCCAAAGTGTTCGCGCAAGGGGCGTATTATGCTTCCCGAAACTGGCGGAACGCGGTCGGGAGAGAAACGTCGCGGTCCAGTGCAGTCCGGTCTGCCCAGCGGAAGCGGGGGGATGCCTCGCCGCAGTCCAAGTAGTAGCCGGTCAGTTCCCACTGGATATGCGTGAAAATATGGGTCTTTCCCACGGATTTGATCAGCTCTCTGGGGTGACACTCCCAGGCCTCGGCTTGCCGGAGCGCCTCCTGCGCCGTCAGTATCCCCGGCACGTTGGGAAATTCCCAGAGTCCGGACAGCAGTCCCGGCTCCGTCCGCTTTCGAACCGCCCAAAGGTCGCCGCAGCGCAGCAAAAACACGGTCTTTTTCTCCACACGCCGCGGCTTTTTCCGCTCTTTCACCGGAATCGTCCGGTAGAGCGCCTCCGCCCGCGACAGGCAGAGCGCGGCGGCCGGGCATTCGGTACAGTGCGGCTCCCCATTGGGAAGGCAGACCATGGCCCCAAGCTCCATCAGCGCCTGGGTGAAGTCGCCGCAGCGGCCTGCCGGGTAAATTTCCCGTAATTCCTCCGTAATGGCCCGTTTGGTCCCGGGGCTTGTGATCGAATCGAAGGATGCCTCCAGCCTCGTAACCACCCGCAGCACATTGCCATCCACTGCCGGCGTGCTTTGGCCATAGCAAATGGAGCAGATTGCCCCCGCTGTGTAGTCGCCAATGCCGGGCAGCGCCCGCGCCGCCGCGTAGTCCGTCGGAAACACGCCGTCATAGGTCTCGCAGATGACCTGCGCCGCCTTTTTCAGATTCCTCACGCGCGCATAGTAGCCAAGGCCCTCCCAGAGCTTGTGCAGCCGATCCTCATCGCAGACGGCCAGTGCCCGAACCGTGGGCAGCGCCTCCAGAAACCGCAAATAATAGCCGCGCACCGCCTCCACCCTGGTCTGCTGCAGCATGATCTCCGAAAGCCAAACATGGTACGGCTCCCGGTCCCGCCGCCACGGCAGGTCCCGCCGGTTTTCCGCGTACCACGGCAGCAGCAAATTCGGCAGCGGTAACAGGTCCATCCAATCACCCCTTTCCGAGCAAATAAAAAAGCGAGTGCGCCTTCTCCGTCAGCTTCCCTTTTTCGGGGAGGCTCGTCGCCTTCCCCGAACGGGGAAGGTGTCTGCCGAAGCCGTGACGGATGAGGGCCCACTCCCCACAGAGAAATTCTGACTCCTACTTTTCAGTTTTGATCCTGCGCAGGCGCGGCCAGAACGAGCGGTGCTTTTTCTGCGGCTGCCGGTTCTCCTGCTTGGCACGATAGGAGGCCGCAGCGTCCGAGTCGCCGGTATACAACAGCCTGGAAACGCGGAAGGTGCCGTCCTCCTCCCGGACCAGCCGGATCCGCACCAGGTACTCCCCATGGCGCGTGCATTTGGACAGTGTCATGTACCGATGCCCCGGCTGAGCGACCCAGTCGCCCGCGTGCATTTTCTTCTTGCAGAGGGGGCAGAGATTTTCCTTGCCGCCCATGGCCTTCATGACCGCGTCCCGGTCCTCAAAGCCGTGGTAGACCTGCCTGCTGATGCAGCTGGGAATTTCCGCTCCGTGGAAGCCCTCCTCGTGGCGTCTTTCCGCCGTGCGGTATTCCGCCACCCCCTTTTTGAGGTCCAAGCGGGCGCAGATCTCCGCCGTGTGGTAGGCGTCGCCCAGCGCGTCGTGCGCCGGACGGGACGGCTCGATCTCAAAGAGTGCCATGGCGGTTTTCAGGGCTTTCTGGGAGGAAGACCCGTCGGTCTGGGCGTTGAAGATGAGCTGGGCGTTGTACCACTGGTCCACCCAGTCGCTCTCCATCCCGTGCAGGGCCAGATTCTCTTTCAGAATTCCAATGTCGTCAAAGCCCCAGGTCAGAAATACGCAGTCCTCGCCGCACCAGGCGCGGAACTCCCGCATGACCTCTCGAAACGGCCTGCCCTCTTCCCGCAGCCGGGCCTCCTTGATGCCGGTCAGGCTGCTGACCCGCTTATTCAGTCTGCGATAGTATTGGGGTACAATCAGCCGCTGATATTCCGCCCCGGTTTCCTGGTCCTCGGATATCCGCACCGCGCCGATCTGGATGATCTCCCCGTGAATGGTCACCGGGAGCACTCTCTGGGCGGATGGAGAGCCGGGCCACGGCTGGTTCCACTCCATATCCAGTACAATATACTGCATGGGCCTGCTCCTTTTTTTCTCACATTCTATTTATTCTATCATATTGTGTCCGCTTCTGTAAAGCAGACAATTTCAGGCAGCTCTGCATAGAATGTCAAAACAGTAGAAAGGTGGCAATTTTATGCCGTTTTTATTTTTAAGTCCCTCCACGCAGGAATATAATGCCTATGTCAACTACGGAACCGAGGAATTCTGGATGAACGCTCTGGCCGACGCCATGGAGCCCTATCTGCAGGCCTCCGGCATCAACGTGACGCGCAACGACCCAAACAGAACTGTTTTGAACTCGATTCGGATGTCCAACGCCGGTACTTACGGCTTCCATCTGGCTCTTCACTCCAACGCCGCACCGGAGGCGCTGGCGGGAAAGCTGCGCGGCATCGACATCTATTACTATCCCGGCCGGGAGGAAGCCCTGCGAATGGCACAGATCCTGCAGAAAAATCTCGAGGCGATTTATCCGCTGCCGGAAAAAGTCTCTGTCGTGACCTCCACGTCCCTGGCGGAAATCCGGGATACCACAGCGCCGTCCGTTCTGGTTGAGCTGGGCTACCACGATAACCTCTCAGACGCGCTGTGGATTCAGAACAGCCTGATGGAAATTGCCCGTGCGCTCGCGGGCAGCGTCTGCCAATATTTCGGGCTCCCCTTCCTGACTCCGCAGGGCGAGGTTCCCGGCGTTGCCTCGCAGTCCTCCGGCAACCTGAATCTGCGAAACGGCCCCGGCACCGACTTTGCCGTCATCGGAAAAATTCCGCCGGATTCGGAGCTGACTGTTTTGAACACCTACAACGACTGGTCCGTCGTGGACTACCAGGGCACTCTTGGCTACGTCGCAAGCGCCTACATCTCGCTCGTTTGAAAGATACTTGACAGTTTCGGTATAATAGAGGTAGTGTAAAAAAAGAGAGGTTTTTATGAAAAAGATACTCCCGCTGCTCCTGGCCCTTTTGCTGCTGACCGGCTGCAAAGGCCGGGAGACCTATGAAATTGTGGCGACCACCGCGCCGGTCTGGCAGTTTTCACAAGCCGTCTGCGCCGGTACAGGACTGGAAGTCGGGCTGGTAGTCTCCGACTCCGTATCCTGCCTCCACGACTACACGCTCTCCATCCGCCAGATGGTTGCCATTGAAAAAGCGCGGGTTGTGATTCTCTCCGGCGCACACCTGGAGGACTTCATGGCGGATGCACTACAGGACAAGGAACTCCGCATCGAGTGCGCGGACGGAATTTCGCTGCTGCCCAGCGAGGACGGCGGGTGGGACCCACACGTCTGGCTCGACCCGGACAACGCCGCCATCATGACGAGAAACATCGCGGATGGCCTTTCTGACCTCTATCCGGAACTGGAACCGCAGTTTCAGGAAAACGCGGAAGCCTATTGCGCCCGGCTTTCCGCATTGAAGGCGGACTGCGTTTCCTCGCTGGACAGCCTGTCCTGCCGGGAACTTGTCACCTTCCACGACGGGTTCGCCTACTTCGCCCAGGCCTTCGACCTGCACATTCTGGCGGCCATCGAGGAGGAGTCCGGCAGCGAAGCCTCGGCGAAAGAGCTGCAATCGCTGACGGCGCTTCTGGAGGAAAACCGGATCCCCGCCGTCTTTGTGGAGAAAAACGGCTCCCGCTCTGCCGCCTCCGTGCTAACCGGGGAAACCGGATGCCGGATCGGCGTGCTCGACACCGTGATGTCCGGAACGGACTATTTTGAGGCCATCGCCGGAAACGTCGCGGCCGTAAAGGAGGCACTGCAATGATCCACAACCACCATGGCGGCTGCGACAACGCCTGCTGTCTGAAGGTCCTGGACCTCACCGTCCGGATCGGCGGCGACTTGATTCTCGACCACGTCAACCTCCACATGCATTGTGGCCAGATGGTGGCCCTGATCGGTCCCAACGGAGCCGGGAAATCCACACTGATCCGCTCCATTCTCGGCCAGCGGGAGTACGAGGGCGCCATTACTTTCTCGACACCGGGACGCCCCGACCAGAAACCCCGCATCGGCTATGTGCCGCAGAGCCCGAGCTTCGACCGGGCAGACCCGGTCACCGTGCAGGACCTGTTCGTCTCCTGCATTTCCCGCCGTCCGGCCTTTCTTCCCGTGACGCAGGCCCTGCGGCAGACCATTCTCGCCTGCCTCAAAACCGTCCGGGGCGAAGGCCTGATCGACAAACGGATCGGCGCCCTCTCCGGCGGCGAGCTGCAGCGAGTGCTGCTGGCGTTGGCGCTGGAGCCGATGCCCAATATTCTGATTCTGGACGAGCCGCTTTCCGGTGTGGACGTAGAGGGTATGGAACTGCTGATGGACATGCTGAGCGAGATCCGCCGGAGCCTCGACCTCTCCATTCTGATGATTACCCACGACTTCTCGATGCTGGGCAGCTACGTCGATCAGGTCGTGCTGCTGGACAAAACCGTGCTGCGTGCCGGCGCGCCGGACGACGTGCTGGAGTCCGATGAATTTATGCGGGCGTTTCATCTGGGAGGTGGACAGCAATGAGCTTTTGGTACTCTCTGCTGAACTGGCTTCCCTTCGACTGGGTGACCCTGAACTTTATGAAAAACGCCCTGCTGGCAGTCTGCATCCTGGCGCCGCTCTTCGGCATTCTCTCCACCAGCATCGTGACGGGCCGCATGAGCTTTTTCTCCGACGCGTTGGGCCACTCCGCCTTCACCGGCATTGCCATCGGGGTCCTCTGCGGCATGGCGTTTCCGATGTTTGCCGCCGTGCTGCTCTCGGTTGCCTTTGCCCTGCTCTTTACCTACGTCCGGGCAAAAACGCAACAGTCGGCTGACACGGTCATCGGCGTTTTTTCCTCTACCGCCGTGGCGCTGGGCATCTTCATCGCCACGCTGGGCGGCAGCAGCTTTACCAAGTTCAACCAGTACCTGATCGGCGACATTCTCTCTGTGGCCCCGGGAGAGATCGGCCTTTTGGCGCTGGTGCTGCTCGGTGTTCTGGTGCTGTGGCTTTTCTGCTCCAACCGGATTCTCCTGACCGCGATCCACCCACAGCTCGCCTCGTCGCGCGGGATTTCCACAAGGGCCAGCGAAATGCTTTTCACGACGGTCATCGCCGTGGTGGTGACGCTCTCCATGAGCTGGGTGGGGCTGCTTGTCATCAACTCCCTGCTGGTGCTGCCGGCGGCGGCCTCCCGGAACATTGCCAAGAATATGCAGCAATACCTGCTGTTTTCTGTGCTGGGCGCGCTTCTGTGCAGTCTACTGGGGCTGTTCACCTCCTACGAGATTGGCTGCTCCACCGGCGCCACCATCTCCCTCTACCTGGCGCTCTATTTCGCCGTCACATTCTGCTTTCGAAAAATGCGGCAATGACCGTCCCATCGCACATGGGATCGAGGACTTTGCGGAATGCCTTCCGGAAAAGCAGCATAAAAATCCGGTCTGCTGCAATTACCTTGCAGCAGACCGGATTTTTACCGTTTTTCCTTCAGCAGACGGAACCGGATGTCCCACAGCTTCTGCGACAGGTCCACATAGTAGTTATGGGGATTGTCAAACCGCTTGACCTCGTCCCACAGCGTGTCCACCTGCTCGAGACAATACCGGCGAATTTCCTCCAGAGAAGGAGACCGGTAAACCTGCATGCCGTCCTTGAAAACCGGCACCTGCAGCTCCCGCGCCACAAAATTCGTCAGGTTCTTCTCTTTCCAGGTGGAGTTTGGGTCGAAGAGGCGCAGATCCTTTGCGTCGTCCACGTTCTCATCCCACACACACAGGTAGTCCGCCTCCGCCTTGCCGCTCTCCCGGCCGTAGAGACGATAGACGCGCTTGAAATGGGGATTGGTAATCTTCTCCACATTCTCGGAGATTTTTATTTTCGGGATGATATTGCCCGCCTCGTCCTCCACGGCTGCCAGCTTGTATACGCCGCCGAACACCGGTTCCGACCGGGCCGTAATCAGCCGCTCGCCAACGCCGAACATATCGATCTGCGCGCCCTGCCGCAGCAAATCCTGAATGAGATACTCGTCCAGCGCGTTGGAGACGGAGATCTTGCACCCCTCCCAGCCCGCGTCATCCAGCATCTTCCGTGCCCTTCTCGTCAGGTAGGCCATATCGCCGGAGTCCAGCCGAATACCGCAGGTTTTGATACCCTGGGGGCGCAGCACCTCGTTGAACGCACGAATGGCGTCCGGCACGCCGCTTTTCAGCGTGTTGTAGGTGTCCACCAGCAGCGTGGCGTTGTCCGGGTAGATCTCGCAGTAGGCTTTGAACGCCTCGTACTGGCTGTCAAACATCTGCACCCAGGAGTGGGCCATGGTGCCGCCCGCGCGAACGCCGTAGAGCTGATCCGATATGGTGCAGGCGGTGCCATGGCAGCCGCCGATATAAGCGGCGCGCGCGCCAAGAATCGCACCTTCCGCGCCCTGCGCCCGGCGGGAGCCAAACTCCAGCACCGTCCTGCCCTCAGCAGCCCGGACAATCCGATTTGCCTTGGTGGCAATCAGGCTCTGGTGGTTCAGCACCAGCAGGATGTAGGTTTCCACGAGCTGCGCCTGAATCGCCGGGGCGCGGACCGTCAGCAACGGCTCCTTGGGGAAGATCGGCGTTCCCTCCGGCACCGCATAGACGTCGCCCGTGAAGCGGAAATCCGCCAGATACTCCAGAAATTCCTCGCAGAACATACCCCTGTCGCGCAGATAGGCGATGTCCTCCGGGGAAAAATGCAGGCAGTTGATATAGTCGATGATCTGCTCCAGCCCGGCAGCGATGGCGAAGCCGCCCTTGTCCGGCACACGGCGGAAAAACACGTCAAAATATGTGATCCGATCCTTCATGCCGCATTTCAGATAGCCGTTTCCCATGGTCAGCTCGTAGAAGTCGCAGAGCATCGTCATGTTCAGTTTCGATTCGATTTCCATGAAAACACCTCAAATTCTCAGTTAACTGATATTATAGCTCTTTTCTGCGCCGGAAGCAATTGCCATTTGACTTTCGCGGCGTTTTTCCTTTTCCGGTGTGCCGGATTGTATCCCGCAAATGCATGGAAAAAACGTTTTTTCGCATACTCCATTGATTTGTCGGAACATATTGCCAAAAACGTTGTTTTTGTGGTATGATAATAGAGTTGAAGTTTATCCGACTGTTGCACCAAAGGAGTGTGCCTGCCGTGACGCACAAACGATCCCGTTCCGAACAGCTTCTGACTGTCACTTTTCCCGCGATCCTGCTGCTGTTCAGTTCTCTCTATCTGCTTCTCACCGATCTGTTTCGTCTGCAGCCCTATGTGATGCTCTGCGTCTCCGGGCTGCTGGCTCTGCCCGCCTGTCTGCTCTGGGGCGGCGGTCTCTACGCGCGGATGATCCGCCCCGGCGTTCGGCTCGGTGTGGGCGTCTCCGCGCTGCTGCTGGCAGTCTGGAGCCTGCTCTATTTCCTCAGCGGCCTGCTGGCCGCGCATCCCATCGCGCCGCGCGTTCTGACCGCCTGTTCCGCCCTGCCGCCGCTGCTGCTCCCCGCGTTCCTGCTGCACGGCTTTTCCTGCGCGCTCCGGCCCGCGGACCGGCAACAGCCTTACCCGGTCTTTTGGGTGCTGCTCGGCGTCGGCGTGCTTGGCTCCATTTTGTCTCTGATTGGCATCGTCCATCCGATTCTGTTCTCCTTCGTCGGTGGAGAACCGATCTATGGACCAGGCATGGCGGCCGTCTTTGCATTCTTCTGCCTTGGAACTGCCGCCGCGCAGCTGTACCTGCTCTATCCGGTACGGCGCTCCGCCAGGCGGCTGCTGCCGCCGCTCCTCTCCTTCGTGATCGAGCTTGGCGTCTTTGTCTGCATGGTTCCCGGCATCTCTCTGCTTCCTTCCATGCTGCTGCCCTATGTCGCGCCGCTGCTGCTCTTTTCTTTCTGTTCCCTCGCGGAACAGACCGCACTGCTGCCGGACGGCCGCAGCTTCCCCGCGCTTTTGCAGCATGCCACTTTGCCGGTGCAGCTCATGGATCTGGACGGAACCATTCTCCTTGGCTCTGACCTTGCGTTGCCTGTCACCTCCGCCCACAAGTCCGCCATACAGAACAACCGCTACCACGTCAGCATCTCGCTGAACGCGGACACCCAGCTGATCGCCGCGGCCATCCGCGGCGGTTATGCCCTGCGCCAGAAGGACCTGCGAGACCTGCACGCGCTGGAAACCGCGCTGGATGCGGCGAAAAAGGAGCTGACTGGCGTAAATGGACTTCTTTCCCAAGAAAACGAGCTGGAACGTCAGCTTCGGGAGGCAACGCTGCAAAATGAATTTTTTGCCCGGCAGGAACGGAAAATTCAGGAGAAAACGCTCCGCGCCTCCCTGCTGCTGCGCTGCGCTGCCGCGCCGTCTCCGGAGCCCGGCTTCCGCCGCTCCACCGTCACGCGGGCCAATGTGCTGGTCTCCTATATTCAGCAGCTTGGTCTTCTGCTGCGGCAGGCCCGGGAGACCGGCGTTCTCCCGGTTGCCGAGCTGACTGCCGCCATGGAGTCCTCTGCCCAGGCTGTTACCGCCGCGGGCCCCCGCTGCCGCGTATATAGCGTAGCGCAGGGCGCCTTCCCAGCGGAAGTCATTTTAACGCTGTTTGACCTGCAGGAGCTGCTTCTGGAGAACGCGCTGGCGCAGAATCTCCCCGCAGTGGAGCTCCGCCTGCGCAACGAGCAGAGCGGACTCCGGCTTGTGGTTTCCGCGCGGAGCGCGGAAACGGCGCGTTTCCCCGCAGTGCCAAATCGGATCTCCGATCTGGCCACCGCTGCCGGCGGCACCATTCGAATCACGGAGGACGACGGTTCAGTTTCCGTCTGCGTGGAGTTTCTGAGAGGAGGCGCCCGCCATGCTTAATCAGATTTCCCCGGCGCTGGCCGCCGTCTGTCTCGGCATCGCAGTGCTGTCCCTGTCCGTCTATGCGTATCTGTTCTGCATGTCCGTGCGCTGCGCAGCACCGTACCATGCGCTGCTGCTGATTTCCGATCTCCTTTCCCTCTGTTTTTTCATCATCTGGGGGCTGATTTTGGCATTGGCCACCGCCGGGCTGACCTTCGACCCGATCACCTCGCTGATTCTGCGCTGGTCCACCGTGCTTGTCACCTTTGTCAGCATGTTTCTGGCCTTTCAAGAGCATGAATGGATCCCGCTGCTGCCCGGCCTCTGCGCACTGCTTTCCCTGCCGTTCTTTGAAAGCGCCTTCGACGACGCCTTCCCCTATGTGCTGCTTGCGCTGCTCGCCGCTTACCTGGCTGCCGGCCTCTTTCGGTTCTTCCGCAGCATCCGCGGCCAGCGTCTCACGCTGCGCTCTGTTCAGGAAGCTGTGGACACCATTGAGGACGGACTGCTCTTCGCGGAGGAGAACGGCACCGTGCTGCTTTGCAATCAGGCGATGCGGGCGCTCTGCGCCGCCATCGGCCATCGGGACCCCACCGACGCGGCGGCGCTTTGGGCCGCGTTGGCGGACACGGTCTCTACGGACCGCATCACCAAGGTGGAGTCGGACGGCAACTATCTGTTCCGTTTCACTGCCGGGAATACCTGGACCTTCCACCGGGAGACGATTCAGGCCGGTGAGCAACGCTACCTCCAGATTGTCGCGCTGAACGTCACCGAATCCGACGAAATCCAGCGCCAGATCACCGTGGTGCGGACAGAATTGGACAATAGCGCACTGCAGCTCCGGCAGATCGAATCCACCATCGAAAAGCTGCGGGAAGAAGAAGCCCGGGTCCGAAACGGCCGGATCGCCTTCGACACCATTACAGAGAAAATGGCCGTCTTATATCGCTTTTTCGCCGACCATTATGCGTTGCCGGCGGACACCTTTGATTATAAAAAGCTCGCAGAGCTGACCGCCGGACTCCTGCAAGAGCTGCAGCGCGTTCCGGTCCTTCACCCGGAGGAGGGCATCGCCCTGACTGTTGACGCGCTGCGTCTGCTTGGCGTGGAGGTGCGGCAATCCGGCTCTCTGCCCGGTTTGGAGCGCGCGGACACCGCGTTGGTCTCCATCATCCGGGAGGCTGCGGTCAATGCCATGATTCACGGCGCTGCCACGTCCATTTCGATTACCATGGAGGCTGCTGATCATAGCTTCCTCTGCACCATTGAAAACAATGGGGTGCCGCCCTCCGGCACGCTGACGCCTGGCGGTGGTCTGATGCTGATGCGCCGCCTTTTGTTCCCGCTGGGCGGTACGCTGGAAATCTCCAAATCCCCCCGCTTCACCCTGACGGTCCGTATCCCCACACCCCTTTCGTAACCGCGCGCCTGCCGCGTGAAAAATGCGGAAGAGGGGTCTCTGCGTCATTCGCATTGCGGCAATCCTCTCTCCTGCTTTTTTTGACGGTTATATTGACATTTTCAAACTATAGCATGATGTACGTGGCCGCATTGCGGTCGACGTGTCCGACGAAGAAAAAAAGAAGCTCACCGTCTCCGACCTGCTTGCGATGTTCTCGCAGGCAAGTGGAAGCGACGAGGCTGACGACAAGCTGTTGCTCTCCTAGCCGTTCGGAATCCATCCAGTATGCTTCCATTCTTCGCCTTGTCTTGCGCAGAGAATTCTCGCCGCCAGATCGAAATTTTGATGTTGCAGACTACTAAGACGATACGATAAATGGTCCGCCGCAGATTTTGCGGCGGACCATTATTTAGCCTTCCTGTACACCCTTCATGGTCAGGGAGATACGCTTGCGTTTCTCGTCCACCTCCAGCACGGCGACCTTGACCACATCGCCGACGGAGACCGCCTCGGAGGGGTGCTTGATAAACTTGTTGCAGACCTGAGAAATGTGGACGAGGCCGTCCTGGTGCACGCCGATGTCCACAAACACGCCGAAGTCAATCACGTTGCGTACCGTGCCGGTCAGCACCATGCCGGGCTTCAGATCTTTGAGCTCCAGCACGTCGGTGCGGAGAATCGGCGCAGGCAGCTCCTCCCGGGGATCGCGTCCGGGCTTCATCAGCTCCTTCACCACGTCCCGCAGCGTCGGCAGTCCGGCGCCGCAGGCCGCCGCGGCTTTGCTCTCCACCAGCTTGAATTTCTGCGGCAGCAGCGTGATGTTGCCCGCCCGGACGTCCTCCGGACGGTAGCCGCAGAGAGACAGCAGCTTTTCCGCCGCCTCGTAGCTCTCCGGGTGAACGCCGGTGTTATCCAGAATCTGTTTGCTCTCCGGTACCCGCAGGAAGCCCGCGCACTGCTCATAGGCCTTCGGCCCCAGCTTCGGCACTTTGAGCACCTGCTTTCTCGCGGCAAAGGGGCCGTTTTCCTCGCGGTAGACCACGATGTTTTTTGCCGTCGCCGCCGTCAGACCGGAAACCTGCCGCAGCAGGGACGGCGAGGCGGTGTTGACGTCCACGCCCACGGCATTGACGCAGTCCTCCACCACGGCCCCCAGCGCCTCGTCCAGCTCCTTTTCCGGTATGTCGTGCTGGTACTGTCCCACGCCGATGGCCTTGGGATCGATTTTGACCAGCTCCGCCAGCGGGTCCTGCAGCCGCCGCGCAATGGATACGGCGCTGCGGAGGTTGACGTCAAATTGCGGAAACTCCTCCGATGCCAGCTTGGAAGCGGAATACACCGAGGCTCCCGCCTCGTTGACCATCATATAGCTGACGCCGCTTGTCCTCCGGATCAGCTCGACCGCCATTGCCTCGGTCTCCCGGGAGGCCGTGCCGTTGCCGATGGCCAGGTTTTCCACGCCGTATCGCTCCACCAGCCGCTGCAGCGTGCCGATGGCTTCCTCCCGGCGCCGCTCGCCAAAGGTGGGATAGACCACGGTGGTGTCCAGCACCTTGCCGGTGCCGTCCACCACGGCGACCTTGCAGCCGTGCTGATAGCCCGGGTCCAACCCCATGGTGACCTTGCTCTTTACGGGCGGCTGCATCAAAAGCGGCTTCAGGTTCAGGGCGAAGTTGTGGATGGCGCTCTCATTGGCCCGGTCCGTCAGTGCGGTCCGCAGCTCCCGCTCCATGGAGGGCGCAAGAAGCCGGTCATAGCCGTCCTCCACGGCCGCCTTGACGAACGCCATGGCTGAGCTGCCGGGCTGCACCGCTGCCCGGCGGATGGGCCGGAGCATCTCCTCCCGGTCGGTATCCAGGCTGATTTTCAAAAAGCCCTCCCGTTCGCCGCGGTTCATGGCCAGAATCTGGTGGCTTTGCAGCCGGGAGACCGGCTGATGGAAGTCATAATAGGTGCGGTAGACCGACTCCTCGTCCGGTTTTGCTGCCGACGCGCCCGCCACGGTCCGCGCCTGCATGACGGCGCGAAGGGTCTTGCGAATCTCCGCGTCGTCGGAAATCCGCTCCGCGATGATGTCGGACGCGCCCTGCAGCGCCTCCTGCGCCGTGGCAACGCCCATTTCTGCATCCACATAGGCGGCCGCCAGCGTCTCCAGCGGCGGCAAATCCATGGACTGGGCAAAAATTGCCTCTGCCAGCGGTTCCAGTCCCTTTTCCCACGCCATGGTGGCCCGGGTGCGGCGCTTCTGCTTGTAGGGGCGGTACAGGTCCTCCACCTCGGAGAGCGTAGCCGCGCCGTCTACGGCCGCCGCCAATTCCTCCGTCAGCTTGCCCTGATTCTCGATCGAGGTCTTGACCTCCTGCCGCCGCGCCTCCAGATTGCGGAGGTACCGCAGCCGCTCCTCCAGCGTCCGCAACGTCGTATCGTCCATGGCCCCGTGCCGCTCCTTGCGGTAGCGCGCGATGAAGGGAATCGTGTTCCCTTCGTCCAGCATGGCGACCACATTTCCGACATATTCCTCCTTCTGGCCGAGCTCTTTGGCCAGAAGCGTAATCATTGCATCCATTTTGCTTCTCCTTGTGCTGTTATGTGCCCCAGTATAGCACAAAAACGGCCGTTCGTACAGCCTCGCCCTTGCGCGCGGCGGGAAAAAGCGCTATACTGGGTACGCGAAAAGGAGGCGGTGGGATGCACATTTTAATTGACGGCGACGGCTGCCCGGTGGTGGCGCTGACCATCCGGGTTGCGCGCGAGTTCGGCGCGGCCTGCACGATCTTCTGCGATACCAGCCACGTCTACGATCTGCGCGGCGCAGAGACCGTCGTCTGCGACCAGGGCGCAGACAGTGTGGACTACAAGCTGGCAAACCGCATCGCCCCCGGCGACCTTGCCATCACGCAGGACTACGGCCTCGCGGCCATGTGCCTGTCACGCGGCGCCGCCGCGATCAGCCAAAACGGCCTGCGCTACGCAGACGACAACATCGGCGGGCTTTTGGAGGTCCGCGCGTTTTCCGGCCGGGTCAGGCGGTCCGGCGGTCGCCTGAAGGGCCCGTCCAAACGGACCGCCATGCAGGACCGGGCGTTTGAGGCCGCGCTGCGGCGCATGTTGGAGGAAGCCTATGCAGGACGGAATTCTTGAACTGGATCTTCACGGTATGACGGTCTATCAGGCAAAAATCGCCATAGACAGCCAACTGCGCCGCGCAAAGAAAGGAACGTACCGCCTCCGCCTGATCCATGGCTATCACGGCGGTACCGCCCTGCGGGAAATGATCCGCTCCGAATATCGGCATCATCCCCGGATTCTGCGGGTGGAGCTCGGTCTCAACCCCGGGGAAACCGAATTGGTGCTCAGGGAGTTTTGACATGACGCTGCATAACATCCCCCCGCTATATTGCGCGCAGTCGCGGATTCTGATTCTCGGGTCCTTCCCCAGCGTCAAATCCCGGGAGGGGCGATTCTTCTATCATCATCCTCAAAACCGCTTCTGGCGGGTCATGGCTGCCGTGCTGCGGGAACCGGTTCCGGTCACCGTGGAGGAGAAGACCGCGCTGTTGCTGCGCCGCGGCGTCGCCCTCTGGGATGTTGCCGCCGCCTGCGAGGTCACGGGTTCCAGCGACAGCAGCATTCAGAACGTCGTTCCCAACGACATTGCCTGCATTCTGGAGACCGCGCCGGTGCGCGCCATTTTCTGCAACGGGCAAACTGCGTTCCGCCTCTATCAGATTCATCTGCTGCCCGTCCTCGGCCGGGAAGCCGCGGTGTTGCCCTCCACCAGCCCAGCCAACGCGGCCTGGTCTCTGGAACGGCTGACGGCCGCCTGGTCGGCCGCGCTCCTGCCTGTTCTGGAGGTATAAAAAAACAAGAATCGCGGCAAAACGTAAATTTTGCCGCGATTCTTGTTTTCGTTTCAGAGCAGCCTCAGTAGTTTTCCTTGCGGAGCTCAAAATAGCTCTGGGGATGCGCACAGACGGGGCAGATCTCAGGTGCCTTGGCGCCGACGACCAGATGGCCGCAGTTGCGGCACTCCCACATGACGACGTCGCATTTCTCAAAGACTTTTTTGGTCTCCACGTTCTTCAGCAGCGCCAGATAGCGCTCCTCATGGGTCTTCTCAATGGCGGCAACACCGCGGAATTTGGCGGCCAGCGCGGGGAAGCCCTCTTCCTCTGCCTCTCTGGCAAACTGCGCGTACATGTCGGTCCATTCGTAATGCTCACCCTCGGCGGCGGAATTCAGGTTGCTCGCAGTGTCCTTCAGGAGCCCCAACTCCTTGAACCACATTTTCGCGTGCTCTTTCTCATTGTCGGCGGTCTTTTGGAAGATCGCCGCGATTTGCTCGTAGCCTTCCTTTTTGGCCTGGCTGGCGAAGTAGGTGTATTTGTTTCTGGCCTGGGATTCGCCGGCAAACGCGGCCAGCAGATTGGCCTCGGTCTTTGTGCCCTTCAGTTCCATATCGATATCCTCCAGTAAAATACTTATTTCCTATGTTTTCTGGATATACCCAAATTATACCTGGAAATCTGCATTCTGTCTATTGACGAAATCAACAAATTGAGAATAGTTCTTGTTATTTCGGTGCAATTCCGTTTTCCCGGAACGCTTGCTTCAGGAGCTCCATGTCATTGGGGATCGAGATGGGCTCGCCGCAGAATCGGATGGCGTTGGCCACATCCTTGAGGCCGTTGCCGGTCACCACGGAGACCACGGTATCGTTTTGTCCCAGCAGGCCCTGCTCGCAGAGCTTTTTGACGCCGGCGGTACCGGTGACGCCCGCGGGCTCGCCGAATACACCGCAGGTGCGGCCCAGCAGCTTCTGCGCTGCCATGATCTCCTCATCCGTCACGTTGACGACGATGCCGTGAGATTCCCGGATGGCGGCGAGCGCTTTGTCGGCATTGCGCGGCACGCCGACGGCGATGGAGTCTGCCAGCGTATTCTCCTCCATGGGCTGCCAGGGGGTTCCCTCCGCGATGGCACGGTTGATCGGATGGCACCCTTCGGCCTGCACGGAGATCAGCCGGGGCAGCCGGTCGATAAAGCCAATGGCGTAGAGGTCCTTCAGACCCTTCCAGGTTCCGGCGATGGTACAGCCGTCGCCGACGGAAATGGCCAGATAGTCCGGCATCTGCCAGCCGAGCTGCTCCGCGATTTCCAGAGATACCGTTTTTTTGCCCTCAGAAAGGTAGGGATTGATGGCGGCGTTGCGGTTGTACCACCCCCACTCCTCAATGGCGGCCTTGCTCAGTTCAAAGGTCTCCTCATAGTTGCCCTGGACGGAGATCACATGCGCGCCGAAGGTCATCAGCTGCGCCACTTTGCCCTTGGGCGCACGGCCCGGAACAAAGATGTAGGTCTCCAGCCCGGCGGCGGCGGCGTTGCCGGCCAGCGAGGAGGCCGCGTTGCCGGTGGAGGAACAGGCGATGGTATGGTAACCGGCCTCGCGGGCTTTGGCCACCGCCATGGCGGAGGCGCGGTCCTTGAGGGACGCCGTGGGGTTCTGCCCGTCGTCTTTGACCCAGAGCCTGCCAAGTCCCAGCAGCGCCGCCAGGCGCGGTTCCTCGTAGAGCGGCGACCAGCCAACCCGCAGTGGGGTGTCCTCCGTCGTCTCCTCTACAGGCAGCAGCTCCCGGTAACGCCACATGGAACGGTTTTCCCGGGCCTCCAGCTTCTCTTTGGTCAGGATGGATTTAATATAGTCATAGTCGTAGACAATCTCCAGAATCCCGCCGCACGCGCAGGCGGTCAGGTCCGGAATCGCCTCATAGATTTTGCCGCATTTGACGCATTTTGCATATTTGACGTTTTTCATAGCCGCACTCCTCTTTATGACGTTACTCCTGCCGCTCCGCGCCCGATTTCATATCCAGATAGGAATACAGGGTATACTTGGAAATTCCGAAATATCGCGCGATCTTGTCGCCGGATTTGGTGATCAGCAGCGCGCCGTTTTTGCTGAGGAACTGAATGGCCTGCACCTTGTCGCTCTTGTTCATGAGCGCCACCGGCTTGCCCACAAGACGGACCGACTGCTCAATCAGATCGTCCAGCAGATCGGAAACATTCTGCGTAATGCGCTGCGGCTCCTGCTCATCCCGCTCTGCGGGGGCAATCAGTTCATTTACCGCGCCCGCAATGATGCTCAGGCGCGAAACGTCGTAATTGATGCTGAAAATCGCGCCCACCGCGCCCGAAGAATCCTTCATATAAATGGTGGAGGACTTCAAAATCTTCCCATCCGGCGTTCTGGTCAGGTAGCTCAGATGATCCTCCGGCACCGCGTGGGCCGCGAGCTGCTCCAGCACGACCTGGGAAGGTCCGTCACCCAGCTTGCGGCCGGACACCTGCCCATTCTCAATGGCCACAATCGAATGGTTGGCGCTCTGCTCGCTGATCTCGTGGATCACCACCTCACAGTCGCTGCCAAACTGCGCGGCAAGGCCCCTGGCCAGCATTTTCAGATTGTTCATCTCCGCCTTTTTCAGCATAGTGCTCCCCCGCTTTGTTCGTTGATACCTTTACTATATCAATAGTTCCACGCAAAATCAATTCCTTTTCAAAATATCTATTAGTCTGCAAAAGAAACTGTTTGGTGGATTGGATGGTTGTTTTGCTGCCTGTAGAATGTGCTCTTGAACTTGCCGTCGTTTTTGTGCAAAATTGCTATTTTTCAGTTTCGTTTTTATTGCAATCTATTAAATTGCAATTTTCACTTCCATACTCGGTGATTTTCCAACATTTCTTTCGTGAAAAAAGTAAAATTTTTTTTAGTCAATCAGACTTTTTTTGGGCAAATTTCAAAAAAGCAGTTGTATCTTTCAAAATCTTCCTGTATAATACGAGTTGAAAGCGTGCGGGGAACGAGTCCTCCCGATTGACCGGACGGGCGGTTCTCCGTACATAAGCGGGCTTGCCCGCGCAAATACAGGAGGAACGAAAATGAAAAAAATCATTGCTCTGCTTCTGGCAGCCGTAATGATCCTGGGACTGGCCGCCTGCGGCTCTTCATCCGGGACTTCGACTGCGGAAACCACAACCGCCGCAGCGGAGACTACCGCCAAGGAAACTACCGCCAAGGAGACTACCGCCAAGGAGACCACCACTGCGGGTACTTCTTCCCTGAATACCGACATTAAGGTCGGCGTTGTCCTCGTCGGCGACGAGAACGAGGGTTATACCTACGCGCACATTGAGGGCATCAAAGCCGCCGTCAAGGCTCTGGGCCTGCCCGAAGAGAACGTGGTCTGGTACTACAGTATCCCCGAGAGCGAAGTCTGCTACGACAAATGCGTGGACTGCGCCGACCAGGGCTGCTCCATCGTCTTCACCAACTCCTACGGTCACCAGACCTACTGCCAGCAGGCCGCCGCGGAATATCCCGACGTAACCTTCGTCGCCATGACCGGCGATACCGCGCTGACCTCAGGCCTCACTAACTTTAAGAACGCTTTCACCAACATCTACGAAGCCCGCTACGTCTCCGGCGTCGTCGCCGGCATGAAGGTTGCCGAACTGGTCAAAGCCGGCAAGCTGGCCGATAGCAACTACGACGCCGACGGCAACGTGAAAATCGGCTACGTCGGTGCGTACCCCTACGCCGAGGTTGTCTCCGGCTACACCGCCTTCTTCCTCGGCATCAAGTCCGTCTATGAGAAGGTTTCCATGGAAGTCCAGTACACCAACTCCTGGTTCGACATCACCGCTGAGAACGAGGCCGCCAAGGCCATGATCTCCGACGGCTGCGTCATCATTGGCCAGCACGCTGACTCCACCGGCGCCCCCGCCGCGTGCGAAGAGGCCTATAAGGCCGGTACCACCGTATTCTCCGTCGGCTATAACGTCGATATGCTGGCCACCGCCCCGGACGCCGCGCTGACCTCCGCTACCAACAACTGGTCCGTTTACTACACCTACGCCATCGGCCAAATCATGAAGGGCGAAGAGGTCGACACCAACTGGTCTAAGGGCTTCACGGACAAAGCTGTTGCCATCACGGCTCTTGGCCCCAATGTCGCGGAAGGCACTGCCGACAAGGTCGCGACAGTGGAAGCTGCCATTTCCGGCGGCACGCTGCATGTCTTTGATACCTCCACCTTCACCGTGGGCGGCCAGGCGGTCACGTCCTTCCTGGCCCGCGATACCAATGGCGACTGGGTCAACGATACCGACGAAGCCATCTTCGACGGCTATCTGCATGAGTCCTACTTCCAGGCTGCTCCCTGCTTCAGCCTTCGGATTGACGGCATCACTGAACTCAACGCAGACTAATTTCAAACCCTGTTTTCTTCCGGGAGAGACCGCTTTGGCGGTCTCTCCTTCTTTTGGCATCTTTGTCAAAAATTTTTTTGGCCAAATAAATTTTTTTATTACTTATGCTGATTTTCAATTTACATTTTCCGCCGTTTGTGTTACAATTCCAGTTGGGTGGAACCGGGAATCGATGTCCGTTTCTCCGTATTCCTCCGCACTCCCTCACAGAAAGGATGACAGCCTTGGAAACTGTTAATGCAATTGAAATGCGGGACATCACCAAGCGTTTCGGTCATGTGGTCGCCAATCACGGCGTCCATCTGGAGTTGCGAAAAGGTGAGATACTCTCCCTGCTGGGAGAAAACGGCAGCGGCAAGACAACGCTGATGAACATGCTCGCCGGTATTTACTATCCGGATGAGGGTAAGATCCTCGTGAATGGCCAGGAAGTCTCCATCCAGTCGCCAAAAGACGCCTATGTCCACGGCATTGGCATGATCCATCAGCATTTCAAGCTGGTCGATGTGTTCACGGCCGCGGAAAATATCGTGCTCGGCCTGGACGACGGCGGCAAACTGGATCGGAAGGTCATCGCGGAGAAAGTGCGGGAGATTTCCGCCCGTTACGGCTTCGACATCAATCCAAACCAGAAAATCTACGAGATGTCCGTCTCGCAGAAGCAGACAGTGGAAATCGTCAAGGTGCTGTACCGCGGCGCCAATGTCCTGATTCTCGACGAACCCACCGCCGTGCTGACGCCGCAGGAGACGGATAAACTCTTTGCTGTCATGCGCAACATGAAGGCGGACGGCAAGGCGCTCATTATCATCACACACAAGCTCAACGAGGTGCTGGACGTCTCCGACCGCGTGGCTGTGCTGCGCAAGGGAGAGTACATCGGCGACGTTCTGACCAAGGACGCTACCCAGCAATCTCTGACCGACATGATGGTTGGCCATTCCACCACGCTGAACATCAATCGCCCGGATCCCGTCGATCCAAAGCCGGTGCTGGAGATTAAGGGTCTGACCTGTCTCGACAAGGAAGGCGTCAAGCGGCTGGACAATGTGTCCCTCACCGCCATGGGCGGCGAGATTCTCGGGGTTGCAGGCATTGCCGGCTCCGGGCAGCGTGAGCTTTTGGAAGCGATTGCCGGCCTCTATCCCGTTGCCTCCGGCGATATCTGCTACGCGGACCCGGACGGCGGGGAGCGGAATCTTGTCGGCATGGACCCCATGTCCATCCGAAAAGCCGGCGTCGCGATGTCCTTCGTCCCCGAGGACCGACTCGGCATGGGCCTGGTCGGCAGCATGGGCATGTCCGGCAACATGATGCTGCGGAGCTGGAAGAATGGCACGGGCCCCTTCCTGAACCGCAAAGATCCAAATGAACTGGCCCTTCGCATCTGGAAGAATCTGGAAGTCGTCACGCCCGGAATCTATTATCCGGTCCGTCGGCTCTCCGGCGGCAATGTGCAAAAGGTTCTGGTAGGCCGCGAAATTGCCTCCACTCCGAAACTGCTGATGACCGCCTACGCGGTCCGCGGCCTCGATATCAATACCTCCTATACCATCTACAATCTGCTGACCGAGCAGAAAATGAAGGGCGTCGCAGTCGTCTTCGTCGGTGAGGATTTGGACGTCCTGCTGGAGCTCTGCGACCGGATTGTCATCCTCTGCGGCGGCCAGGTCTCCGGCATCGTGGACGCGCGGAAGAGCACGCGGGAAGAAGTCGGGCTATTGATGACCCAGTTCAGAAGGGAGGGCGTCTCGGCATGAGTACAGCGAAAGAACGGAAACGGGATCCTCTGCTTCGCGTTTCCAAACGGGACGAGGGTATCCCCGGCTGGCGGGCCTGGGGTATCCGTCTGATCGGCCTGCTGCTGGCCCTGATTGTCTCCGCCATCGTGATCTACGCCATTGTCCGTCTGAATCCGCTTTCCGTCTATAAAACCATGTGGAAGGGCGCCTTCGGTACCAACAAACGTACCTGGGTCACCATCCGCGATATGATGACGCTGCTCTGCATTGCCTGCGCGCTGGCGCCCGCCTTTGCCATGCGATTCTGGAACATCGGCGCAGAGGGCCAGGTCCTCGTTGGCGGCATCGCCACCGCGGCCTGCATGATCTACTGCCCGGGCCTGCCCATGCCGCTTCTGTTCCTCATCATGATCGTCACCAGCATCGTGGCGGGCGGCATCTGGGGCCTGATTCCCGGCTTCTTTAAGGCCCACTGGAATACCAATGAGACATTGTTCACGCTGATGATGAACTACATTGCCATCCAACTCACCTCGTTTTTCGTGGCGAAGTGGGAGAATCCCTACGGCTCCAATTCCGTCGGCGTCATCAACAGCCAAACTAAAGCCGGCTGGCTGCCCAACCTGTTCTCATCGGGCTACAATGCCGACTTTGGCTGGAACGTCATCATTGTCCTGCTGATCGCAACGCTGGTATTCTTCTATCTGCGTGAGACCAAGCACGGCTATGAGATCTCCGTGGTCGGCGACTCGGAGAACACCGCGCGCTACGCGGGCGTCCGGGTCAAGCGGGTCTATGTCCGCACCATGGCGCTCTCCGGCGCCATCGCCGGTCTGGCAGGCTTTCTGGCCGTCTCCGGCGCGTCCCACACCATCTCCGTGCAGACCGCCGGTGGCCGCGGCTTTACCGCCATCATCGTCGCCTGGCTCTCCCGCATGAACACCTACGTCATGCTGATCTTCGCGGCGCTGCTGGTCTTCCTCGAAAAGGGCGCCACCGAAATTGCCTCCACTTATGGCCTCAACGAATACGTTTCCCAGATCATCGAAGGTATCATCCTGTTCTTTGTTCTGGGCAGCGAGTTCTTTGTGAATTATAAGGTGAAGCGCCGCGGCAAGAATTAAGGAGGTGCCGATCTATGAATTCTATCATCACACTGCTGCATTCCGCTATCGTGTTCGGTACGGTCATTATGTTTGGCGCGTTGGGCGAAATTCTCTCGGAAAAGGCCGGCAATTTGAACCTCGGTGTGCCCGGGATCATGTACCTCGGCGCGATCGCCGGTCTGATCGGCGTTTTCTTCTATGAGTTGTCCGCGGCCAATCCCAGTCCGGCCGTTTGCTTGCTTCTCGCGCTCCTTTGCTGCTGTGCGGCAGCGGCGTTGGGCGGCCTGATCTACAGCTTTTTGACCATCTCGCTGCGCTGCAACCAGAATGTTACCGGTCTGACCCTGACGATCTTTGGCTCCGGCGTTGCCAACTTCTTCGGCGGCAGCCTTAACAAGCTGGCGGGCGGCGTCGGCCAGGTCTCCGTCAAGACAACCGCCGGCGTCTTTCAGGCCTATATCCCCGCGCTGGCAAAAATCGGGGGTGAAAAGGGCATCGGCTATCTGCTGTTTGAGCACGGCTTTATGACCTATCTGGCCATTCTGCTGACTGTGCTGCTGCACCTGTTCCTGAAAAGGTCCCGTGCCGGTCTGAATCTCCGCGCCGTCGGAGAAAACCCGGCCACCGCGGACGCAGCCGGTATCAACGTCACGAAGTACAAGTATCTGGCCACCTGTCTCGGCTCGGCCATCTCCGGCCTCGGCGGACTGTACTACACCATGGACTACATCGGTGGCACCTGGGCCAACGACGGTACCATCGAGGCACTGGGCTGGCTGGCCGTTGCGCTGGTCATCTTCGCCACCTGGCGTCCGCTGAACACCATCTGGGGTGCCTATGTCTTTGGCGTCTGCTACTGGATGTACCTGTATATCCCAGGCCTGACCCGCAGCTCGCAGGAACTCTTCAAAATGATCCCCTATGTGGTCACGCTGCTGCTGCTGGTCACGGTCTCCATGCGGCGCAGAAAAGAAGACCAGCCCCCCGCGCATCTCGGACTCCCCTATTTCCGCGAAGATCGATAGCAATTAAAACGGACCCGCTGCAATGCAGCGGGTCCGTTTTTTGCCGAAAACCGGCACCGTCAATCGGGTTCTTTCAGCAGCGCATACTTTTGCGCGAAGGCGTCATAGCGCTCCAGAAAGGCCTGGCTTCCGGCCTTGACGCCGCCCAGGTAGGCGTGCAAGTCCAAGCTGTCATGGGACATTTCAATCACGCAGCCGGCAATGTTGGAGCAGTGGTCCGCCGTCCGCTCCAGATCCGTCAGAAGATCCGACCAGACAAAGCCCATCTCAATTGAGCATTCGCCCCGCTGAAGCCGCAGAATGTGGCGGGACCGCAGCTGTGTCTTCAGCATATCCACCACCTGCTCCAGCGGCTCCACCTGGACGGCAACCTTCAGATCACTCTTTAGGAATGCGGTCATAGCCAGATCCATGCACTCCAAAACGGCCGAGCACAACACGCCAAGTTCGCGCTCCGCTTCTTTGGAAAAATGGATTTTCTTCTCCCGCAGCTCCTCCGCGGATTCCAGTATGTTGACCGCGTGATCGGAAATCCGTTCCAGATCCCCAATCATATGCAGCAGCTTTACCGCCTCCGTACTGTCCTGGTCGCTCATCTCGTGTGCGCCCAGCTTCACCAGATACGTACCAAGAATGTCTTCATAGTGGTCCACCTCGTCCTCCCGCGCCCGGATTTTTGTCGCCGTCGCCGCGTCATACCGCTGCAGCATTGCAACAGCGTCTTTCCAGGCGCCGGCCGCGTCGGCCGCCATGGTCTCCGTCACCACACGGCAGCGTTCCACGGCGATCGTGGGCGTCGCCATCAGCCGCTCGTCCAGCTCGGTCTGTGCTTCCGCGCGCTTCCGATCCGGAATCAGACGATAGGACAGCTTTTCCAGCAAGCCGGTGGCAGGCAGCATCAGCGCCGTGCAGAGCAGATTAAACGTCGTATGCACCACGGCAATCCCAAGCGGACCGACCGACTCCTGCACAAAGCTGAAGCGCAGCAGCGCGTTTGCAGAGACAAATACCGTCAGCCATACCGCGGTTCCGATAATATTGAAGCACAGGTGCACCAAGGCGGCCCGTTTTGCATTTTTATTTGCGCCCACCGCGGACAGGAGCGCCGTCACGCAGGTGCCGATGTTCTGGCCCATGATAATGGGAATCGCTGCCCCGTAGGTCACCTGCCCAGTAGAGGACAACGCCTGCAAAATGCCGACAGAAGCGGAGGAGGACTGGATCACCGCGGTGAGCAGCGCGCCGGCCAGCACGCCCAGAAGCGGATTGGTAAACACGAGCAGCATATTCCGAAACTCCGGCACATCCCGCAGGCCGGACACGGCGGAGGCCATGGCCTCCATGCCAAACATCAGCGTCGCAAAGCCCAGGAGGATCAGCCCAGTGTCCTTCTTCCGGCCCGATCTGGCCCCCATATAGAGTACGATGCCCACCAGCGCCAGCACCGGCGTGAAGGAGGAAGGTTTCAAAAGCTGGACAAATACGTTGCCGCTCTGAATTCCGGTCAGACTGAGAATCCACGCCGTCACCGTCGTCCCGACGTTCGCGCCCACGATCACATTGATCGCCTGCCGCAGCGTCATCAGCCCGGAATTGACAAAGCCCACCACCATCACGGTGGTGGCGGAAGAGGACTGGATGACCGCCGTAACTCCGAGACCCGTCAAAAAGCCGGCCATCCGCCCGGACGTCAGGCGGGCCAACAGTGTCTTCAGGCTGCCGCCGGCCCGTTTTTCGAGCGCGGAACCCATCACACTCATGCCGAACAGAAACAGGCTCAATCCACCAATTAAGGACAGAAAATTAAAAAAATCCACAGGGATTTCCTCCTTTGGCATATTTCTTTTATCATAACCTAATAATCTAAAATTTGAAGCCATAGAAAGGTTAAATCCGAATTAAATTTCACGCAGCAAAGCACATTTTCGGGCGTACGCACGGCAGCAGCCGAGAACTGCGCGGCGGCGTTTCCGCGATATCCCGGCTTTCCCCGGCTGTGGGAATCAGACTTTCCTTGCCAAAAAGAGCGCGCAAAATGGGACCGCCGCCAATTCGGCAACGGTCCCATTTTCAAAGCGATTATTCTTTTTCCGCAACGGCGGCCTTTGCCTTCGCGGCGATTGTGTCCGCGTCAAGCCCGTACTTCTCCTGGAGCTTTTCATAGGGGCCACACTCCGCGTGGCAGTCCGCCATGCCGACAAACTGCATTGGCACCGCCGCGTCCTCTGCGCACAGCACCTCCGCGACCGCGCCTCCCAGTCCGCCAAGAACAGTATGCTCTTCGGCGCTGACAATCGCGCCGGTCTCTTTTGCGCAGCGCACAATCAGTTCCCGGTCGATGGGCTTGATGCAGAACATGTCCACGACGCGCGCGGAAATTCCGTCCTGTTGCAGCAGCTCCGCCGCCGCCAGGGCGTTGCCGACCATCAGGCCGCAGGCAATGATGGTAACATCATCGCCTTCCCGCACAACTTTTCCTTTTCCGCACGCAAACTGCTCGCCTTCCCGGTAGACGTCCGGGAACGCATCCCGCGACATCCGCAGGTACATCGGCTTTGGCGTATCGATCGCATACCGTACCAACCAGTCGGTCTCCACAGCGTCGCACGGAACGAAAACCTGGAAATTCGGCAGCGCGCGCATCGTGGCGATGTCCTCCAGCGAATGGTGGCTCGGGCCGTCAAACGCATCGGAGACGCCGCCATACGCGCCGACCATCTTGATCGGTATCTGCGAGTAGGAGCCGAACGCGCGGGCGGGCGCCAAACCGATCGAGGTCAGAAAGACCGCGAACGTATTGACAAACGGAATTTTGCCCACCGAAGCGAGTCCGGCGGCCATGGCCGTCATGTTTGCTTCGGCAATGCCAACATTCAGGAAGCGATCTGGGCAAGCATATCCGAAAATGGCGGATCTGGTGGAGCCGCTGACGTCTGCGTCTAAAACGACCACACTCCGATTGTCTTTTCCGTATTTGACAAGCGCCTCTCCGTAAACTTCGCGAATTGCCTTTGTCATGATTCCTTCCCTCCGAGTTCCTGCATTGCGCGCGCAAAGCTCTCATCATCAACGGCCTTGCCGTGCCACGCGTTTTTGCCCTCCATGAAAGAGACGCCCTTGCCCTTGACCGTGTGGGCCAGAATGATCGTCGGCTTCCCCTTGACCGTCTTTGCCTGGTCAAACGCATCGTTCAGCTGCGCCACGTCGTGACCACAGCACTCGATGGTATGCCAGCCGAAAGCCTCGAATTTCGCCTTGACGTCGCCCATGGGCATAATCTCCGCCGTCGTACCGTCCAACTGGACGCCGTTCCAATCCAGAACCGCACACAGATTGTCCGCCCGGAACTTCACAGCGGACATACATGCCTCCCAGACTGTTCCCTCGTCGAGTTCGCCATCGCCTAGCACCGCATAGACGCGCGCAGGCGAGTTGTCCATGCGCAGGCCGATCGCCATGCCAAGTGCGGCCGGGAGTCCAATGCCGAGGGGACCCGTGGTGGCGTCAACGCCCGGTGTCTCCATCGCGCAGGGATGGCCCTGCAATCTGGTGTTCAGCGTGCGCAGCGTGCCCATTTCCTCCACAGGAAAAAAGCCTTTTTCCGCCAGCACCCGATAGAGCATCGGGGCCGCATGGCCTTTACAGAGCACCAGTCTGTCCCGATCCGCCAGTTTTGGGTCGGACGCATCCACATGCATCTGGCAGAAATACAGCGTGGTGAGAATTTCACAGACAGAGAGTGAGCCGCCGGGGTGGCCGCTCTGTCTCTCATGCAGTGTTTTGATCAGATCAATCCGAAATTTCCGACAGCGCTCGTTCAACGAGACAATTTCTTCCTTCGTCAGTTTCATGCGTTCCTCCGAATCACTTGTTGACCACATTGACCGGCTTGCCGGATTGGTAGGCCTTGACGTTCTCTACCGCGCAGTCCATAATGCGCTGGCGGCTTTCCTTCGGTGCCCAGGAGATATGCGGGGTAATGATGCAGTTTTTGGCCTTCAGCAGCGGATTGTCCGCCGAGATCGGCTCGGTATACACCACATCCAGACCGGCGGCTGCCAGTTTTCCGCTGTTCAGTGCGTCCGCCACATCCTGCTCCACGATCAGCTGCCCGCGGGCGTTGTTGATCAGAATGGCTCCGTCCTTCATCTTTGCAATGTTTTCTCTATTGATCAGACCGGTGTTTTCCGGCGTCAGGTTGCAGTGAAGCGTCACCACGTCCGCAGCAGAAAACAGCGTGTCAAGATCCACATATTCCGCAATTTCACGACCGCTGTCGTTCGGATAGACGTCATAGGCAAGCACCTTCATCCCAAGCGCCTTGGCAACCTTGCCTTCCGCCTGACCGATTCTGCCAAACCCAATGATCCCAATGGTCTTCCCGTCCAACTCGATCAGAGGGTAATCCCAGTAGCACCAGTCCGCGCTGCGCTGCCACCGGCCCTCTTGTACGGTCTCGGCATGGTGTCCAATGTGGTGACAGATTTCCAACAGCAGCGCGATGGAAAACTGGCTGACGGAGGCCGTGCCGTAGGACGGTACGTTCGTGACGGGGATACCCTTTTCTCTGGCGTAGCTATAATCCACCACGTTGTAGCCGGTCGCCAGCATACTGATAAACTTCAGATTCGGGCAGGCATCAATAATTCGCTTCGTGATCGGCGTCTTATTCGTAAACACGATCTCCGCATCGCCAATGCGGTCAATGGACTCCAGTTCATCCGTCAGGGACGTGCGGTCATAGACCGTCAGCTCGCCGAGCTTCTCCAGTTCGGCCCAGCTCAGGTCGCCGGGGTTTTCCGTATATCCGTCCAGTATGACTATTTTCATGTTCTTTGTCCTTTCTCAGTCCTCGAGCAGCGCCCAGGCGCGGTTCAGCACCCGCTTCGTGTTGGCCAGGATGATATCCGCCGCCTCATCGCCAAACGGAGAAACCTCCATGGAAAATACCAGCGGTTCCTCCGCGCGGAAAAATCCCTCCTGCTTTAAAACACGCAGGTAATCCAGCAGCTCTCCCGTGTCGTTGGCGCCGTTTTGGAAGCCCAGGCGCGGATGCCGGTCACCATACGCGGCACAGCCTTCCTTTGCCACGGCGTTGCCAAAATGCAGATGCGTGATATACGGGCGCAGCGTCTGTACAACAAATCTGGAATTCTCATAGGTGATGGGGAAATGGCTGAGGTCGACCAACAGGCCGAAGTTGCTGTGCGTGGTTCGCATATCCGCCGCAAATCTTGCCGCGAATGGAGCCGGCCCGATCAACGAGGCTTTGTCGATGTCGTAGTCGAACACCTCAAGCTCCACATTCATACCCTTTTTCGCCGCGTAATCACATACCGCCCGGGTGGTCTTCAGCAGCTGGCCGTAGGCTTGCTCTTTTGTTTCTTCCCGCCACTTGCCGGACAAAAAAGCGATGCCCTTCGCGCCCAGATATTCCGCCTCATCGACCGCCTCAATCAGGGTCGCCTCCGCTTTTCCGCGCCCTTCCTCGTTCAGATCGTTGGGGTTCAGCTTCGGCCCGAGCAGGCGTGGCTGTGCGCCATAGCAGACCTTCAGGTGCGACTGGCCAAGCAGATTCCGGCATGCCTCGCGGCTCTCGTCGTCCGGGCATTTGCACACCTCCACCGCGTCAAAATAATCATCGGCGGCAATCTTCCGGATCACGTCAGCCTGCGCCACGCCGGGATACGACATCCAAGTGATCGTTCCAACCTGCAAAAATTTATGAATGGACTCCTTCATCAATGTGTCCTCCTTGCATTTGATTTCTGCCGTTCAGACGCCAATACAGCAAATTCCGACTGCACAGCGTTCCGGTATCCCCCCGCAGGCAGAAGAATTTGCTGTATCGCGTAGGAACAAAATTCTGTTTACTTCACAGCCGCATCCCCGATGGCTTTTCTTGCACAAGAGAGAAACGCGCGGCACTTCTCAATGGTTTGATCCGTGGTTCCCAGCGTACCGACGTTGTTCGCGCGAATGGTGTACCCGTGCGAGTCGGCATCGTTCAGATCCTTGCAGATCCCAAACACCACATCGTACATCAGCTTTTCGTCCGCGTCTATGACATCCTTCAGCGGATTTAAGCAAACCTCAATCGCGCACTTGTCGCCAAAGCTCTTTCCCGCCGCGGCCGCGGAGGTCCAGGGGCCCTTGTGGATCATATCGATGCCGGGTATCTCCGCGATCAGCGGATAGAGCCGGTCCAGATTTCCGCAGCTATGCCAGTAGTTCAGGCCGCCGAAGCGCTTGCTGAGCTGGATTTCGTAGGGGCGGATATAGTTCTCATAGAGTCCGGGCGAGACCGTCGGCATATTAACCTCGTCGTTATAGAGGTTAATCTTCCCCGTCTTTTGGCCGAGATATTTCTCTCTCGCCTCAAAAAACTGGATCTGCCGGTCCGTAAAGAACTGCATATATTCCCGCAGGAAGCTATCCTCTTCCTCGTCGGCATCTACCATGTCCACCAAAACGGCCTCGTACCCTCTCGTATAGGTCGCGACGCCGAAGGGGCCTCTCTCCCATTCGGGGAAAGCAACGTCAAAATCGTCATCAAGCTGCTGCCGGCAGTATTCATACATTTTTACGGCATCTTCCATCTGACCGGTATGGTAAAAATCCAGCGCGGGAATTTTAGCCAGGTCGGACTGCTCGTGCAGAAAATATTTGAAATCGATCCACGGGTCGTTCTTGTCGTCGTAGACGACCTTCATGCCCATCAAGCTGGCTTCGAACGCCGAGCCCATCCAAATGGGGACCAGTTTATCCACGAACACGTCGTCCTCGAACAGCTTGAACCGCGCAATCCGCATCTTCAGGTAGTTTTGCAGAAATACTTCCGGATTGCGGTAATAGTCCCCCACCCGATAGCCGAGATAGGCGCCCCAGAAGTTGGTGTTACAGTCCATCTGCAGCGGCGCGTTCCCGTGCTTTGCGCTCCCGTCAAATTTCGGTGTGCCCCGCCACTGGTCGCGCGAGGTCTTTTGAATGCAGGCCCACTTTGCTTTCCGCCGCTGATTTTCCTCGCTGGCCTCCAGCGTGCGGACCTCATCCATTAATCTCTTGATAATCTCGTCAGACATATCGATTGTCTCCTTTTCAAATCACCCGCCGAGGAACAGTGTTGGGAGGAAGGTACAGAGCGGCTCCAGGAAGATACACAGCAGCATGACGCCGATTTCCACCGCCAGATAGGGAACCAGCTTGACACAGGTCTCCTGGAAGGAGCATCGCGCAATTTTCGTGGAGACGAAGAGCAAAATACCAACAGGAGGCGTCAGACCGGCAAACACCAGAGCCAGCACAATCACACAGCCGAACTGAATCGCGCTGAATCCGAGCGCCGCGCCAATGGGAAACAGAATCGGAACAACAATAATCGCGAGCGCAACGGTTTCAATGACACAGCCCATCAGCATGACGAACGCAACGGCCAGCAGGAACACAACATAGCGGTTGCTGCTTACGGTACCAAGCACGGTCGCCACGGTCTGCGGGAACTGGATCTTCACCAACAGCCATGCCATGACGGAAGCCGTCATAACGATCAGCACAATCGCCGCCGTGGAAATCGCGGACTCCAGAATGATCCGCGGCAGGTCCTTAATTGTGATCTTCTTGTAGACAAACATGGATATGATGATGGCGTAGAACGACGCGATGACACCGGCTTCCGTCGGGGTGAAGACGCCGCCCATAATGCCGCCCAGAATGAAAACCGGCAGAATCAGCGCCCAGATCGCGGATTTTAGCGCATGCAGGCGCTCTTTGCGGCTGCACCGCGTGCCGGTGCGGAGATTGTGCTTCTTAGCATAGAAAAAAACGACGAGGCAGAGACCTGCCGCAATCAGGAGGCCGGGGCCAATGCCGGACAGGAACAGGGACGCAACGGACAGGCCCGTCAGCGAGCCGTAGATAATCATGGTGATGCTGGGAGGGATGATCGGACCCAGCGCACCGGCACAGGCCTGAATTGAGGCAGCCGTACCGGCGTCATAACCTTCGTCCTTCATTGCGGGGATCATGAGAGAACCGATCGCCGCGGTATCCGCCGCGGCGGAGCCGGAAATTCCGGCAAAAATCGTGCTGGAAAGAATAGTAACAATCCCGACGCCGCCGCGCTGATGGCCAACCATCGCGCGTACAAACGCCACGAGCTTTTTTGAAACGCCGCCGCCAGCCATCACATCGCCGCAGAAAATGAAAAAGGGAATGGCCATCAGCGAAAAGGAATCCAGATTCACCATCATTCTCTGCGGGATCACGACCAGGGGCGTATTGCCCATGAGAAATGCCGCCAGGGAACCGAGTCCAAGGGAAAAGGCAATCGGCACGCCCATAAACAGGGTCACTGCCGTGACAATTAACAATACCCAACCCATCCTGTACCTTTACCTTTCTTCCGCCGGCTTCTGGCGGTAACGCGGAAGGATTTTTTCAAGCAACTGTTCGAGCGCGATCACCAGCATTCCGATGCAGCCCATGGGGATCGTCGCATACACCAGTCCCATTGGAATGTGCATGGCAGGACTCGGCTGCGACATGGTCTTCTGGCACAGCTCAATCCCGAGCCTCGAGGTCACCAGGCAAAACACCATGATCAGGAGAAGGGAAAGCACTTCCATTACAACCTTGACGTTGCCCTTCAGCTTTGAGGTTACGAGGTCGACCACCATATGCGATCCCAGGTCGAGCGCGACCACAGCCGCAGCCATGGATGCAGTGATGAACATATAACGTGCCAGTTCTTCCGTCCACATTGGGCTGTTTCCGAGCACATACCGGCAAAATACCTGCACGGCCGCGGAAATCAGCATCACGGAGAACGAGACAGTCGCGATGATTTTGTAGACTGTTACAAGACCGTCTTTTACTTTTTTCATATAAATCTCCATTGGTGGGGGGAAAGCCCCATTCTTGGAGCTTTCCCTCCTGTTCAGATCCGAATGGTTTTTCTGAACCGCTACTTACTTCAGAGCTTCGGCCAGCGTCTTGGCCTCCGGATACTTGGCATAGAAATCATCATACACGCTTGAAACCGATTCGACCAGCTGTGCATGCAGTTCTTCGGATACCTCGCCGTACTGCATGCCGCTTGCCTTGATGGCCGCAACCGCGTCCGTCGCAGCGGTGTTGATCTGCTGTCTCTGATAAGTTGCACTCTCCTGCACGCACTCCAGGAAAGTCTGCTGCACATCGGCGGGGAGTTTGCCCCAAGAGTCCATATTCATGGTGATGATCGCGCCGTCCCAAATGTGGTTGGTCGCTGTCTCATACTTGGAGACTTCCTGCAGGTTGTACTGCACGACGTTGACCGGCGTATTCTCGAAGGCATCGACCACGTTGGTCTGCATGGAAGTATACATTTCGCCCCAAGCAATCGGTGTGGGGCTGGCGCCCAGTGCCTTAAAGGTGTTGACATACAGATCGGCCTCGGGAACACGAATCTTCAGGCCCTTGAAGTCATCCAGAGAAGTAATCAGAGATTTGTTGGAAACCACATGACGGAAGCCCTGGCTGTATACTCCCAGCACCTTTAGACCTGCGCCGGTCTCAATCTGGTTCCAGACGGTGTCCATGGCCTCGTTGTTCAGCGCAGCCTCGACCGCATCGAAGCCCGAAAACATGAATGGCAGATTGATCACACCAGCAAGCGGTGCAAAGTTGGAAACAACGCCGATCGAGGTGATGGCTACGTCGACCGTGCCAAGCTGGTTGCCTTCGATTACGTCACGCTCGTTGCCCAGCGTGCCATTGTCGTAGACGTCAAGCTGGATTCTGGGATCCTTTTCCGCAAGCAGCTCCTTGAGTTTGGCAACGCCAATACCATAACCGGCATCCGGAGTCTGGTTGTGTGCGATGGAAATGGTGTAAGTCTCGCCGGAAGCTGCCGTAGTGGCAGCGGCAGTGGTCGCGGCTTCGGTGGAGGCGGCTGTGGTCGCGGCTTCGGTGGAAGCTGCAGTGGTCGTGGTTGCGCTGGTTGAAGTTTTTGCGCCGCACGCCAGCAGTGCGCAGATCATTGTGAGCGCCAACAGAAGGCACCCGACTTTTTTCATGGTCGTTTTCATTTTATGTCCCCCAATAAATTTGTATTTTACGTTGGTTTTGTGCTCCGTACCTGTTTTACGCTGGTTTTCTTTCTCCCGCACAATCACCCCCACTTTTCTGCTTCACCACACGTTTTTTGAAAACATACGCCTGCCGTTTCGAAGTATCGCGGTACCGCCTTATGATTCACTAATCGGCAGCAGGAAAACTTTGCAACCTTGCTTATTGGAAAACATTTCAAAGGCCTCTTCCCACTGATCCAGCGGCAACTTCGCGGTAACCAGCGGCTGAAGTTGAACCTTCCCGGATGCAATCAGATTGATGGCCGTGCGCCAGCTGTGATTGCGGGAGCCCATGGAACCGGAGAAATGCAGCTCCTTATAGCAAATTGTTTCGATTGGAAATTCGATCTTTTTGCCGGCCAAACCGATCTGCGTGAAATAGCCGCGCTTTTTGATCAGATCCAAGCCCATATTGGTTCCGGACTGAGAGCCAGAGCACTCGAGCACAACATCAACGCCGTAGCCGCGTGTCAGGTCGCCCACGAGCTTCTGCATATCGTCCGTCTGCACGTTTGCCGTATAGTCGCACGCGCCGATCTGCCGGGCCAACTCCAGACGAGCAGCATCCACATTCGTGCCGGACAGGATGACCGTCGCTCCGTTCGCTTTGGCGACCTGAGCGGCCATAATGCCAATGGCGCCACAGCCGACCACCAGTACCACGTCGCCGCCAACGATTCTGCATTGGTCATAGACCGCGTGACAAACGCAGGCCAAAGGCTCTGTCATGGCAGCGGAGGTAAAATCCACATGATCCGCGATCTTGTGCACGCGCCCCTCTGGAACCACCGTGTAGCTGGTGAATATTCCGTTGTACCAATAGCCTAAGGTTTTGCGCTCCACACAGAGATTATAAAATCCTTCCCGACAATAATCGCATTTTCCACAGTAATCGTATGCAGTTTCGGACACCACACGGTCGCCGGGCTTGAAATCCGTGACGCCTTCGCCGACTTCTACCACCGTGCCGGAAAACTCGTGGCCGGTCACAACGGGCGGACGGATTGGAATTGCAATATCGCTGTGGTAAATGTGCAGATCAGAGCCACAGATTCCCGCTTCGGCCACCTTAATTTTGACCTGCCCGGCCTTTGGGGACGGCTCTTCGACATCTCGAATTTCCATATTCCCCGGACCGGCTGCAAACTTGACAAGTGCTTTCATCATTTTCTCCTTTTGTTCTGATATTTCTTTGATATATCAGTTGCGGTATTTTTTTAGCCTGCCTGCGGCTTGCCGCTAAAACAGGTTTCCTTTGGAATTCGGCGCCGGCATCTTTCTGTCGGTTACCTCGATATAATCAAATTTTCCCAGCTCCGGCAGCATATTGTCGGAGACATAGATCTCACCGAGTGACAGCGTGTTTCTGATGCGAACCACACGGGGATGCTCATGGTCAATCTCGATACAGGTCTTCACTGCGGCCTGCACTGCCTGCCAGTCATTTTTCAGTACCACCGGCACGTTGACCGTGTACGGCAGTTTATTGGTCAGCACATTGAGGTACATTTTATCATAATCCAACTTTTGGTACAGCCGGTCCGCAATATAATCCGCCAGACCTACCCCGCAGGCGTTTCCGTGCGATTCCTCGGTCAAGTCCAGAATCACCATACGCTGCACCACGGGACCGCCGGAAGCATAGGGCGTATCATACCGTCCGGTGATGTTGGGGTCCTGCCCGGCGCCGCTGATGTTTTTCCCTATTTCGTCAATCACCAGAACGTCAATTTTATCAAACGGCAGCGACGGCATCCTGGTTTTTGCCTCCAGCAGCAGCTGTGGCTCCTCTTCTGGTATCTCCTTGCCCGTCAGAACCTCTGTTCTGCAGGTCTGATCGTACGCATTTTCCATCAGCGCAATGCCAAACAGGATATTTGCCTTGTCCAGCACAATGTTCGCGATGGCTGGGACATTGCCGCGCATGTATTTCCAGCCCACTGAGTGGCACGCCTCTGCTCCCTTTTGCTTCCCGAGGCCGATCGTAATCATTTTCATCAGTCCGCTTTCATAGGGACCGCGGAATGAGGTGTGCGGCTTGACCCGATTCACCAAAACGATTCCATCCGCCTCGCTTGCCAGTCGGTCGATGTAAACCGGCAGGCCATCCGCCGTTGTTCCAAGCTGTACCACATCCATGCACGAGCAAATTGGGCAGCCTACGGACTCCTCTGTTACGCCAAGAGACTGGACGACTTCTAACTGTCCTTCCACCGTTGCGCCGCCATGGCTGCCCATCGCAGGTACCACAAATGGTTCTCCGCCGGACTCCCGAATAAATGTCGCGGCCGCGCGGATCGCCGACACGATGTTGGCGATGCCCCGGCTTCCGCAAGTAATTGCAATGCGGTCTCCCGGATGAATTGCAATATGCTTTGCCTGCATTTGCTCCAGAAGACGCTCCTCAACATGCTCCAGATGCTGGTGGTCAAAGTGCTGTCTGACCAGGTACATCGGTGGAACATCTATTTCATTTAGTAGACTATCAATCATGTTCATCCGCGCAATCCTCGCTCCATTCCAGTTTAGTCTGAATCAACACGTCATCTTTATACCGGATGATAAAGTCCCATCACCGTCAACTTTGCTGTTTCGAGGTGCTTTCTCATTGCGGTTTCCGCCACATCGGGATCTCCATTTTGAATGGCATCTGTAATTGCCTGGTGCTCCATCCGCGTCTCTTCCACGCGCTCCGCCTGGCGACCCATCGCGACACGCATACGCTGCGTTTGCGAACGGACACTCAACAGCATATTGACCATGACATGATTCTGACACGCCGAACTCAAGTAATCGTGGAACTCGTTGTCCTTTGTCGCCAGAGTAACGGCATCGTCCGTATCCTTCATGTTGTTTACCATTTGTACCAGCACGCGATTATCGATATGATGAATGACTTGGCGGACGATGTACGGCTCCAGCAGTTCACGCACTTCAAACAAGTTGTCAATGTCACGAACCGTAATGGGCGAAGCGGTGATCGCACGGCGCGGATACACCACAACCAGTCCTTCCTGTGCCAAGGAATTTAGCGCCTCGCGGATTGGCGTTCGGCTGATTTTGAATTCCTCCGTCAGAGTTTTCTCCTCAATGATACTGCCCGGCATGATCTCGCAAAAGATGATTCTGCGGCGAAGTTCCTGATAGACGGTGTCTTTGATGCTATTGTTCATGTTACCTCTCAATCATATCACTCCCCCCTCCTGAATATGGGGTAGAATTCTATCTGATATATTATTGATATATTACAGATATTCGCAAAAAATCTTGTTGTTCCAAACAAGATTGCTTTTGATATATCTATTGCACACGCCCATCATAAGCCCGTCTTGTGCAAAAAGTCAAGATTATTTTTGATTTTTTTGTTGTTTTTAGTAATTTTGTATAAGTGCACAAATATTCATGTCGTTTTTTGTGCTATGTATTTAACGTCAAGTGGAAGATGCAACGCTTCTTCACATTTGGGCTTTCCAGGTTGGACATTCTCCTTTCTGTATCCTTTTGGCTCGTTGGATAGGCCCTGTTCGCGCAGCGCGCGAGGAAAAAGCCAGCCCCAGCAGAAATCCATTTTCTGCTGGGGCTGGCTTCCTTTGGCAACAAATGAGCGGTTTTGACTGCTACATCTTCTGCTTTACTTCGAGACCCTCGTTTTATGACTGTGATAAAATTGCACCTGAATTCGCGTTTCCGATCATGATTTGGAGGATCTCTCTGTCTGTATCCCGCATGCCGTCCCTAGCCAGTTCGCCGACGTTTCGAATTGTGTTTTCCACGCCTTTGCTCACAATGCCGTCGCCTCCGAAAAATTCCTTGCCATAACGAACCATCTGCATCCCCAGCAGCCCTGCCTCCACGGCAGAGGCGATTTTCGCGGCGCAGCTCGGCTTGGCTCCATCGCAAATCACGCCGGAATTGATGGCCAGCGCGTTGACCACGGTGTGGGCAATCTCATCGTACCGCCCGCCGTAGAGATAGCTGACGCCCGCACCCGCGCCGCAGCCCGCGCTGATGGCGCCGCAGTAAGCCGAAAGACGCCCGATACCCGTTTTTAAATGGATTGTCACCAGATTTGAGACCAGCAATGCCCGGTAGCGCTGCTCATCCGACACGCCCAGCGCTTCTGCGTATACGATCACCGGCAGCGAAGCGGTCATGCCTTGGTTGCCGCTGCCGGAGTTGACCACCACCGGCAGCTCGCAGCCGCTCATCCGCGCGTCGGACCCAGCCGCAGCCATTGCCTTGGCGCGGACCGCCACACTGTCTCCATAGGCCTTTTGCAAAATATTCCCGATGTTGGCGCCCCAATCGCCTCGAAGTCCCTCTCTGGCAATTGCCATGTTATATGCAATCTGGCGGTCGAGCAATTCCTTCACGTCGGCAAGGTCGGCCGCGTCCGCGAACTCGACAATACCCAAGATGCTGAGCATCCCACGCTCTGTCTGATCGCCGCTCTGCTCCTGATAGTCCCGGCTCAGCAGCGTCACGCCGTCCTTTTGAATAGTAACTATATTGGTGTGATAGCCGGTAATCCGCACTCCGGCGCTGTGACCGCCAGCCTCGGCAGTCACGTCGATGTCAAAGATGCAGCCGGACTTGGACTCCGAAACCGTAATCTCCGCATTTTGCAGGTATGCCGCAATCTCGTCCGCCTGCGCCGGCGTCACGCTGGACAATACCTCCAGTTTTCGGGCCGCGTCGCCTGCGATTGCACCTGCCGCAGCGGCGGCAGCAATTCCTCGAAGGCCGCCTGTATTTGGCACCACCACGCTCTTGACATTTTTAATGATGTTGCCGCTGATGGCGACGCGCAGCGTTTGCGGTTGCGCACCTAAGGTTTGCCGCGCCATTGCCGCCGCGTAGGCCACGGCAATGGGCTCCGTGCAGCCCATCGCTGGAATCAGCTCCTCCTTCAGGATCTGAACATAGTTCTGGTACACTGACTTCTCCATAAGATGTCCCTCGTTCCGCCATATTGAACCTGCCGCGCGGTCAGGAAACCGTCCCTCTGCCATCGGTTCGCAGGACTCGCAACCCAAGCCTCTGCATCCCCGGCAAAGCAGCCGCAACACGAGGGAAAGTCCTCCTCCGTCGCGGCACGCGACGTCTCCACCAACTGCCGAAGCATTCGCAGCTCCTCGACTGGCAGCTGTCTGTTTTTTCTCCAAAAAGCGCGTGCGCTTCCGATTATTCTCTCATCCATCCTACCACATGCGCTGCCGCACTGCAATTGGTCGATCAATTTATTTGTTTGTTTTTGCACAGCGGTCGTTGCGCACGCGAAGAAAGTACGATATAATGAACGCGAAAACTTCAAGATGGAGGTCCCAACCATGACGCTGCGAGAAGACGCCAATCAAATCATACAAAATGCGATCCATGCCGCGCTTCCGGATCAAGCTGTCAAAAATGCGCTGGCAGATTTGCCCCTGCCGGAGCAGATCTATCTGGTCTCGGTCGGCAAGGCCGCCTGGCAAATGGCCCGGGCAGCCGCCAACCTGCTGGGAAACCGGGTTCAAGGCGGTGTAGTGATCACGAAATACCAGCACAGCATGGGTCCCATCGGCAACCTGCGGATTTTTGAAGCCGGTCATCCGATTCCGGACGAAAACTCCTTCCGGGCCACACAGGCCGCCATGGAGCTGGTCAGGCCCCTGGGCGCAAGCGACGCCGTGGTGTTTCTTCTCTCGGGCGGCGGCTCCGCGCTGTTTGAGTCACCGCTGATCCCGGAGGACGAACTGACGGACCTGACGCGGCAGCTTCTTTCCTCCGGTGCGGACATTGTGGAGATGAACACCGTGCGTAAGCGTCTCTCTGCCGTCAAGGGCGGGCGCTTCGCGGCGCTCTGCGCTCCGGCCAAGGTCTGCTCCGTCGTACTTTCCGACATCATCGGGGACCCACTCGATATGATTGCCTCCGGCCCGGCCTACCCCGATTCCTCCACCTGCCGGCAAGCGCTGGATATCGTGGAAAAATACAAGCTTCGCCTGTCGCCGCAGGCACTGGCGCTGCTCGGACAGGAAACGCCGAAGACCCTCACCAATGTGGAAACCCGTGTTACCGGCAGCGTCAGGCAGCTCTGTACCTCGGCCTCAGAGACCGCCGCCGCGTTGGGTTACCGGCCTGTGACACTGACCGCAAGCCTCTGTTGCACCGCGCGGGATGCGGGTAGCTTTTTTGCCTCCATGGCCGCCTATCATCAGGACAGTACGGAATCCCTCGCCTTTATCGCCGGCGGCGAAACCGTGGTGGAGCTGACCGGCCACGGCCTTGGTGGCCGCAATCAGGAGCTGGCACTGGCCGCTGCCGATAACATGGACGGTATGCGGGAAACCGCGGTCTTCTCCGTGGGCTCCGACGGCACCGACGGCCCCACCGACGCTGCCGGTGGTTATGTGGACGGAACCACACGGGCTGCGCTGCTGGATCGCGGCATCCAGATTCCCGCTGTTTTGCGGGAAAACGATGCCTACCATGCGCTGCAGGCCTGCGGTGGCCTTATCATGACCGGACCCACCGGTACCAACGTCAACGACCTCTCCGTCCTGTTGATTCGCCGGCATTAAGCCGGTAGTCTCCCGCAGGGCGGGGCGGTAACTGCAAAAGCGGAGGTTCCAGCTTTGGCACACATCATAGACTATCTGGACTGGCGTGGGGATCTTCCCTTCGCCGTCTCCCCCTTTAATGAGGTGGACAATTATATACTCTGCAAACTGGGCGAATTGGACTACTCCGACGTACTTCCGCCCGGTCAAACCATGACTGTGTCCCAATTGCCGGATACGGTCTTCGCGGACGGACGGGAACCGCTGCTCGGCCTGCTCAGCAGCAGTCAGCTCATTCCCCTGCTGAAACGGCTGCCGGAAACCAGGCGATTCCGGAATCTGCGGCTCAGCGGTTTCGTCAACTGCGTAGACCCCGAGCAAAACGAGCAGTTTTCCGCCCTAACCATCACCCTGCCGAACGCAACCAGGTTTGTATCCTTCCGAGGAACCGACGACACCATCGTGGCCTGGAAAGAGGATTTTCTGCTGAGCGTTGAGGATGTGATTGCCGCCCAGCGGGACGCCCTCGATTACCTGCTCCAAACCGCCGAAACGCCGGGCTCGCTGATTGTCGGCGGTCACTCCAAGGGCGGCAACGCGGCGGTCTATGCCGCCATGGCCGCGCCTCCTGCGGTACAGGATCGGATTCTCGCCGTCTATAACAATGACGGTCCCGGTTTCCGGGAAAACATGTTGGTGAGACCAGCCTATCTGCGCATCCGCCCGAAAGTTCATACCCTCGTCTCGCAGCACTCCATGGTGGGAAAGCTGCTCTGCCACGAGACAAACTTTCAGATTATCCGCTCAGACCGTGCTTGGATTTCCGCCCACGATGCGCTCAACTGGCAGGTTTTGGGGACCAAATTTGTCCGCTGTGAGGACTTTGCTGCTCCAAGCAAGGCGTTTGAAGCCGCGCTGACCGACCTGCAGGCGCGCATGAACCAGGAAGAGCGGCAGCAATTTATCAACGCTTTATTCGATATTCTGACCTCCACCGGCGCGGTAACGCTGACCGACTTGACCGAGCACCGACTGCGGCAGGCCCTGCTGATGGCGCGCGAATTGCGGCAGGCCCCGGAGGTATACCGTTTTATGCTCTCTCTGGCCGGCCTGACCACGAAGAAAACATGGGAATCCGCCCGCGACGCGCTTTCCTCCCCCACGCAGCTCTACCACCGATTTCGAAAGAATAAGCCGGACTGAATATCGGCCAAGCTGTTTCATCATCTGAGAACCCAATCCATACTTAATTTCTCCAACAGGGCGGGGGACATGCCACGTTTGCATGTCCCCCGCCCTGTTGAATGCAGCGTCAATCTTTACTCCGGGCGACCCATGGCAAGCATTCTGCCGTTTTTCAGCAGCACAGGCTGTTTCATTGCAGCAGTCCCCTTTCGTTCTTTTTCCTCATGGTTCATCTGCCACCCCATTTTACAGCCGATTTTCCAATTTGAAACTTGCCCCGCATGTTTTTTTCGCCAAAGCAAACACTAGTTGCGTATGTTAGCCCTTGACAAATACCCATATAGGGTATACGATGTCACTAGAAAAATACCCTACAGGGTATCTTGGAGGGAACCGCAATGGAAGAGCATTCCTGTACCTGCAAAATGAAACACACGCCGCGCGACGCGCAGACGCTGAAGAGTCTGCAAAACCGGCTGAGCCGGATTGTCGGGCAGCTTGGCGGCATCCGAACCATGCTGGACGAAGGCCGCTATTGCGGCGATATTTTGACCCAGGTGGCGGCGGTAGAGCGCGCGCTGCAGAGCTTTGGTTATGTGATTTTGCAGGACCACATGGAGACCTGCATGGTGGAAGAGATTCGAAACGGCAGCACCGAGATCATCGACGAGGCCGTGGATTTAATCAAGAAACTGAAATAGAGGGAAGCCTATGCAATCCGATCATTTTTCTGTCTCCGGCATGACCTGCGCCGCGTGCAGCGCCCATGTGGAGAAGGCGGTGCGGGACGTGCCCGGTGTGCGGGAGGTCTCGGTCAGCCTGCTGACCAACTCCATGTCCGCAGACTACGACGCCCCCGCCACAGCCGCCGGGATTTGCGCGGCGGTACAGGCCGCCGGATACGGCGCCTCTCCCGCAGCGTCGGCTCACGCGCGGACCGCGCCGGACCGGGAGGCGCTGGAGGACCATGAAACACCCCGACTGCGCCGCCGCCTGATTGCCTCCCTTCTCTTGCTCCTGCCGCTCCTGTACGTCACGATGGGGCATTTGATGTGGGGCTGGCCGATTCCCGTCGCACTCGCACGGAACCCGCTGGTGATCGGGCTCTACGAGCTGCTGCTCACGGCCGCAGTTCTGGTCATCAACCAACGTTTTTTTATCAGCGGGACAAAAAGCCTGCTGCACGGCGGGCCCAACATGGATACGCTGGTTTCTCTTGGCAGCGGCGCGGCATTTCTCTATAGCACTGCTGCCCTGTTCCTGCAAACCGGCGCGGTGGCATCCGGCGGGATGGAAGCCGCACATGGCTACCTGCACGAATTCTATTTTGAGTCGGCTGCCATGATCCTGACGCTGATTACCGTCGGCAAGCTGCTGGAGGCACGCAGCAAGGGCCGAACCACGAGCGCCATTCGAAGCCTCATGGATTTGGCCCCCAAAACGGCGCATATGCTGCACGGTGACATTGAGGAGACCATTCCCGCCGACGCGCTGCTGCCGGGCGACATCTTTCTGGTCCGGCCAGGCGAGAGCATCCCCGCGGACGGGCAGGTCGTCTCCGGCGAGAGCGCCGTCAACGAAGCGGCCCTGACCGGTGAAAGCCTACCGGTGGATAAGCTCCCGGGCAGTCCGGTCAGTGCCGCCACGCTCAACCAGCAAGGAGCACTGACCTGCCGGGCGACACGCGTCGGCGGCGACACCACCCTGCGCCAGATCATCGACATGGTGGAAAACGCCGCCGCCACCAAGGCGCCCATCGCCAAGATTGCCGACCGCGTGTCCGGCGTCTTTGTCCCGGCCGTCATGGCCATCGCGCTGCTCACCGGTGCAGTCTGGCTGCTGGCGGGCCGGAACTTCGGCTTTGCGCTGGCCCGCGCCATCAGCGTGCTGGTCATCAGCTGTCCCTGCGCGCTGGGCCTGGCCACGCCGGTGGCCATTATGGTGGGCAGCGGCGTCGGCGCGAAAACCGGCATTCTCTTCAAAACCGCATCGGCGTTGGAAGCCGCCGGAAAGACGCAATTTGCCGTGCTGGATAAGACCGGCACCGTCACCGAAGGCAAGCCGCGTGTCACCGATGTGCTGCCGGCGGAGGGCATCACCGAACAGGCGCTGCTCTCGCTGGCCGCCGCGCTGGAGGCACGGAGCGAGCATCCGCTGGCGCTGGCGATCCGCGCATATGCCCCGGAGGCGACGCCCGCGGCGGACTTTTCCGCCCTGCCCGGCCACGGCGTGCGCGGCACGGTGGCGGGAACTGCCGCGCTCGGCGGCAGCGCGGCCCTGATGGAGGAGCGCGGGCTGATGATCCCCGCCCTGCGTGAGGCGGGAGATTCCCTTGCCGCCCTGGGCAAGACGCCCCTCTATTTTGCGCAGGATGGCCGCCTGCTGGGTCTGATCGCCGTGGCGGACGTGGTAAAGCCCGACAGCGCCGAAGCCGTGCGTGCGCTGGAGCGCATGGGCGTCCGCGTGGTGCTGCTGACCGGCGACAACCGCCGCACCGCGCAGGCCATCGCCGCGCAGGTGGGCATTGACGCCGTGGTGTCCGACGTGCTGCCAGGCGACAAGGAATCCGTGATTCGCCGCCTCTCAGAGTCCGGCCGGGTCGCCATGGTGGGCGACGGCATCAACGACGCCCCGGCGCTGACCCGCGCCGACGTGGGCATTGCCATCGGCGCCGGCGCCGACGTGGCGCTGGACGCGGCAGACGTGGTTCTGATGAAATCCAGCCTGCTGGACGTACCAGCCGCCATCCGCCTGTCGCGTCAGGTACTTCGTAACATCCACGAGAACCTGTTCTGGGCCTTTTTCTACAACTGCATCGGCATTCCCTTGGCTGCCGGTGCGCTGATTCCGGCCTTCGGCCTGCAGCTCAGTCCGATGTTCGGCGCGGCGGCCATGAGTCTCAGCAGCTTCTGCGTGGTCACAAACGCCCTGCGGCTCAACTGGTTTCATCCCCACGCAGCCGCGCGGGACGGCGCGCGCAAGGCCGCGCCGCTGCCGGAATTTTTGTCGGGCGACACAAAAAAGCAACCGGCAGATCAGCCGGAAGAATTGGAGGAAACAACCATGAAGAAAACCATTGAAGTCGAAGGCATGATGTGCCAGCACTGCGTCGCGCATGTAAAAAGCGCGCTGGAGGCCGTGGACGGCGTGACCGCCGCCGAGGTCCAGCTGGAAGGCGGCAAGGCCATTGTCACGCTCTCGCGGGAGGTTCCGGACCAGATGCTGGAGGACGCCGTCCGGCAGGCAGGCTATACCCCCACCCGCTGCGAATAAGACAGGCCGCCATAAAATCGGACTGTACCAAAGAGAGACCCGCCGCCGCGGGCGCCTGCGCGGTATGCCCCGCTTGTTTTCGGACCCCGTCACGCGCCGCGTGACGGGGTCCGATGCAGGATAAATTCATTTTTGGTTCCTCCCCGATCGGCTCTGGGGCAGCGGAGAATTTCCCGGAAAAGCCGATCGGTGAAAACGTGATTGCGCCGCAATGGCGAAAATATATCTTTCTTTTTTTGCATTTTGCGCTTATATTACTTTCATGATGCAGCGTCCCCCTCGACGCCTCCGCCGTTCAGTCGATCCGCCGAGGCAACCGGACGGACCCGCGCTGCCGATGGCGCTGTTTGCAATTGAAAAGCAGGAGGGATTCTCATGAAAGGCGAAACAGTCGAATTGCAGGACATGCTCCTTTGCCGGGAGCGGCGCAGCGCGTTGCAGGAGAAATTCCGCGCCGAATACGGCAAGCCGGTCCTATCCTTCTGCATGAATATTCCCGGCCCGGTCAAGACCACGCCAAGGCTCCGATTGCTGTTTGAGGAAGGCCGTCAAATGATTTTGGCAGCCCTGGAAAAAAATGACGTTCCCGTCCTCGCCCAGCTTGCATTCCATGAAAAAACCGGCGATGAACTGCTGCTCTGCGTGGACGGCGACGCTGCGCAACTCAAAGTCTTCATGACGGCAATTGAGACGGATCATCCGCTGGGGCGGCTTTTTGACATCGACGTACTGGACGAAACCGGACGCAAGCTGTCGCGTGAAGGCTGCCGGACCTGCCTGATCTGCGGCCGTCAGGCGCAGGATTGTGCCCGCGCGCGGCGGCATACCGTGGCGGAAATGCAGGGGACGATCGAAGCGATGCTGGCGGCCTATGACGCATGACATTCCGGTTCCGCTGCGCGGGGCAGTGTTTTGACAAGACAAGAGGCCGCAGCAAAACGAAACGGATTGCTGCAGCCTCTTTATTTTTAAACGATTGAAAATAGTCTGATCCCAGAATTGAACCACACGGAATCCAGCCGACTGCCATGGTTCCGGCGTTGCCTGTCGCTTCGCCGTCAGATAAACAGATTCACGTTGGATTCTTCCGCATCGCCCAGATACGCGCCCACGCCGCCGAGCTCCACACCCTCGATGAGTTCCTCTTTTTTGATGCCCATGACGTCCATGCTCATGGTGCAGGCCACGATCTTTACGCCCTGATGGATCGCCTTTTGAATCAGCGAGTCCAGCGAATCCACATTTTTGTCGTTCATGATCTTTTTCATCATGGCCGTTCCCATGCCGCCCATGTTCATGCGGGAGAGCTTCAGCTTTCCGCTGCCGCGCGGCAGCATGGACCCGAACATGGACTCCATGAAGGTCTTTTTCACCGGCTGCTTTTCCGCTTTCCGCAGCACGGTCAGGCCCCAGAAGGTAAAGAACATGGTGACGGGACGACCCATCGCCGCTGCGCCGTTGGCAATGATGAAGCTGGCCAACACCTTATCCAGATCGCCGGAGAACACGATGATGGTTTTCCCTTGGGGCGTATCCTGGATCAGGGACGGCGCACCCGCCTTCGGTCCGGTGGCTGCCGGCATTCCGGTCTGCCCTTTTCGGACCTGCGCCACATAGTCCGTGCCGCGCTGCGTGTTGGAGACCAGCGTGTTGCCGGTGCGGCGGCACCAGGCTCCAATGTCCTTGACAAAGCCGGGATCGGAAGCGGCCACCTCCAGCATCTGGCCGTTCTGCATCCCCTTGATGCTCTCAAAAACCTTCATGATGGGACCGGGGCACTGCATCCCGCAGCAGTCCAGCCGGACGGTCTCCGCCGGCGTGCTGTCCGGCAGCTCCTGCTGTCCACTGTCCGCGATCTGCACAGCCGGCTGTGCAAGCTCGGCAAACTGCTGATAGTGCGTGGTCTGATAAAACCGGGTGCCCGCGGGATAGAGCAGCACATGCTCGAAGCCCCGCTGCCGCAGGATGCGGACGGCGTTATAGGAGCGCACGCCAATGGCGCAGAACGCCACGATGGTTTTGGATCGATCCAGCTCGTCCAGCCGGTCGCGCAGCTGCCCCAGAGGGATGTGGACAGCGCCTTCCAGTGGAAACACCATGCGCTCCGCGTCCTCCCGCACATCCAGAAGCACCGCATCCGGCAGCTTTTCCACCGCGTCCCAGTCGGAAAAGCGCACCTTGCCGGTCAGTACGTTCTCCGCTGTGAAGCCCGCCATATTCACCGGGTCTTTGGCGGAGGAATACGGCGGCGCGTAGGCCAATTCCAGCTCCGCCAGCTCCCGGACTCCGCCGCCCAGCCGCAGCGTTGTCGCGATGGTGTCGATGCGCTTATCCACCCCATCGCGCCCAACAATCTGTGCGCCGAACAGTTTTTTCCCATCCATCGAAAACAGAAGCTTCAGGAACATGGGCATGGCGCCGGGATAGTAGCTCGCGTGGGAATTCTGGGCAATGATGACGCGCTCATAATCCTGTCCCCGGACCATGCCGCGTTTGATGAGTGTTTTCTCGTTCGCCCCGGTGGCTGCGGCCGTCAAATCGAACACTTTGGCAACCGAGGTGCCCTGTGTGCCGCGATAGGTCTCACTGCCGCCCGCCAGATTGTCGGCCGCGATGCGCCCCTGTTTGTTGGCAGGACCCGCCAGCGGCACCATCGCGCGCACCCCGAACACCAGATCCTCGACTTCCGTCACGTCGCCAACCGCGTAGATATTCGGATCGGTGGTGCGCAGATATGCGTCGGTCACGACGCCGCCCCGCGCGTTGACGGCAAGCCCGGCCGCCTTTGCAAGGTCCCCGTTTGGCCTTACGCCGATCGAGAGGACCACCAGCTCCGTGCGGAGCTTCTTTCCGCTTTTCAGCGTAATTGTCACCTGTTTGCCGTCGTCTTGGAAGGAATTCACCCCGTCGCCCAGAGAGAGATGCACCCCGTTTTCCTCGATGTTCTCATGGAGCATCTGCGCCATCTCGTAGTCCATGTGCGCCATGACCTGGTCCAGCATCTCCACAATCGAGACCTCCAGCCCGGCGCGGTGCAAATTTTCGGCCACTTCAAGACCGATAAATCCGCCGCCGATGACCGCCGCTGAGCGGACTCCCTCCGCTCTCGCCATCTCCCGAAGCACATCTGTGTCCGGCACCGTCCACAGCGTCCGAATACGGGGAGAGTCAATGCCGGGAATGGGCGGACGAATGGGGGAAGAACCGGTGGCCAGCACAAGCTTGTCATAGGGCTCCTCGTAGCGTTCGCCCGTCTCCAGCCGCTTTACGGAGATGGTCTTTTTCTCCCGGTCAATGGAAAGCACCTCATTCTTGGTGCGTACATCCACGCGGAACCGCTGACGCATGACTTCTGGCTTTTGCACCAGCAATGCGTCCCGGGAGCGGATCACGTCTCCCACATAGTAGGGCAGACCGCAGTTGGCGTAGGAGATGTATTCTCCGCGCTCCAGCAAAACGATCTCCGCGGATTCATCCAGCCTGCGCAGGCGCGCGGCACAGCTGGCCCCTCCGGCGACGCCGCCGACGATTACCACCTTCGACATAGCTTGTTCCTCCTTGCCGTGCGACCGCCCAGGGACGCACATTGAATTTTCTTTAGTATAACCAAAACAGACGCTTTCTTCTGTGATATTGTCACGCAAATTGACAGATCAGAAAAAGCTTGTATAATCAGATTATGAAGGAAAAGGACGTGACGTATTATGAATCTCGCGGAATGCTTCCCCATCTGGGATCATCTGACCGACGAGGAGCGGGCGATATTGCAGGGCGCTGCGGTGAAACGCGCCGTGCCGAAAGGAACCCTGCTGCACAACGGCAGCGCCGACTGTGTGGGACTGTTGGTCGTTCGTTCCGGTCAGCTTCGGGCGTTTGTTCTCTCGGACGAGGGCAAAGAGGTCACGATCTATCGCCTGTTTGAGCGGGACATTTGCCTGTTTTCCGCCTCCTGCATGATGCAGAATATCCAGTTTGACATCACCATCGAAGCGGAGAAGGACTCCGAACTGTGGGTCATCCCCGCGGACGTCTATAAAAAGCTGATGGCAAGTTCTCTTGTGGTGTCCAATTACACCAACCAGATCATAGCCGCCCGGTTTTCGGAGGTCATGTGGCTCATGGAGCAGATTATGTGGAAGAGCTTTGACACGCGCCTGGCCGGATTTTTGCTGGAGGAGAGCGTACTGGACGGCAGCGACACGCTGAAGATCACCCACGACAAAATCGCCGCGCATTTGGGCACGGCGCGGGAGGTCGTCACCCGGATGCTGCGCTATTTTCAGTCGGAGGGGCTGGTCTCCCTCTCGCGCGGTGCCGTGGAATTGACCGACCGGAAGCGCCTGCAAAAGCTCGCGGAATAAAAAAATCTGCCGCCCGGCGTCATCGCCGGGCGGCAGATTTTTCTTCATGCTGTTCTCCCAGGAACGGCGGGCGCGGGGTCAAACCAGCATGGAAACAATTTGATGCTTCGGGCGGACGCCAATGGATTGATTGACCACCTTGCCATTCTTGATGACCACCAACGTGGGGATGCTCATGATATTGAACGCTCCGGCCAGCTCCGGTTGCTCATCCACATTGATCTTGCCCACCTGAACAGCGACGTTTTCCGCAGCGATTTCGTCCACCACCGGAGAGACCATGCGGCAGGGACCGCACCAGCTCGCCCAAAAGTCCAAGAGGACGGTCTTGTCGTTCTCCATCACCTCTTTTTTGAAGTTTTCCTTTGTAATTGTCATCACAGACATCAGTATAACCCTCCTATCATGTAATTCATTTGTTTATTCCAGTGTCAGCGCGCGCATGGGGCAGAACTTGACGCACTTTCCGCAGCGGATGCACTTCTCCTGATCCGCAATTGGTGCGGCATATCCAGACTGTGTCAGCGCACCCACGGGACACACCCGCACGGACGGACAGGGATGATTCTGTGGACAGCGGCGCTTGTTGACCACCAGCGTTTTCCCGGCGTTATCCGTCGCATCCGGTTTCTTTCCTAATCCAAAAGCCATGTGAATCGGCCTCCTTCTGTGTTTCTGTCTGTAGAATACTATATTATTTCTGCCGCTTCCGTGATAAACTCACATTTCCAAAATTCTTTTTTGAATGTGGGAAGAATATTCATTGCCCGCATGGATCTCTGGCATAGGAAATTTAGTTCTTGACATATGCCGGATTCCTTGTATAATTACCATGTAAGCGGCATATGTCAAAAATGAATGGAGAAGGAGAGATGCCGAATGCCTCGCCCGAAAAAATGCAGGAAGGTCTGTTGCCTTCCGCGAATCAATGAGTTTGTACCGGCACAGACGGAACCGTCCCCAGAGGGTGTCGTCATGACGGTGGATGAATATGAAGCGATTCGCCTGATCGACAACGAGGGCTTTTCACAGGAGGAGTGCAGCGAATATATGAAGATCGCGCGCACGACCGTGCAGCAGATCTATCTGAGCGCGCGCCAGAAAATTGCCCGCGCGCTGGTGGATGGACTGGCGCTCAAAATTGAGGGCGGCGACTACCGCCTTTGCGACGGAGCGGAACCGTATTGCGGCTGCGGCGGGTGCCGGAGACACCGGCGCGCCTGCATGGAGCAGAACCAAAAGGAGGAACAAACATGATTGTCGCAATTCCCGTTGACGACGACAGGGAAACTATCTGTGTTTCCTTTGGCAGAGCGCCGTATTTTCTCATTCATCATTCGGAAACCGGCGCGACCGAGCTTGTCGGGAATCCGGCCGCCGAAGCCCAGGGCGGCGCGGGCATTCAGGCGGCCCAGCTTGTGGCGGATCAGGGTGCAAACGCGCTCATTACCGTTCGCTGCGGGCAGAACGCCGCGAAGGTATTTCAGGCCGCAGGCATTGCCGTCTACAAAGCCGACGGTCTGTCCGCTGCGGAAAATCTGAACGCATTGTCGGAGGGAAAGCTCAGCGTGCTCACCAGCTTCCACGCGGGGTTTCACGGCAGGGCATGAAGGTCGCGATACTCAGCGGCAAGGGCGGCACCGGCAAAACCTTTGTCGCCGTGAATCTCGCGGCAACGGCAAAGGACGCGGTCTATGTCGACTGCGACGTGGAGGAACCGAACGGCCGTCTGTTCCTGACGCCGACGCACACGAGAGAAACGCCGGTCTGCAAGCTCATCCCGGAGTTTGACGCGGCGAAATGCACCGGCTGTCGGAAGTGCGTGGAATTTTGCCGGTACAACGCGCTGGTGCTTGTCCGGGAAACGCCCATGGTATTCTCCGAGGTCTGCCATTCCTGCGGTGGCTGTGCGCTTCTCTGTCCGGAAAACGCGGTTTCCGAGAAGCCGCATCCGGTCGGTTTGGTGGAAGAAGGCAGGTCGGGAAGCGTGCGCGTGGTCACAGGCGTCATGAATCCCGGAGAGGCCTCGGCGGTGCCGGTGATCCAGGCGGCGCTGCGCGCCGGAGCCGGCACGGACAAGTTGACCGTCATCGACTGTCCGCCCGGCAGCGGCTGCCCCGTGATGGAGAGCGTGATGGACGCGGATTTCTGCATTCTGGCGGCGGAGCCCACCGCTTTCGGTTTTCATAATTTTAAAATGGTGCATCGGCTGGCAGAGCTTCTGGGAAAACCCTGCGGTGTCATCATCAACAAGACGGACGCCCCCTATGCCCCGCTGGAGGAATATTGCGCGGCGCGCGGGCTTCCCGTACTGCTGCGGATTCCTTACAGTGAGCGGCTTGCCGCACTGGGCGCGGCGGGCAAGATCGCCGTCGAATACGATGCGGCGCTGGCCGCGTCGTTTCGGGGCCTGCTCTCCGCGATCCGAGAGGAGTTGGCCCAATGAAAAAATTGCTCATTTTGAGCGGCAAGGGCGGCACCGGCAAAACCACCGCCGCCGCCGCGTTCATCCGCTTCGCGGATGCCCATGCCCTCGCCGACTGCGATGTGGACGCGCCGAATCTCCATCTGGTGGCCGGCGTCGGCGGCGAGCCGGAGCGCTCCGACTACCTCGGTTCCCAGAAAGCGCTGATCGATCCGGAGAAATGCGTCGGCTGCGGCGCTTGCAGAAACGTCTGCCGATTCGGCGCCGTCCGAACAGTGGAAAACCGCTGCGAGATCAGCGAGTACCCCTGCGAGGGCTGCGGCGTCTGCGCGGCGGTCTGTCCGAATGGCGCGATATCGCTGCGGGACGACGTCGCCGGAGAAGTGACGCTCTACAAGGGCGCGGGCGTATTTGCCACGGCGGAGCTGAAAATGGGGCGCGGCAACTCCGGCAAACTGGTGTCGGAGGTCAAGCTGGCGCTGACAAATGCCGCCGCAAACGAGGACCTTGCGATCATCGACGGTTCACCCGGCATCGGCTGCCCGGTCATCGCCTCCATGAGCGGCGTGGATTTCGTCCTGATCGTGGCGGAGCCATCCGTTTCCGGCATCAGCGACATGGAACGAATCCTGAAAACGGCAGCCATATTCGACACGAGAGCCGCCGTCTGCGTCAATAAGTGGGACGCAAGCCCGGAAAATGCGGAGAAGATCGAGCGCTTTTGCGAGGAGTACGACGTGCCCTTTGTGGGCCGCGTCCCCTATGACAGGCAGGCTTCGGCCGCCATCAACGCCGGAAAAAGCGTCGCCGACCTCGATTGCCCCGCTTCCCGCGCGCTGCGGGAGGTGTTTGCGCACACGATGGCGCTGCTGGGAGGCGATGCAACATGAAAATAAAAGTCCTGATGGAGAACACGACCGAACTTCCCGGATTTCAGACAGAGCACGGCCTGAGCCTCTATCTTGAGGCCTGCGGGCATAAGATTCTGTTCGACACCGGGCAGTCCGGGGCTTTCGCGGAAAATGCGAAAAAGCTGGACGTCGATCTTTCCGCAGTCGATCTGGCCGTTCTCTCCCACGGTCATTACGACCACGGCGGCGGGCTGAAAACCTTCCTCGCCATCAACGATCAGGCGCCTGTTTATCTGAGCCGGCATGCCTTTGAAGAACACCGCGACGCCGCCGGCAAGGACATCGGCCTTGACCCACAGCTCGAAGGGAATTCCCGGCTCGTTTACACGGACGAGTACCGGAAGCTGGACGAAGGCCTTGAACTGTTTTCCTGCAACGGGCGGGAACAAATGCACAAAGCGGAGCCATTCGGTCTGGCCATGCGGCTCGGCGGCGTTTTGCTGCCGGAGGATTTCCGCCATGAGCAGTACCTGCTCCTTACCGAAAATGGCAGACGCGTGCTGCTCAGCGGCTGCTCCCACAAAGGCGTGCTGAATCTCGTGGAATGGTTCTCGCCGGACGTACTGGTGGGCGGTTTTCATTTTATGAAGCTCGACCCCGCGGGGGACGGAAGACCCGCTCTGGACATTGCCGCGCGGGAACTGGCGCGGCGCGGTACCATCTACTATACCTGTCACTGTACGGGCAGCGCGCAATATGAATATTTGAAGGCACAGATGAAAGACGATCTCCATTCCCTTCCCTGTGGGCAGGAACTGGTGATTTGAGGAGGAACGCAACATGAGTGAAGCATGCTCGCACCACTGCGAGAGCTGCGGCAAGGAATGCAGCGAACGAACCAAAGAAAGTATGCTGGCGAAGCCGCACGAGGGTAGCCATATCAAAAGAGTGATCGGCGTGGTCAGCGGCAAGGGCGGCGTGGGCAAGAGCCTCGTTACCTCGCTGCTGGCGGTCATGGCCCAGCGGGAGGGCCATCAGGCGGCGATCCTGGACGCCGATATCACCGGCCCGTCCATTCCGAAAGCCTTTGGCCTGCACACCCGCGCGGAGGGGACGGATGCGGGACTCTATCCTGTGGCGTCCAAAACAGGCATCCGCGTCATGTCCCTGAATTTGCTGACGGAGCATGAAACCGACCCGGTGATCTGGCGCGGCCCTCTCATCGCGGGCGCGGTGAAGCAGTTCTGGACCGACGTCGTCTGGGGCAATGTAGACGAGATGTTCATCGATCTGCCGCCGGGAACCGGCGACGTGCCGCTGACGGTCTTTCAGTCCATCCCGGTGGACGGCGTGGTAATCGTAACCTCGCCGCAGGAGCTGGTGGGCATGATCGTCGAGAAAGCGGTGGGCATGGCGGGCATGATGAAGATTCCCGTGCTGGGCCTTGTGGAAAATATGAGCTATGTCGTCTGCCCGGACTGCGGCAGGGAAATTCATGTCTTCGGTGAAAGTCACATCGGCGAAATTGCCAAAAAGCATCAGATCAGGGCAACGGCAACCCTGCCCATTGATCCAAAGCTCGCGGCCGCCTGCGACGCCGGTCTGATCGAACTTTTTGAAGGGAACTGGCTCGATGAGCTGCTTCATACGATAACAAAATAAAAGGAGAAACAAATGATGAAAATTGCAGTTGCGTGTATGGGGAAACAGATCGGCGGCCATTTCGGCCACTGTGAGAACTTCACGATCTTTGAAGCGGAAAACGGAACAATCGCTTCGGAGACCAGCATCCCCAATCCAGGCCATAAGCCCGGCTTCCTGCCGAACTTTCTGGGCGATCGGGGCGTAAACGTCATCATTGCCGGAGGCATGGGCGGCGGCGCGGTGGATATCTTCAACGAGCGTGGTATCGAGGTCATTGTCGGGGCCGAGGGAGACGCTCGCGCCGCGGTGGAGTCTTACCTCCGTGGAGCGCTCAAATCCACCGGCTCCGTCTGCCATGAGCACGCCTACGAAAGCGAGTGCGGCGGGCATCATGGATCACCGCTCTGATTCCGGGCCATCGCCACAAAATTATCATTTGGGAGAGTCGTCAATCCCCGCAGTGCAGAAAGAACACCCCGCCATCGCGCAGAAAGCCGTCCGACCATGCGTCGGACGGCTTTTCTTTCGTTCAGTCGGTAATCGTATCGATTCCCACCTGGGCCATTTTTTCCACGCTCATGGCCTCAATATAGCAGAAAGGCTGGGGCGCCTGACCGGAACCGGGATACATGGTGCCTTCGCGCAAGATGCCGGTCACCTTGATCCAGGAACTCTCCGAAACCAGCGCGGAGAGGTCCTCATCCGACTTGAATTCAAAATTCACATATCCGCCAGTGCAGTACGGACAAGTCGGCCCGTTCCGGCCGACAAAGGTGTAGCTGTTATACACCATGTAGTACCCTTCAATCTCCACGGTTTTTCCCGCGTAATCCTCAAAATTCATATACCAGTCGTTGATCTGCGTCATATAAAGCTTGTCGCCGACAACAATGTCAATCTTCGAAGCATCAAACGTTGCCCGGTCCGTATCGATGTCATAGGGATAATCGTCGCTGGCCTCCTGCGGATATTCCGTCTGGGAGGAACTTTCGGCAGCCGCGGCGCTGCTGTCCTGCGCGGTTTCTGTCTGCTGGACAGTGTCGCTTTCGCTTACCGACGTAGTGTCGCTGACCGTGGACTGCGCGGTGTGCTCATCAGTGCTTTTTCCGCATCCGGCGGTCCACAGCAACGCACCACATAGAAGCAATACGAGCAAGCTTTTCTTCATACTGCTCACATCCTTTCCCTGATTTTTTCGATTCCCGCGAAGAGGAAGAAGACCAGAATGTCAACCACCACGATACACGCACCGGTGGGTACCGAGTGCAAATAGGAGATGGTGATGCCGGTTAAAAAGCACACGAGAGACAGCGCTGCGGAAACCAGAATCGTCGCCCGAAACTGCCGGCACAGGCGCATGGCGGTCAGCGATGGAAATACGATCAAGCTGGAGATCAGCAGCGTGCCCATCATGCGCATGCCAAGCACTACCGTGACGGCGGTGAGCAGCGCGATGATCATGTTGTAGAGCTTCGTTCTGGTGCCGGTGGCCGAAGAAAACGTCTCGTCAAAGGTGACGGCAAAGATGCGATGATAGAACAAAACGTACAAAACCATCACCGCGGCGCTGAGCCAGACAGATAGAACCACATCGCTTTTGCTCATGGCCAGGATACTGCCGAACATATAGTTGCACACGTCCGTGTTCATGCCGGTGGTCAGTGACACCGTCATGACGCCCACGGCCAGCGCGCCGCTGCACAACAGGGCGGTGGCGGCGTCGCCCTTGATCTTGGAACTGTCCTTGATCTGCAAAAGGAAAAACGCGGCGACGATGCAGACGGGAATCGAGACAGCCAGCGGCGCGGCGTTCACGGCGTAGGCCACCGCCAACGCGGCAAATCCCACATGGGACAGGCCGTCTCCAATCATGGAGTAGCGTTTCAAAACAAGGCTTGTCCCCAAAAGCGAGGCGCACAGGGAGACGAGACAGCCAACGATCAGCGCCCGCACCAAGAACGGATAGGAAAGCATCTGCATGAGTGTATTCAGCATGGTGCGTTTCCTCCCGTAAACCGTCTGCCGAGGTCGCTTTGCAGGTAATCGGCAGTGCTGCCGAAAAACAGCTGGCGGTTTCCAAGGTGCAAAATGTGATTGGCCTGCTCCACCGCGCCGCGCACGTCGTGGGAGACCATGACGACCGTGATGCCGTGCTTTTGATTCAAGTCCGCGATCACACGGTACAGCTCCGCTGTCATCACGGGGTCAAGGCCGGTCACCGGCTCGTCGAGCAGCAGGAGCTTTTTTGTCGCGCACAGGGCACGTGCCAGCAGCACTCGCTGCTGCTGGCCGCCGGAGAGATCGCGGTAACAGCGGCGGCGCAGCTCGGTAATCCCCAGCAACGCCAGTTTTTCCTGTACGTCCTGTTTGTCCGCTCGATTATAAAACGGACGAAGGCCGCAGCCGTTCAGCCGGCCGGAGAGGACGACCTCCCACACGCTGGCGGGGAAGTCCTTCTGTGCCGCCGTCTGCTGCGGCAAATAGCCGATTTCCGTCGGCTTGAGCCCGTCGCCTGTCAGGATGTCTCCGGAGGAAGGCTTTTTCAGGTGCAGCAGCCCTCGCAGGAGCGTACTTTTTCCGGCTCCGTTTTCTCCCACGATGCAAAGATAGTCTCCGGCTTCCACCGAAAAGCGGATGTCGGACAGGACCGTTGCCCCCTCGTAGGAAAAGGAGACGTCCCGACAGGTGAGAAGACTCATCTCAGTTCAGCGCCTCCTTCAGCACTTCCACATTGTGTTCCATCAAATCGATGTAAGTCACGCCGGCTTTGAAATCGCTGTCCGAGACATTGTGGACGGCATTGAGCAGCTCGCTTTTTGCGCCCGTGGCCTCGCAGATGGAATCGCACATCTGCCCGTTCGAAAGCTCAATGTGGAACACGACGGGAATTCCGTCCTGCTTCACCTTGTCGATCAGGAACGCAACGGTGGATGCGTCCGCCTCGGTGTCGGTGGAGCAGCCGGGGAACGCCGCATAATAGGTCAGGCCAAACTCCTCGCAGAAGTAACGGAAGGGGAAACGGTCTCCGACAATGATCTCCTTGCGCTCCGCACCGTTGATCACGTCCCAAAAGTCGTCGTCCAGTTTTTGCAGCGCGGCGAGATAGTCTGTCGTATTCGACTGGAAGGTTTCTTTGTCCGCGCCGTCCAGTGTGCAGATCGCATCGCTCAACTTTTGGACAATTTTCATGGCGTTGGCCGGAGACGTCCAGACGTGTTCGTCCATTTCCGGTTCCTCTTCGGCTTTCGCGTCTTCTTTCTCCGGCTGCATTCCCTCCGCCAGTTCCTCCTCAACGAGATCGACACAGTCCATCAGCTTGAACAGATGCATCTTGCTTTGATCCATGGAGTCGAGGATGCCCTCCACCCACTCGTCCGAATCTCCGCCGACATAGAGAAACAGGTCGCTGTTTTGAATGGTAATGATATCTTCCGGCGTCGGTTCATAAGTATGGCTCTCCGCGCCGGGCTTCAGGAGCATCGTAATGTCGGCTTTCTCTCCGACGATCTGGCGAACAAAGTCGTATTCCGGGAAATTGGTGCAAACGATGCTGAGGCGGTCGGTGCTCGCGTCTGCCGCGGTGGTTGTGGCGGGCTGCGCCCCGTTTGCGCCGCAGGCGGTGAGTGCGGTCATCAGCATGACAAAAGCCAGCAGGCCGGCAAATTTTCTTTTCATAAATTGAAGTCTCCAATCTTCTTGTTTCTGAAAAAGGCAGCAAAAGGCAAGGGCCGCCATGCCGGGCAAACGAAACCTGGCACAGAACTCCCTTGCCGTCAGGCTTAAAAATCAATCGGAGAGCTTAATTTTCAGAGAAACAAGCGTAAACGGGCCCAGTTTGGCGTCATAGGCACAGGACAAAAGGCCGGAAAACGCGAGAAATATTGCGCAGACAACCAGGGCCGCCGCAACAAGCGCCGCGGTATGCAGCAGATTCGCGCAGACCTGCATCTCCGCGCAGATGGGACAATCCGCGCCGGTACAATCGTGGTCGGCTTCCGCAGCAAGAAAAAAGGCGGAGAACGCCATGACAAAGCAGAACAGCAGGCAGCAAACGAATGCCGCAATTCTTCTGCATTTTTTGAGTTTCATGAACGTCCCTCTTCCCACTCATTGCAATCTTTACAAACGCCGGACAAGACGGTTGCCTGTTCGTCAAGCCGAAAGCCGTTCTTTTGCAAAATGGATTGCAGCGTGTCCTCGTCCGCTTCGTTTTCCAGGTGAAAAACCTTCCCGCATTTTTCACACCGGAGATGAAGCCGCTCACAGTGCGCCTCACAACGGATATAGTGATACAGCGTCTTCCGACCGCCTTCCGACAGCGTTTTCCGCAGAATCCCCTCCTGTGCCAGTTTATCGACGTTGCGATAGACGGCGCTGCGGCTGATCTGCGAACCCGGAGGAAGCTGTGCGAGAATTCCGTCAATGGAGAGCGGTTCTCCGCTGTGCTCTTGAAAAACGGAAAGCAGAAGCATTCGCTGTTTGGTTGCGTATTCCTTCATGCGAACACCGCCTAAAATATTTGCGATTTTGTCGCATATTTGATTATACACCGCAAATACCAGTTGTCAAGCTGCGCGTTCTCTGAACGCCCCCATTGCCAGGATCGCGTGGGCAGCCTTGCCATTTTGGCTTGCTTTTCGCGGAAAATTCCGGTATTATTTTGACAGAAGGCAATTCAGAAACCGAGATCGACCGTTTTACTTGCGCGTGCGAAGCCGATCTGATGCGCTCTCAAAAAAATACCAGGATGCGCGAGAGCAATCCCCCCGCGCATCCTTTTTTTAAACACGTTTCTCCGGATGCGGCCGCGTGATGACCACAGACGAGGCGTGTGCGCCATGAGCGGCCCGCCAATGAGGACGAGGGTATTTCCACCTGAACGGAGGAATGTGATGCGCAAGGTACTATGTCCAATCTGCGGAATGACCAGCAAATTCTGCGGCGAAGCGTCGCTGCGCTGCTGGGCGTGCGGGAGAGCGTTCGCCATAGAGGCAAACGACCGGCAGAATCTGCGGTTTGTCCGCAGCAGCGACGGCTACCACTGCTGGCAGTCTCAGCCCACGGCGTACCACACGATCTATGCCTGCGAGGGCTACCCGGACGACTGTGGCGCGTGCATCCACGCCGGGAAGTCCTTCTGCATCGACGGGCGGATAGACTTCCGGTTGCCGGCCAACGTGGTCATCGAGGGCGTATTGAGGCCAAAGGAATGAACGAAGACCGGCAGGTGGAGCCGGCTGAAGAAGCGCCGGGAAAAGAAGCTGGCGCAAAAGCCGGAGCGGGATAGGGCGACGGAGATTCAAACGCGGAGGGGTACCTCCTCATTCCGCGAAAGGCCTGCCGATTCTGTGGCAAAACAGAAGTGGAAATCGAGCAAGGCGCACTACCATGTTTGAGTTAGTGCGCCATTTTTTTCGTTAGTTTAGCACTGCAATTGCGATATTCAAATAAGTGGCGAATAGGATCCAAATCAGATACGGTATCATCAGGTACCCCGCCGCTTTTTCAATCTTGTAAAACCATGCCGTCGTAATGAAGACGAAAAGGTCCAAGATCAGAATGATTGCGACCGATAACCAGTACCACTCAAAACGGAAAAATACAATTGGCCAAAGAAAATTGACAAACAGCTGCAGCCAATAGAAAGCGATTGCTTCTTTGCGCTCCGGTGTTTGCGGCGACTGGTAAATGAGATACACTGCAATCCCCATCAGAAGATAGAGCACAGGCCATACGATACCGAATAGCCATCCCGGCGGTGACAACGGCGGTTTCAGAAACGACGTGTAGGTTTGCCCTATGCTGCCGGAAAACAAACTTCCAAGCACACCGACCAGCTCCGTCGCAAATACCAGTACAAGAAGTTGGAACCAATTGTTCTTTTTCATGATCAAATACGCACCCCCATATTACGCGAGTCCTGCCTCACTTATATTTATGCGATTAGACCTTCTTTGATGATTTGATTCGACTATGAGATAATCCGCGTTGAAGAATGGCGCCAAACGCCCTGGAAATGACGCATTTGAATCCATTGGTACTGCACGCAAAATAGTATGGTTTTCCGTCCCAACCCCTTTCACTCCAGTAACAGGTATCGAGTCCATTCAAATGCTTCGCGAGTGCTTTTTGCACCTCAAAATTGATCAGGCTGTTTAATGGTGGCCGGTAGCTTTCTGGCACCTGCAAAAGCTTAAGAAAGCCCGACAATTCCTTTTTTGAGACCGGAACCTTACTGTTTCGAATGGTTCGCCCAATGCCGCCAATTGGCATTGCTCCCCATTGAACCGCAACACTTTGAAGATAGGAAAGTGTCGATTTCAATCCGGATCCTTTTGTGGTCGCAACGCAAAGAACCGGCTTTCCATACAATGCGGGTCGATGATACCATTTACAGGTACGGTCGATCAAACTCTTTAGCGTTCCGGAAACCTGTTGCAAATAAACCGGCGAACTGAGGATGATTCCATCGGCGGCCATCATTTTGTTCATGAGCAATTCCACGTCGTCGTTATGAATGCAATTGTCATGTATGATACAGGTTTCACACCCAAAGCAACTTTGAATCTTGTAGTCATACAGCGAAATGATCTCGACTTCAACGTCGTTTCTGGCTAACTCCTGTTGTATTTGTACCAACAAATTGTAGGTATTCCTTTTTCGCTTGCTCGCATGTAATGCAATCACTTTTTTCACAAAGTTCTCCTTCCATGGACAGCGCTTGATCTTTAGTATTCAATTCTATTTCGTCCGTTCTTTTTTGCTAAGTACATTTTTTCATCCGCATGCTTTAAAAGATCGTCGGCGTCTTCATTTCCTTTTGATTTCAGGCTATAAATACCAATACTCACCGTCACGCGAATGTCATTGCCTTCAAATTGGACGGTTGCATCTTCGATCGACTTTCGCATACATTCGGCTGTTTTTTGGGCCATCTCAAGATTCGCTCCCGCCAAGCTGATCATGAATTCTTCGCCGCCAAACCTTGCAATCCAGTCATTTTCATTTTTGATACAGCCTGATAATACTTTTGCCACATTCTTCAGTGTGAGATCCCCTGCAATATGCCCATAAATATCGTTTACTTTTTTAAAAAAATCGATATCGACCATGATGATAGATAAATCCGCGGATAACAGAGCGGAATTCAGTATGTCGACCGGAAGTCTTTCCATGATATACCTGCGATTATAGAGATCTGTCAAAAAATCGCTAAAAGCGAGCTTGTTCATATGATCTACAATTGCACAAACACCAGCCTGTTCCGCTGCGGCATTTTCGCTGAAATCAAAAAGAATGCTTTTAGTAATGTCTTTGATCATCTCTATGACAATTCTTCTGTCAGCACAAAAATACGGAACAGCGGTAATCATGTATGTTTTGTCTTTTTTGTATTCAATTTTTACATAGGTAGTATTGTCGTGATACGCCCTAATTGATATGCAGTTGTCACATGCTTTATTCTTACCCCAAAAATCGAAGCAGTGAACCTCCTCCATAATTTCGGGGCTGGCTTTATTCTGGATCACTTTTTTTTGCAAAGGATCCACGATTCGAGTCACATCACTGATTTTGTCAAGCAGCTCACAGCTGCTCAAAGTAATTCCATTTTGTTCCATCGCGCTTATCTCCTCATTATCAGCCTGTGTTTGGCTGCCCCATATTCCCATTTCAAAGGATCCATTACGCTTGCTCCATCTCCCACAGGTTTATCCATGATTTCGGCGCATTGTTCTGTCCATTTCAGTTGCAGGAAAGCGCGATTTACCGCGGCCAGGGTGCCGCTCATAGATACTTGCCCACTTTTTTAATTTCGACCATTGACGTTTACTGTTCGGGCCTTTTGCTATTGATAGAAATAATACCCGTTTAACAGGCAGTCCTCCTGATAGTGCTCCGCAAGCCGCCGCAACTGGCTTTTCACCGGCAGTATCCCGGTTTCCCCGGCGGAGAATTTCCGGAGCAGCGCCTGGAACCGCCTCTTCTCTGCTTCGGTTGCTTTGTCCTCAAAATATCCCCAGACATGCTTGGCGGCGTTTCCCCCATGTTCTGATGAAACCGGCAAATGGAAGGATTCCTCGATCCTGCGGTACATTTCCAGCGCCGGGTAGTTGCTTTTGTCTCGCAGAAGCCGCCGGATCTCCCGCTCCTGTTCGGGAGACCGTTCCAATACGCAGTATTGATAGCGCGACCATTCCGCTTCCAGGGCGATGATTCCCCGTTCCGAAACGCAGTTGATGCATTTCAGGGCGGACAGGTTTTTATCCTTCACTTCCAGCATAATATCAAGATTCATCCCCGAAAGCTGCCTCCAGAATTCAAGGAAGGGGTCTATGCGGATTGTTTCTGCGTGCGCACCTGGTTTCTTCCCTGGATGCTGCTGCGCGTAGTGGACCTTTTGCGGACCGTCCTCTTTTCTCCAGGTTTCAGAACACAGTTTGATCCAATACGCGTCATCCATGGCCTTGTCGGCGGGATTCACGGAATGATGCAGACTGTCATACACAACGGGGATCCCGGCGGCTGACGCCGTAGCCAGAACATCCTCAATATTGTACATTCTGTCATCGTTTTCCAGAACCAGCCGCCTTTTTATGGCAGGGCACAGTTCTTGGTAACGGACGATAAAGCGACTTCCGGCCTGGCGCTTGTCGCCGTAAGCACCTCCCATATGGAGTATGATTTTATGCTCACTTCCGAGCCCCAGGCTGTCCAACACTCCCGCATGATACTGCAGGTCCTCGACCGCCCTCTGCACAACCAATGCGTCCGGCGAATTGAGTACCGTATATTGAGCCGGATGCATGGAAACCCGCATGCCTGAACGCAGGATTTTCTGACCGATGGCGGAAAGCTTCTCCGAAAACATCTCGCGCCAGCATAATTCGGTGGACAGACTCGAGCCAAATGGAATCAAGTCAGACGAGATGCGAAAGAGCCGGATCCCGTTTCGCTCGTTGTAGTCGATTAGTGTTTCAAGCGAATCCAGATTGTGTTCGATCAGGGCCAATAGCCGCTCCTTTTTTGCATTTTTTAGCGTGCAGCTTTTCAGCTCGCTTCCGGGCACGGCAATTGCCAGGCAAGCATATCCAATTCTCATCAACCTGTTTCCCCTTCCTGCATGGAGTGACACCCTTCCCGCTCTGCTTCAAAGACCTCGCAGGAACGCTCGAATGGGCTTCCATGATTTCCCGCGTTCTATCCATAGCGCACTCCGCCAGCGCAAACAAGGATTGGTTTTGTATCAATATAGCATTCTTCCTCTTGCAATGTCAATATGACCAGCTATTGCATCTCAAACAGATGAATTGTACTTAAAAAATACGTTTGCGTTCAGTCCTTTCCGTTACAAAAGCACGAGTCCGCTGCGCGCGTTTCTATGATAAGCTCAATTATTTGCATTTTTATCCTGACAGCAAGTACAAGGAGCGATATAATACATCTGGTAAATCATTGAAACAGCAAATCATCAGGTTCTTTCAAATTTTCGATCGTACAGGAAATCCTGGGAGATAACGCAAATGAAAAAAATTTTGATTACAGACGACGATGTGTATATCGGCAATCTGCTCGAGGACGTGCTGACGAAAGAACACTATGCCGTTCTGCGGGCTTATTCAGGCACGGAGGCCGTTTTGCTTCTGCGCGACAACCGCCCGGACCTTGTTCTGCTTGACTTAATGCTGCCGGGGCTGACGGGCGAAGAAGTGCTCAAAAAGTGTTCCGGTATTCCGGTCATTGTGGTCAGCGCGAAGGTTGGTGTCGACGATAAGGTTGCTCTGCTCACAGACGGCGCGGTGGACTATATTACCAAGCCATTCGATCTCAGCGAGCTGCTGGCGCGAATTGCGGTTCAGCTTCGGCGAATCGATATGCCCGAAAATAAGATACTGGAATTTGACGGGCTATCTCTCGATACCAGCACGCGTGAGGTGACCGCTTGTGAAAAGCGAGTAAAGCTGACAAAGACCGAATACGCGATTTTGAAGCTGCTCCTGCGAAACCCGAAGCAGGTGGTAACAAAATCGCAGATTCTCGACCTGATCAGCGCCGATACGCCGGACTGCATGGAAAGCTCCCTGAAGGTGCACATCAGCAATCTGCGAAAAAAGCTGCGCGACGCCTGCGGCAAGGATTACATCGAGGCCGTTTGGGGAATTGGGTTCAAGCTGCATGAGGAATAAAGCTTTACGGATTCTTTACCGTTTCCTTAACCGCTGTCTTTCCCATATTCTGTTAGCCTGTCTCCACCAACCGAAGGAGGCACTGATATGGAATCTGTATTGACTGTGGAAAACCTGTCGAAGCATTACAAAAGCTTCAAAGCGCTGGACGGGCTTTCCATGCACATTGAAAAAGGCGCAATCTACGGCTTTGTCGGCAAAAACGGCGCCGGCAAGACGACGCTCATCCGTCTGATCTGCGGCATTCAAATTCCCACGTCCGGCTGGTTTGCGCTATATGGCACGAAAAATACCGACGCGGAAATTGGGAAAGCGCGCCGCAGAATGGGCGCGGTGGTGGAAACCCCGTCTGTTTACCTCGACATGACCGCCGAGGATAATCTGAAAGAGCAATACCGCGTTCTCGGCCTGCCGTCATTTGAAGGCATTTCGGAGCTTCTGGGGCTGGTCGGACTCGAAAACACCGGCAGGAAGAAAGCAAAGCACTTTTCATTCGGTATGCGACAGCGCCTGGGCATCGCCGTGGCGCTGGCCGGCGACCCGGACTTTCTGGTGCTCGACGAGCCGGTGAACGGGCTTGACCCAGAAGGCATCATCGAAATACGCGAGCTGATTTTGAAGCTGAACCGGGAGCGGCAGATCACCGTCCTGATCTCCAGTCACATTCTCGACGAGCTGTCCCGTCTCGCAACGCACTACGGCTTCATCGACCACGGGACGATGGTAAAGGAGATCAGCGCCGTCGAACTGGAAGCCGCCTGTCGGAAATGCGTCCGGCTGACCGTCTCCGACGTGAAGGCGCTGGCCCGTACGCTGGACGGCATGGGGCTGGATTACAGCGTTGTTTCGGAACGCGAAGCCGATGTGTTCGGGAAAGTGAATGTGACATCCCTGACAATGGCTCTTTGCAGGGAAAACTGCGAGGTGCTGTCCATGCACGAGCACGACGAAAGCCTGGAGAGCTACTACATCAGCCTGATCGGGGGTGGCAGGCATGAATAAGCTGTTGACGGCAAATTTTGCCCGTTTGAAGAAGGACAAAGTATTCTGGCTCGGCATGGCATTTCTATTCGCCGCCGGAATATTCGGCGTTATGATGAAGCTCACAAACGACCCTACGGCGACAGCGGATCAGCTGGCACTGATCTTCCCGGTGCTGATCGGCATCGTCTCCGCCGCGTTTTGCAGCCTGTATCTCGGCACGGAGTACAGCGACGGAACCATCCGCAACAAGCTGATCGTCGGTCATACGAGAAGCGCTGTCTACCTGGCCAATTTCATTACCTGTTCGGCGGCTGGCATCGCGATGTGCCTTTCCTATCTCGCCGCCGTCGTCGCAGTTGGACTTCCGACGCTCGGGCTTTCCGATATGAGTATGGGCGCGATGGCCGTCCTCATTCTCGTCGCCTTTGTGATGGTGATCGCCTGCACCGCCCTGTTTACCCTGCTTTGTATGCTGAATCAGAACAAGGCGACCGCCGCCGTGATCTGTATTCTCCTCCTGGTCGCGCTGCTTGTTCTGGCCACTACGATCAACGCGAGGCTGGACGCACCGCAGTATTACGACAGCTATGTGTTTACGGATTCTCAGGGCAGCGCGACGTCAGGGCAGGAAATCAACCCGCAATACCTGACCGGGATGAAGCGGGAGATTTACCAGTTTTTCCTCGACTTCTTGCCAACAGGTCAGGCCATCGAGATCTCCTCCCAGTCAACGCCGCATCTGTGGCAGATGCCGCTGTATTCGCTGCTTATCACAGTTGTCTCGACGGTTTGCGGCGTGTGGTGCTTCCGTAAAAAAGACTTAAAATAAGGTGGTTGGATCGATGCTCTGGCTTTGCATGTTATGCGCGGTTCTCGCGCTCGTGATTGTTGTGCTGATCGTTCGAGTCGCGCTGCTCCACAAGGCGGCGGATGAGATCCGCAAAGAGCTTGGCGCAAGGCTGGACAACGACACCAACACGCTCATCACGCTTTTCTCCGACGACCGTCATATGAGACGGCTTGCCGCGGATCTGAATGCACAGCTTCGACTGCTTCGGCGGGAGCGCAGACGGTTACAAAGTGGCGACCGGGAACTGAAGGAAACCGTGACGAACATTTCCCATGATCTGCGCACGCCGCTGGCGGCAATCTGCGGCTACATGGAGCTGCTGGACCGGGAAGAAACGTCGGATACGGTCAGACAGTATCTTCGCATTCTATCGAACCGCATCGACACGCTAAAACAACTGACCGAGGAGCTGTTCACTTATTCGGTTGTCACCTCGGTCGATCATTACGCAAGCCGCGAGCCGATCTTGCTGAACCAGGCGCTGGAAGAAAGTATCGCCGCATACTATGCGGCGCTGAAGGGAAAGCACATCACGCCCCAGATCAACATCACCGAACAAAAAATCTGGCGGCACTTGAATGCCGACGCGCTGTCCCGTATTTTTGGGAATGTCCTGAATAACGCCATCAAATACAGCGGCGGAGATTTAAAAATCACATTGTCAGACGGCGGTGAACTCGTTTTTTCTAACCGCGCCCCGCAGCTTGATGAAATCAAAGTCGGCCGATTATTTGACCGGTTCTTCACCGTGGAGGATGGCAGCGGTTCAACTGGCCTTGGGCTTTCCATTGCAAAATCGCTGACGGAACAGATGAATGGGACGATCAGCGCAGAGCTTCGCAATGGAATCCTAGCGATCCGCCTCGTATTTTGATTTGACGCTGCGCGGATACAGTCGCCGCCAAACATGGGAATAAAGCCGGAGCCGTTTCAAACAGCGGCTCCGGCTTTTGATGCCCGAATTTCTCCGGGCTGCCTGAACGCGATTGTTTACAATCTGTTCATTGACTTTTGAGAAAAACCGTATATACTCTAAACCGTTAGTCTGTAAACCATTTTGCGGCTAATGATTTAGCCGCAAAATTATTTAGGAAAGGAGCAAGCTTATGAAATACGACAGCTACAATTTGGAAAAGCTGTTTCGTACGTTTTTTCATATGCGTATGTGCTGTGCCAAGAAGGAGTTTGAGAAATACGAAATCAGCCCGGCAGGCAATCCGCAAATTTTATTTACGCTCTGGCACAAAGCGGAAAATACAGCGGTATCCCAGAAAGAAATCGCGGATCGACTGGGCATCAGCGCGCCGACGGTCGCCGTCTCCATCAAGCGAATGGAAAAATCGGGCCTGGTGCACAAGGTTGCCGACGAATCTGATCTCCGCCGGAACCTAATTACGCTCACCGAAAAGGGACGCGAATTCATTCAAGACGCGCAGGCAGTGTTTGACTCCATCGATGAGGGGGCGCTCCGCGGCCTTTCCGAACAGGAGCGGGAGCAGCTCAGGACGCTGTTCCTCCGTATCGTCTCCAATCTGGAAACGATGGGAGCGCGGCCTCCGGAAAACCAGAAATAAGCAGCGCCAACCGGGAGATCCTAACGGAAGCGGTTTGCAACGATAAGATGAAATTCATAATGAGGTAATCATATGTTGAAAATTCTGAAATATATGCGAAAAAAAGACTGGCTGCTGGTTCTTTGCAGCGTTGTCTTCATTGTCGCGCAGGTCTATCTCGACCTGAAGCTGCCGGATTACATGATCGATATCACGCGGCTGGTGGAAACCGAGGGCAGCCAATTGAGCGACATTCTATCCTCGGGCGGCTGGATGCTGTTCTGCGCGCTGGGAAGCCTCGCATCCTCCGTCATCGTGGCGGGCTTTGCGGCCCGCGTCGCGGCAAATTTCTGCAAACGGCTGCGCGAGCTGCAATATGACCGCGTGGGCTCGTTTTCCATGCAGGAAATCAACGGCTTTTCCACGGCCAGTTTGATTACCCGTTCGACCAACGACATTACGCAAATCCAGATGATTATCGCCATGGGCATGCAGGCGTTCATCAAAGCCCCGATCACAGCCGTCTGGGCGGTCACCAAGATCGCCGGGAAAGGATGGCAATGGACGACGGCGACGGCCGTGGCCGTTTTGGTTCTGATCTTTATGGTCAGCATGGTCATCCTCTTCGCCATTCCAAAATTCAAGAGAATTCAGGGGCTGACGGACAATCTCAACCGTGTGACCAGAGAAAATCTCACCGGCATCCGCGTCGTTCGGGCCTACAACGCCGAACCGTATCAGGAGGAAAAGTTTGAAAAGGCCAACGTGGAGCTGACGGATAACAACCTCTTTGCCAACCGGATGATGGCCGTTATGATGCCGGGAATGATGGCCATCATGAACGGGCTGAGCCTTTCCATCTACTGGATTGGAACTTATCTGATCAATTCCTCCGACATGATGGGCAAAATCACGTTGTTTTCCAACATGGTCGTTTTCATGAACTATGCGATGCAGGTCGTCATGTCATTTATGATGCTGAGTATGATCTTTATCATGCTCCCCCGGGCGTCCGTGGCTGCGCGGCGCATTGCCGAGGTGATTGAAACCAAACCGACAATTCTGGATGGCGGGAAGACGGAATCGCCAGAGGGGCTGGAGGGGGAAGTTGAATTCCGTAACGTCGGCTTCCAATACCCCGGCGCTGCCGATTATGTGCTGAAAAACATCAGCTTTACAGCACACCGGGGCGAGACGGTCGCCTTCATCGGGTCAACCGGCAGCGGAAAAAGCACCTTGGTCAATCTGATCCCACGGTTTTATGACGCGACGGAGGGCGAGGTTCTGATCGACGGCGCCGATGTCAGGGAGTACACACAGCAGGCGCTCCACAATAAATTCGGCTACGTTCCGCAGCGAGCGGTCATGTTCTCCGGCACGGTCGCGTCGAACGTGACCTACGGCGACAACGGGAAAGCGGCCCCTACGCTGACGGATATTCAAGAGGCAATCGAAATCGCACAGAGCCGGGACTTCGTGGAAAACACGCCGGACGGCTATGAGAAAACCGTCGCGCAGGGCGGGACGAACCTGTCCGGCGGGCAGAAGCAGCGTCTCTCCATCGCCCGTGCCGTCTGCCGGAAGCCGGAAATTTATATTTTCGACGACTCTTTCTCCGCGCTGGACTACAAGACCGACCGAACCCTGCGCTCGGCGCTGAAGAAGAAGACGGGAAACGCGACCACACTCATCGATGCGAAGCGCATCGTCACCATCAAGTACGCCGACAAGATCGTCGTACTGGACGAGGGAAACGTGGTCGGGATGGGAACGCATGACGAGCTGCTGAAATACTGCGCCGTCTATCAGGAAATTGCGCTGTCCCAGCTTTCTAAGGAGGAACTGGCATAATGGGTAAAAACGAATACGTAATCGGCCAGAATCAGCACGCGCAGCGTCCGGTGCGGATGGGCCCCGGGCCGGGCGGAATGGGCAGATCCGGCGAAAAGGCCAAAGAGTTCAAAAAAACGTGGGGAAAGCTCATTGCCTACTGCAAACCGCAGTTGCCCGCTGTCATCGTCGCACTGATTTGCGCTGCCATTGGCGCCGCGCTCTCGCTCGTTGGGCCAAACAAAATCAGTGACATCACGAACCTCATCACAAATGGCTTTATGACCGGCATTGATATCGACGGAGTGGTCAAAATCTGCGTCACGCTTGTCGTGATCTATGCGCTCAGCGCCACGCTCAGCTTTTCTCAGGGGTTCATTATGGCAACGGTCACACAGCGGATCACAAAGAGGCTGCGTTCGGATGTCTCCCAAAAAATTAACCGGCTGCCGATTCGGTATTTCAACAGGACCTCGACCGGCGACGTACTCAGCCGCGTGACCAACGATGTCGATACCATTGGGCAGACGATGAACCAGAGCATCGGCACACTGGTTTCCGCCGTGACGCTTTTACTGGGTTCGCTGATCATGATGCTGCTGACAAACGTCCTCATGGCGGTCGCCGCAATGGGCGCCACGGTGATTGGCTTCACCCTGATGATGGTAATCATGTCAAAGTCTCAGAGGTACTTTTCGGTACAGCAGGAAAACCTCGGCAAGATGAACGGACATGTGGAGGAAATTTACGCGGGCCACAATGTTGTGAAGGTGTATAATGCACAGCAAGCCGCCAAGAAGGGCTTCGACGAGATTAACGGCAAGCTATGCGACAGCGCATTCCGGTCCCAGTTTCTGTCCGGCCTGATGATGCCGATCATGATGTTCATCGGCAATTTCGGCTATGTCGCCGTTTGTGTCGTCGGCGCGGTTTTAGCGATGAACGGCTCCATTTCGTTTGGTGTAATCGTCGCTTTTATGCTTTACGTCAGACTGTTTACGCAACCGCTTTCCCAGCTCGCACAGGCCGCGACCAGCATGCAGTCCACGGCGGCGGCGGCAGAGCGCGTGTTTGAATTCCTCGGCGAAGAAGAGATGGCGGACGAAAGCCAGAAAAGCGCGCCGCTCACAGACGTGAAGGGGGAAGTGGAATTCCGCCATGTGCGTTTTGGCTACGAAGACAGCGACGTAACGGTCATCCACGATTTCTCCGCCAAAGCAACGCCTGGGCAGAAAATCGCCATCGTCGGCCCGACCGGCGCTGGAAAAACAACGATGGTCAACCTGCTCATGCGTTTCCACGAGATCCAAAGCGGTGAAATTCTCATCGACGGCACGCCGATCAGCGAGCTTACCCGGGAAAACGTCCACGATCTCTTCTGCATGGTGCTGCAGGACAGCTGGCTGTTTGAGGGTACCATCCGCGAAAATATCGTTTACTGCAAGAAGAACGTGACCGACGCGGAGTTGGAAAATGCCTGCCAGGCCGCGGGCATCCACCACTTTATCAAGACGCTGCCGCACGGTTATGACACGGTGCTGAACGACGAGTCCAGCCTTTCTGCCGGCCAGCGGCAGCAGATCACGATTGCCCGCGCGATGATCCAGAACGCGCCCATGCTGATTCTAGACGAAGCGACCAGCTCCGTCGATACGCGGACAGAGCTGCAAATTCAGAAGGCGATGGATCATCTGATGGAAAGCAGAACATCGTTTGTGATCGCGCACCGCCTCTCCACCATCAAAAACGCCGACATCATCCTGGTGATGCGGGACGGCGACATCATCGAAAGCGGCAGCCACGACGAGTTGCTCGCAAAGTCCGGTTATTATGCGGAGCTGTACAACAGCCAGTTTGAGCAGGCATCGTAAACCAGTCCTCAAACTCCCCCAGGCCTTGTTCGTGCCATTTTTGTAAAGAGACGCCCGGAAAGGATCTGACGTCCTTTCCGGGCTTCCAATTATCTGACTTTTTGAAGGATTTTTACGACCTCTTCTGTTTTTAGCACCTTGCCGTAAGAAACCACTTTCCCATCTACGACGAGTGCGGGAGTGGTCATTACGCCATAGGCGGCGATCTTTGAGAAGTCCGTCACATGGTCGATCGCCCCATCCATTCCAAGCTGCTCCAGCGCCGCTTTGGTTGCCGCTTCCAGCTGGTTGCATTTTGCGCAGCCGCTACCTAGAATTTTTACGGATGCGCCTTCCGCTTTCGCCGTTTCCGCCTTTTCCATGCTTTCCGCCTCGCAGTTGCCTCCGCAGCAGCAAGCGGGCGTCTCTTCTTTTTTCTTTCCAAACAGTGACATATGTTTACGCTCCTTTACAAGTTGTTGTTTTTGGTCAGCAGCAGCTGCCCCCACAGGAGCAGCAGGCTTCTTCCGCTGTTTTTTACGACCGGAGAAGGCGCCGCTGCTGTGTCGTATCCCCCGTGGGGACACTTTGCCACACAGGCGCCGCACTCCGCGCAGGACGCATCATCGATCACAGGGTCCCAGTTCTTCGCCATAAAAATCATCCCCCTATACGAGAAATGGTTGTAAAACATTGAAGAAATAACCAACCATGATAATACCCACGGTGCAGATAGTGACAAACAATGCCAGCAGCTTGGGTTTCACCGCTTTACGGAGCATAATCATGGATGGCAGGGACAGTGTTGTGACTGCCATCATGAACGCTAACACCGTACCCAGTTGAGCGCCTTTGAAAAGCAACGCTTCTGCGATAGGAATTGTGCCGAAGATATCGGCATACATCGGGACGCCGATGAGCGTAGCCAATATCACGCCAAAGGGGTTTTTGCTGCCAAGCACCGTTGCCACCCATTCCTCGGGAATCCAGTTGTGGATGACGGCCCCAATCCCAACGCCGATGAGAATATACGGGAACACCTTTTTGAAGGTGGACAGCATCTGTTCCTTCGCGTAGATCAGACGGTCTTTTTTCGTCAGATCTGGCGATTCGATATCCACGCTGCCGGCTGTCAGGATAAAGCGCTCCACATACTTTTCCATGCCCATTTTCTCAATCAGGGAACCGCCGATGACTGCGATAATCAGGCCGACAACTACATACATAACCGCTACTTTCGCGCCGAAGATACTCATGAGCAGGAGCAGAGACCCGAGATCCACCATCGGCGACGAAATCAGAAATGAGAAGGTTACACCGATGGGAAGTCCCGCGGACGTAAAACCAATGAACAGCGGTATGGACGAACACGAGCAAAATGGCGTAACCGTGCCGAGCAAAGCCGCCACACTGTTCGCTCCGATCCCATGGAAGCGGCCCAGTATTTTCTTGCTGCGCTCCGGCGGGAAATAGCTCTGAATATAGCTGATGAGAAAGATCAGGAAACACAGTAATATTGTGATTTTTATCACGTCATAAGCGAAAAACTGAACGCTCCCGACCCAGCGATTGTTTAAGTCCAGCCCCAGGGCCGACAAGCCACTGCCAATGATGCTGTTCAGCCACTTCATTGCAAGTACTTGGTTCTGAAAAAAATCCCAGCCTGCTTTTAATGCTTGCATACGATAGATTACCTCGCTCTCGATGAAAAGATATTCACATCAAATATTTTCGATTTAATGCGTCCGGAAAATGCCATCCTCACGATGGCATTTATCTTTTACCGCAATTGCTTTCTTCAATCACCGTGTTTGGCGTGGTCAGTTCCTTCAGCAGACTGACGGCGTAGGCGCTGCCAGTTTCGCTGATTTTATAGTGCGTCCATTTCCCTTCCTGCCGACTTTCCACAACGCCTGACTCGACCAGAATTTTCATGTGGTAGGAAAGCCCTGACTGCCCCACATCCAGCTGTTCCAACAAAACACAGGCGCATTTCTCGCCGCCTTGCAGCAGTTCCAGTATCCTAAGGCGTTTTTCATCGCAAAATGCCTTGAACACCTTTGCGTGTTCCTCATAGATTGTTTCCAAGTGATCACCTCATATCAAGATTGTTTGATATGTTACCAGTATATACATCAAATCAAGTTTTGTCAATATAAAAATGGAACGATCCATTTGTTTTCGGTGCACGCGGGCGGTGTTCGTCCAATGTAGGCTGTTTGAATCTAAAAACGAAAGAATATCGCATAGCCTTTCAGAAATTTTGTAGTGCAGTGCACGAAATGGTTCGTGCTACATTCCTATTTTGAAACCAGTTGTTGACATATGCCAATAATGCAGTTATGATAGTTGTGGGCATACACTAATCACTGAAACTGTTTGTCCAGTAGACGCGATAATGATTGAAGATCGTAAGGCCAAGGTAAGCGGCAACTGCATGGAATGCGGCGCGTGTGCCATTGAATGCCCGGCGGAAGTAATTCGTATCATCAGTTGCCTTTGATCTGAACCTGAGCATTTTGTCTGTTTCTCGTTGCTTCATAGATAGAAAGAAGAATGAAAATGTATACTTGCGCATCCTGCAAAATTCACGCCTGTCGAACAGGAGACTTGGAAAATGCTCCTAAGAATTGCCCCTGTGCGGAAACAGAAGCGCTGGAAAAGATTAAGACACAGTATCAAGATCCAGAGATACTGAATCTTGCTTATCATTCTGCTTTGGTGGAATCGGAAGGCTATTGCAAAAAAACCAGGCTGGAAGAAATCATCGATTTTGCAGAAAAATGCAAATTCCATAAATTGGGAGTTGCCTTTTGCATTGGTCTTTGCAAGGAAGCGGAGACATTTTGCTCCATACTTCGAAATCATGGTTTTGAAGTGTCATCCATTGTATGTAAAAACGGAAGTATCCCGAAGGAATTTTTGGGGATTAAAGAACAGGAAAAAATTGTGCCGGACACCTATGAACCCATGTGCAATCCCGTCGGACAGGCGTTTTTTTTGAATAAAGCCCAGACGGAATTGAATATCATCCTGGGATTATGCGTTGGGCATGACTCCTTGTTTATCAAATACTCCGATGCGCCGGTTACCGTCTTCGCTGTAAAAGACCGGGTTTTGGCGCACAATCCTTTGGGCGCACTTTATTTGTCAGACAGCTATTATAAAAACAAATTATATAATCAAGAAAAGTAAACTGATTGCGTCAGCGACCTGCAAAAAAAATCTGAAGTCTATTCAGGATGGCTGCTGCGTCCGCCCTGCCTGCGGTTCCAAAAATACGGCATGCAGCCATTCCTGCGGAGGTAGGTTCGGACGTGGAACCTGTTGGTGGCATGGCCGGTGTGATTGATGATATGGAGCGATCGTATATCATATAGTTCGAAAACCAGATCCGAAGTGTGCTTTGGATCTGGTTTTATTATTTCTTCTTTCCATTTATTATTGACATATGCCGATAATGATACTACAATCAAGATAGGGCACATAGATTTTAGCGAAGGTGTTGATCCTTTCGTTCCCCTTTCCGCATTTTACGCCTTGTTCCTGGGCGTTTGCTGATTTGCCTGATAATAATTAAGCCATAGCGATCACTTTTTTACGCTGCATGATTGTCGCTCCACTGTTTACTCCGTACTGCGTCTTTTCCGTGCTGCTGTCACGAGTGAGGAAGAGAAAAAACGGACACAGCGGCAATCCTTCTTCGTTGCGGGAGTCAGGACGGGAATCGCAATGCCGGCCATGTCTGAAATGATATAAAACAGCGTTTAGCATGAGCAAAAAATATCAAATAGCAAAGGAAGTAAAATCAAATAACGAGGAGGTATTCATGAACACAACAAATGTCACAGAAAAGAAAGAAGCAAAAATGAAATCCTGTCTTCAGCCTGCTCCAAAAGTTCTTGTCTCCTGTCGGGGCCTGGATGGTGAAAGCAATGTGCTTGCGGTAGGCTATTGCGGCAATTGCAGCTACGATCCGCCTATGGTCATGGTCGGTATTGTTCCAACAAGGTATTCCTACAAAATGATCAAAGAATCGGGATGCTTCGTCGTAAATCTTGTGGACAGAAGTTATAAGGATGTCTTTGATTACCTGGGCAGCCACAGCAAGCGAGATGGAGACAAGTTGGCCGCAATGAACGTTAAGCTTCAGAACAGCAAAATAGTAAGCGCTCCGCTCCTTACGGATTGCCCAGTCAACATAGAATGTACGGTCGTGGATTCCATTGTCACAGGTTCTCACGAGATGTTTATTGCAAAAATCGAATATGTTCATGCCGACGCAGGAATTACGGATTCCGATGGAAATATCAATTTTTCTCGGATTAATTTCTTTTAAGGAGCTTAAAAACTATGAAAAAAGTTGGAATCATTGTCTGTTCTCGCTATCAAAACTGCGGGGGTGGAAAATGTCTGAGGGCCTTAAAAGAGCGAGTGGGTGCTTTTTCCATTTATCCCCCGGAAGAAGATGTTGAACTGGTGGGATATTCGTGCTGCGGCGGTTGCCCAGGTGGAAATATCGAGTATGTCCCGGAAGAAATGATAAAAAATGGCGCCGAAACAATACATTTTGCAACGGGTTTTGTAGTAGGCTATCCTCCCTGCCCATATATAAAAGAACTAAAAGAATTCATTGAAAGCCGATATCACATCAAGGTTGTTGTCGGAACCCACCCCATTCCAATGAAATACTATAAGGAACATATAAAATTACCATATTGGGAAAAAATGAATATGACTGACCTCGCAGCAGATCTGTTTCATGATGATGCGTCAATCATGAAAAATTACGATTAGTCCCATTCAATTCCTGGGCGCATGGAATCAGCGAAAATCGCGACGCAGCGTATGGCATAAGCTCCAAAAAAACGTTGCCTTTTCATGCGTTATACTGAAAGATACGCAAGAGCTTGATTGGAGGGTAAGAACATGAGAAGAAAGGATCGAGAAATGACAGATCGTGAAAGAATCAATGAAATTATTTCTTCCTGCAATTGCTGTAGATTGGGTTTTTATGATGAGGGCGAAGTCTATATTGTCCCGCTGAATTTTGGGTATGTTGAAAACGACGGCAGCGGAACCTTCTATTTTCATGGAGCTAAGAACGGGCGTAAGATAGATTTAATCGCTAAGACACACGCTGCCGGATTTGAATTAGATACGAATTACAAACTCATGGAAGGACCAACTGCGTGCCAGTTTTCTGCATGCTTTCAGAGTGTAATCGGGACAGGGCATGTTGATTTTGTGGAAGACCGCGCAGAAAAGGAATCCGCTTTACAGGCCATTATGCTTCATAATTCGGGAACGGATCATTGGAGTTTTTCTGATGCAATGCTTGATGCGACTTGTGTTTTTAAACTCGAAGTGATAAAAGTTTCCTGTAAAGAGCATGCATAAGCAAATTAAAATTACATCATATTTCTCCATAAAGGGGCTGTTGCAAAACTGCCTGAAAAAAGCAGAGTCGAAGTGGCTGCGAAGGCAGACACAACGGCTCTGCTTTTTGGTATGATTTCGGTGTGAAACAAAACAAATACCGTGCAAATTATGGCACGGAAAGGTAGTGTCAGGTAGGTAGTGTTAAGAGTTATGCGCAAATTAGTTTGCAGTCTCTGAGAGAAAGAAGCTAGCCCGCAATGGAGGCATCATCCATAACAGCCTCCAAATGCTTCCTATTCCTGTACTTCTTGTTGCCCCATTGAGTGCCTGCGACATGTCGCAGGCGAGAGGGACGGGCTGTTCCTCTCGCCGTTTCCTAGGTTTCGCCTATGCTGATACTCCACTTACGATGTCCCCTTAGCAAAAACCCAGCGCAGTCCAAAGTATTGCTACCGACAGCAATACGGCTATCCCAGGAATGATGTAAAAGCTATAGATTGATGCTCCCTGCTTTCTGATGAGCGACCACCCCTTGGCTAGATTTACTGCCGTGAAAACGATTGGCAGGCCGAAGATGAACAGGGGCTTTGGCAATGTGTTCCCTACGGAACCATCTATAGTGATCTGAACCGGCACATGATTCGGAAGTTGATTACCGAAGGCTAAAAATAACAGCATCGTTGCCGCGCAAATCATGCTTCCGATGATTAAGTGCTTAATTTCTCTTTTCATTTTCAGTTGTCCCTCCCGATTTATTTGGCGTTAAGTTCCTCCCTGAGAACCGTATCCATCTCGTTGCTGACTCCTGCAACGTCGATTCCCCTGCTGTTTTAAATCCGAAGAATCCGGCTCGAATTTTACGGTCAGATATTCCAGCAGCGCTGTTCTCGCCTTTTGTTTTGTGGCAGCTGCGCTATTTTTTCGACCTGCCATGAAATTAATACATTTCAGTTTTGAGTTCCATGTGGCTTTCCCTCTCATCAAAAATCGCCGTGCCTATACTTTTCAAGCCATATTTCAAGGGAAATTCCGATGTCCTGTGAGAATTCTTTTGCCGTTTGGGTTTCTTTCTTTTTAATTTCTTCAAGAATGATGAAAGAAAACGATTGTACTCCGTATTCAGCCCACTCCTTACGCATTGCCGGTTCCGGGCAGGAATTTGTCGAAGCCGCAAACGAAAGTCTATTTCTCAGGCTCTTCAGATCTTCTGTGGACTTGATCCATCTGCGATGACTGCCGCCGCACTGAATGCAGTAGATACCGCCAACAGCAGACTTATTTTGATAGGCGTTTTTCAGTTCTTTTCTTTTTGCAGAATCCATGAGCCGATCCTCTTTTCAAATTAATCAACAACCGGTTGTTCCCTGTTTTTATCGTGTCTAACATCATGATGTAGGACGAACATGAGCGGCGTGAGAAAGCGCCCTTGCGCCACTTTCTCCATTTCTCATATACAAGGCTGTGAATCGTGCGGATGGCAAGGCTGATTTCAATTGCAAACCAAATGCCGCGAATGTTCCTGATTGCAATGGGAATGAAACTTAATCTGGTTCTTTGAAATACTGTCGGATGCAAGGGCTTTACCAAAATTATAATTCAGTACGCGTTTCTTCTTTCTGTGACACTTCTAAATTAAAGTTCGCCAGTTCATTCAGGACGTCATCAATATCCGCTTTGACCGCAGCCTCTTCAAAGGGAATTTTCAGCGCCTGCAGGTGATAAACGCAAAACGCATAACCATAGTCCGTTAGGGGAATGCATGTTTCGGATTCCAGCCTGTCATTGATTAGATAGTAGTAAGAGCCTGCATAAATGAGGGCGGCAACCCTTGCGTCCGGAATATTGACTGAATTATGCAGTTTAGTCCGCTCAAACCATGTCGCCATGGTTCGTGCCGCTTCTTTCATGCTGTCTGTTCTTATCTGTTGAAACTCCGGATTGATGACTGCTGCCTCCAAAAGCATTATCTTGGATATATCACGGTTTTGCTCATACAGCCAGAGATTCGCCATCATCACCCGCGTGAAATTTTTCAGCAGCGAAAAATTCTCCACATCCAAAACGCGCATCGTATTGGTATGGAATTTGTCCGCTATGCTCATATAAAGCTCGGTGAACAAATCATCCTTACTCTTGAAATAGAAATAGAAGCTACCCACTGAAACGGCCGCTTTATCAACAATGTCTTTTACTGTCGTATTGTGGTACCCCTTAGCCGCAAACACCTTCGCAGCGGTATCCAGAATCATCTGCCGCTTAGTTTCTTTAGACTTTTGGGTATCCTTTGATGTTTTATACAATCCCAATCTCCTCCCAAGCGTAGAATGAACATTCATTCTACGCTTGAATTATATATTGAAGGTCGCCCTGTGTCAATATCAATTTGAAATAATGCCGCTTTTCCCAGCTTTCCCGATACGGACGCGAATCCCACCGCTTCGCTCCCCTACGCCTTCCTCTGAAAGGTTAAACCAGCATTGCGACAGGATCTCCACAGCATCTTTTCGCTACCCTTCGGCGGACTGCCCCGCTTGTCGCTGGAATAATGCAGCTTGATGAAGGCACCCACTCGTCCCAAGGGATAGTTGCCTCCATGATATTCAAAAATTCTTCTCGTTTCGTTGTCCGGGTCCAAAGGCAGTATTCCATATCACTGACCGCCAAGGGCAGACTGAAGCGGATGCCGGACGGGACATCGCAGTCGGAAGTACGGGCGCGGTATCAATGCCGCTACAATGTACGGCATCCCGGGGAATACGATGGGCGACCCGGCTATTGTTGCATGAAAAGGGACGTAGCAAAACGCCCTTTCTAGAAAATAGTGCACAAAAATTCGCCTTGATTTGGCCCATAAAAGCCATTTCAAAGCGCATTTTCCTGCTTGTCAGGCTGCTTTTATTGTGCAATTTGCTGCCGTAAATTCGTTTTGCAACAGCCCGTTTTTTGGCTGAACGGCCAAAACAAGGTCTTTTTCTATGCCAAGCACCGTGTCAAAAACACAGTAAATACATGATACGAAGGAGAAATTTCAGTATGCAAGGCACAGAAACGGCCTTAACACAGATGCCCGACCACACGGCGGCGCGGATTCCTGACCGTCATAAGGGCTGGACGGATTTTCTGAAAACCACCGCCCGGTCCGTCGGCGAGCATTGGCGGGAGCGCTACACCGCCATCCGTGATTTTCATTCAAGATGGTTTCTCGCGCTTTATAAATCGATATGAAAAAATATCTCCGGCTCACTGTTTGAGGAAGGTTAGTTATTGTGCAATAGACATCCCGGCAGTACTACTGAAAGAGTTACTGTTTGATCTTTGTCATTCTGCACTTCAATCGTTCCATCATGCAGTTCTGCAATTCTTTTGGCAATGGTCAGTCCAAGACCATTGCCTTTTTCTTTATGGGAAGCATCTCCCTGATAAAACTTATCAAAAATATGTGCGACGCTTTCTTTGGATAGGCTTTCGCTTTCATTTTTGATGGCAATGCGGTAATACTCTGCCTCCGGAACAATACGAATGCTGATCGTACCTCCCTGCGGAGAAAATTTCACAGCGTTATCAAGCAGATTGATCCACACCTGCTTCAGCAGCTCTTCATTTGCGTTCAAAACGACCTCATCGCAATCAAAGTCGATCTGAATACGTTTCGCTTCCATCTTGCAATCGAGCAGAGCGATGACCTGCCGAATCTGCTCACTGACATTGACCCGGATAATATTCGTCAGGATTGTCTGTTGCTCAATCTTGGACAGATTCAACACATTGGTAGAAAGATCGGAGAGGCGCTCCGACTCGCTGATGATGATATCAAGATATTCATTTCGTTCTTCCGCCGTCAGGTCGTCCCGCTTCAGCATTTTCGCAAAGCCGCGTATCGAAACGATTGGCGTTTTAAATTCATGTGAAAAATTGTTGACGAAATCGCTCCGCAGCATCTCAACGCTGCCGAGTTCCTCCGCCATATCATTAAATTTTTCGGCAAGCTGTTTCAGCTCTTCCGGTCCTTTTAAATCTATTCTTGCGCTGTAGTCGCCGCCAGCAATCTGATCGGTAGCTTCCATCATTCTTCTGATCGGCGCAAGGGGACGTTTGCTGGTCAGGAAGGCCATGACCGTTCCGACAGCCAGGCTGACCAAAGCAAAGATCAAAAGGGGTATACCCGTGTGCTCGTCACTGTTGATTAGGCCGACCCTGCCGAGCAAATATGCTCCGCCGAACACAATTAAAATCGTTACCAGCATGATCGCAAACACGATCAGAGCGAACAGGAGCGCAAGGCGGAAGCGGCGGAATCGTTTTGGCATCTTAGCCATTGCTGATCACCGCCTTGTAGCCGATCCCGCGGATCGCAACAATTTCAAATTCGGGCCAGCTTTCAAAACGCTTTCTCAGCCGGTTGATGTGGACATTTACCGTGGTATCGACCGTTTCGGATTCCATACCCCAGATTTCATCCATCAGCTGGAGCCGCGTGAAAATCTTATTCGGATAAGATAGAAGCTGATACAACAGATGGAATTCCTTTTGCGGAAGCGTCTGACTGACCCCTTCCCGGAATACGGTAAGCGCGTCATAGTCCAGCACGACTTTACCGATTCGCAGCTTTCGCTCATTGGCGATCTGCGCGCGCCGCAGTAGCGCTTTGATCCGCAGCAGCATTTCATCTTCGTTGACCGGCTTGACCATGTAATCATCGGTGCCTACGAGAAAACCTTTGCACCTTTCTTCCGGAAGCTGTTTGGCGGTCACCATCAGGATCGGCGTGTTGTCTCCGCAGGAACGAAGCTGTTCTGTAAACTCATATCCGTCCATCACTGGCATCATGACGTCAAGCACGATGAGATCAATATGCTGTTTATCTGTCACATCAAGCGCTTGCGCGCCGTCTGACGCTCCGTATACCTCATATCCCGCGTGTGTCAGCACCGCCTTCATCAGCTTTGCCGTGTTTTTATCGTCTTCCACAACTAAAACCTGAAACATCACATACGCCTCCCTTTTTACATTTCATATTATATCACAAACGATAAACTGAAAATAAATTTTGCAAAAGAGTTCACAAATAGTTCAAAAAAGCAATCGCAGAGTTTATTTTCGGTTTCTCAAAGCATGATAAACTGCAACTCGTAAACCAGAGCGAGAATCACAAAAGGAGATACAGGTATGCTTCAAATTCGAGAAATCAGCAAAAAATATGTGACAGGTACTCTTGTTCAGACGGCGCTTGACAGCGTAAGTCTGAACCTCAGGGACAATGAATTCGTTGCCGTCCTCGGCCCGTCCGGTTCCGGAAAAACAACGCTTTTAAACGTCATCGGTGGTCTTGACCGTTACGACAGCGGCGATTTAATCATCAATGGGATTTCAACCCAGAAATACAAGGATCGCGACTGGGATTCCTACCGAAATCACACGATCGGTTTCGTTTTTCAAAGCTATAATCTAATCCCTCATCAATCGGTTCTTGCCAATGTTGAGCTGGCGCTGACCATTTCCGGAATCGGAAGGACAGAGCGGAGAAAGCGGGCAAAGCAAGCGCTCGAACGGGTCGGTCTCGGCGACCAGCTCCATAAAAAACCGAACCAGATGTCGGGTGGGCAGATGCAGCGTGTCGCGATCGCGCGTGCCCTGATCAACAATCCGGACATCCTGCTCGCGGATGAACCGACAGGGGCCTTGGATACGGAAACGAGCGAACAGGTCATGCAGCTTTTGAAAGAAGTTGCAAAAGACCGCCTCGTTGTCATGGTAACGCACAATCAGGAGCTTGCAGAAAAATATGCCACCAGGATCGTCAAGCTGCGCGATGGGAGAGTAACAGACGACTCCAATCCGTATGACGTGGATTCTTCCGTGCTTGAGCAGGCAAAACACAAAAATATGGGCAAGTCATCCATGTCCTTTTTGACTTCGATTTCACTGTCATTCAACAATCTGCGCACCAAAAAAGGCAGAACCCTTCTGACAGCTTTTGCCGGCTCGATCGGAATTATCGGGATCGCACTAATTTTGGCGCTGTCCACGGGAGTCAACACCTATATCGCCGACATTCAAAAGGATACCATGACCTCCTATCCGATCACGATCAGCGCGGAAAGTATTGATCTCACAAGCGTGATGAGCAGCCGGGGCAGCAGGATGGGCCAGATGATGGGAAATAATACCGAAGAGGCTGAAACCCGGACGGGAATTTTTGCGGACAACAGTGAAATTGAATCGGAAAGTCAGGTCATGTCCAGCGTGACGGAAAACGATCTGACTTCCTTCAAAAAATACCTGGACGATCCGAACAGCGAAATTCAGCAATACCTCGGCGAAAACGGCATCGTATATTCGTATAACGTCAATTTTGACGTCTTTACGAAAGATGCGGACGGGAATTATCAGAATACCAACCTTGAAACCGATTCCGATTCGTCATCTGCCGGCATGATGGGCGCTGAGTCAAGCGGTATGATGAGCCGCTTAATGGGCACATCCTCCTCCAGCGGCGCGGAAAATTTTGAAGAACTGATGCCCGGCTCCGGCGGAGAAATGGTCAGCAAGGTGACGACGGACAGCTACGACGTTCTTTACGGCAGCTGGCCGCAAAGCTATAATGAGGTGGTTCTTGTCCTGGATGAAAACAATTCAATTTCCACTTCCGTCCTCTACCAGCTCGGACTCATCACCAAGGACCAGTATCAAAACATTGAGGATCAAATTGAAAACGGAGAAGAAGCGGACGTCCCTGACTGGAGCTATGAGGATTTGAACGGATACACGTTCTATCTGATTCCTTCCTGCGACTATTATGTAAATAATGAAGACGGTACGTTTACAAACGTCGGCGAAGACACTGCTTATGAGCAGCAGCTGATTGATAGCAGCATCAAGCTCAAAGTTGTGGGCGTCGTCCGCCCTGTGGAAGACGCCGCGAATGCCTCGCTCACTTCAGCCGTCGCCTATACAAGCGCACTGACGGATCATATTGTGGAGCACGCGAATAGCAGCGCTGTTGTGACCGCACAGGAAGCTGCACCCGATATTAACGTGCTGAACGGGCTTCCTTTTGAAGCGGCAAGCAACGCGGAAAAGATCGAAAACGCGAAAACATATCTCTCCGAACTCGGTGTTTCTGATAAAGCTTCTATGTATCAAATGATTCTGTATTCTCAGACATCAACTGAAAGCGCAGATTCCTCCGACAGTTCTGCTTCAAACGGCGCTTCCGGTATGTCTGGTATGACAGGGACCGGAAACATGGACGAAACTACCCTCGCGGCGGCGCTTGATCAATGGATTTCCCAAACGCCGGATGACACCATTCTTCTTTCGGTCTATGATACCTATCTCGGTGACAGCAGCTATAAGGACAATATTGAAGCATTTGGAAAAGTAAGCTATGATGCTCCGACCTCAATCAGCATCTATACGGACAGCTTTGACGACAAAGAAGCCGTTTCCGACTGCATTGAGAACTACAACAAAACAGCGGGCGAAGACGAGCAGATAACCTACACGGATTACGTGGCTTTACTGACGTCGTCGATCACCTCCATTGTCAATGTGATCTCTTATGTATTGATTGCCTTCGTGGCCGTGTCGCTGATTGTCTCCTGCATCATGATTGGTATTATTACGCATATCTCCGTGTTGGAACGCACCAAGGAAATCGGTATTCTGCGTGCGATCGGCGCGTCCAAGCGCAACATTTCTCAGGTATTCAATGCAGAGACATTCATTATCGGTCTTTGTTCCGGCGTACTCGGCGTTGGAATATCCGAGCTGCTGACGATCCCGATTAACGCAATCATTCATGCTCTGATCGGGGCAGCAACTGTCAGCGCCAATCTTCCGATCGGTTATGCTGCTGTCCTGATCCTCATCAGTATGGCAATCACCATGCTCGGCGGTCTGATGCCCGCTCGCAACGCGGCAAAGAAAGATCCCGTTACGGCACTTCGTACAGAATAAATCCAAAGCAGGGGCCTGCGTGAAAACGCAGGCCCCTGCATACTGAAAAGCAGCAGGCTTCCGAGTGCGGAACTCCACCGTTCCGCACTTTCAGTTTCCGCTATTGACGAGCTTCGGATTATTGGCGACGAAGTATTTGCTCATGCTCAGGAGATCATGAGACAGCGTACGCAGACGCACAGTTCCATTCCTCTCAACTGCAAGGGAAAGGGGAAACATCGATTGCGCCCATTGCGGCAACCGTCTGACACTGACCACCAGCGGCAGCCTGAAACGGATGTCGGACGGGACATCACAGACGGAAGTACGGGCGCGGCATCAATGCCACTACGACGTGCGGTATTCCGGGGAGTGTAATAGGCAATCCGGCTATTCCGTACCGAAAACGGATACCATCGTAGAAAAAGTCATTCGTATGAAGTTCGCTGAAATCACTACGGCGACCGAATCTGAAATTCTTACCTGTCAGCATGAAAAGGAAATTGAGGGGGTGCAGTATAAACTGTATTGCCGTGAATAAATTGCTCATGAAAAAGTGCGAGGTTCAGTTTGCTGTATATAAAATCTGCGATAAAATTTACTTTATTATATCATAATCGATGCGACGATGAAGCGCCCTTCTGAACTGCAAAACCGTTCAGAAGGGCGCTGATTCCTAGTTATTCTACCGTGATAACAGAGACGGGACAGTCATCACGCGCTTCTGCCGCTGCGTCTTCCGCAGATTCAGGAACAGGGTCCGCGCAAACCTCCGCTCGCCCGTCATCAGCCATCCGGAATACCTCCGGACAGGTTGATACGCATAGCCCGCAGGAAATACATCCTTCTCTGTCGATCGTTGCTTTCATATGCGATATTCCTTTCTTTATCAGGCATTCATGAACAGTTTGATGTCATCGTCAACTGTTCCGACACCCGCGATCCCAAATTTTTCAACCAAAACCTTGACCACGTTGGGTGACAGGAAGCCCGGCAGCGTGGGTCCGAGGTGGATATTCTTCACGCCCAGGTACAACAGCGCCAAGAGAACGATGACGGCCTTCTGTTCGTACCAGGCAATATTGAAGGCAATCGGCAGCTTGTTGATATCATCGAGTCCGAACACCTCTTTGAGCTTCAGGGCAATAACCGCCAGAGAATAGGAGTCGTTGCACTGTCCGGCGTCCAGAACTCTCGGAATGCCGCCGATATCGCCCAGCTTCAGTTTATTATAGCGATACTTCGCGCAGCCCGCCGTAAGAATCACCGTGTCCTTCGGGAGCTTCTCCGCAAACTCGGTGTAGTATTCTCTGGACTTCATACGTCCGTCACAGCCGGCCATAACAAAGAACTTTTTGATCGCACCGGATTTGACGGCATCGACGATCTTGTCTGCCAGAGCCATCACCTGATTATGGGCAAAGCCGCCGACAATGCT
>JAYFPO010000017.1:0-5695 GCA_034927685.1 Oscillospiraceae bacterium | reverse complement strand
GCCGCCCCCTTGGTGTTTACAATTGCGCGCATGCGTTTGGCGCCGGCTCCCTGGACAGGTAGACCATATCCACCAACTGAACGCCGCATTCGAAGATGGGGTGGTCGTAGTGGTCTATGAAGAAATTTTTCAGCCGGTGATGTTCCTGAAAACCGCATTTTTTGTAGAAAGGTACCGTCAAGGGACTGTCGCCCGTGCCGACCAGCATCTGGCGGCAGCGGTCCCAGTAATGCCGCATGACGAATTCAATCAGCGCGCTGCCATAGCCCCTGCCGTGGACACTCGGCTTTGTGGCGATGTTTTTAATCTCAAAGACGCCGTTCCCCAAGTCGCAGACCACGCATTCGCCCACGGCTTCCGGGTCCAGCAGCACGAACATATCGCCCTGGTCCAGATAGCGGTCGATCATCTCCTCCTGCTCGTCTGCCAGAAAGAGAAGGTCCATATACTGTTTTTTGTTTTTAAAGACTTGTCTGATTTCCATGGCTGTCTCCTTCGCAGCTTGTGGTTATGCCGGTCGGCATCGGCCGGTGGGGCTTAATGCGGGAAATGAGGAATCCGATCAATGTTTTTTCTGAAAGACGCGGTTACAGGTCTTAAAAGGCAATTCTATTACATCATATCCTGTTCCCGCTTTTTTGTCAATTTCAGGGACTAAAACGGTTTTGATGATTAAAATATACTAAAAATTTGAGATAATCTAAGCACTGGAATGTACAAAATGAACACAGCATGTTATAATATCTAAAATAGTATCATGCAAATGTCAGATGGTAGGTAAGTGGATATTGCTTGTTCTCCTATACGGAACCAACAACAGGATTGTCTTTTCAAATCAAGGAACCTTTCTCTATGGGGCAAACTTTTAATGCAGAAAACTACATTTAATTTAGTGATTTCTAATGGGGGGGTGGCGTCATGCTTTCTCTGGTTTCTTCAATCGGCGCGATTTCGGGAAGCGCCGTACTGCTTAATATCGCATGGTGTGTTTCCGTGTTGGAGGCGCTGCTGCAAATCGTTGCAATGATTTTGGTCATTCTAGTCTGCATAAAATATCTGAAAAAAAAATAACAGAAGCATACTAAAAAGAAGCCGCCTCCATCGGGATCAAAATTCAGACTATCCCAATCGCTGTGGAGGGAGCTTTTGAGCGGTACCGCAAATGTTAGGCATTTGATGTGGTTACCCAATATGGAACTGATTACGCATAAAAGCATCACAGGCAGGGGTCCATGACCCCTGCCTGTGATGCTTTTTAAAATTCGGCGATCGCGCAAACGCGGATGCCCGCCATAGCCGCTTCCGAGTCGGCAAAGGGATCTCATTCAAGAAAGTTTTCACGAACTTCCTGGAATTCCCGCGGATTACGGAGCAATGTCCGAAACGATTATTCGATCTCCACGCGATTCTTGCCGGCGACCTTCGCGCGGTAGAGGCACCTGTCCGCCTGCTCGTAGATCTCTGCGTAATCCGTATGCAGGCCGAGATTCCGCACGCAGCCCATACTGACGGTGAGCCGCAGCGTCGTCGCCTCCGGCACCAGGATGCTCTGTACGTCGGTTCGGAGTTCCTCCAGCTTCTTGCGGCACAGCACGGCGTCGGTCAGACCGGCCGCATATACGATGAATTCGTCGCCACCGAGCCGCATGATGATATCCGATGCGCGGAAATTCTTTGCGATGGTTTTGGCCAGAAGAACCAGCGTGCTGTCGCCTGCATAGTGTCCATAGGTGTCGTTAATAAGCTTGAAATTGTCCACATCGATGATCAGAAAGGCGCCGGGCACCTGCTCCCGGAGGAGAAGGCTGATTTTTTTATCGCCGCCGCGGTTGTAGATGCCGGTGAGCACGTCGCGCTCGGAACGGCTGCGGTACTGGAACACGGACTCCACACTGTCGATCCGCTCCATCAGCGTAAAAAACGTAATGGCGAGGGCCATGGAAAGGAAAAGAAACAGGTTGACCATGTCGGCGTAGAATTGCTGGGGCGCCTTGGCCACACTGCAGCAGAATGCGTAGACAAGCGCGGTGGCGACGATATACGCGGCGACGCGCCACGGCTTGTCCAGAATAAGTAGCGGCAACACGCAGAGGAACACCATGATTGTGATGGAGGAACAGCCGGGGTCCAGAAAGGTGCCCATCCAGATCGCCAGCGCCATCAGCGGGAGCTCCATCAGATAGAAGATCAGCGTGATGTGCTTTGTCCGTTCCGAAAGCAGAAAGCAATAGAGGACGGTCAGGACGAAAAAATAGAAGAACACTGCCGCGGGGGCCAGAGGGAACGCAGAGAATCGGGACAGCAGTAAATTGACAATGGCATCGATGGCGCTGAAGAGCAGCCCAATGATCAGAAACATGCGAATTCGCCGATAGTTGCGCAGACGAATTTGGTCGCGAAAGACGTCGAAACGCTGGTCCAGCAACCATTGTCTGATATGCATCATGTCCAGTCTGTTCCCCTTTCATGACGTGGTTCCGCGCTCAGTCGAGTTCCGAAAAGAGCGCGAACATTACCGCCGTATTCTCGTTGGCGCCCCAGTACTGCAGATCCAGCCGGAGGGTGCGCGTCGCGCCGTTGTACCATGGGCGAGTATATTCGCACACCGTCTCCTGACGGGTATCCGCCGTGCGCCGGAACGCAGCCAGAATCGTCTGCAGCGCCGTATTCGGCAGGCCCAGCGCCTGCGCGGCGTTTCTGTCGCCATGCCGCTCGCCGTAGCCGAAGAAGCGGTTGAAGTCCGTATTGACACGAATTGTGCTGAAGGACTCGTTGTCAAATTCGTAGATCGCAGCAGGGCGTTTGATGCTGTTGAACAGGAGGTCGATCCGGGAGTCGAAGGTCCAGATCGTCTCGACCAGCCGGTCGTGGTTGACGGACCGGGATTCGAACCGGTTTGGCTGTGCGCCGCGGAGCAGGGCTTCGTAGTCCGGCACCGGCATGGGCTTTGCAAAGTAGTAGCCCTGCACATAGTCGCAGCCGATGCTCTTGAGAAAGTTGACCTGCTGCAGCGTCTCGACGCCCTCCATGACGACCGGAACATTCAACCAGCCGGCCATGTGGACCACCGAGGTCATAATGCACTCCTTGCGTCCGGCGTCCGCGTTGCCGGAGAGAAATTCCATGTCGATTTTCAGAATGTTGAACGGAATGTCCTTCAGGGTGTTCAGAGACGAATACCCGCTGCCAAAGTCGTCGATCATGACGAGAAAGCCTGTGTCCTGGAGGGCGGCGACCGTTTTGCTCATGGCCTCCGGGTTGTCCATGTAGGCGCTCTCAGTCAGCTCCAGATTCAGAAGCTGCGGCGGGACGCTATATTTCTGCACCAATCCGGTCAGCAAGGCGACCAGATTGGGGTTATACATATTGACCCGGGACACGTTGACCGAGATCGGGGCCGGCGTCGAGCCCTCGTCCATCCACTTGCGGAGCAGGCGGCAAACCCGCTCCCACATGTAATAATCCACCTTACCGATAAAGCCGTTTCGTTCGAACACCGGGATGAACAGGCCGGGGGACAGCAGGCCCCGCTCCGGGTGCAGCCAGCGGATCAGCGCCTCCGCGCCGTAGGGCTGCTCGGTTCTGAGGTCGTATCTGGGCTGCAGATAGACCTGGAACTGCTCTGTATCGAGCGCGTACTGCATCTCGTTGACGATCTGCTGCTCCTGTTCGACCTTCCGGCTCATCTCGGGTCTGTAGTACCGCAGGAACGTCATGTATTTGCCCTTGCAATCCTTGGCCGCCAGCGTTGCCAACTCCAGCATCGCCTGGATTCGCTTACCGGGCTCCTCAATGACGTAGACACCGAAGGAAGGCTCGATCAGATAATTGCGGTTGTATGCGGCAAATTCTGTGCTGAGCACCTCCACCTGCCGCTGAATGACGTCCTTCGCATAGGGCTCGCAGATGCAGAAGGTGTCGGCGTTGATGCGTGCGTAGGTGCACGGCGCCGCCTCCGTCAGAATGCGCCGCAGTGTGTCAGCGACAAACCGGAGAAAACGGTCGCCTTCCTCCTCGCCCCAAAAGGAGTTCAGAAGATGAAAGTGGTCGATGTCAAAGCGGACCAGCGCAAATTCCTGCTGCGGGTAGCTGCCCAGCAGATGCTTCGTCTCCGAGAAAAATTTGGTGCGGTTATAGAGACCGGTCAGGGAGTCATACTCAAACGTGTGCTGCATCTGGCTGAGCAGATAATACTGGCTGCGAATGATCACATTTTTCAGACAGAGCAGCAGCGCGCTGGCCTGATAGGGCTTTGGGATGAAGTCCCACGCCCCGAGGCTGAGGGCCTTCTGCTCCGCGCTCTTCTCATCGGTCATCGCGATGACCGGCAGAGCGGCATAGTGGGATTCCTGCATTCTTTTCAGAAAGGTATAACCATCCATAACCGGCGTGATAATATCCAGCAGAATCGCCGCCACGCTTTGCTTTTGCGCGAGAAGCTCAAAAGCATCCTGCCCATTCGCGGCCTCGATGACTTTATATTCTCCACCAAGGATCTGCCGTAGGATCATTCGGTCTATCTCCAGATCCTCCACGACAAGTACCGTCAGTTTCTCGTTCTCCATGCTGCACCTCTACGATTTCTCTCTCTATAGGCCCTCCGGCTGCGGCAATGCGGGAAGCACGCCGCAGGCCGGAAGTATTCTTTGCGGAAACAGGGTTTTGCTGGCTTATTCGGAAGCCACAGCGTCTGGATTTGCCGTGTGAATCCAGCGGGGCATGGGAAAGCATTTCTTGAAATCTCCACGACCTGCAGGCCAAGGAGCACGCCGCTTTCATCGACAAGGATCCCACAGGACAACACCGCACAGGAAGAAGGGTGTTGCGAGAACTCTGGATATTGTACAAACGAGCTTGTCGACCTTGAATGACAAACAGGCGCAAGTATGGACAAAAAAGAGTTCCCGGTGCGAACAAGCCCATGATGGTGTGGACGAGCAAGCGGATGGACTTTTATGCAATCAGATTTTATTTTATGCTATCTAATTTTAATCGAAGAATGTGCATACGTCAAGTAATAGCTTTGAACTTCGGAAATTACAAATACAATTCAGAAAAAAATGGGAAGGGAGCGTTGCAAAATTGCGGTCGAGTCAAGATTTGGATCAACAAATTGCGCAGGTTGGAGAGAATCAGGCACAATATTTTGTGGGATTGGTCTTGATCGTACCACTTTGTACGGCGCCCGAATCATCAGAAACAGGGAGGAGACGCGCTGCGCAGCGCGCGCGTAAGATTGTCAGCAAAACAGGCGGGCAATGGCGGTAAAGAGAATGCAGAAGACGACGCCGAAGGCGGTCGGAAGCGAGGTGGCCAGTAGCCGCTCCCAGGGCGAATCGAGGATCCGGCACCAGATGCCCGCAGCGGCGCAGCAGAATCCCATACAAATGAAATTATCATTCTGTACTACGCCGATTTTGTCTATGAGGACGAGCAGAGGAACGCGGGAGCGATTCGGCGGCGGAATAAAAAAAGCGCCCGGCAGAGCCGGGCGGGGCGGGGACATCAGGGCGCGCCCTTGGAATCGTGGAAAACTTTTTGTTCCGGGCCGCCGGTGCCGGTGACGATCGGATTTGCACGCTGCTTGCCGTGCTTTGCTTTTCCCTCAATTTCCGGCACAGGGGGCGCGTCGTTGCGGGGGTGCGTCTTTGTCCAGTCCGGACGGGCCATGCCTTGCTTTGCCATGAAACTACCT